>DIVR01000077.1 GCA_002428325.1 bacterium UBP4_UBA6127
GCTCTGGGAATGACTGGGGAGGAAAGTGTAGTTCCATTATTAATGAACTGCACAAAATCTAATAACGAAATGACAAAAACCGCGGCTATTATCGCTTTAACAGAGAGATTTTGCGATTATCAATCTATTACACAAAAGAATATTCTTAAAACATTAATTTCTTTATCAGATGATAGTTCCTCCCAGGTGAGACAAGCTGTTGCACAATCTTTGGGTAAATCAAAAGATAAGGAAGCTATTCCATATCTGGAAAAGATGTTGGAGGATTCCTATAGAATAAAACAATCACATGGTGATTATTATTATCCTGTAAGGGATATGGCACAGCATTCCTTAAGAGAAATCAGCCGATAATGAGACTAATAATATATAAAATCAGCAGGATAATGACTTATTTCATTATCCTGCTGATTCTGGCTGGATTAGTTTTGATAGGGTTTTTATACCCTTATTATGTGAAATGGGAAGTAAAAGAGCGATCAAAGCCAGTTTATCATAGAGCCAGGGAGGATGCTGTTCCTGAGATTGATATGCATCCTAAGTTCCGTGAAGATAATTTCTATAAAGGTAATTTAAGTTATAAAAAACCTTCAATTATAAACCAATTGTCTCCATCTTCTACTATCTTTATCCATAGTATCAGTTGGAATAAAACAACATCAGGGTATATTCATACTGTTGGAACGATGTACTATACTCCAATTAGAGTCCGTGCTGAAAGAGTACATAAAACATTTATTGGATTAAGTTCATCTGATGTATATTCTACAATAGCGATTAGTAGCTCTTATTTATCACGATTTACCATTCAAACAGCTGAGTTCCATCCTCCTCTGGTTTTATCTGAAGGAACCAAGTTTAGTTTAAACTTTGATGAATGTTATTATAAATGAATAATACAAATATGATATTTTTAAAGCAAAAAATTAGTTGATTTAATTATCCTGCTAATTTTAGCCAGATTAGTCTTACAAGTATTGTGTAAAAGAAGAGATAAAACAGCAATCAAAACTAATATAATGAGGAGCTGGTTCCAGAAGTTGATATTCACCCGACACTTTTCATCGAAGATTTTTATGACCCTGAAGGACCCTACGCTGAAAAATATAAATCTAAAATTGAATATATTAAGAATCTAAAATAAAAAAGGTTATTTAACATACTGTTACCTGTGTCGCTGGGAATGCATATCATAGTGAGGATTGTCGATGAGGAAAATAATATGAGATTGTTTACTTTTGCAGGTGTTATGGTTTTGATTTTAAGTAGTTCGTTTGTTATGGCTCAACCCTATGATCTTGACAGCTTAACTGACCCCCTTAGCCCGAAATCATCCGAATATTTTAATATATTGCAAAAAAAGAAAGACCCAGCACTAACTAATGCCCTGTTATCTAAAATGACTACTTCCAAAAATACGCAAGTACGAATACATTGTGCCAGAATCCTACTGGCAGCGGATAATACTCCTACGTTAAGGAAAAGTTATCTAGATGCCTTTAAATATGAGAAAGAAACCAGGGCAAAGACAATGCTGGCAATGACTATAGGCCATAGAAGAATTACCGAAGCTTTACCAGAATTGAAGAAATATGTACTATCTGAAGGTAACAATGATTATATGATGTTTGAATCTAAAGGTGTTTGTATTCAGTCTCTGGGACAATTAGGCAAGGTCAGCACGCCGGTGCTAACTTCTTTTGCCGCAAATACCCAATTAATGAATTTGTATTCTACTCATATCATGTATGCTCTGGGAATGACTGGGGAGGAAAGTGTAGTTCCATTATTAATGAACTGCACAAAATCTAATAACGAAATGACAAAAACCGCGGCTATTATCGCTTTAACAGAGAGATTTTCTAATTATTCGCCCGCCACTCAAAAGAGTATTCTCAACACTTTAATTTTATTATCAGAAGATAGTTCTGCTCAGGTGAGGCAATCTGTTGCGCAATCATTGGGTCAATCTAAGGCAAAAGGAGCTATTCCCTATCTGGAAAAGATGTTGGAGGATTCCTATAGAATAAAACAATCACATGGAGATTATTATTATCCTGTCAGGGATATGGCAAAAAATGCATTGATAGAGATTAACAGATTATAAAAACATTAATAACAAAAGTTAACAGGATAATGATTTATATCATTATCCTGTTAACTTTTGCAGGGTTTATCTCTATAGCGTTTATCTATCCGTTATATGTGAAATGGGAGATAAAGCAACGCTCAATACCTATTATTTATGAGGCCAGAGAGGATTTGGTTCCAGAGATAGATAGACACACAAAACTATGCATCGAAGATTTTTATGAAGGAGCCATGAGTTATAAAAACACAACTATTATTAATCAATTAACCCCATCATCAACTATTTTCATCCATAATATCAGCTGGGATACTACTTCTTCGGGATATATCCATACGGTGGGGAATATGCTTTATACACCGATTAAAGTTCGAGCTGAAAGAGTTCATGAAACTGGAATAATTTTCTCCTCTTCAGGAAAAAGTATAATGATTTCAATTGATAGTGTAGGTTTATCAAAATATACCGTTCATACAGCAACCTTTCATCCCCCTCTTGTTTTAAGCGATGCAACTACTTTTAGTTTGAGCTTATTTGAGTGTTATTTTAAGTGAATAAGGTAAAAAAACCATATTAAAAGATGCTTTTTATACAGGGAAACTCTCATAAACATACAGCTCTCCCTTAATCAAATACATCCCAATCCCATCCATCTGGTTTCGGGTTCTCCCCCCTTAATCTATAAGCCTTAATAAAACCAACCCTGGTTATTTTCAATTAACTCAGAAGGGTATCATCAAAATCAGCCTCTCAACCAAACTTACCTTTTTGACTGCTGTCAAAAAACAGAAGCTGGGGGGAGCTGCCGCCTTTACCCTTTGCTGTCATTATCCATCTTTAATACGCGGGGAAAATTGTCTCTATATTTATCTTATCGGCTCATGGGAAGATATTGGAACACTGGGCGTATTAACAATAGGTAAGAGGAAAAAAATGGGTTTTGAAAAAACCGAGCGGACAGATGAGGATTTAATGAAGTCTTATCTGGCAGGAGATCTGGATGCTTTTGAGCATCTGGCTCTCCGCTATGAGAAACTGTTGGTCAATTATGCCTATTCATTTCTTCGCCGCCAATCCGTAAGCGAAGATATCGTACAGGATGTCTTTATGAAACTGGTGGAAAATAAAAAGAATTATGATACCAACCGGCCTTTTCGGCCCTGGATTTATCGGATTGCCCGAAACCGGATTTATGATGAACTGCGGAAAATCCGCCGCTGGAATATATTTCATTTCCGGACAGATACCGAACCGGAAGCTCCTCAGCAAATCGGGGAAATACCGGACCCTCTCGGCTCACCCAGGGAGACTCTAAATCAGAGTGAGCTATGTGCCAGCCTTCAAAAAGGCCTTGGGAAACTGGATACCCGGTCCCGGGACTTGCTGGTCCTAAGATATTTACAGAGGCTCCCGGTCCGGGAGGTCTCAGAAATCATGGGAATCCCCGAAGGAACCGTTCATTCGGGTACCCATCGGGCTTTAAAATTACTGGAAAAGATATTAAACCAATATGGAATCACTGGGGAGGACCTGCCATGACTGATAATACGGATAAACTGGCTACCCTTTTATCCCAAGTTACCTCCCGGGAAACTTCGCCTGAATTCCATACCCGGTTAATGAAGAAAATTCATCAAGCCGAAAGCCTGGCAACCCTCGGTACTACCCTGGGAGCTGTCTATCTGGAACCCAAAAAAACCTCTGAACCTCGGATGGCCCAATCAGGCGAAGCATTATTCGCAGGAGACCGGATCCTGACCCGGAAGACGGGTAAAACCTATATCCTCTTCAAAGATGGGACTCAATTATGGTTAAATCAGGAATCGACTCTGGTCATTGGGGATACCCCTCGGCAACACCAGCTTCCCTTGGGGGAATTACTGGCTTTTGTTACCCGGGCTAAAACCCGTAAAGACCGGTTTATCCTGAAAACCCCCTCGGCTTTGGTGGAAGTATTAGGCACCGAATTTGATATTGCCATCACCACTGACCAGTCCAGTCTGCTGACAGTCCTCAGGGGGAGAGTCCAATTCCAGAATGACAAAGGGAGTTTACGGCTGAAATCCAAGTACCAATCCACGGCTAAACCTTCCCAAAAACCTTCCAGGCCCCAAAAGGTAAAGACTCTGGAGAAAATCCAATGGACTCAAGACTTAGCCCTCCAGGCTGCTAAAGAAGAAAATAATACCCTGCCGGAGACCCTGACCCAACCCGAAAGGTTTAATAACACCTTCTCTCCGGGTAAGACCCTTCTAATCCTGGCATTCACCGGAATCTTGGGTTATCTCCTGGGGTACCTTTATGGAATGTGGCAATAATCAACCTGGTTTTCTGTTCGAATAAACGGGGTGAGACCCAGGCTGATGGTTACAGCCTGGGTCCCCCCGGCAAAATAAAATAAACCTAAAAGGAGAAGGAATAAGATGAGATACTCGAAATTTGTAGTTCTGGTCGGTGCTTTGGCAACCTTTGGCATGTGCTTCTACCTGGGATATCAACAGGTTCTGGCAGTCCGGAAAGACCCTGGAAAGAATCCAGCCGCTCAATCAGCCAACCTCGCATCCAAACCTTCAAAAGATATTTATGAGATTGCGCTGACATTACGGCTCAAACCCGATAAGGAAATCCTGGTAGGAACCCTTCCTGAAAAGGGAATTTCTATCTATCTTCTCACCCATGTCCTGCCTGAATCCAATCCTAAGACTGTTGAGTTAAACTACCAGCTGAGAAGCAAGGACGGCAAAACCGTTCTCTCAGCTCCCAAGATTAAAACCTTCCTGGATTCAGAATGCCGCTTAGAAAACCGTTATCCGGACTCGCCGTCATCTAAGTCCCCCTCTTATTACCAGATAACTTCATTGGTCACCCAAGCTCCAAACAATACCTATCAGGCCAAAATCCATATTGTAATGAGTAATGTTGCCATGGACACATCCTCTCAGCCAAAATAGGAAATGGGTCATAAAAAGGAGTCCTCTCCGTACCCCCACCGTCTCCTTACCGCCGTGATTATTTGACAACTGTCAAAAAAATCGTATAATGAGGAATAGTAGGGATGTATTCAGTTAACCCGGCCAGATAACAGTTCAAGCTGACCAATCCCGATCACTGGCCGTTGTGGAAAACTGAGGAGACGGTGGGGGTCTCCTTACCTAAGGGGGGTTCTTATGAAGGGCCCCAAACCTATCAGGGATTTCACGTTGGTAGAATTACTGATGGTCGTATCTATAATAGCAATCCTGGCAGCCATCACCCTCTCCCTGATATCCGGTGAAATAACCAGCTTTCGGTAAAAACCAGCCAGGTAAGTACCAGGATGAAAAACTCCATCGCTTTTTCAGAAGGTAGGGGGATATATGCTCATCCTTTTCTTTTTATAAACCCGCCCCTTGCCTTAAAACAAGGTTTTTAGAAGATGAAGCATCTTGTTATATAGCAGGCCCCGATTTTCCTTCCATAGATATTCAGGGCTGGTTTTGGCATCCCCCATTTTCCATTGATAGAAATATCTCTCATTATTCCAGTTGATGGAATAATAGACATATTGGGAATCGGGAGAAAATCTATGAAATTCAAGGAATTGGGAATCCGCCGGAAGCGGAATCTGAAGATTTGATTTTTCGGTCAAGTCAGCGACAAACCCGGGAGAGACGTAAACATATCGGCCGTTCCTGGATAGTTCAAAATACTCAGGAGAAGATGAGACATCTTTTTCCCCTTTTTTTAAAGAGATTATATCGTCAGGTTTATTCAAGGCAGCATCCCATTGTCTCAGCAGATAATGGTCCTGGGTCTCCGTATTTTCTTTGATTTCCCACCAAACCGGTTTGTTCAGCCAGGACTGCCTGATTATCACTGGAATAAAATCATATTTAGCCCAGGCAGCCTGAAGGTTTCTCATGGGGAAGCTCTCCAGCCGTTTCCCTTCATAATCAATTTTCAGAGTTGTCTGGATTTTTAAAAGTTCATCTCCCTCCGGCCAGGAGAAAGGGTCATACCCAGGAGAAGCCGAATCTATTGCCAGAGCCAGGATTTCCCGGGAATTCCTCAAACCAACCGATACATAATCAGGGTGGGATTGGATAGTATAAGGTTGAATAAATCCTGTTGTCCCGGACAGGAAGGTCTTTTTCCCATCCAGAGGATTCAAGGCATAAAGAGAGCCTGGATATTTTATGGAAAAGGTCCGGTTAAAAACTTTGAATCTCTCAAAAGAAGCATCTTCGGGAGGAATCGTAATCAATAAGGGTTTATTGGGGTCGATTTGAGAAAAGACCAGGACTTTATCAGACCGGGCAGGCCACCAGGCTTGATGATAGAGTTTAGTTTTCCAAAGAGACTTGTTGAAATGGCCGGTCGAATCATACAAAACAGTTTCATAATTCCGAAGTTTGAACCGGTAATAAGGGGAAAGAATTGAATCAGCGACTCCCTGGGGATACGCTTCAATATCCCGATAAGTCGCCAGGACCCAATGATGGTCCGGAGAATAATCAGCCGTAATCAATTGTCTGCCAGCCGGGGGGGGGATCCTCTGAATCATCCCATCCTCGCTAATGAGGACTATTTCATTCCCCTTCTGCCAGACAATGCCGCACACACCCTGATAAGGCAGGCAAGCCATCAGGCCGGCTGCTAATACCATGAGAAATAAAAATCTTCTCATAACCCTCCTCTTTCGTCTCCCTCAAGACTTAAAAACCTTTCGGTTTATAAGGAGTTATTTCTTTAATACTTTCTCTACAACTATTAAACTACTGTAACAGACATATCAACTCGCTAACATATAACATAATTAACTTTTATCAGTTCTATTTTTGCTTCCAATCAACCGTTTGGCAGGAATTCGGCAAGACCTGCAAGGTAGTGGATATAATATATGGTTTTTTAATAATTTTCAACTCATGGGTCCCTTCCAGGATATGGGACACGGAAGGTTTTTTTTGGTATCCATCCAGTAATATCAAGGCATCAGAAGGGATTTCTTCCAAGACAATCCGCCCCTCTCCCCGATGGAATAACTGGCTGTTTTGAATAATATACCTTCCGGTGAAGAATAAAGATATCAATATCATCAATACGGACGGGATGGAGGCATGAGGAATTTTCATCAGCCAGTATCCTGCCAAGAGAGTGGCGGGAAATCCATAAAGGGCAAAAACAGTCCAGACCTGAGGATTGTTATCAGGATAATGGGTCAACATCAACCCCAGGGTTCCCAGGGTTGCCAACAATAGAAGGGGTACTTCCACAGGATTCCAGGCCTTTTGCCCATGGACCAGAGGAAGCAGCAGTAACAGGGGAATGGAAAAAAGGGAAATCCGGTATTGGAAATAAAGGATATTCCGCCAATAGGCCTTTCCCAAATAGGTATAATCCTCAGGCCTTCCCGGCTGGGGATGGAAACTCATCCAATGGATATTCTCAAAGAAATCTCCTGAACCCCAGTTGAGCCAGGTAATTCCCACCATCAGAACAGCCAGAGGAATCAATCCCCACAGCCAGGTTTTTATTTCATCCGTATGATGGCCCTTCAACCACCAGGCAAGGACCAGCACCGGAAAGTAAAACCCTACCTGCAGATGGCACCAGGCAGCCAGGCTGTAAGCCAAAGCCGGAGCCAGAGGAGAGTATTTCCCCTCACAATACCCAAACAGGTAATAAAAAAACATGGCGCTGGCCGCAATCACCAGGGCATAGGTTTCCAGAAATCCATAAAATAGAACCGTGAACCCGGAACTCATAACCAAGCCAAAAGGGATCCACCCTTTGACTCCCCACCGTTCGCAGATTCGATAGAGGTAATACACAAAGATACTGCCTGCCAGACAGGCCACAAAATGCATGGCATATCGGCCATCCCAGCCCAGGAGATAACCGCCCGTCTTGTAACTCAGTTGATATAGAAAAAAGGAAAGCATCCTTCTTTTTCGAAACCAGACATCTCCCTCGACTTCTCTCAACCAGAGGTCAGCACTGCCTTCCCCTAATTGCACTGAACGGAAAAACCAGAAAACCAGGAAAAACACCCCGGACAGCAGCCAAGGTAAATATATTTCAATCCTGGAATTTCCAGAAAATGAAGAGAATTGAGATTGTTTCGGCAATCGGCTCATAGTCGGCAACATATTACCACACCCAACCGGATTTTTTCGACCCTCTTCTTGTCAATAAAAAACCCGGATAAGAAATACTCTCATCCGGGTGGGTTAGCTCCTATTCAGAAAAAATCTATTTCTTCATATCCGCCTCAGTGGGGGGAAGCACTAAATCATTCTTGGTTTTGGGAACCTGGATATTGCCGGAAGTCTTTTTCGGACTGGCAGAAATGGGCCGGGCTGTGGTATCCACACTTTCGATAACACCTGTCGGCCGGATATTTTCAGGGTTGGCATTTTCCACGGCATCCTCTTGTTTTGCCTTTTCTTCCATCAACATATCTACCAGTTCTTTTTTATTTTTTTTCTGGACCGAATCCGTGGTGGCATTACTGAGAGCTTTATAGAAATCAGGATAAAGCTGTTCAGATTCAATCCGTTTTCCGGTAACCATGTGGGGCGTCAGGAACAAAATCAAGTTTCGTTTATTATTGGATTTTGACCGGCTGCCAAAAAGGAGATGTCCGATAAAAGGAATATCTTCCAAAAGAGGAATCCCGGAACCGGATTCGGTTTTGTTTTTGGTCACCAAACCACCGATGACCACTGTCTCGTGGTTATGGACCTGGATATAAGTGCTGGCTTTGGCAGTAGTCGTCTTTACCCCGGAAAACTGGTTGCCAGTCCCTTCATTTAAGGTAACCGGGTCAGCGCTGGTATTCTCCAAAGATACTTTCATATCAATAACCCCATCGACATTGATGTGGGGTTTAACGGTCAGTTTCAACCCATATTCCTGGGAAGTCTGAGAATAGTATTGCTGCTGATAACTCGAGCCTGACGCACTGGTAACCGGTTGAGTGTATAAGGTACTGTAAGGTTGGGTACCACCGATGGAGATCTGCCCTTCCTCATCATTTTTTACCATGATTCGCGGACTGGCCAATAATTCAGTATTCGCTCCTAATTTACTGGCAGCCTTGGCCGTAGCACTAAAGTTTAAACTAAGCATTGAAGTCGAAGAATTGAAATAATCTCTAACTCCTTGTTGGAAATTATTTTTAAAAATATCGATGACAGCAGTGCTGGAAATGGAATACCCGGCGCCATAAGACCAATCAATACCAAGGTCCAGGGATTTCTGGTAATCCATATCGACAATTTCAGCCTCGATATAAACCAACCGGTCAGGCTGGTCGAGGGCTTCAATGAAACTCCGAATTTTGTCCATATGGCTGGGAATATCATCCACAATCACCCGGCTGTTTCGTTCATCAATCTTAATAATCCCTTTTTTGGTAACAATATCTTTGATGGCCGCTTCAATATCCTTCGGTTTGGCATATTTCACTTCAAAGACTTCCAGTTGGGTTTCCACATCCAGGGATTCCACCAGCTTAGCGATTTTTTCAACGGCGGAAGGGACATCCGTTACAATCAGGGAATTGGTCCGTTCATCGACCTGAATATCCCCTTTAGCAGTTTTAAGTTTATCCGCCTGGGTTTTGATATCCGAAGCAATGGCATATTTTATCGGGAAGATTTCAACTTCAATCAATACATCCAAAGTCTGGACAATCTGTTCAATCCGGGAAACGGATTCTGGAGTATCGGTTACCTGCAGGAGGTTGGTACGGTCATCCCGGATGATTTTTCCAGCTGTGGTCAGCATGGGGGTAATGGCGTTTTGCACATCCTGGGCATTGGTGTTGAGAATATAGAAGGATTTGGTAATGACCTGATCTTTCATATATTCATCATATTCAGCCTTGGTCATAATGGTGATGGTGTTTTCCACTCGAACCCAGACCCATCCATTGGATTTGGTAATACTGTCCAGGGCTTGTTCCAGATTGGAATTATTCAGGGAAATATTGATATTCCCCGTGGCTCCTTTACTGGCAACCACTCCCACCCCAAAGGTATCCCCCAATAGAGATAATACCTGGTTCAGGGGAGTATCGGTCAGGGACCCGGTAAAAGTCTTCTCCCCACCGGCCTGAGCATAAGCGGGAAAACTCCCGAAATTACTCAAGCAGAGCATGCTGGCAATTAATAATGCCATGAAAAGCCATTGGGCTGTTCCGGCCATAGTCAGTCTTTTAAATATTTTCATTGAAAGAAACCTCCGTCCCGGGCAATCAATCTATCATAGGACCTGTAACATGTAATTTAGCAGTTTCATGGCTGGGATGATCCTTTCTAAGGAGTCATCTCCATACTCATGGTGCCATATTCAAATACTACTTTATTTTGTAAAACCTGTTTCACGATGACATGCTGAAGGATATCGCCTTCTTTAACTTTATTATTTTTACCGTCACCGGTCAGGATAAAAGCTGTTTTTAAAGCCGGGATAGAACCTTTCAGTTTCCAGCCCCGGGTCAGTTCTTCAATCGGTTTCAGGGAGAACCATTTAGATTCATCCGGATTATTTGCCAAAGCGACCTGAACTCGGTTCTGCATGGGTTCCACTGTTATTAGTTTCACTCCATCCAATACTTCCCCTACCCGAAGGTTATGGGAAAGAGCCCGGGTGTCCTGAACAATACATTCATCTTTGCCGATAATCTCCCATATCAGCCAATTCCGAGTCCGAACTTCAACCGTTTCACGCGGCGGAGGAGGCGGCGGGGGAGGCGCAATCAACAGCCTGAACATATCCCGGCTGCCAATCCCTTTATAGGTTTCACCGCTGGCCAGGAAAGCTGTAGTATCAGAAGAAAATTGATGAAATTCATAAGGGGACTCATCTGCTACCATCGGTTTGGAAGCGGTCATGATCCCCAGGGGAATCCCGGTGGTGCTTTTCCCCAGCAAAGAAGCCGTATCCGCAGCCAGAGTCGCCGCAGTAACAGTCTTTTTGCGTTTTTTAGGTTTAATATCGCCGGAAGGGGTCGGCCAAAAATAATAACCAGCCACTACCAATATAGCCACCAGGGCAAGGATTATGGTTGTCAGACGGTATTTCATCATCTTAGGTTATCCTGCCGAGGAGCCCTATTGGGGACCTCCGGCCTCCTCTTCTTTAGAAATGACTTTCCCGATTCGCAGGGTTGTCTGCAATATCGGATTTTGGGCTGATTTGGCTTTAGGGGTAATCTGAAGATATTCGATATAAAGGCCCCGTTCAACCATCCCCTGAAGGAATCGGCCCACAGTGGCTAAATTTCCCTCAAAGACTACTTGAATGGTATAGACCTGATAATCAGACCGGGAGACTTTCCGTTTCCGGACAGGGTCCATTCGGTTGAACCGGACACCGGTTTCCCTCTGTAATTCATCGGTCTGCAACAGCAGAGTGTCTTCGGCCCGTTTCTGGGGGTCTTTCAATCGGATGATTTTCTGGTATTGTTCATAATCGGCCAGAATCTTTGATTCATTTTTCAGGAGCTGATTCACTTTTTTCAATTCAGCCTGTTTATTTGCAAGCCGGGTGGAGGTCCTGCTCCATTCATCCACCAGGGGATAAATAATCCAGTTAAACAGCAAAGCGCCGGCAATCACCGCGCAGGTTGCAAAAAAGATGGTTTTTTCCCGCCGGGTCTTAAAGAGTTTATCGAGGGATGAAATCATTATTCTCTCCCCTCTTGGTTTTCGGCAGTACCGGTCTGGTCATCTTTCGCCGGTTTGATTTTACAAACCACATTAAATCGGACTACCTGCTTGGTTTCCATGGTATCGGTATTGGCATTCTGGATTTCTACCAGGGAGAAATGCCCGAGTTTTTCAACTTCAAACCGGAAATTAACGGCATCTTCCATACTCATGGCGACAGCGGTCAAAGTCAGGACCCGGTTACGTTCATAAACTACTTTTTCCAGAGCCACCTGGCCGGGGATTAATTCACAATCCGTCAATCCGCTAAGGGTTTCCACACTGACATCGGTTTGAGAGACCATCTTCCGGATGGATTCCAGCTGTTTCTGCATTTCCGCCAGTTTCTCGGTTTTAGGTTTTTTCATAACCAGGTCCCGGGATATCTTATTGATTTCATCCTGCATCCCGGCATATTGCTGGTAGCCATAGACTCCGGCAGCAATAAAAAGAGCCGCCACCCCGATCCCAATTTGCCCAAAGAACCATTGGCGTTTCCGTTGAATCCGTTTTCTCAGGATTTCCGGGGGAAGCAGATTAACCGCCTCACCTCGGTCGGCATCCATCGCCCTTAAGGCAAGCCCGAAAGCTGTATTTAATTCAGGAAGAAGCTCAACCGAGCCTCCACTATGTTCGGAAGTCACATAACTCACCGGTTTAACCGGTATCCCTAATTCTTTTTCCAGGTAATCTTTCAGGGTCGGAATCCGGGAAAGTCCACCGCTGAGGACAATCGAATCGATATGGCTGATACCGAATTCGTTAGAGAAATAATCAATCGACCGTTTAATTTCATTATCGACCCGTTCCTGCCAACTGGCAACGGTATCCCGGAGGGTCTCTTTTTCATATGTACCCAACCCATAATCAGGTTGAGTAAAATCCATTTTCAGCAACATCTGCCGGGATTCTTCCTCAGAGACATTTAATCCTCTCTGGAAAGCCCTCATCAGCTGGGACCCCCCAATCGGGGTGGCACGGGTATATTTCAAAGCCTGGTTCTGCACCAGGAAAAGTTCCATGGAAGTGAATCCAAAATCCATTAACAGGAAGGTTTTATTGGGTTCTTTGAAAGCCGCCGAACGGGCCACTTTCAAACCCCGCATCAGGGCAAGAGCGCTGGAATCAATAGCATAAGGTTCCAGGTGCAAAGCTCTCAGCAGGTTTAACTGCTCTTCCACCGCATCCCGCCGGCAGACAGCCATCAGGACTTCGGACCCGCCCAAATGGCTGGACCCGATCAATTCAAAATCAACAATATCTTCATCGGTATAGAAGGGCACATACTTAGCCGCTTCGAACCGGATCATCTGTTCTACTTCAGAAATGGAATTGGTAGGAAGTTTGATATAGCGGACGACAGCCGCCTGCTTGGAAACAGAAGTTACCAGGTGGGCGGGATGAATCTTCATCTCCGCCAGAAGCTTCTTAATCGCTTCAGCAGTCGGAGTTTTCTCCGGAGACGAAAAATCCACCACACCGACGGGAGCCTGAATCTCTATCATTCCCTGCGAAATGATTTTGTAAGAATCTCCACGCCCGCGGCGTATCTGGACCAGCTTTACGCTGTCCGATCCAATATCTAATCCTGTAACAATAGGGGCCATAAGCAGTTTTTAGTCTATTTTCCTAACTCATCTCAATAATTTGATTAAGAGGTAACATTATAACCTTATTTCCCTCTTTTTTCGATAAGCCCGGTTGCCAGAGGGAGAAGCTTAGCCGGTAATTTATCTATACTATCTCTTTATATAAAAGGACTACACAGCCTTGGTTAGAATTCCTGCCATTTCAAAATTTGGACTCGAACCCCTTCTTTAGCTCCCTTGAACTGGTTTTCCATCATTTCCATTTCCTCAGAGGTTAAGAGGGTAACGACCCATTCTCTCTTCACCAGGGCTTCCACCGTTGTTTTAGCTTTACCAATCTGGCCGGTACTCTGAATCCTGAATAAGTTGGAATCGGTACGAACTGTTCTAGAAAGCCGGGCTCCCAGCAAAGGATTTATCGGACCCAGTTCAGTTGCCACTTCTCCGGCATTGGTAAAAGGCTTATCATCCGAGGTCCCGGGTTCTCCATCCGACCCTAAAATCCTATCATTCAGGTTTTGAGCAATGGAGATAGCATTTTCCACATCTTCATCAACCATACTTAAAATCATGGCTGTTAAGACTGGCAGTGGGGCCGTATTCACGTTTGTCATACCATCGCCTTCAACAGTCAACAGGTCTATCAGGGAGACTTTCAAATCGGGATTACCATAAATACCCCGAGGCTCATAAAGCATTTCCGGCTTAAATCCCGGAACATTCAACAGTTCCACCGGGCTAACAAAGTCTTCATTCTTGAAATGTTCCTTGGCAAGCGTGGTATCTTTAGAACCGTAATAGAACTCCTCTTCGGTATAGGATGAATCTTGATTATAGTCACTGTCACCATCCCGATAATCGACGATGGCTGTGGCAAAATACTTAGCGTCATCCTCTTTATAGTCCAAGGCTTGGAATAAACCCTCAAACATTTTAACGGTAGCCTTGTTAATATTCATTTTACCCAGTTCATCCTGGATAACCACCGTATAAGTACCTTCCCCCAGGGGAATATCCTTATAGATTTTCTCGGTTTCCTCATTATTGGCCCAACAATCTCCAGGAGCGTCATAGATGGCATTCCGGGTTCGATGGTCTAAAATGGCATCATTCTTTAATTCCACCAAAGTACGTATCACACCGGCCCTTGCCAGGTAATAGGCTTGATGGGTATCCAATTGAGTCCTCGACATCCGGGCTTCTAATTGGAGTTCAATGGAGAAACCCAAGGCAATGACCGATAGAATCATCAATATCCAGAGGGTGGTTATCAGGATAACTCCCTGTTCTTTACCCAGCCTCATTCGTTGGTTGCCTCTTTTACAATGCTGGGCTTCGTGGAAGGAATCTCACAAAACCAGTCAAATTCTTCCCCTTCAGCTTTGGGGTTATCCGGGATTTCCAAGGTCATTTTGATGCGGACAGCATCCGGCAAGTTATCAGGATACACACGGATGGCATCTTTCCGCTCCGGATCAAAAAGGGAGTCTTCCTCCTCAGCATCCTTGGGAGTCCGGTTGTCATCCAGCCGGGAATCCCATTTAGCAGCCCAAAACAGCTGCCCTGCTTTCTTATAGCCATAACTCAGCTCACAGGACTTGATGCCATGAACCAGGTCCTCATCCTCGGCAATGGTGCCTGTTTGTTCATCCACTTTCCGGTTTAACTTCTTATCTTCATAAGTATAAGTTATTTTAAAGATTCCCTGCCGTAGGACTTTCAACTTTCCCAGGGGAACGGACCCATAACTATAAAAAGTCATGGTGGTGGCATTCCCTACAAAATCATATTCAGCCTGAGAATAAGTAGTTTCATCCTGAATCCAGCTGGTATCTGTAGAATAATCAATATTTTGGGTGGTGTCCTTTTGGTAAGGTGCAATATCATAAGAAGTCTCATCAATCCCCAAGACACTTCTTAGGTCCCGCATTGTGATAGAGTGGAGGATTCGGGCCTCCTGAGAGAGTTCCCGCTGGCTGGTGCCTGCCTTATAAAGACCCAAAGCTGTCCTAAAGGTGCTGTAAACCGCCCCCATTATTAAGGTAAACAAAACAGCGGCAATCAATACTTCCAGAAGGGTAAAACCACTTTGGGCGGTTGAGGACTGTCGCCTGTTAATCCACATAGGTAAGCCTCGAAGTCTCGTAGGTCACCAAGGTGATAGGGGTGATTGTCTGTCCTTTTTCCTCATAACTGACCGTCAGGGTGATTGTTTCGAATTTTTCCGGCTCCATGAGGATAGAGGAATCATCTATCAGGTATTCGGAAGATTCTTCTTCAACATCATAATCCCATTTAATATCAGGGTACTTATCCCCAAAATCCCCCCGGTCGCCCTCTTTCCGGTCTTCCTCAGGGGTATTCATAATCTCAAACATTTTCTGCTGGGCCAAGGTCAAGGCTAGTTGGTATTTCTGGCTGGTTTTGATGATCTTGGTCGAGGTGGAAAAGGCCCCCAATACAGCCATCAGCCCCACCGTCATTACCATGACCGAGACCAATACTTCCAAAAGCATGAACCCTTTGGGGTTTTGATTATTAAGTATGAAGGATTTCATTGGATTCAATTCATATTCCCTGGGAACCTGTACCTTATACTGTTTTGAAGGTAAAAGGCGTTGACTTACACCTCCGCAAAACCCACAGGATTTGTAGGAATTATATCATAAGAAAAGCCGGTTTCCCGGGTTCTCAAAGCTTCTGTTAGAGAATCAAGGGCGTGGCTTTCAAGAAGACCACAGTAACCCCTTCTCCCCCGGAATAAGTGCCTCCCGGGACAAATCGGCTGACCTGAGGATGATGAGAAAGATGTTCCCGAACCGCATTTCTGAGTTTACCGGTGCCATGGCCATGGACCAACCGAACCGGGGAGATTCCATAGACAAAGGCCTTATCCAGGTATTCATCCACTAAATCCAGGCTTTCATCCACTCTTCTCCCATGAAGGTCCAGTTCTTCAGGTATATCACAGGCCCTGGTTCGCATACAAACCCGGATTTTCCCTGTCTTGGACTTTCTTTTTTTTGAGTTGGAATCTGGTCGTGGCATGAATTGGGTTATCGTTTTTCAATTTCAGTAAAAAAAGCCTGCCCTGAAGCTCTGGCAGGCATCTAACTAGATTACCATAGTTTGTTCATAGAGATAAAAAAAAGCCCGTATGGCAGGGGGGGTTCTGAATACCCCTAAACCTGAATAGAGTCCTCTCTTTTAATACCGATAGCTCCGGTCATCTTGACCGGTTCTGTCATATTATATTTTCATTAATCAATCTCTCAAAACCCACTTTCATACCTTATTTATATCTGTTAAAGTAATCCTGTTAATTTTTAATACATTAATTTTATTATAACTAATAAGAGGTTAACTGGAGGGACTATCCAATGATTTTCTGTAAGAAGCTAATCGGTTTTATCATTTTCAACCTATTATTGACCACCTTAACCTTAAGTGAGCCATTTTCATTACCGGAGGCGAAAGCTATCCGTTGGGATGGTCCAATAACGGTGGATGGGGATTTGTCGGAAGATGGCTGGAAACAATCAGGATTTCCTTATCATTTAAACGATTATATTTCAGGTGAGGTCCCTGCAAATCCTACTGAATTTTCCATTTTATATAATAATGACACCTTGTATTTTGGAATAATTTGCCATGAATCCAAAATGGATAAGACTCTTGGAAGCCACACGACAGATATGGATATTATCTATTTTGATGATGATATTGAAGTTTTCATTGTGCCATGGGAATCAACTCCGGAAGGTAAATTCCATCATTTTATGTTGAATATTGCCGGAGCCAGCGCCGCTGATTCATTGTCAAATTATGGACATCCCGAAAGAGCCGACAGCCGAATGGTTCCCTGGGAAGGGAAAGTCCGGAAATATGCCGACCGATGGACGGCTGAATTTGCCATCCCTTTAAAGGTGCTTGTCCCGGCGATGGGTAATGAATCCTTTTGGCGGTTAAATATTGGCAGAAGTAATCCCTGGACCCATCAGTTTTCCAGTTGGTCCAAAACGACGGGCAGTTTTCATGACAGTCTGCGATATGGAAAATTGACTGGTATTGATTTTAATGGGAAATTCATCGGTTTTAAGACCGCGGTATCCCCTTTGATAAACACTATCGCAACAGCTCCGGCAGTTTTCACCTTATCCACTGCAGCTTCTAAATATAAGCCGCCTGTCCAGATTATTCCTATTCCCTATCAGGTAAATTACAATCAACCGGATTTTGTTCTTAATACCGAAACCAAAATCCTTCTGGGAGAGAAAGCTCCGGAAGATAATTTGCAAGCAATTGATGACCTGAATCAGGAGTTGAAGGAATTATTCGGTTTTGAACTTCCGGTTCAACGTGTTAATGAAAATCAGATTGGCTTGATTAAAAATGCCATTATTCTGGGAGAGCCTGGGAAAAACCCTGTTTTGGATACCCTTCTTCAAAAAGAAAAGCTGAAAATCGATGCTGCTACTCCCGGACCAGAGGGATATATCCTCAAAACTTCTCCCCATAATGTTCTGGTAGCTGGCAGTGATGATGCAGGAACTTATTATGGAATTCAATCCCTCATTCAACTGCTCTATAAATCCTCTCGAGACGGCAAAATCCATGTCAAAGGGGTGAATGCCTGGGATAAGCCGGCATTCAAAGTTAGAATGGTTCATTTCTTCATTGATAAAGATTCTCCAGTCATTCATCGAAAAATGATCGAGAAAATCTTTGCCCGATATAAATATAATAATATTCTCATTGAAGCGGAGCATGGGGTTGCCTGGAAATCCCACTCCGAAATAACCTCTAAAAACGCCCTGGACCCTGAAGAAGTTACTAAACTGGTGAAATTTGCCAAGAGACATTACCTGACAGTGACACCTTTGATTCAATCCATGGGCCATGGTGCCTGGATGTTCCGATATGGGAATAATCTGGATTTTGCGGAGGATTCCACTCGGCCGGACGTCTATTGTCCCCTGAATCCCAAATCCTATGATTTCCTCTTTGATATTATGGATGAGGCCATTGAGGTTTTTGACCATCCTGAATATATCCATATTGGTCATGATGAACATGACAACTATAATCCTTTCCCGGTACATCCTGAATGCAAAGCAGTGGGAGATGAACAGTTGTATTACATGGATACCATCCATATCTATCATCACCTCAAATCCAAGGGGATTAAATGTATGATGTGGACAGATGAGCTGGAAGGAAAATCATTCCATCCTTATCTGAATGCTTTACCCCGGAATATCCTGATGACTACCTGGAATTACCGGGACCTTAATGAATTCAGAAGCGTAGAATTTCTCCAGAAAAAAGGTTTCCAGGTGCTGGGATGCACTGCTCATCGGCCGATGAATATTGTTAATTTCAGTAAATGGGCAGAGAACCAAAAGGCTTTGGGGATGATGTTCACGACCTGGGCCGGGTATGGCGACAACCGTACGGTGGTTGAGCGTGAATTCAAGCAAATCATGGCCTATATTATTCAGGCTGATTATGCCTGGAATCCCAACCATAGATTCCCGGCTGAAAATGACAAGATAGGTACTCTTCCTTATTATCCCGGGCAGATTCTTCGGGAAATCTGGTATCCTGACTCTCGCAAACCTTTCTCACGCTCAGGATTTGCCGTTAATTTAGCCTCTTATGCCAATACGCCTCTAGTGGATTCTGATAAGAAACCGGCTTTAGCAGGTTATGGAGTAGGCAATGATTTCTCCGCTCTGGCAGCGCAGGCAAAGAATGGCAATCTGCCTTTTATGGATAATAAATATTATCAACTGTCCTTTGCCAAGGGTATTCCTGTGGGGATTATGCTGAAAGGACCCGGTTCAGCTAAATCTTTTCCTGATAAAGTAACCCATATCAAGATTGATCAGTATGCTTCCGAACTGAATTTTCTGCATACCCTCTTGCATCCGACAAAGAAAAATTTAAAAATCGGCCTTTATCGTATTCATTATGATGATGGAACGTTCCAAGAAATCTCCCTGATAAATTTTCAAAATATCACGGCCTGGACTGATTGGGAAACTTATTTCTATGGGGATATGGCATGGATAGGGGAATTGAAATCCAACGAATCTGTCATGCTCAGAGCTTATTGTTGGGTGAACCCTTATCCCAGCAAGAAAATCCAATCCATTGATTTTGAAAGTGTGAACGGCGTTTCTTCTCCATTATTGTTAGCTATTTCAGGGGTATCTCCCCAATAAGATAAATTTCTCTATCCAATATTCCAGGAAGGGGCCTCAAGCCCCTTCCTGTTTTTTTATGTCTGTATTTTGAGCTATATCATCACTGGGGGTGAAGCTGTTTTGTAGAAATGCTTCATTCATAACGGGTGAGTCCGATGTTTTACCATTCATTCAGGAGTTAGGATTGCTGTTGCTGATGAACTAGTGTGTGCAATCAGGCAGGTAATAATACTAAAAAGAAAACCTCCTTTTCAAAGAGATAAATTCTAAAAAGGAGGTTTAGATGCTTTTGAAAATGGATATCTTTATTCTTTAGCAAATTGCTGAATAACAGCCGGTTCATCACTGTCACCGGAAATATCGGCAAAAACCCAGGAGGAAAGGTATCTTTCCGCCATGGAGGGGATAATCACCACAATGGTTTTATTCTTGTTTTCCGGCCGTTTTCCTGCCTGGATAGCGGCCCAGACAGCAGCTCCGCTGGAGATGCCGATGGGAATACCTTCTTGCCGAGCGACTTTTTTTACCATCATCCCGGCATCGTCATCATTGACCTGAATGATCTCATCGATGATTTTTGTATCCAGGATTTTGGGGACAAAACCAGCACCGATACCTGCCAGTTTATGCAGGCCCGGTTTGCCACCGGATAAGACCGGTGAATTAGCCGGTTCCACTGCAATGGCTTTGAAAGAAGCCTTACGTTCTTTGATGACTTGGGAGATTCCGGTAATAGTTCCCCCGGTGCCGACTCCTGATACCAGGATATCCACCTTGCCATCGGTATCCTGCCAGATTTCTTCCGCCGTAGATTTTCGATGGGCTTCAGGATTAGCCGGGTTTTCAAACTGCTGAGGAATGAAGGCATCCGGGATTCGTTTTGCCAGTTCCTCGGCTTTGTCCACAGCGCCCCGCATTCCTTTAGCTCCATCGGTCAGGACCACATAAGCTCCCAGGACTTTGAGAAGTTTTTTCCGTTCCAGGCTCATTGTCTCCGGCATTGTCAGGATGATTTTATATCCCTTGGCAGAAGCGGCAAAGGCCAATCCAATCCCGGTATTGCCGGAAGTAGGCTCAATCAGAACCGTTTTCCCAGGGGTGATTTTACCTTCCCTTTCCGCCGTTTCCAGCATGAATAAACCAATTCGGTCCTTGACAGAATTCAGGGGATTAAAAAACTCCAGTTTCAGGAGAATATCTGCCACCACTCCATATTCTTTGGGTATCCGGGTCATCCGGACCAGGGGTGTCTTTCCGATAGTTTCAGTGATATTGTTAAAGATTCTTGCCATTATGCTTACCTCTCTGTTCTTTAGAGTTCGAAGCAGGGTTTCTATGCTTCAATCATCTTATCGCCAATTATCTTTATTGCCAAACCTAGAGGATTTATTATCCCAGGGCTTGTTCTAAATCTTTCTTTAAATCATCCAGATGCTCAATGCCGATGGATAACCGAAGCAGGTTATCCTGAATCCCTCGATGTTTTCTCTCTTCTGCTGAAAGGGAAGCGTGGGTCATTTCCGGGGGATAACACACCAGGGATTCCACTCCCCCTAAACTTTCTGCCAGTAGAAAAATTTTAAAACGGGAGATTACTTTTTCGGTTGCCGGGAACCCCCCTTTGACCTCAAAACTGACCATTCCCCCGAATCCTCTCATCTGTTTATGGGCTACCTCATAATCAGGAGAATCTTTCAATCCCGGATAATAGACTCGTTCCACCTTGGGATGGGATTGTAGGAATTCCGCCAGGGCCTGGGCATTTTTCTCATGCTCCCGCATCCGGACAGAAAGGGTTTTGACACCTCTTAAGGTCAGCCAGCAATCCCAGGGAGCCGGGACCCCTCCAGCGGCATTCTGGATAAATTTCACTCTCTCATAATAATCAGGATTGGAAGTAATCACCGCTCCGCCAATCACATCACTATGGCCTCCCAGATATTTAGTGGTGCTGTGGACGACAATATCCGCTCCCAGCCCCAAGGGATTCTGGAAATATGGTGAAGCAAAGGTATTATCCACGGCCAGAATAACTTTTTCTTCATGGCAGATTTCCGCTACCTTCTGAATATCCATCACATGCAGCAAGGGGTTGGTGGGTGACTCTATCCAGACCATCCGGGTACTGGGATTGATTTTCTTATTCAAATCAGCGATATCTTTAAAATAGTCGGTTTGGAGTCCCCAGGGTTTAAAGACTTTTTCCAGGAGCCGGAAAGTCCCCCCATACAGGTCTTCTCCGGCCAGCACCTGGTCGCCGGGTTTCAGGAGCCGAAGCACAGCATCCGTAGCCGCCAACCCGGAAGCAAAAGCCAATCCATAAGCTCCGCCCTCCAGAGAAGCCAGGGCTTCTTCAAGAGCGCTCCGAGTCGGATTCCCAGTCCGGGAATACTCATATCCTTTATGTTTTCCAATGGCTTCCTGCTGATAGGTAGTGGTTTGATAGACAGGAACAATCACCGCTCCGGTGGTGAACTCCGGTTCTTGTCCCTCATGAATTGCTCTGGTTTCAAATTTCATTTTCTTGGTACTCCTTTTTCTGATAGACCCGAGAATCAATCAGGTCCCTTTGGGTTAATTACACCCCCAAGTCTGTTATCTTCTTTTACCATGATACCCGAAGCCCCTGAAAAAAGGATATGGTAAGTTTTATTTGAATTTGTGGCCGTTTCCCTTAAAGATAAAAGTATCTCCCGGTAGGAAACAGGCTAATCCAGTTCAATTTCATTATCTGGATATTTCCAGGCTGATTGCCGCTTCTCTGTTTTTGCTCCGGAGCCTGGTTTACGCTTGAACAGCGGCTTTCAGGGCTTGCTCAAGGTCAGCCTTGATATCTTCGATATTCTCCAGACCGATAGAGAGCCGAATATAATCTGCTGTGACCCCGGTAGCTTCCTGCTCTTCAGGTGTCAGCTGTTGATGAGTCGTTGAGGCCGGGTGAATCACCAGGCTCTTGGCATCGCCTATATTGGCTAAATGGGAAAATAGTTTCACTGAATTAATGAATTTCTTCCCAGCTTCCAGCCCCCCTTTGATACCAAATCCCAGCAGGCCGCTGTAATGGCCTTGCAGATATTTCTCTGCCAGTTTATGGCTGGGATGGGTAGGTAACCCCGGATAATTGACCCAGCTGACGGCAGGATGTTTCATCAGGTATTCCGCTACCTTCTGGGCATTATCGGAGTGTTGTCTGACCCGAAGCCCCAGGGTTTCCAACCCCTGCAGGAACAGCCAGGCAGTAAAGGGGCTCAAGGTTGCTCCGATATCCCGAAGATACTGAACCCTTAGTTTGATAATGAAAGCGATATTTCCGGCTCCCGGGAAATTACCAAAGGTTTCCCAGAATTTTAATCCATGATAACTGGGGTCCGGTTCGGTGAATTCCGGGAATTTCCCGTTCCCCCAGTTGAATTGACCCGAATCAACCACCGCTCCGCCGATGGCAGTCCCATGGCCGCCTACATACTTAGTAGCCGATAAGACTACAATATCTGCTCCATACCGGATGGGCTGAACTAATCCCACTCCGACAGTATTATCTACTACCAGGGGTATCCCATTTTCATGGGCAATCCGGGCAATGGCTTCAAAATCTGGAATATCCAATTTGGGATTCCCAATAGTCTCCGCATAAATAGCCCGGGTCCTGGGGGTGATCGCTTTTCGGAAATTCTCAGGATCCGATGAATCCACAAAGGCCGCTTTCCGCCCCAATTTGGGGAAGGTGTAATGGAATAACTCATAGGTCCCGCCATAGAGATTATTGGCAGAAAGGATTTCATCCCCCGGTTGAGTGATATTGAGCAGTGCAAAGGTGATGGCAGCCTGTCCGGAGGCAAATCCCAAGGCGGCTACCCCTCCTTCCACAGCGGCAATCCGTTTTTCAAAAACATCGGTGGTTGGGTTCATGATTCGAGCATAAATATTGCCGAATTTCTTCAGCCCGAACAAGTCTGCGGCATCCTCTGTATCTTTAAATACAAAAGAACTGGTTAAATAGAGAGGAACCGCCCTGGCTTGGGTCGCTGAATCAGGGGTTTCCTGTCCGACATGTAATCCGAGGGTATCTAAGTGGGTATATGACATTTTATTTTCTCCTTATCTAATACGGTTAATGAAAATGGATGGGGAGTTTCCACTTCTCGGGAGAACTCCCCATTGATTAAAATTGGATTTGAGCGCTGAGGACGAAACCATCTCCCAGTCCTACTTTGCTGTTGGAATTCTCATCTCCGGCATTAATATAGGCCCCTATCAAGGAGATGTTCTGATTCGGGAAGAATATAAGATGAGCATCCCAGTAGTCAGCGTTTTTGAAAGAATCAAACCGGGCACCCTGGCGGTATTCCACACCCGCAGCGACTTTTTCATGTAAAACCACATCCAGATTGGCAAAACCCACCAGATCCCGGTCATTATCATAACCAAAAACACCCAGGGTTCTTCCATCCGTGGATAAGATTCCCCCGGAAAGAAGTAAGGGTTTGGGAGTTTCTTTAATGAGTTTGGTGGTTACCAGGTAGAAGTCACTTCCTGTATCATCGACACCGTCTTGAGTATTATCAGTCTTTTTCAGGATAGCGCCGACCGCTAGAGCGGGAATAAAATTCTTATCCCACTGATTTTCTTTGATGAGCAATGCTTTGACACCAAGGTTATCTTTCCTAATATGGGTACCGCCGGAAGGAGAAATAATCTCATGCGCATAAGAGATTTCCACTCGATCAAAAAGGGTTTCAGCGATACTGATGCTGTTCCAGTCAACATCCACATCCCCTAAATTGACATACCAGGTCCCAATTTGGGGTTTGTTGAATATTTGTGAAAAATCCAGTTGCTTCTCGGTAGGGGGTTCCTCTTTATCTCCCCAGGGGGTGCCTGCTGTATAAGCAAAAGGATTAAGGGCCGCTCCTCCTGGACCTTCTACTGAATTAAAGGGTAATCCTGCATAACTTGAGGTGGCTCCCAGGAGAGCCAGGGTGATTAATAAGGACCGATAGGTCCATTTGTGTGCTTCCATGATTTGTTTTTCCTTTTAATTTTCCAATGGGTTTTGGGTGAAAGGTATGGGAAAGACTTGATTTCCTGTTAAGGCAACAGCGGTTTTTCCCGATTCCGGGATTCAGGTTTCCTGTTTCAGTATTACAGCCTGCTCCCTTCCCTGTTTTATTCATGGCAGGGTCCATTAGCTCATTCGACAACAATATCTCATCTCTGGCTTCTCCTTTCTTTCGGCTTTCACTCCCGCCGACTCCTGTTGTTCGAGCCGGATTTCCCCTGTCTCTCCTGGGTAACACCGCTTCTCCCGGTACGGGCCGCCGAATTTCTCTTTTATTAAAGTAACTACTGTAAGTCTATGGTATTAGTATGGAATGCTTTTCAAAAAAAAGCCCTTACTTCTAACTCAAATAAAATAAACATCCGGATTTGATTCATCCATCTTTGCCGGAGTTCCGGTAACATCTGCCAGAGTGGTATTATCCAGAATATCGGAGACGGCTTCTCGGACCCTTCGCATGATTATCTGAAAACGGCAAAAGGTTTCCTCTGTGCAGGGCTGATATTGTTTGACACTTACACAGCCGATAGGTGACAGGCTCCCCTCAAATACCCGGATGACTTCGCCAAAGGTAATCTTATCCGGGGACCGGGAGAGGGTATATCCCCCGTTTTGCCCTGATTTGGCCGTTATTATCCCGGCATTCTTCAGCTCTCTTAATATCTGTTCCAAGAATTTCTCGGGAATGGAATGATTCTGGGATATTTCTTTGGTTTGGACTAACCGCTGGTTATAATTCATCGATAAATCCATTAATGCCCTCAGAGCATAATCCCCTTTTGCTGATAACTTCATTCCGTCTTTTCCCTTCTCTCTGACTCGATTTCTTTTATATTATTTCCATTCTATAGTTTCCCTATATACTTTGTCAACATACTGACCGAAAAAAAAGTTCTTCGGTCAAAAAAGGGGGAAAACAGCCAAGTAAATACGGAGGAGAAACGGAGAGGGACCCAGGCTGATGGCAACAGGCTGGGTCAAACCCCGGGAAAGGAAAAAATAAAATATTTAAATAAAAAAAATATTTTGTAAGGTTTAGGCGAGAGAACCCCTCTAATAGGATAGAAACAAGGAATCAATAAATTATAAATAATCAATCAAGAGGAGAGGTTATGCCGATGAAAGAGCAGACTGTTTTTAAGAAGGCCCGATATTGGCTGACCGGAATCGGAATCTCCGGTTTAGTGCTATTCATCCTGACGGGATTTGGGTATCAGTCGGGAGAGGGAGAATTAAAACAACTAGGACAAATTCCGGGATATTGCCAGTATGTGGTCCTTGAAGGGAATTATGCCTATCAGGCGGATGGAGCTGGACTTAGTATTGTCGATATCAGCGACCCGGAGAATCCTGTCAAAAAAGGGAGCCTGAACTTATCAGAAAGGCCTGTTTCTCTGGAAATCAGCGGTAATTATGCCTATATTGCCAATGGCCGGACGGGGATGAAAGTGATAGATATTTCCAATCCCGAAGCTCCGGTTGAGAAAGCCACCCTGGATACTCCCGGTTTCTTGAATCAGGTCAAAATCAGGGGAAGCTACGCTTATCTGGCTGATGATGTCCAAGGATTGGAAGTAGCCAACATCTCAGACCCTCTGAATCCATCCATTCTCACCACCTGCAACACTCCGGGACAGGCTCGGAGAATTGCCTTCAGGGATAATTATCTGGTTCTATCGGATTACAGGGGTGGAATGAGGCTTTTTGACATCACGACAGCATCTTCCCCTTTGGAAGTTTCTTCCCTGGTTACTACCAGGGCCCTCCTGAATACCGCTATCTCGGGAAGATGGGCTTATTTAGCCTGGGATAATGATGAATTATGGGTAGTGGACCTTGAGAATCCCCTCAGTCCGATAGTTACCAACACAACAATCACCCCTAATATTGTGGATGACTTACAAGTGGTAGGAAATCGGCTCTATACGGTAGGCGGAGAAGGGGAATTCCGGCAGTTTGATATTTCTAC
Source organism: bacterium UBP4_UBA6127 (assembly GCA_002428325.1). Classification (GTDB taxonomy): domain Bacteria; phylum UBP4; class UBA4092; order UBA4092; family UBA4092; genus UBA4092. Next base: position 26,611 of record DIVR01000077.1, read on the forward strand.
TCCAGCCGATCCCCAGGAACTCAGCTGCCTGGAAATAGGCGGAAAAATGGCCTGCCTATCCATGAATGGGACCCTTGCCGGGATTGCTAACCTGGACCATGGGCTGCAACTGGTCAGCTTGGAAAACCCAGCTCTGCCTGCTATCAAAGGCTTTTATAATATGGCTCGTTATATCTGGGATGTGAAATCCAATGAAGATTATGCCTTTGTTTCAGACCTCTTTCATCATTTCCGGATTTTTGACATTCGAAATCCCGATAAGCCGGTTCAAGTTTCCGCATTGAAACTTGAAAGTATACCTTTAAAAATGGCATACCAGGGACAGTATGTTTACCTCTGTAATAATGAAAGCGGGTTGAGAATTATCGATGTCTCCCGGCCGGAAAATCCATGGATTGTTGGGAATTATATACCCTCTGCTGAAACGTGCCGAGCTTCTCAATTCTATGATGTGGCTCTCTATGGAAATAAGGCCCTGATATCCGATATGAATTATGGATTAAGGATTCTTGATGTCAGCAACCCGGCCCAGCCCCAGGAATTGGGCCATTACGCTGATAATTCCTCTAAGGGTTTCAGAGGCATTGCTGTCAAAGACTCTTATGCTCTGGTAGCAGACTATCCTAATGGATTAAAAATATTTGATATTTCCACCGCTTCTCAGCCCGTGCTGGTGGGAAAATGGGGTGCCAGGACCACGGTCCAATACTACGGGTCGAACAATATGGCTATGGATGTGGCAGTGAAAGGTAATTTTGCTTACCTGGCCAGTAGAAACTTAGGAATCTCTGTCTTGAACATTATTGACCCCACCCAACCTCAGCTGGTCAGTATTTATACCAGTTACTCACGGTTGACTGCTATATCGATAGAAATCGATGGGAATTATGCGTATGTCGGTATGGGAGATAATGGTCTCATGATATTGGATATTACCAATCCGGCCAATCTGAAAGAAGTGGCAACTGCTCCTACTTCCGGATTCCTGCGGAATGGATTCATCAATGCTTACAAGAACTTCTTAACCGCTGAAGGTCTGGGGGGAATGCGTATTTTCCAATATCAGCCAACTGATTTTGTGGCAACGCCCTCTAATCTGGTTTGTTATTCTCCTTCCTCTACCGAGAACCAGCTTTATTGGAAAGATAATGCGGATAATGAATCCCATTTTATTCTGGAGAGCCATAATGGGGATGGTAATTTTCAAGGGATAGCCCAGATACCGGCTAATTCTACCTCTTTCCGAATTACCGGGCTGACAACAGGACTTCCTTATTACTATCGTCTTTATGCCCGCAACAGCAGTTATCTATCCGGGTATTCCAATACAGCCGCCTCCGTCCCGGGAGCTCCCAAAGCGCCGACAGAGCTTTATGCCCTCTCCCTGGACAGCGGGTCCTATCATCTTTATTGGACGGATAATTCCAATAATGAAACGGGATTTGAACTGGAAGTCCAGCTCGACAGGGGAGAATGGAAATCATTAATGGTTCTTCCTGCCAATAAGACAGATTATACATTCTATAACCTGGCGAAATGCCATACCTATGCTTTCAGGGTAAAGTCAGTGAATACCCTGGGAACCTCAGAACCCAGTAATGAAGTCTTGCTCTATGTAGCAGAAGGAATTACCGGAGTGCCTGAGGCCCATTGGAGATATCTGAATAATCCTGAATAGATAACTTCGGGGATGAATAATCCCCGAAACAATTAGCCCCCCTCCCAAGCCGGGTGTATCGAGCAAGTCCGACACCCGGCTTTTCCTGTTTTTCCCTATTTTGGATTAACCTGGACACCTTGTTTGACAGATTGTCATCCCTGTATTACCTTAATCTGGTATGTTTTAGCGATGCGTTATTCCTGTTTCATCTAAATTGAATCCATTGATTGGAGAGGTTTATCATGAAAAAGCAGCCATTGCTCCTCATCTTTATTTCCTTGCTTCCCATTCTGTTTTTTACCCATGGAATATTGGCGCAATCCTTACCCAATCGACCCTCTACTGCCAAGTCTGTTTACAGATATCCCCAAATCTCTATCTATCCTCAGCCTCTTATCAACCCCACCCACCCCATTGAACAGCTTAAAGAGATTTGTTCCCAGGAGACCACTAGCCAAGACCCCTGGCTGGAACTGATTCAGGCCTACCTTCTCAGAAGGGATTATCAAAATGCCCTCGATACCTGGCAAAGATTAAACTCCTGGTGCCAGGACTCCTCCTCTCTTTATTTACTGAGGGGAGAAATTGCCACTGCCATGAACAATAAAACAGAGGCGAAGGATTGGTTTGAGAAAGCCATTCAGGTTGATCCTGGGAAAGCCTACAGCTACCTTAAGTTGGGGATGGCCTGGCGGGATGAGAATCCTCAGCAGGCTATATCTTTAATGGAGAGAGCCACCTCCCTGCCCTCCGCTGAACCCTGGATGTTTCATACCCTGGGACAGCAATACGAAAAGGCAAACCAGCCGGGAAAGATAATCCCACTGATTAATCGGATGCATCGAACCCTGCCGGAATCCATGGACCTTCTGATGGTTTCCGGATACCTTTATGAGATGGCCGGCAAACAAAACCTCGCCAAACCTTATTTTTATCAGGTCATTTCCCAGGATAAGGATAGAACACCTTTTACCCAGCAAGCGATTTCATATCTTATCAGTTGTGAAAAGGAAAAAAACCTGCCTCGTTTTTTTGAATCTTTCATTAAACAATATCCGGGAGATACAGTGCTGGCCCAGTTATCCTGGCAGGCACTTCAATCCAATTTTTACCTAAACTCTACGATTCAACTGGAGAGTCTGGTTAAAATCCAGTCGCTCCTGTCACAAAAAGTACCGGAAGGTGAATTTAAGAATTATATGCTTACCACCCTGGTGAGCAATTCGCTGTATCGTAATCAGGGGCAGGTCATGATTCAACTTTTGGAAGCCCGGATAAAAAAGAATCCCCAGGATAAGGATGCTCTTTATATGCTGGGGTCTCTCTACCGGTCCACTAACCAGAAGGAGAAGACCCTGGAATATTCTCTGGCCGCTTTGAAGTTAACCCCGGAGAATCGATATTTTATGGAAATTGCAGCCGATACCCGTGAAGCCCTGGGGCAATATGCCGAGTCTATTGCTTTACGTAAAGCTATCATGGAAATCAATGATTCTCCCGGGTGGAGGATGAACCGGGGATTACGCCTGGTCCGAACAATTCAGATGGCAGGGAAACCTGATGAAGCGGATGCTTTAATAAACCAACTGAAGGATGAACTGGGCGGCAATAGCAATGAATGGGTTACCAACCTGGGCCAGTATTATGAAAGTATTGGCCAGAAAGCAAAGGCCCTGGAGGTCTATCAGCAGTATGCCGCAGTTACCCAGGTCAACGCCTATACCCGGCATAACATGGCACGGCTGCTGAATAATCTCGGCCGCCGGGAAGAAGCGTTCCGGGAATATCAAAAAATACTGGCGGATAAAAAGGATACCAGTTATGCCAGTTCCGCTTCTGATGGCATCATCAACTATTACCAGGAGACTCGTAAACCCGAAGAACTCTGGTCTTTCTTTACCTCCTTCTCATCACAGCATAAAGGAGAATGGCCCTATGATAATTTTACCTGGCGGCTTCCTTCTGCCTACCAGGATATGGGACAGACCCATTTCCTCATTGAGAAACTGGAAACCCTATATAAAAATAAGACCCTGACTGTCAAAGAAGGAACTATCCTGGTGAATGCTTATAATCAGTCCAGCCGATATGAAGAGGGACTTCCCGTTTATGAATATCTCCATACCTTAGATGCCACGAACCAGAATGTTATTTCTCAGCTGATTAACCGATACCAGCAAAAGGCTCAATGGGATAAGATTATCAAGCTGGGTGAAGAGACTCTCAGCCGGGATTCTTCATCCATTACCCAATTCGCGCCCACAATGGGAAAAGCCTACCTGCAATCTGGCAGAATGCAGGATTTGGAATCTCTTATCCGTATCTTGAAAGATAAGGCCGAATCACAACCGGCAACCCTGCGAGTATTGGCAGAAGTTTACAAGAATATTGGAAGGCTGGATTTAGCAATCGACACCTATGAGCAAGTTCCTATACCGGTGAGTGATAATCCCTCTCAACAGGAAAACCTGTTTTATGAAAGAACCTTTTATCTGGGCCAGCTTTACAGCCAGGCTTCCCAATATCAAAAAGCCATCCGGCTGTATGAGGATTACCTGAAAAAGACAACGGCTCCTCTGTCGAGAAATAACACCGCTGCCTACCAGAACCTGATTAACTGTAACCTCAATGCCGGAAACATCAAAAAGGCTACCTACTGGATAAAGAAACTTAATCAGCTGGAGCCTTCTCCCTGGGGGAACCATTATCCATTCTATTATAATAATTTCCTCACTCAGATAAGCCAGCAGGGAGATACCCAAAAAGCCTGGAAGTTGATTGAGGCTTATTATACTGAATTCAAGAAAACCAATCCTGATTTATCCCCCTGGGAAGCTGCCCAAAAGATGACCTCGCAGGGAAATATCCTTCCTTGGGAGAATCGGTTGAAATGGATCCCGGTACTGGAACCCCTGGTGAAAAGAAAATCTAGAAATCCAATGGTCTATATTTGCCTCAAGGAAGCTTATCAGCAGGACTGGAATATCTATCGGGCCAGAGGGGTCGATTTCTGGCAGACCGCCATTAAGTTATTCCCTAAAGAACCAGCGCCTTATGAATATCTGGGAGAACTGGCAACCAATGCTATGAATAATAAGGCTATGGGAATCCCGGCTTATGAGAAAGCTCTCAGGCTTTATGAAGCAAAGAAAAACGATCCCAAGATAGCCAATATGTTGAGTCTTTTGAGTATCCATTATTTCAATAACAAACAAACTGATAAGGCCCAGGATTGTATCCTGAAATATCAAGCTTATCTTGAGAAGAATAATCCCTATTTCAGCTGGATGCAGATGGGGAACATCTATGACCAGATACAGGAGCCTGCTCAGGCTCTAGTTGCTTACCAGAAGGTTCTGGATATCGCTTTAACTAAACAGGAACAATCCAATCAGCTGGGACAGATTAAGATGTCCATGAGCCGATGTTACCTCCAATTGAAACAGTATGATAAAGCTGAAGAAACCCTCCAGCCCCTCTTAAAAGACACGGTCTTTATGAAACAGAATGAATATCTTTATGACCAGCTGGCGAGGGTCTATGACGGGCAGGGACTCTATGAGAAAGAACTGCAAACTCTCCTGCAGCTGATAGAAGCAAATCCCAAGAGATTTGAATACAGTTCCCCCCTCCAGGAATTATTGAACTATGGTGATCCCAACAATCGAACCCGATTGGAAAAATTGGCTCAGATTTGCGAGAAACGATTAAAGGAACATCCAGATGACTGGGTCACTCAAGGTATCCGGTCAGGACTCTGGCTAAGGCTGGGGAAGTTATCTGATGATAAAACAAATTAAAGCCGTCAACCGGAAACGGAGATCAGGGTCTCCGTTTCCGACTGACTCATGACATCAGAAAGGGTCCTTAAAAAAAATACGGAACTGTTAGATTAATAAAGCTATCTTATTCCGGGTCCTTCTTTTGACAAAGAAGGCTACCTTAAAAAATAACTTAAATAATCTCAATGGTTTAATCTTTTGACAGCTGTCAAAAGACACCTGTTTTAGTAGTCCAACCTGTCTAACCAGGAGAACCTGTCAGAGCAATCCGACTGATTATACCTCAAGATTGGGGCGGAGGTGTTATATCCTTCCCGATAGTTCCTTTGGATAGCATTGCGGCTGTCATTTCCATTATCTGGGTAGGATACAGAACAACGGTATTGGAGGATGAAGGTCCTAACCCATCAATAGTCTGGAGAGAACGCAGCTGCATGGCCCCAGGGGAGGTAGCCATAATCCGAGCCGCTTCTGCCAAGTTCACCGCAGCCATTTTATCGCCTTCCGCTTTGGTAATGGTGGCGCGTTTTTCTCTTTCAGCCGAGGCCTGCCGGGACATCATCTTCTTAAGATCTTCAGGGAGATCAATATCCTGGAGGCGAATGGAATCCACATGCATTCCCCATTCCTTGATACGTTCTTCAACAATAATCCCGATTTGCTTCTGGATATGTTCTCTTTCGGTCAATAAATCATCCAGAGAAAGGCCTCCGACCACATCTCTAAGGGCAGCCTGGGCATATTGGGCCACAGCAAATCGGAAATCTTGGATTTTGGTAATGGCCTTTTCCGGGTCCATGACCATAAAAAAGAGAACACTGTCAATTTCCGCCGGGACATTATCCCTGGTAATCACTTTCTGGCGGGGAATATTCAAAGCCAGGGTCCTGGTATCGATAAAATACACATAATCAATAATGGGAATGATATAGAGGATTCCCGGTCCTTTGACATCCTGGAACTTACCCAAACGCAGGACCACACCTCTTTCCCACTGGGCCGCCACCCGAATCCCTGAGACAACAATCATTATCAAAAAGGCACTGATAACGGTGGCTGGAATCCAGAACACCTTTCCCTGGAACATCATATAAAACAGAACCCCAAGGATTAAGGCAGGAATTACCCAAATCACAAATCTCAAGGCCTGCCCCAGGGAGACATGCCCCTGGATAGGTTCGGCATATTGCCGATTAGAAGGTGTACTCTTTTGAATCTGACCGGAGACAAAATCTTTTAAATCCATGGTTGTGACCCTCCCGGGTTAACATTAAATATAAAATCCTTTATTTATTCTCTGGCAGGCCTGCTTCCCTGACTTTCCGGATGAGGCCCAAAATACCGCTAGGCGCTAATACCAGCAGTCCCCCCAATAGGACTTTCAAAAACGGGGTAATAAGCCCCGAATAAAGATTAGAAACAGGATATAAATTCTGGGATTTTATCATGAATATCTGGACCAGGCTGGAAATCAATTGGGGAAGGCTGGTAGCCAGAATGTAGATACCCATCAATATCAGGACGGTGGTTTGGGCTTCATTCAGAGTGATAGAAGAAGAAAACTGGCTCTCCCCATCCCCCAGAAACAGGTAATCAGAAATAATCTCCGCACCAAACCATAATCCCACGCTGACGGAGAGAAACAAAAGTCCAGGAAGAAGGATTGAGGAGATAGCCATTCTCAAGGACATCGTAAACTGGCTCAGAAAAATCAGGGCTGTTATAAAATTTAAAATCCCCATAATCCTGCAAGCCATAAATCCAATTTGTTTCTGTGTCATTAAGTAACCCCCTTATTGGAGATAACTTCATTTACTTGACTCATCCTATCGCAGGAAGGACCTGATAGTCAAAGAAATACAAACATGGGAATGCTACATTGACAGCCATATTACATTTTGTATATGCTAACTTAGCACAGCCAATCTAAGGAGATAAATATGCCATATCCGACCGGGAAAAATATTTTCATTATATTATTTATCACTCTATTGACCCTTATATCCAGCCAGACCTTGGCTCTGGGAGTAGATACTGCATCTTTAAAGGAACCTAAGGTCTATTCAGCCTTCCAAGCACCTCTATTGGTAAATGACTTCAGCCTGGAGACAGGGTATCGTCAGGTCAGGGTAAGCTGGACAAATTCCACTGTTCCCGAATATGTTGCCACCCGGATTATGAGAAAAGAGGGCAGTGCATCAAGCTCTACCACGGATGGAGTTCTGTTATATGAAGGGAATGGGACCTATTGTGTGGACAGTAATTTGGCCAATGGGATAACTTATTATTATACGGCCTACCTCCGGGATACGAGCCAATACTATGCAGAGGGAACCAGCCTGAGGGTTACCCTTTCCCCGGCGCCAGTCAACCAGTTTACCGCCATGCCTAAAGGAACCTCCGTGATATTAAGCTGGAACAATCCCCACCAGGAGGATTATCTGGCAACATTGGTTGTGCGAAGGACGGATCGATATCCTGCCAGCCCGACTGATGGGGAAGTTGTCTATTGGTATAACGGGAATTCCTGTGAAGATAAAAATAAGGTCATGGGCCAGACTTATTACTATGCCGCTTATGCCCATGACACCCAATACATATTTGCTCCTTCAGCAAAAGACCAGATAACTTTTGGGGATACCATTCCCCCTGATTCAGTGACCGTTCTTTCTGTTTTACCAGGCGATCAAAAAGTAAATTTGGCGTGGACTCCCCCGGAGGATATCGATTATGTATCCACCTTGATTTGCCGAAGGGATGACCGATATTCTTTTTATCCGGGAGATGGGGATGTCGCATACTGGTATAACGGGACGCAATATACAGACCAGCCGTTAGTTAATGGGAAAACTTATTACTATACTTTCTATGCCCAGGACAAAAATATGAATTTTTCGTCAGGATGGCAGGAATCTGTTTATCTGGACAGCTGGCAGAATCGAATGAGTGATTTTGATGTGGCTGCCGATACATCCAACTGGGCCTATGAACCGGTTGAAGGAATTACCGGGATGCCGGGTGTGTCCTGGAACTCTCTTTATGCTGAGCATACCGGCTTAATGAAAATAAGCTTCTCAGGAGAAACAGAAGGAATCAAAATGACCGGGTTGGGAAGAGTAAACTCCAATTATTCAACTGGTTGGGTCAATCTGAAGATAACCTTTAGGGAAGATTCGACTAATGATAACATGGAAATCCTGCCGGTGGGGTTGTTTTTCAGCAATCCAACCAGTTGGGAACTTAGAGGGGTCGGGGCCTCCTGGACAGGAGAAAATCAGAGTTTAAAAGGGAGCTGGCATACATGGGAAACCTGGATGGAATCAAGAAACTATTTAACTCAGCCTCAACTGATTCTGAAAAACAACGGACATCCGGGAACCCTCTATATTGATTCTGTGGAATTGAACCATGTCCCGGCTCCGGCATTCTCCATAGCCACTTCTTATTCCTATGAATATGGGGATTTCTCTCCAGCAGAGGATACGGCCCAATGGGGGTTTGAAACCCTGGATGAAACCACTGGCGGTATGCCGGAGATATCCATTATCAATACCAATGACCATCGATCTTATGATGCGCTTCTTTTAACCTTTACCGGTCCCGATCAGGGGTTGAAGATGACCAGCAAGACCCTTTTTGATACCCAGCCATCCGCTCCTCTATATTTATACTACATGGCAAAAACAACAGTCGAGGATACCACCTATTTCGGACTAGATATCGGTGGATTTCTTTATTCTGAGGACAGTAGTGACCCGGAGCTTTATGAAATCGGGGGAAGATATGATATTGGATTTTCCGGTACCGGCTGGGACGAACGAATGATCTATCTGAATCCATTGGCAGGGCACACCCAGGGCCGGATTCAAATGATCATCCGAAATCATGATTATTACCCTTTCCAGGTATTACTGGATAATTTCAGTTTCCATTCTTTAGCAGAGAATTAACAAAACCGATTGGATATCGAAAGAAAACAGAAAAGAGAACTTCGATAAGAAGTTCTCTTTTTCTTGGCAGGGTTCATTAATCAAAATAGTGATGGTCCCGATAAAAATAGCTGTCATCTTTGGAGTGGAGCATAGTATTGGCAAACATTTTTATCATCTTCCAATACCCCAGTTTCTGGAATCTCCGGTTATCCGTCGCAAAATAACGGGATAGTACGCCAAAATGTTTTCTGGCGACTTGTTTTGAAAGGAAATAATCTTCTGAGAAATGGACTTTTTCATTAAATCCGCCGAGTTCTTCAAATCGGGCTCTTTCAAAAAACATAAAAGCACCGACTGAAAAAGGGCTGATATACCTGGAACACCGGATAATCAGATTGGTCAGGCAATAGAGGCAATGGTCTTTCCAGTTACCTTCATTACAATAGAGTTTCGCCGTCAGGCAATGGAGATTCCGAGCTTTCATCTTTTCCAGCCCCTTACGAATCATATCCTTATCAATCAATTCAATATCCGCATCACAGAATAGAAGATACCGGCTGGAAGCCAGTTTTGCCCCCCGGTTTCGGCTGATGGAGGGAAGCCCTCCATGGATTACTTCCACCGGGATTCGGTCGGCATAAGACAAAAAGACTTCCCGGGTCTGGTCCGTGGAATCCGCATCCCCCAGAATAACTTTGGTCTGGTGAATCTGTTTATAATCCTGCCGGAGGATACTCTCCATTAAGATGGGAATATTAATTTCTTCATTTTTTGCCGGGATTATAATAGTCAGTTCATCGTTAAGTGCCATACTATGAAAAATAACATAGCTTGCATAATTGATATAGCCCCTTCCATCTCAGATGAAAGGGGCTGTCAATTAAAACTTGTTCTTTTTCTCTTGAGGAGGGTAAATCAGAAGGCTTTTTATTTTGGGGAAGGCTGGTTACGCCATCGTTTGTGAAACCAAAAATACTGGTCGGGAGCTTTATGGATATAGGCTTCCAGGGATTGGTTGGTTGCCTGGGTCAGCCGGAGGATTTCCTCTTCTTCGGGTTGGGTAAGGTCTGGATAAAGAGGTTTTTGCAGGAAGACCTCATAGCTGCCCGGAGTATTTCCCCTGAGAATATAAACAGGTAAAATCGGGCTGCCTGATTTCACAGCGCAATAAGCAGGACCCAAAAAGGTGCTGGCCGGCTTACCCAGAAAAGGGATATAAGTGCCTCGGACCCCGGCATCCTGGTCAATCAGGAATCCCACCACTGCATTATTTTGCAGGGCTTCCAGAACCGGACGGATGGAATATTTGGTATGGATCATCTTAATATGATGGGCGCCCCGGATATCATTGACCCAGGCATCTACCGATTTATCATGAAGCGGCCGGGAATAGGCATAACTTTCATATCCCTGATAAGCAATCAAGGCTGTGGCAATTTCCCAGTTTCCCAGGTGGCCAGAGGTGAAGACCAGTCCTTTCCCTTCCTTCATGAGCTGCTGGAATATCTCGATATCATGAATCTTAACCATCCGGTTTAATTCCGCTTCATCCTGTTTAGCCATCCTGATAAACTCAAATATCATTAAGGCAAAATGCTGATAGGTCTTCCGGGCAATGGTCTTCAACTGGATATCTGAATATTGGGACCCGAAACAATTCTGAAGATTCTCTTCCACCACTCTTCGGCGCAGTTTCAAGATGGAATAACACAGAAAGGCTATTCCCTGAGCCAGAACCCGGCAGACGCAATAAGGAATAATCTGTATGAAAAAGGCAAAAATCCGAACAATGATACCAACCATGCCCAATAATTTAACACAGGAGACTCTGATACTGAAATGAGGCTGCTTTGAGGTAATATCAAAGGGGTTCCAATCAAGAATTTGAATCTTTTGGAAAAGAGTTTCCGGTAAACCATGCTTATCCCGGGATTTCTTACCCTTCCCCAATACCTAACCTCTTTAATTAGAGTTATTGAGGATATTTACCTGGGAAGTTACCTTGAGATTCCCCGGGGGCTATGTTAATATTTTAAACTGGTTCTTTAGGGTTTTATAGGGCTTAGGAACCCTGATTATTATGGTTTAGAACGATGATGAGGGCCAGAGGAATACCTCCAGAACGAGTAGTTCGCTCTAAAAAACCTCTCATAATGTAATACCAATCCTATTTAATTATATATATAAAAAGGAGAACTTTATGCGTTATGAAGTACTATCTGGCATCATAGCCCTGCTTTCGCTGGGATATGTCGCCTACCTGGTTATCTGGCTGAAAAAGCAGGATACAGGTACGGAAAAAATGAAAGAGATCGCCAGTGCGATCCGTGAAGGCGCGAACGCTTTCGTCAAACGTCAGTACACCACCATTGCCATCCTGGCAGTAGTGGCAGGTGCCGCGATTTTACTTGCCTACGGCATCTTTAAAAAAGATGGGGGTTGGAACATCGGATTATACATCTCGATTTCCTTCTGGTTTGGCGCTCTTTGTTCCGGAATTGCCGGTATTGTCGGCATGTTAACAGCCGTCCGTTCCAATATTCGGACAGCTTCCGCTGCCAGCCGTGGAATGTCCCCGGCCTTAGTTACCGCATTACGCGGGGGTGCCATTTCCGGGGTCACCGTGGTTTCCATGAGTTTACTGGGAATTTCTTTCTTATATTACGTCTGTGATGTGATTTTACTGGTTCCTGCAGAGAATATTCCTTCCTTGATTATCGGTTACGGTTTCGGCGCCAGCTTTGTGGCTTTATTTGCCCAATTAGGCGGCGGTATCTTCACCAAAGCGGCTGATGTTGGCGCTGACTTGGTAGGAAAAGTCGAAGCCGGTATCCCGGAAGATGACCCCCGGAACCCGGCGGTCATCGCTGACCTGGTCGGTGATAACGTGGGTGACTGCGCTGGCCGTGGGGCTGACCTTTTCGAATCTACTGCTGCTGAAAATATCGGTGCCATGATTCTCGGTGCCGGGATTTACGCCATCCTGACCAAAATCGATCCGACGGCTACTTCAACCAAATATATCGCCTGGATTGTTTTCCCGTTGGTTGCCCGTGCTTTCGGTCTGATTGCCTCCATCATCGGGATTGAATCGGTTCGTCCCAGAGAAAGCGCAAAAGACCCAATGCAATCTCTGAACTTTGGTTATTATGTAACAGCCATTTTCGGCGCTATTGGCTTCTTTATTGCCACCAAATGGCTTTTGGCTCCTTCCATGGCTCCCGGCGCTTATATTTACCTCTTCTACGCCGGAATGGTCGGTATTCTGCTGAGTGTTGTGTTCCTTTTCATTACCCAGTATTACACTGAAATCAAATATCGCCCAGTACAGGAAATTGTTGAAGGGTCCAAGACTGGCCACGGCACTAACATTATTGCCGGACTCGGTGTTGCTTATGAATGCACCGCTGTCCCCATTATTGCTATTGCTGCCGCTCTTGGCACTTCTTACTGGCTGGGAATCAAGGCGAATGTTGTTACCTCCGATATGTTTGCCCAGGCTCAGGCCACCGGGCTTATGTCTGCGACACTTCCTGTCAATTTCAATCTTTACATAAATGGTATTTTTGGAACCGCCATCGCCACCATGGGTATGCTGGCCACCTGCGGCTACATTCTTGCCATGGATACCTTCGGCCCGATTACAGATAACGCCGGTGGTATTGTGGAAATGTCCGGCGCTCCGGAAGAAATTCGGAAAAACACCGATCGGTTGGATGCAGTCGGTAATACCACCAAGGCCCTGACCAAAGGTTATGCCGTTGGTTCTGCTGCTTTAGCTGCCTTCCTGCTCTTCTCCGCTTACATTGAAGATACCAATAAACTTCTGGAAGCGGCTGGCAAGGAAGTTATCCATTCGGTCAATATGAATAACATCACCACCTTTATCGGCGCCATGCTGGGTGCCATGCTGGTTTTCCTCTTCAGCGCTTTTGCTATCCGTGCTGTCGGTAAAGCGGCTCAGACCATCATTCAGAATGTCCGGGAACAGTTCAAAAATAACCCGGGTATCATGAAAGGCACTTCCAAACCGGATTATGCAGCTTGCGTTAACGTTGCGACCAAAGGTGCCCTGAAACAGATGATCAAACCCGGACTTATTGTTATCGTGGTTCCTATCCTTATCGGCTACTTCCTGAAAGCGGAAGCAGTGGCTGCCATGTTAATGGTCGGTACCATTACCGGTGTCCTCATGGGCCTGGTTATGAATAACGGCGGCGGCGCCTGGGACAATGCCAAGAAATACTTTGAAATCAATGGCATGAAGGGTACTGAAGCCCACAAAGCAGCGGTAACCGGTGATACGGTCGGCGATCCTTTCAAGGATACCGCGGGTCCGTCTCTCCACGTCTTTGTGAAGCTTCTGGCTACACTGACTCTGGCTCTCGCAGCCCTGTTTATCTAATTCAAATTAAATAAACAGACGTTTTAGAAACCCCACAGGGGATACGGTTTAACGGCCGTATCCCCTGTTTTTTTTGTTATTGATAGCTTAACTTTGGATAGTCATTAGGATAAATAATAAAGGGAGAGTAATTGAACTATCTTATTATTGACTTTCTTTATGAGACCTGTTTCCGGAAGGGAATTTATTTCTTAATATATGCGTTCTGTGTACTTTGCATCCAAATATAAAGCCGAACCATCCTCATATTAAAGATGTATTCACCTTTAGAATCTCCGGGACGGATGACTTTCAAACCTTTCATTTTTCTGAAGAAGTTATCCACCTTTTTCTTTTCTCTTTCAGTTAACCCTGAAGAAATTTCGGACCTATTAAAAGACATAATATCAGGTCCCATTTTAGCGATTTTATTAAGGATAGATTTGTAATCCTCGCTTCGTAAGGCTTTATAGACCTGCTGATCAACATATTTTTTCCCGACTTCTTCCGCCGCAGTAAAAATGGCCCTGAAAGCATCATCTTTATCTATTTCACCATCGGTATCAAGCCAATATGCACAATCTCCAACTAAATGCATGATTTTGGGAAATCCCGCTGAAAAATGGGTAAGCAAATCCATCGCTTCTTTAGTGACTGTCATTTTTTCTGAGTTAAAAGATCGGGTAAAGAATTCCTCCATTTCATCGCTATTCATTGAATCAATCTGAATGACATCGAAAATCCGGTCAATAGGTTGATGCTTTTGAATCATCTCGCGTCTTTTTTCTTCGACCCCACATAACATTAAGAGTAAAGGAACTGGTTTTTGTGAAAGGGCATTTTGATCGACTAATCCTTTGATGAAATGGGAAAATTGAGGACTTGAAGTAATTCCATTTATCTCGTCTAAAACCAGGAAAATCCCTTTTATTCCAGAATCTTTAAGCCGGTTATAGGTTTCACCCAGGAATTCCAGCATTTGATGGGGTGTAGAAAGTTGGACTGAATCTTGTTTGATTTTTTCTAAGTTAATCTTGATACCAAAAAGTTCCTGCTGGCCAACATATTTAGCCAGCCAATTTCTGATTTTTTCCGAACGATTTGGATCATAAACACCTGCCCGTAGGGTAGCGCTGACAATGCTGGTAGCCAGACCAGAAAGGCCCTCCACCCCACCCAGGGGAGCATAGATACCTAATAATCCTTGTTTTAATTCGGCGACTGACTGAACAAACCCAGCAATAGAACTTTTTCCTATCCCATACTCACCTTGAATGAAAATAGAAACAGGTTTCCCGTTAGCAACTTGGGCTACACCCCGCTGTAAGATACGGTTAATTTGTTCTGAACGCCCAACGAAAAACTCAACAGGCACTGGTTGACCAGGATAGAAAGGGCTTTTGGCTTTTAACTGGGTGGACATAACCTGACTACCTCTATTCTAGTTTTTATTAGTATAAAGCTTACATCCAAAAAGAGTAAAGCCTGATTAGTTAATTTCCACCCTTGATTTCCCAATCCTGGGGGATATGGATGACAGCTTCATCTCCCGGGCTGCCCAGAGAAACAAAGATGGAATATTGGCAGGCATGATAGTCGTAGGCGGTTTCTTCAGTGATAGGGTCTCGATAGATGCCGGGGGATAAGAGGTATTTCCCCTGTTGCAGAGTGAACTGGGGGTAATGGACCCGCCAACGGCCTTTACCCTGGACAGTACCTGTTTCTATTTTTCGTATCTGGGTATTGGACCCATTCAGGTAGATGCCGTCTTCATTAGCCCAGCCCAGCCCAAAGATGGGATTTTCCACCGGTTGCGAGGCTTCATATTCTATCTCAATGGTCAGAGGGTCCCCCGGGTCAAAGAGGTATTTTTCTTCGCCCTTACCATTCAGGATACGGACCTGGGTGATTTTGATTTCTCCGGTTCCGCTTCGATATCCCACTTTCCGGGTCGGGATAATCTGGACTTCAGCGTATTGCCGGGCCAGCGCCATTCGCTGTTCCATGATTTTCTCATAATAGACTTTGACTGTGGCTTTGGCTTTGTCATCTATCAGGATATGCCCGTTTTTAATCAGGATAGCCCGTTGGCAGGTTTTCTCCACCATCCCCAAATCATGGGAGACCAGGATAATGGTTTTCCCTTCCCGCTGGAATTCTTTGATTTTCTCAATGCATTTTTGCTGGAAAGCGCCATCTCCCACCGCCAGGACTTCATCCACTAGCAGCACCTCCGGCTCGATATGGACAGCGATAGAGAACCCCAGCCTTACAAACATCCCGGAGGAATAATGTTTGATAGGGCTGTCGATAAAAGGCCTTAATTCGGCAAAATCGATTATCTCCTCCATCTTTTCATCCAAAACTTTCTGGGAGATGCCCAAGATGGAACCATTGAGGTAGATATTTTCTCTTCCGGTCAGGTCAGGATGGAACCCGGCTCCCAGTTCAAGAAGGGCTGCGATCTTGCCATTGACTTTGATTTCCCCGGTGGTAGGCGGGGTAATCCCCAATATCAGTTTTAAAAGGGTGCTTTTCCCGGAGCCATTATCCCCGATAATGCCAAGGGTCTGGCCTTTGGGAATTTCAAAAGAGATATCATCCAAAGCCACCAGGGATTTGGTTTTCATCCTCTTCCAAAAAAAAAGGCTTTTCAGGAAAAGTTCCCGAATAGTGGAATAATGCTCCTCTTGGAGATTAAAGGCTTTGGTTACATGTTGGACACTGACAGCAGAATTCATGGAATTATTATACTTCAGAAAAGGGAATCAAGCCCGGGACGAAGTGTTATTTCCCGTCGGGTGTTTGCAGGTTACGGCAGCCGATGCATTCTTTGGGATAATGCCCCGCCCGGATATTTTCCCGGAAAAGCTGATAGGCCATCCCATTCCATATCTGGGAGAAGGATTGTTCATTCACATTTCCCATCTTCCGGATGGTATGGCAGCAGGGATGGATATCTCCATTCCAGTTGACCCAGTAGTTTCGCCAAGGTTCATGGCAGACTTTCCCTGGCCCGGGATTTACAAAAAGGGATTCTGACATTTTATTGAGGATGGGGTCATTGAGTTCCCGGACAACATAATCCTCGGCAATCTTGACTTCCGACTGGGGAGGCAAATCCACTATGATTCCCAGCTCATGCCCTAATTGGGCTGCTTTCTCAAATTCTTCTTTCATCAGCTGGGGATACATAAACATGCTTTCCTGCCGGGTGGCTTCTCCGAAAATCCAGATATGCCGGACTCCTACATAGTTAATCCCAAACCGATGGGCAACCCGGATATAATCTCCCAGCTCATGGATATTGGATTTCATTAAGACAAATTCCAGGGTGATTTCCGGCAGGGTCGCTCCCATCTGTTCCCGGGTTTTAACCAGTCTCTCAATATTTCCCATCACATGGTCCCAGTTGGACTTGCGGCGGATTTTCTCATAGGTCTCTCTGGTTCCGGCATCCAGGGAGACCATGACGGTCCGAATCTTGTTTCTTACCAAAGCCTCGGCATGCCGCTGAGGCATGATCGTCCCGTTGGTCGCAAACCGTATGCCATCGGTATGTTGGGAAGCTAATTCCAGCATCTCCAGAAAATGGG
Source organism: bacterium UBP4_UBA6127 (assembly GCA_002428325.1). Classification (GTDB taxonomy): domain Bacteria; phylum UBP4; class UBA4092; order UBA4092; family UBA4092; genus UBA4092. Next base: position 43,965 of record DIVR01000077.1, read on the forward strand.
GATTCACAAAAGGTTCGCCGCTGCCCTGCAATACCACCGATTCGCAGTAATCCATCAATGGCAGCAGTTTCTTGAAGGTTTCCAACGGCATGTCCCCAAAGGCATTATGAAAAGCAAACTGCCTCCAGCACATGACACAATCAATATTGCATCGGCTGGTAACATCCACAAACATATGAATAGGACGGGTTCGGCATGCCGGCGGCATTAGCCTGTCTTCAATTCGTTTAATGCCCCGGTTTACCCGGCGGCGTTGTGGAGTTGTGAGCATTCCAATTTCCCTTTCAATCCTATACTAATGGTTGCCTTATGGGTTAGATTTTATCATATTCCTTCTCTTATTCCGGGGATATTTACCCTCGGTTAATTATTTATTTCGGCTACTAAATTCTTTGTTATCAAAATTTAAGGGAAAATTTCACAGGTTTTGTTAAAATAGTAGCCAGGGATTTTAGCTCTTTTTTCTTGACAAAAGACAAGGCTGTTAATAAACTTAGTTTTTTATAAAGATGTATCGCCGGGAGGACTGTTTTTTTATAGTCCGATTGTACCGGTTCACTCAGAGGGCAAGGAGGTGACTTTATATGATGTTTAACTCCCCCAAAAAAGGTTTTACCCTGATTGAATTGCTAATTGTTGTGGCGATTATTGCGATTCTGGCGGCCATTGCCATTCCCAACTTCCTGCAAGCCCAGGTTCGGGCCCGTGTCTCCAGTGTGAAATCGGGCATGCATACTACGGCAACCGGTTTGGAATCTTACTATGTGGATAACAACGATTATCCGCCGACAATATATTCTGGAGATCAATTTAACTACCATATTCCTAATGAGGTTACCACTCCAGTTGCCTATTTGACCAGCTGGCCGAAAGACCCCTTTGAAACCTATGCAGGAACCGGCGCAGGCTGGCTGCCTTTGAAATACCAACGGCCGGGTTTCGCCTATTACAATGGAGCTCTCACAAATTGGTACCTCCAAGTGCCGGGCACCTATCCGATTGACGATGGAACAGCAACCCTGTATCGGTTTTATGGTCCGGGAAATCCGGCTAATGATGCCGGATGTCCTGGTAGCGCAGTTAATATCCGATGGGCTGTTTTCAGTGTCGGTCCGGATAAAGAATTCGAGACCGCTCAGCCTATCCCCATGCGCACCTGGTATGACCCGACCAATGGTGTTGTCTCCAATGGAAATATTGTCAGAATCTCTGATGGTAATGGGAATTATAAATAATATGTGATTTTGTGTGAAAAACAGCCAGCCTTGGTTTCTGGCTGTTTTTCACCGATTTTACATAAAAACCAAATTGGTGTAATCTTTTTAAAGTATTCTTTATATTGAGTTTCTTATAGAAATTAAATCTAATTAGAAAAGGAGTAATAAGTAAAATGAAAAAAGTATTGGCTTTATTTTCTTTAACACTATTGACGGCAGCCTTCTCTTTTGCCCAAATCACTCCCATCAATGCCACCCTTAAAGCAGTCGATGCCAATGGGTATGCAATCAACACCGGTATTACTTACACTATTGTGGGTGTCAATGTGACCCCCCTTAATTATGATCCCACCCGCTTACAACGTTACATTGTTGATACAGCTACCGGTTGGGGCATGATGATTGATAAGTCGGGTGGATTTGCTACTAATCCTGCCTATAATGTTGGTGACCTTATGAAAGTAACCGGAACAATTACCATGTACAATGGTTTGATGGAATTTACCCCCACCGATACAACTGAAAATTTGGGGTCTGGTTATGCTGTTTCTACCGCAGTGATTCCCTCAATTGCTTCTTGCACTGCTTTTGATCAAACGTTGGCTTCTGGTGGGGAATTTTATGAAAGCCGTTTAGTCCGCTTGAATAATGTATCTATTTCGGGTGGAGATGCCTGGCCTGCAGCTGGTATTAATGCTAATGTCAACATTACGGATGCTTCCGGTGCTACCATGATTTTACGTATTGATAAAGATACCGATGTGGATGGATCTACTCAACCAACAGGTTCATTTAATGTAATAGGTGTTATTACTCAATATGATAACTCTTCTCCTTTTAATACTGGGTATCAGATTATGCCGACCCAATTATCCGATATTGGAGCTGCCGCTGTTGCCGACTGGTCAGTAATGGCTAAATAATCAAGCGGTTTTTTGATAATTTAAGAAAAGATAATCAACCCTCCTGTAAGAAGCACAAACCTTGCAGGAGGGTTTTTTTTACTGGAAACAGGCAGGTTCCTTGTTTCTGAATAATGAGCATTAATCAAGGTTTGCTTAATTTTTGAAAAAGCATTATATTATGAAAATAGCCCCTCCTAAAAAATGGGGTTAAACAACAAAATGGAGGGAGGGTTTTTGATGAAAAGTAAGAAAATATTTTTTGCAATGATGATTTTAGTATTAATCCTGGTGCCTATTCTGGCGGGGGCGGTTTCCACCACCCTGGTTATCAGCGAGTTTAAGACCAGAGGTCTGAATGCCAGCGATGAATTTATCGAAGTCCGCAATATCAGCGCCTCACCGATTGACCTGGGGGATTATAAGATTGATTATGCATCTTCCAGCGGTTCTATCAGCAACCGGGTTACTTTTACATCCGGGACCTATCTTCCGGCCGGGAAGACTATCCTGGCAGTCAATGCAGCCTCTTCAAGCTATTTAACAATGGCGGATGCCACTTATGGCAGCGGGATTGCTGACAGCGGCCAATTGGCTGTTCGTAAAACCAGTGATGATTCCGTGGTAGATGCGGTGGCCTGGGGAACTGGGATTACCTTTGCTTTTGGGAATACGGATACAACCTTGGGATATACTTCATCTGATACAACCAGCAGCCGGGAACGGAAACCTGCCGGGGTGAATACCACCGATACCGACAGTAACCTGAATGATTTTATGGTTCAGGCAAGTCCCAGCCCTACCTCTCTGGGTATCCCCAAACTGATGAATCTGGTTCAGTCTCCCTTTGTGCCTAATGCGTCCCAGGCTTGCAATCTTACCGTAACAGCCTATGGAACCGGCGGCAATACCCTCAGTAAACTGACAGTTTCCTGGTCGGTTGGGACCGTTGCCCAGGCTTCCATTGAAATGACGGCCGGCGCCAGCAGCAGTTATACGGCAGCTTTAGCCGGACAAGCCAATGGAGCGGCCGTTCGTTATAATATTACGGCTTATGATAATGCCGGAAATACCGTTGCCCTCGAAAAAGGCTATGTGGTGGGAACGACCCAGATTGCCACCTTACGGGAATCCGATGCTTATGGAACTTCGTTAGTGGAAGGTCTGGCCGCCCGGGCAGCCGGAATTGTAACGGTTGATGCGGGAGTCTTTGCCAGCGGCAGTTTATCCGTTTATATGCAGGATAACAGCGGTCCCCAGGGTTGGAGCGGGTTGAATGTTTATTCACCTCTTTCCACTTATGGGAATGTCTCCGCCGGAAATTCAGCGGTGGTCGAGGGTGTGGTTACCCTCTATAACGGATTATTGGAATTAGCGGTCGGCCCAACCTATGGCGGCGGTACCGTCGATATAACGGGCGGCCCTTATCCGTTGCCAGCCGCTGTGATTCTCCCCAGCCTGGATGGCAGCCTGGAAGATTATGAAGGCATCCTGGTGGTAATACCGGATTTCTATTCCACCTTTACAGCCTCCACTACCGGCAGCCAGAATTATGATGGTTGGAGAAGCGGCGATCCCAATGATAAAGTTACCCTTCGGCTTTGGAGTCCTACCGGACTTTCAGCTACGCCTCCTGCCGGTTATCCTATCGGCCTGAAAGGTATCCTGGGCCAGTATGATTACAGCAGCCCCTATCTGGACAGCTATCAGATTATGCCTCGGATGACGGCTGATTTCGGCAGCACTTTGGTTTTAACACCCCCGGAATCCAAGGCAGTGAAACCTAATCAGGTGGTTAGTTTCAGTGTCTCTGGCGGAACCGGACCTTATACCTGGTCGGTTGTATCTTCAGGCGGAGCCTCTGGCAACCTGGATTCTACCACCGGTAGCACCGTTAACCTGACAGTCGGTCCTAATAACGGGATTCTTTATCTGGTGGTTTATGATAGTGGCAGTGTTTACGGAGCCTCGGGTCTTTTGACTGTTACCCCGACTTCTGCCCCTTTATTCTGGGGTTTGACTGAATAACTGCGGTTTATTTCAATTTAACTTTCTTACCGGGGTTCTCTCCATCAAGAGAACCCCTTCTTTTATTTCCTTATCAATAGAGTCTCACCTTTGGGAAAAGTGTTTCTAAGACCGGGATTTTCCCCTGTCTTTATGGAAAATACGACAGTTTTATCCTCTTTTATTAAAAAAAACTTGGATTTTATTCAGACCTGTCATACAATCACTTCCATTATGGAACATACCTACATCTTTTCTGAGGGGCACTGGGTTGCCCATGGCACCTATTTTGGCATGGATGGCAAACCGGTTCCCTTGGAGGGAATATCCAGAATCATTCATTCTGCCACACTCTGGCGTAATGACAGCACGATGAAAATTCTCCATCCCTCACCGGTGGAGTATCTGAATGTCTATGAGATCCAGCCTTTCCATAATAAGGATTGGACGACCTGGCGTTCCCATCATCCGGCCCTGGGTTATCTCAAAGGGAAATTTATGGTGGTAGGCGAATGTATCCTTTCCGGGTATTCCTCCGAAAATGGCCTCTATTCCGGGACCGAAACCCTGATTCAAATCAGTCCCTCTCAATATCGCAGCTGGGGGATGTCTTTTAAATCCGGTGACAAATTATCATCCTGGATGTCCATTCTTACCAAAAAATCCTGAGTTTTTGACAGCTGTCAAAAACTTCTTTCTGTAAAACCTTTCTCGGAAGATGCTCTCTTCCTTTTTTCCCCTTAATCAGGAATGATTCTTATTATTCCTGAGAGTTTTCACTGTTTCATATCCCTTCCCCTTCAGATTTGATTCGGACTCTTAACGGAGTGCCTCTGAGATGCTCCGTTACTGATCCCTTACCTCTCAGGAAAACTTTTAGGGTGATTTTCGGAATGATTATTAAGATGGGAAAAATCTCTTTGGGAATCCGATGAAGGGGATTTATAAGAAAAACAGGGGTGGATTGCCCCAAGTTGGGGAAAATTAAAGTTCCCAGCCAGCCCATCCAAGTCAACAAAACCCTCCTTTAAACCAATATCTTTGTGTGTGGTATGATAAGAGGTCGTTTCCGGAATGCCTGGGATTTATCCGCAGAAGAAACGGTTCCGTATTGAATTTGTTCAGGGTTAGGAGAATATAATCATGATGCCATATTACAAACGATTTTTAAAAGGGATTCTTCCTTTTCTAAAAGGGATTCTTCCTTTGGCCTTGGGTCTGGTGATGGTTGGAAGTGTTTGGGGGGTTGAGAAAATCAGTTCTCCAACGACAGATAATTTACCTGTCCAAAGTCTTCCCTATACCGGTCCCATTGAGACCCCTTCCTTTTTGGAATTTGATGCTCAATGGGAATTCCTGCCCTATGATATCTCCTACGATAAAGTAACCTCAAATGCATATAAGGGCCAATGGGGGACTGTCCCGGTTCCCGGATATTGGACAGAAGCCAAGATGGCTCCCGGCTCCAAGAAAGTCTGGCCGGGTCCGGCCGAGTTTTCCAAAGGCACCTCCGGAATGGGGGCGGCTTATTCGACTGCTTTTGCCTGGTACCGGAAAAAGTTTGATACCCCCAAAGAGTTAAAGCCTTTTGATGCCCGGATATTACTTTCCGGGGTGAAATGGAACAGCCAGGTCTGGCTGAATGGCCATTATTTAGGGTTCCATAAGGGGGGGTATTCTCCTTTTGAATATGATATTTCCAAATATTTTAAAGCCGGAGAAGAAAATGAGCTGTTAGTCCGATTGGGATCTTATCGAACCATTCCCCGGGGAGACAAAGGGCTTCCAGCCATGATGGTGGGGGATTTAAAGACCCTGCCAACCCGGGCGGCGGGTATTACCGAACCGGTGCTTCTGCGTTTTTACCGCAGAGCGGCCATCAAATCGGTTTTTGCCATTCCAAACGCTAAAAATAAGACGGTAACCGTTCGGATTACCCTGGATAATTATGACCAGCTGAAACCGGATGATAAATTGGATATCTATTTAAGCACTAATGATTCCATGGTCCCTCTCCATGAGGTGAGCATGGAAATTGAAAGGGATACCACCAATCGGATGGCCGGCAATGAAGTAACCATGGCTATTCCAGACTCGAAACTCTGGTGGCCTTGGAGACCCTTCCTATATAAGGTGGTGGTCTTGCTGAGAGATAAGAATAATCAGGCTTTGGATATTGAACCGGCCACTTTCGGGCTTCGGGATACTGAAGTCAGAGACGGCCATTACTACCTCAATGGGCAGCGGTTCCAACTGCGGGGATTCACCTTCCCGGAAGGAGCTGAAAGAATCCTGGGAGCGGAGCAGTCCACAGATACGGCGTTCCTGAAGAAATTCCTTTATGAACTGCCGCGAAAAGGTAATTTCAATTCGATCCGAGTTCCTAACGGGCCTGTCTCTCAAAACCTGTTGAATCTTTTTGACCAGATGGGGATGCTGGTTATCCAGGAATTCCCGGTAACCCGGTACAGTAACCAGTGGGAAGATACCACCTTTGGAGTCTTTGCCCTGAAAGAATACCAGGATACCCTGCCTTTGTATTGGAACCATCCTTCCATAGCGATGTGGTCTCTTTCCAACCAGTCCTGGGATTCGGTGAAACGAAGTGTGGAATTGGCCTATGTCTATCCGACTTTAAAACGGCTGGACCCCAGCCGGCCTATTCTTCGGGGAGCCGATGAAACCCCGGAGGTGGTGGATATTTTCATGAATGACGGCATGGCCAACCTTTCCCTCTCCGAATTCAGGAAGAAGGCGGAATCCCTCAATGAATATCGGAAAACCCAGGCGAAATTCTCTTCGGGGTATCTGGATAATCCATCCAAACCCGATGGTACCTGGAAAGATGATAAATTGGTGAAACTCCATTTTGGCGATAAAGCCACCCCGGCGGAGATGAGTTATCAGCATGCCGAGATTGCCGCCCAACAGACAGAAATTTTACGGATGAACCAGTTTGATGGCATTTTCCCGGCTCAATACAGCGATTGGAGCCGGATGAAAGAATGGGATTCGACTAAAAATAAGGAGAAGTTCCCGGGACCGAAACTGACCTATCAGGCATTAAAAAATGCTATGTCGCCGGTGGCGGCCTGCATGGACCTGCGGTCTCAGCAGTTCAAAGTCGGCCAGACCCTCAGTTTGCCGGTCAAAGCCGTCAATAGTACCCCGGGTGAATATCCCATTAAACTGGAAATATTCCTTTTGAAAGATAATCCAAATTTCGATTCCCGGAAGGCTAAGGATTTGGCAGGGAAAAACCTGTTCTACAACTCCAGCACAGCCCAGATCACGGGTTATACCATTGCGGAAGGAACGGTCCCGATTGCCCTTGATAAGAAAATGGCAGGCACCTGTTACCTGGTGTTCCTGGTAACTCAAACCGATACCGGAGAAGCGACCCTCAGCCAACGGCGTATCCAGGTTCTGAAATAGTTTCCACCAAAATAAAAGTGGAACTAAACCGGAAAATCTTAAACAGCCGGGGAGTCCCCGGCCACAACGGAAGGACTCTCTGGATTTGAAGCTGAAAGCTCTGGTCTGGCCTAGCGGTGGCCTGCCGAGTCTTTTGGAGAGAGCTGAAAAACATCAATCAACTGGGCATCAAGGGAGAATCTTCCCGGCCCGGTCAGTAACAGGGTAACCGCCACGGTCCAATAGGCCAAAGGCAGTTCATATGAAGGCCCTTGCCCGGTACCAATCCAGGGATGTCCGGAAGGAATATGAACCATCAACAAGGCCACTGTCATGGTGGAGAGTATTCCCAGCAATGCTAAGGGAGTAACCAATCCAAAAGTGATGGCCAGCCCGCCCCCGAATTCTGATAACGCTGCCAGGAATTGGAAAAATCCCGGGACCGGAGCATCGGGGCCCATCCAGCTGAAAGGTGTCTGGATTTTCCCCCAGCCATGCTGGACAAAAGCCAACCCTACAATCACCCGAAGCAACAACAGTCCGGTGGACTTTCGGCAATCCGGAAAACTTCCATAACTTTTCAATATCAAATTTTTCATGAGAGTTCCTCCATAGTGAAGCATATCTCTATAAACATAAGTATATATCTGATAAGTTCCTTGGTAAAAGAGAGGGGCAGATGGAAGATGGTATAATCAAATTTCATGGAGGTCTTAGATGATGGATGAATCCTTAGGACGAATATTTATAGAGAATTCCCTTTTCAGGTTCAGGGCATTGAAAGACCTGGGGGAGAAGGCGATTGGAGAGTTGGATGACGGAGAGCTGACCCTGTCGCCTGATTCAGAATCCAATTCAGTGGCGGTCATCTGCCAGCATCTTCATGGGAATATGTTTTCCCGGTGGACTCAGTTTCTTACTACGGATGGAGAAAAGGAGACCCGGGACCGGGATGCTGAATTTACCCCGCCGGGCTCTCTATCCAGATCTGAATTGATGGAACGTTGGAATGAAGGCTGGGCAGCTGTTTTTACGGCTTTGGAAACCCTGGAGCCGGTGGACCTGCTGAAAATTATCACCATCCGGGGCCAGGGTTTAACCGTAATGGATGCCATTCTTCGGCAAATCTCCCATTATGGGTATCATGTGGGACAGATTGTCTATCTGGCTAAACAGCTCAGGGGTTCCCAGTGGAAGACCCTCTCTATTCCCCGGGGAAAATCCAGGGAATACCGTCCCCAAAAAAGGGATTAATACCTTTGTGTTTCTATCAAGTGATGTAAAATAGGGTTAGAACCATAACCAGGGGAGGTGAGGCTGATGTTAAGAGAACATCCACCTTGTCCAAAATGCGGTTCCCGGAAGGTGGCCCAGATTGTTTATGGGCTGATTAATGTAACAGACGAATTCAAGAAGTTTCTAGACCGGGGCGATGTCCTCCTGGGAGGGTGTTGTGTGGATTCTGATTCCCCTTCCTGGCATTGCCATCAATGCCAGCATGATTGGGGTAATTGGGCTGATGATGAGCAGGAACCTCCCTCCTGGGACCGAAAAGAAAATTTGATTTGATTCAAGGTTTCTGATGGTTGAAAAACGGCGGCCTCTTCAGGAAGCTTTTCAGTGAAAAGGTTAGGATTGGCTTGTGTGTTAGGGGATGATTCCCGGATACTATTGTTTCGTGGCTCAGAGACCTTCCTTCGAAAAACTCTGCCTGAGCCCACTTGGGAAATTAATAATCATTCTGAAGATGGAGAGCCGCTTAATTTAAAGGTTATTGATTTCAAAAGACTTATTTTTTGACAGCTGTCAAAAGGCAACCCTATGATTATCAGCCTTATATGTTTTTGACGCCTGTCAAAAAGGTACTATATCTATAGCCAGAATCTCTATTTTGACACCTGTACTTACCTTTAATACCCCTATTTTGGGATAGCCATGAATAAGTATCTGTTAATGGGTTCTAAGAGTCCTTGAATAGTTTATATGCCAGACTGGAAATAGCATAACCTCTATATTATCAATAATTAACCTGTTAATTACCTAGCTTAATCTTTTATTTAAATAAAATTATTTTATTTTTTTTAAAAATAAATGTCGGAAAATGGGCTTCTCATGTCTCTGTATATATTGAAGTTATATAGCTCCTTATATATTAGGAAACAAACTAGGAATAATTCTTAATTTACAGATAACAAGAAGAGGTATGAACCGATGAAAAGAGTGATAGGACTGGCAATACTGTTAATAAGTCTACTGGGAATATCGCAGGGAGTTACGATAGAGCGGGATGAAAATGGCCTGTTGAAAGTATACCGGCTGCAGCTGGGAGCCTATCCTGAAGAGAGCACCGCTTTAGTGATAAAGTCCCAGGCTCTTGAATCGGGATTCACTCCTGTGAATATCGTGAATGAAAACGGTTATTACAAGGTCCAAGCCGGGGAGTATCCGGATTATCTGACCGTCAAAGAAACCCAATCCCTTCATACGACGGACTGGAAGGGATGTTTTGTGGTTATAAAAGAGATATCCGAGACCGAGAAGGTCTCTTTGGGAATAGAAGAGAAAAATCATCTATATGAAGAAGATATGGAGCGGGCTGTCCAAAGGCGAAGCGAGGGGCCGGATGAATTATGGGAAAAAGGGTTATTGGCTTGGAAGAGCGCCGAAACTGTTGATGATGCCATTGAGTGTTTTGCCTGCCTAGCCCAGAAATATCCTGCTCATGAGAAAAGTCAGAAAGCCAGGGTCAATCTAGGGAACCTTTATGCATCCAGAGCTTACCGGATGAAGATAAAAGGAACCGGAGATCTCCAAAGCCAATATCGGAATTTACTAAGTTCCGCATGTTTAATGAAGGAATATCTTAAGAATAATCCGAATGCTTCTGATGTATCGGCTGTTCAAGCTCGATTAGGGGATGTTTTATACGCTCTTTCCCGATACCGTGGGGCATCGAGGCAGAATATCAAGGAAGCTATTACCCAGATAGATCTCGCTCTTGGGAATGAACTCAGTTCAGAAACATCCACCCATCTCCGGATGGAAAGGACAGCCTATCTGTTAGAGCTGGCGCGAAATCATCAAGTTTCCTACGATACGGTCATAACTGAAATCAACCGGGCAGAGAAAACATCTTCCGGGGCTCAGGATAAAGACAAGGCCCGGTTGCAGCTGATGAGGGCGGAAGTTTATGTGGAAACAAATAATATGGATTTAGCGGAATATGTGGCCGATAACCTGGTCAGCCGTTATACGACCTTGAATTCTGAGAGGGCTACGGCCCAGTTTATCCAAGGATACTGCATCATGCAGAGCCAGCATTTCCGGATGGCCCTTCCTGTGTTTGCCTCTGTTTTAAAGGATTATGATTCCCAGGAAGACCCATTAATAAAACTGACCCAACGTGAGGCTCTTTTATGCAAGGGGATATGCGAATACAAAATAGGCGAAGAAGACCAGTCAAAAGAGACGTTCAAATCTGTGATAGAGAAGTATCCGGGAATGGAAGAATCCGCCGTTGCTCAACGTTATTTAGGGCAGATGGAATAGAGGGGGACTGAGTATATGCAGGAGATAATTCAAATGAATCCAATGAAAAGACATATCCAATCCACAATAAATTTACTGGCCATGGTTACTTTGTTACTATTGGTTGCCAATTCTTTGGCCGGCCCCCAATATTATTATAAAGATTTCCCTCCCGATTCATATTATAATCCTATGATTGATGGCCGTTGCCTATGCAATGAGGATGGGAAACCCACCGAAAAAGGTTCGGTTGTCGATATGACCAATGGGCAGGTGACCCTAGAGGATTTCTTCCCTGTCTATCCAACTGTTGGGGAACCCATCACTTTAATACGGCGGCATTTATCTTATGCGAATCCCGCCAAGACCGAGTCCTATTCGAGTGCTTCAATTGCTACTGGCGCTGGCGGTGGGCTTACCAGTACCGTTTATACCTCAGATGTGTCTCCTCTACCCAATTTTGGGAAAGGGGCTATCTGGAGTTATTACGAATATATCCGAGAACCCGCTTTAGCTATTGCCAACAGCGGGAGCGGTCAATCAGGGAGTGGGACTTTATATGCTATGTCCACCGGGAATAAATATCTGACCCTGTATAAAGGGAATCATATGGTATTGGTATATCGGCAGAGCTCAACCAATCCCAATTTATTCTACCCGCTGGAAGGCGTGAAAGATAAGATCATTATGGAAGACACCATTTTCCGAAGAATTACTGAAGATGGGATAACCTTCGGTTATGAACGCGAGAGAGCTTTAAGCGCTACAGAAGGAAAACTTCTATACGTACAAGAACAGCATGGGCATCGCATCAATATATCTTATGGGATTCCTATTATAAGAATAACGGATGCTTCGGGAAATGGTTTTGATTTACATTATGTAACTTATAACGATACCCAATATATATCAAGGGTAGAGGTAGGAGATCGGTCATGGACTTATACCTATGATTATAGTGAAGGGAATCTCACGGCTGTTTCTGATAATACCTTAGGGCGAACCACCCGTTATAGTTATGATACCTCTCATCGGATAAAATCAGTTTCATACAGTTGGAGTCCTATCAGCACTGCTTATGTCTATGATACTTATGGAAAATGCACCCAAAGGACTGAAGTCAACCGGGAGACCAGTCAAACCAAGACCTGGTATTATGCCTACGACAGCGCAAATTTCAAAGCAACAGCGATAGATCCTTCAGGTGTTGCCACTTATTATGAATATACAGCTCAAACCTGGCAACTCTCCAAAGTGACCCGCGGGGGAAAGGTACTGGTCCAGCTTACTCATGATGCGC
>DIVR01000015.1 GCA_002428325.1 bacterium UBP4_UBA6127
CCCTTTTTCTTTCCCTTCAGCCTCCGTTATTTCTTGGGATACAATAAAAGCGTCCGGATACCCCTTCCCTTTTACTTCTTTCAAAACGGGTCTGGCTTCCGTCCGGTCAGAATAAAGCCCCAGTTGGACCTTAAAATAAACACCTGGATTACTGGTTGAATCAATCCCCAACTGGCTATATCCCATCGCATCCACATCTGCAAATACCTTAAAAGCATCCTGAAGGGTGGTTGAAGCTGCTACCTGGATTTTATATGTTTCTATTTTCCCTTCCCAATTCACTAGAAAACTTGGCTCCCCAGCTGTTACAAAACTTGCTATTATTCCAATTAATAAACCAGATAAAATGTAATTAGTTTTCATATACATCCCCACTTAATATTGCAATTTATATTATGGCGGTTAGTATAATAATATATTACATTTTTGTCAAACTATATTTTTATTGTCCCTAATATTAAGAATAATTCCTATTATTGTAACGGGATAATTACCATTCATGAGTGGGGATTATTGAGTCATTGATCTAGGAGGAGAGACGGTTGGAGAAAACCTCCAAATGGTTTTTGAGTCTTTCTTTCCTGGGTTTTTCCTAGGATTTAGCCCGGGGTAAATATCCACGGTCAGTCTATCTCCCTTTTGATTGACACCTGTATTCATTCAGATGAAGTAAGGTAGACCAGAAGTAAGGGATATCCTTTGATTTTGACAGCTGTCAAAAATACAGAAGATTGGTTTTAGGGATGTGTGTGTTTTGACAGCTGTCAAAAAGATAACCTTAATATTTTCAATGCCTTTATTTTTTGACAGCTGTCAAAAAACCTATATTTCCCCTCCCAGAAAGAGGCTCAAGAAATATCGGAGCAGATAAGTATTGGTTATAGGGATAAAAGTTCACTTGCATAAGCGGCAACCCTGTCAATGACCCACTTTCCGGGAGGTCCGTTATAGCAAACAGGGGAATCTATTAAGGAATAAGTTCGATTCATAGGATTATCTTCAGGTCCATTCACCCGAGTCCAGGGAGATTGGCCTTCCCCGCCATGAATCTTAGGAGTAGCGGCATTGATGCATTGGATACAATGTTCCAAATCAGGTTGAGCATGGTCATGGTTCCCCTGGATACGCAGGTAAGGACAGGAAAGGTTCCTTAGAAACCGGATGGATTCTCTCTGCTCCCAATACAGGTCATCTTTCAAATCATGCAGCAACAGGTGGGGTCGGTTTGAATCTGCTAACAAGGGTTTTTCAATTGATTTACGGTCAGAGGGCCCTTCCCAATCAATCCAAAACCGAATGGCAGGCTCATGAGGATATCGGGTGATCCCGCCGGAGAATGTGTTTCCATAGGAAAAACTGACAATCCCAATTTTCCGGGAATCGATATCAGGCCGAGCAACCATATTTTTCAAAACCGCCTGCAACCCATCCTGATGGATAAATCCCCCATAATTTTCTTCCCCCTTTGAATCCCCTCGACCTTCAGGGTCCCAATGGATAACAATAAATCCCTGCCCTGCCAGGATATCGGCTTCACCTGTCCAATTGAAAAAGGCTCCTGGCAAGATGGCCCCGGGAATCAAGATGATAGCGGGTAAGGGTTCTTTGAGGGGTCCTTTTCCAGGGAAATGAAGATAAGTCCTAAGTTTGATTCCCGAAGAAGGATTCTCAACCCATCTGATTTCGATTTGATTATTCATCCGACAATTTAAATATTGAAAAGGGACTCTCCAGGGAGTCCTTCCCCTCAGGATACCTTTTATCATCCAATGCCATTTCAACATATATTGCATCCCTTACCCTATAGAGGCTGAAAAATCCCACCTGACATAAATAATAGGATTCCAATCAGAATTCCAGAGACTTTTCAAGTCTTAAGTCGTACATGATTCTATGATAAGATAACCCCGTTATGAAGAAATATCTCATTATTTTTTGCGGTTTTTTAATTATATTCAGCTATCTCCTTTATTGGACCAATAAATTTCAAGCTAAACCTTATCAAACCACTAACAAGGTTTTAAATGGGTTTGTGGTTTCATTAAGAGAAAATAAACTGACTGAAGCAAAATCATATTGGACAACCATTAATCCTCTGGATTTGGAGAGCGCTGGAACCCAGGGACAGGATGCTTTCAATGTCATCTCTGCCATTCGGATTGAACAGAAATTTGCTTCTCAATCTCAATATAAAGTCACCGAGAAACAAATTGAGGGGAATCTTGCCTATATTTATCTGGACCGGCTCTTTGAACCCCAAAAAACAACTCATAAAATTCTGGTCAGAATGGTATGTAATGAAGGGGAATGGAAAATTGCCCAATGGGATACTTCCATCCAGTCCCAACCCGCAAAACCCGTTAAGAAAAAATCAAAACGTTCAAAACGATAAAATCAGTGAACCCCTCATTGATTTCCAGTTAAATTTTAAAAGGTTGAATCCTGCCCCCAAGAGAGTTAAACTTTTTCATAATCCTGAAGGTGGATATATTCTGAACTGCCTTCAATTAATCCTGCTGAACTAAATATCTCAAGGAGATATTGGACCATGGCAAGAACAGAATTTGTCCTGGGAATCGATGTTGGAACCTTAAGCGCCAGAGCCGGTATTTTTGACCTGAAAGGCAAGCTTTATGGTTCGGCTTCCAACTCTTTCCCTGTTGGGTATCCAGCCCCGGACTTCGTTGAACAATCTTCCAATGCCATCTGGCATTCCATTGGTAAAGCGATTCGATTGGCCCTGAAGAAATCCGCCATTAAAAAAGAATCCATATTGGGTCTTTCCTTTGATGCCACCTGTTCTCTGGTTGCATTGGATAATACTGACCAGCCCATCAGTGTGTCTCCCACCGGAAAAAATGAGCAAAACATCATTGTCTGGATGGACCACCGGGCCATGGAACAGGTCAATCGAATCAACTCCACTGGCCATCCGGTACTTCGATATGTCGGTGACAGGATGAGCCCTGAAATGGAACCTCCGAAACTCTTATGGATAAAGGAAAATCTGCCTGTTACCTGGAAAAAGGCTGCCAGATTTCTGGATTTAGCCGATTTTCTGACTTATCGGGCCACGGGCAAGGATACCCGAAGCCTTTGCACTACTGTCTGTAAATGGACCTATCAAGGCCATAAGGGTAAAACCGGCCAATGGGATGAAGATTTTTTCAGACAGACAGGTTTGGATGAATTGTTAGTAAAAAACAAAATTGGTAAAAATATCCTTCCCATGGGGACCCCTTTGGGAGGATTAACGGACATTTCCGCCAGGGAATTAGGCTTATTGCCAGGGACAGCTGTAGGGGTGGGAATCATAGATGCTCATGCCGGGGGATTGGGCGTGATTGGAACCAGCCAGGGAACGCCTCCTACTCAGGAAGAATTGGAAACCCGGCTGGCTTTGATTGGCGGGACCTCTTCCTGCCACATGGCAGTCTCCCGAAAACCTCTTTTTATCAAAGGTATCTGGGGTCCTTACTATTCGGCGATGATTCCTGGAATGTGGCTGACCGAAGGGGGCCAGAGCGCTACCGGCGCCTTGATAGATTGTGTCATCCAATCCAGTGTCCACTACCCTGCCCTGAGTAAGGAAGCCAAATCCAAAGGAAAAACTATTTACGAATTATTGAACAGCCAGGTAGAGCTCCTCCGGAAAAAGGAAAAATGCGGCCCGGAAATAACCGGTGAGTATCATGTCCTGGATTATTATCATGGAAACCGTTCACCCCGGGCCGATGCTATGGCTCGCGGAATGATATCCGGACTCACCCTTGACCACTCCCTGGATTCGCTTGCCCGCCAGTATGATGCGACAATTCAGGCCATTGCCTACGGCACCCGGCATATCATTGAGGAAATGAACCGTAAGGGTTATCGGATTTCCCGGATTCATGCCTGCGGGGGAGGCACTAAAAATCCCCTCTGGCTCCAGGAACATGCCGATATCACCGGTTGCTCCATTCACCTGCCCAAAGAACCCGAAGCAGTCCTTCTGGGGACAGCCATGCTGGGAGCTGTGGCAGCCGGAAAGTTTGATTCGATTCCCCAAGCTATGGCTTTTATGGCACAACCCGGCAAGATAATTCAACCTAATCTCTCGAACCGGCCTTTCCATGATAAAAAATATTATATCTATAAATCCATGTATGTTTTCCAGCAAAAAATTAAAACAGGGATGAAATAAAATCTAAAGAATGACTCAGCTCAAAAAGGAGTGTCGCCATGCCATCCAAACCTCTCAAAGTAGGTGTTTTTTCTCCCAATGATCCACGTCCTTGGGTCCGAAGTGAAAATATCGACCTCATGCTCAAACATGAGGATTATCTGGTCAAAGCCCTCCGCTCTCAGGGTGTTAAAGTGATTCGAGGGGGTGATGGATACCCCAAAACCGATCAAATTGCCTGGAATAACCGGCTGGTTCAAGACCAGATCAAAATAATTGCCCAGGGTAAACCCGATGTGCTGATCATCAATCAGGGGTCTTGGACTTTTCCTTATGACTCAGTGGATGCCGTCCGGTATTTCCAACAGGAGACCGGTGATATCGCCCGGGTAGTGATGTTTTCCTATAAAGATACTGAATTTCCGGGGCTGGTGGCAGGGATGGCCGCCGGGGGAGGACTTAAACGAATCGGGATTCCTTTTGTATCCAGTTATGGAAAAATCGATAAAGATAAAAAAGTCCTGGAAGACTTGATGGATATCCTGTCCTTTAACCAAAAAAGATCGGAAGCAGCTCCCCTGGTTAAAAAAGCCCTCCAGTTGCTCCAAAAACAAAAATATATGGCTTTTGGCGGAATGGCCCTCAAAATGATGACTACGACCGCTGATGTGGACCAATGGGCAAAGATATTTGGGGTTTCTTATGAATGCCTGGACCAGTCAGAACTGGTTCTTCGGTCTGGAAGCATGGTTCAATGGGAAGGAACTCCGGGGGATTCTGAATTCCAGATTATTGACTCCCGGCTAAAGAAGTCCTTTGACTATATATATGGCCAGAAACACGGTAATTTTGACTTCTCCCGGCCAAAACTCCAATCCATCAGTAAATGGGTCTACCAAATGTCTTTATACTGGTCAGCCATGGATATCTGTAAAGAATACGACATCACGTTTGCGGGGATCAAATGCCAGGATGAATTAAGCGGCCATCATTGCACCGCTTGTCTGGCGACAGCTTTCATGGCAAATGATATCGGTCCGGACGGAAAGAAAAAACCGATTATTCCCACCGCTTGCGAAAATGACATGGATTCCAGCCTGACCCAGCTTCTCTTATATCTTCTGTCAGGAAAACCGGCCGGATTCGGGGATTTCCGGGATGTGGAAAAACAGGTTCTGGCAATCGTAAATTGCGGCCAGCACCCCCCTTATTTCTTTGGTGGCCCGGAAGAGGATTCGGTCAAAAAACTGGATAAGGTGGAATATATGGGACAGGAAATTTTCTATGCGGCCGGAGGTTCCGGGGTTCGGGGCCGTACTCCCGGAGGACAGACCATGACCATCGCCCGCCTGGGCAGGGAAAACCTTCGTTACCAGCTGGTGGCCTTCCCGATGGAAACACTCTCTGTCCAGGAAAAGGAACATGATAAATATAATCCCTCCTGGCCTATCATCAAAGGCAAAGTCCCCATGTCTGATGATGAATTAATTAAAGTATGGCCCTGCAACCATTTGGGATTCGGGTATGGGGATTATACCCCTCATCTGGCGGAATTGGCCCAAAGATTGGATATCGGTTTCCGGATTTACGACAAATCCGGCCGGGAATACTTTAAATCTTCGTAATCATTCCTGTTTTTAACCTGCCTTTAAGGGAGGGAGACCCAGCCTGATAGTTACAGCCTGGGTCTCCCTCCTCTATAAAGAGAAAAATTCATTTCTAACAGAAGGGAATCATTCTGAAGCTTTTAAACCTGCTATAATCCATAAATTGCTGTAAAAAACAATCCTTTCAGTTGAAGATTGCTAATTTGGAAAGGAGACACCCCCATTAAATGAATGATATGACTCGAAGGACCTTTATGAAAAACATGGCTGCCGCCGGAGCCCTTAGCGCCACAATGGCTGAAACTCTGGCTGCTGCTCCCGGAAAAATAAAGCCTCTCCAGAAAGAGAAAGGTTCTCCTTCCGAAGAGTTTTATTTTGTCCATCTGACCGACCCCCATGTCCGAAAGAAAAGAAGAGGCGATGAGGGCTTCAGGAAATGCCTGAGTTCAATTAAAGCCCTTAAACCTTCAGTAGATTTTGTGCTGACAGGGGGAGATTTAGTCTTTGACGGCTCCTATACCCCCAAGGAAGAATATCTGAACACCCTAGATATATTTAAAAATCTTTGTGATGAAAGCAGGCTTAGCTTTCATCATTGCCTGGGAAACCATGACCCTTTGGGATGGTCCAGCCGAAGAAAACTCCCGGTAACAGACCCGGATATAGGTAAAGAATTAATCCTGCAGAAGATGGAGATGCCTCATCCCTATTATTCTTTTGACCATAAAGGCTGGCATTTTGTGGTCTTGGACTCTGCCTTCAGGGTGGATACCCCCCAAGGACCCTCTCAATCCGCAAAATTAGGAAAAGAACAGACAGACTGGCTTGCCCATGACCTGGGAGCCCACAAAGACCAACCCACCATTGCGGTCATCCATGTCGCTGCCTTCTGCGCCTGGGGAGAAATCACAGGCGACCCGGAATATAATCCCATCAAATCTGGCATGGTCATTCAGGATAATAAAGAGTTAAGGCTTATCCTGGAGAGGCATAAAGTCAAAGCTCTCCTCCAGGGACACAGCCATATTGGAGAAGAATACTCCTATAAGGATGTCTGGTATATCACCACCCCGGGAGCAGGCGCCTGCTGGTGGGCAGGCGAATGGCTGGGATTCAAACCCGGTTATACCCTCCTGCATTGTAAAGGCACTCAATTAAGCTGGAAACAGTTAACCTACCCGCTGGAATACCATCTGGAACCGGAAGATGACCTGGAGCGGAAACTTAATGCAGAATATGAGGCTTCCCTGAAAGAACAACAACATCTTCTGGAAACAGAAGAGGCTTCTCCAGTCCCCCAATCAGTTCCTGTCCTCTAAACACCTTGTCTTACCAGGTATCTGGAAAAACAAAAACCGGGAATCCTAAACTCTCAAGTTTCTGATTCCCGGTTTAAATAAAACCAATTCATTATTTATGGGTTACAGCCCATGAAATCCAGCCCCATTCAATCCCAAAGTGTCCCTGTAAAACAATGCATATCCACCGGCCTAAACTCCCTCTAAATCCGGATGATAGTTTTTTATCAGAATATCCCTCAAGTCTCCTCCTGATAAATTGAAATAAACTGAAGAGACCGAGACCCGTAAGCAACCTGGAAAGTGATAATCATGAGTTCCTGTGATTCCACATCATAAACTCTTCTTTTAAAGGGGATTCAATTATACTATTATACCCATATGAAATATGTATCAATCTTTCTGTGAGGATAATCTTATGAAACGCAGAATATTAGGGAAAACAGGAGAATCTTTATCCATCCTGGGATTTGGCGGAATCCTGGTTATGAAAGAAGAACAGGCCCATGCCAACCGTCTGGTAGCAGAAGCAGTCGATAAGGGAATTAATTATTTCGATGTTGCCCCTACTTATGGAGATGCCGAAGACCGGCTGGGCCCGGCGCTCAAACCTTTCAGAAAAGATGTATTCCTGGCCTGCAAGACAGTTCTGAGGACAGCCGCTGAAGCAGAAAAACAACTGCATGAGTCCCTGAATAAGATGCAAACCGATTACTTTGATTTATACCAGTTCCACGGATTTCCAAACCTGGAAGAGGCTAAACAGGCCTTAGGTCCCGGAGGGGCCGTGGAAACTTTTGTAAAAGCTAAAAAGGAAGGACTCATCCGGCATATCGGGTTTTCAGTCCATGATGTTGAAGCAGGCCTGTATGCTATGGAACAATTCCCTTTTGACACCATTTTATTTCCCTGTAATTTTGTTTTATATCATTCGGGGAATTTCGGTCCTCAGTTAAGAGATGCCGCAGTGAAACGGGAGATGGGGCTTCTGGCTTTGAAATCAATGGCAAAGACTCATTGGCCCAGTGAACCTGAATCCCACTCGGAATCGAAATGCTGGTACGAACCGATTGATGATCCGGAATTGGCACATTTGGCAATTCGCTTTACCTTATCCGAACCGGTAACCTCCATCTTATCTCCCGGTGAGGAAAAATATTTCCGGATAGCCTTGGATTACCTGGAAAAGGGATTCACTCCCTTATCTGAAGAAGAAAGAGATTTTCTGAAACAAGAAGCCTCCCGGCTGCAACCTCTCTTTCGTTATAAGGCTGCTTCCTGACAAGTAGAGTCTCTATTTGATTTAAAAAGGCATCGTTCTGATTTGGTTATGGAAAAGACAAAGTTTCAGCCCACATACCTGATTGCTTCCGGGCAGACTAAAAAAACGGAGGTCCAGTATGGAATAAAATTATGGGATGACAGAGATCCCCGGCAGGCAGGACGTGAAGGAATCCCTGCCTGTTACATTTTCAGGAAATCCAGGCCTTGCAGAATCAAGCTGGGAAATCTGATTATCCAGAAAAAAGGCAATGATTTTTTTCTCATCAGCAAAGGAACAAAAGTGGCTCAGGCCCTGGTGAATTATTATGGAAAAAGCCATGCTGATATTGCCATCCAGACTTATGAATCCCATCGAAGAAGGGGATTCGCCACCATTCTCTTTGGCTGGCTCAGTGATTGGCTGACTGATAATGGTTACATCCATGAGAGTACCTGCATGGTGGATAACCATGCCAGCCTGAAGATGCATCTTAAACTTGGATTCGAAATTGCAGGTCATATTAGATGGTCAAGAAAGGAACATCATGAAAACAAAAAGTAATCATTTTGAAATTGTTCTTACTCTGATAATTGGTATTTCAATCCTCCTCTGGGGCTTTCTTCCTTCACCCGGATTCTGTAAGACCCAGGAATTAGTGATTGCTGGCGCTGCCAGCCTGACGGATGCGTTGACCGAGATAACCCAGCAATATGAAACCTCTCACCCCACGATTAAAATCCACCTAAACCTGGCCTCTTCAGGAGTCCTGCAACAGCAGATCGAACAGGGCGCTCCCATCGATGTCTTCTTATCAGCTTCCTCAGTCCAGATGGATAAGCTGGAAAAGAAATCACTGATTATCCCGGAAAGCCGGTTTACCTTTGCCTCCAATCAGATTGTCCTGGCTGTGCCAACCGGCTCTAAAGTAAAATCATGGTCAGATTTGACCACCCAAAAAGTCAAACGGATTGCTATCGGAAATCCTGATACCGTCCCCGCAGGCATGTATGCCAAAGAAGCCTTAACCTCTTTAAAACTCTGGGACCAGGTCCAATCCAAACTGGTCATGGCAGAGAATGTCCGACAAGCCATGACCTATGTCCAGGATCATAATGTTGAGGCAGGACTTTTATTTAAAACCGATACTTTGGCAGGAAAATCCCTCCAGGTAGCCGCCCTAGCACCGGCAAATTCCCATCGAAAGATTGAATATCCAGCCGCTATCATCAAAAGCAGCCATACCCCCTTGGAAGCCGAAAAGTTTATTCAATATTTAAAGACCCGCAGTTCAAAATCCATATTTGAGAAATGGGGATTCATCTTGGAAAAACCTCAAAAGAAAGCCGCTCGATAGATGAGAGTATTGTTCCTAATCCTGAGAAGCCGGTCAGTTGCCCGATAAATGTTTCCGGGTATAGACATATCACCTGTAATTCTCTCCATTAAGGTCAGTTTGATTTCTACCTTCATCTCCCTGATTGTTGGAACCTTATGCGCATGGAGAATGGCATTAAGTAAATTCAGGGGGAAGTTGTTTGTGGAAACCCTGCTGACTCTCCCCCTGGTACTTCCTCCCAGTGTGGCAGGGTATTACCTTCTCTTGCTGATGGGAAGAGGGACAGCCTGGGGAAGATGGCTGAATGATACCTTGAACATCCATTTATTATTTACCTGGGAAGCAGCGGTGATTGCCTCGACGGCCATGGGATTTCCTCTAATGGTCAAAGCGGTGGAAGCCGCCATGAAAAGTGTGGAAATTGAGATTATTGAATCGGCCAGGACTCTGGGTGCCAATGAATGGAGGATTTTCTGGCATATCCTCTTACCCTGTTCTTACCGGGGTATCATTGCCGGGACTGTTTTAGCCTTTGCCAGAGGGATTGGTGAATTTGGCGCCACCCTGATGGTCGCCGGGAATATCCCTGGTCTCACTCAGACTTTACCGTTGGCGTTGTATGCTTCGGTCCAGACAGGAAATGAGTCTGCAGCCCGGCTGTACACTCTAATTCTGACCCTGATTGCCTTTGGGGTCCTTTGGGCTGTTAATTTATATCAGACCCGTTGGATCGAACAGCCGCCTCAAAAACATAGAAATTCTTGACCCTGTCCGGTAAACTTCATATAATGGCTCCATAATAGAAGGAGATTCTTTATGAATCTTGAAATTCGTTACTGCAGTATCTGAAACTACGAACCTTATGCCGTCAGTTTGGCGGATTCCCTGCTCAAAACTTACAAAAAGAAAATCACTTCATTGACCCTGGTCCCTTCTGAAGGGGGATGTTTTGAAGTGAAAAAAGAAGGTCAGTTGATTTTTTCCAAACTTAAAGAAAACCGTTTCCCTGAAATTACTGAAATCATCAAAGCTCTCGCCTGATTGTTTTTTATTAATTAATACCCTCATTATTCAATAAACCCTGATAAAAAAAGGGATTTTCCGTTATAATTTATCTGTTTTCCTCAATTAATTAGTAGTAGGCAGTATAAATCTAGACCAATTCATGTTAAATTGACAGGTAGATTTTATCTGCAAAAGGAGCATGCCATGACCTCAGAATTATCACTTTCTATCATTCCCCAGCCCCGAAAAATCAAGAGAGGATCAGGCATTGTCACCTTCACCTCTTCGGTGAAAATCATGATATCGGATAAGTCAGATAAACAGACCTTCGGATATTGTGCCCAGTTAATTCAAGAAAAATTTCGAAATGAATTGAAACGTAAAGCTCCTGTCATTTCTGATGCGAATAAACGTCAGGAAGAAGAAGCCATCATCATCCTGGGAATTCCCCAGCAATATCCACTGCTGGCAGAAATCATGGAAGCCAGAAAAATACCCCTCCAATCAGATTTGGGAGAAGAAGGTTATCAGCTGCATATTAACCAGGATCTGATTATTCTGGCAGCCCAGACCGAAAGAGGCGTTTTTTATGCGACCCAGAGTTTCCTTCAAATTATCCGGGGTAAAAATGGAAAATTACAACTGCCCCGAATGACGATTCAGGACAAACCAATTTTCAAAATTAGGGCTGTCTCGGATGATATTTCCAGAGGACAAATTTCCCACCTGCAGGATTTCAAGAATATTATCCGGCAGCTGGCCATGTTTAAAATAAATTATTATATGCCGTATATCGAAGATATGTTCCAATTTAAGGCGTATCCTGAAATTGGAAAAACCCGAGGTGTTTTAACCAAAGAAGAAGCCAGAGAGTTGGTGGAATATGCCCGGCAACATCATATCGAAATTATTCCGATATTTGAATGCCTGGGACATCAGGACCGGATATTAAGCCTTCCACAATTTTCAAAAATGGCTGAGAACCCGGAGGAACCCTGGAGTTTCTGCCCGGCCATAGAGGATACCTATCGGTTCCTGGACACCTGTATCAAGGAATTAAGCGAAGTCTTCCCTTCTCCCTATTTTTGTATCGGCTGTGATGAAACCAATGACTTGGGAAAACATCGGTCTAAACCGCTGGCCAAGAAAATAGGAATTGATGGAGTTTTCGCCCAGCATATTCTCAGAGTCAAAGAAATTCTGGCTAAATATGGAAAACAGACCTGGATGTATGGGGATATGGCTTTTGAAAAAGCTTATCCTAAACTCAAAGACCTTCTTCCCAAAGACATTCTGATGATTAACTGGATCTATACCCCTCAAAAAGATTATGCCAGAGTCCATGAGATGCATAAATGGGGATTTAACCAGGTCATCAGCTCAGGAGTCCATGGCTGGGGAAGGTTGTTCCCGGATATTGAAGAAGCGGTGGAAAATGCTAAAACCCTCGTTTACTCAGGTTATAAAAATGGAGCTATTGGCGAAATTCAATCATCCTGGTGTGATTTTGGCGGGGAGTGTTTCAGAGAATTAAACTGGTATCTCTATGCCTATTCAGCTGATTTAGGCTGGAATCCAGATCGGAAAGACCGCCGCTGGTTTGATAAGGTTTACTTCAAGCTGTTTTATGGAACTGAAAATCCGGCTGTTGCTAAAATTCATCATCTGCTGGGACAGACTAACCGGGATTTTAAGTTTTATTATGCCACCACAGCCCTGGCCATCTGGAAAGACCAGTTTGACGAACAATGCACCAGTTTGATTAAGGATAGGAAAGAGCGGGCCCGACGGTTGACGAAGATAATATCTGATTGTGAAAAATTAATTCCTGAAGCCCATCAGTCAGTCTCCCTTCATAGAGACCATCTTGATCTTTTTAAATTGACTCTGGAAAGGGTTAAATTACTGGTACTTCGCCTGCAATTGGAAGATAAGAAAAAAGCCCTGGATAAAGTTATCACGAACCCGACCAACACAATGAGCCGTAAGAAGGAAGCCGCTAATGAGTTTGTTGATTATCTCCAGGAACAAAGGAAACTGCTGATGTCCATCAAATTAAGCTTTACCCGGCTCTGGCTCCGTTACCATAAGCTGCCCAAAGTCAGGATTCTTCTGGCTAATTACGATAAGCTTAACCTTCAAATGGAAAAGATGGGAAAAGATATCCAGCAGAATTTAAAAACATCATAACGTTTCCCTGCAGAATAACTTATTGAAAATCATACAGGAACTCCCGGTTATATCCAGGGACGTTCCTGTTTTTTATTTGTTTACCTTCCTGCCAAACGAATTTTCAGGAGAGCCCGAATCCATTTGATAATGACCATTAGGGATATTTTCGAATAGCCGGCTGTTCGATCAATAAAGACGATGGGAATCTCAATACAGCGAGGGTTCTTAGGTAATGCATGAAAAAGCATTTCCTGAAGAATGGAAGGACCGGGAGAAATAAATCGATTCCAGGGGAGATTGACCAGTATCTCTTTTTTAAATCCCCGATACCCGGAGGTATTGTCTTTGAAAGGAAGTCCTAATATTCTTTTTGCCAATTGGTTAGCCACCCAGCTGTTTACCTTTCGATTCCAACCCCAGCCTTCAGTTGCTCCCCCTGGAATATACCGGGAGCCGATGACAATATCGTTAGTTTCCAAAGATTTAGCAAATTCAGGCAGATATCGGGTCTGATGGGAAAAATCAGCATCCATTTCTATCACAGCATCGGCTCCAAGAGATACCGATTCCTGAAACCCTGCCATTCCGGCATATCCCCGGCCCCGAAGTCCTTCCCGATGAAGCACATGGACTCTCCCTGAATACTCCTCTGTTAGCCGGTCAGCTATGCCCCCAGTTCCATCCGGGGAAAGATCATCTACCACTAATATATTAAAGTTCTCAGGGTACTTCATGATATCCCTAATGAGAGGTTCCAGATTCTCTTTTTCATTGTAAGTCGGTATAAAAACAAAAATATTCATAGATAACAGGGCCTAAACCTTTTAATCAGAGTTTTCAACCTTTTCGATTGATAGATTAACCCAAAAGGCCTTGTTTATCAAAAGGAAATTTATGTTTTTCTCCTCATCCATACCAGAACTTGGGTTTATCTGAAGAGTTTTATTTATTGAATTAGTCGCTATGAGATGTAAAAACCTGGAATTAAAACTAAATTGGATAGTTGCAAAGGATAACAATCTATAGTAATATTTGCTCAAACTTGCTGATAAGCTGAGATTTTTTAATGTTAATTTGAGGTGACAGGTCACAGATAACCTCTCAAGATGGATAAAATATCCTACATATGGATGAAAGCCCCTTGGGGACATATCTTACTTGCAGATAAAGGTAATGGATTGTTTTTATTGGAGTTAAATAATAATCCATCAAGTAATATCGAAGGTTATTTTGAAGAAAAGTTTGGGCTTAGGGCTCATGAAGATGCCAAGCTTTTCCGAGACCTAAAAATTCAGCTGGAAGAATATTTTCAAGGTAAAAAACAAAAATTCAGATGTAACATAGATTTATCATCAGGAACAGATTTCCAAAAGAAGGTCTGGAAAACCCTGAGCAAAATCCCTTATGGGAAAAGTCTTTCGTATAGTGAAGTAGCTCAAAAAATGGGGCATCCAGGAGCCGCCAGGGCAGTGGGGGGTGCCTGTGGTAAAAACCCGGTTCCAATTATTATCCCCTGCCATCGGGTTCTGGGAACAACAGGGGATTTGGGAGGATTCTCCTCAGGATCGAGCATCAAGCAAACATTGCTGAAGTTAGAAAATATTCCCTTTAACTTTTCTGAAGGGAGGGTATATTTATGAGACAAATGGACAAAAAAAAACGCATTCGTGCAGCCCTAACTGGAAAACCCGTAGATCGAGTTCCTTTCAGTTTCTGGTATCATTTTGGGCTTCAGCATTCCCCGGGTAAAGACCACGCCAGGGCTGAATTGGATTTTTATAAAGCTTATGATGTAGATTTTCTGAAAGTCATGAATGATTACCCCTACCCTCTGCCCCAAGGGATGGACCAAATTCGAAATAAGGATGACTGGTACCGAGTATCCCATGAAACTTTCACCCAACAATTGAAAGCTCTGAAATTGATTGGGAGTAAATTAAGTAAGGAAGCTTATTTTATTGAGACAATTTTCAGTCCTTGGTCCATAGCCCATAAAATGTGCCGGGAAAAAATCATAAAATTCATGAAAGAGTCTCCAGAAGCCCTTTTACATGGATTGGATGTTATTACCCAGAGTTTTGTGTGTTATCTCCAAGAGGCTTTGGCAGAAACAGAATTATCGGGTATTTTCCTTTCCATCGGAGGAGCCAGCTATGATTTTATGACAGAAAAAGAATATGCCCGGTTTGGCAGACCCTTCGACCTTAGAATATTGAATATAATGAAGAAAGCCCCATTAAATGTTCTACATCTACATGGGAATCGATTGCATTTTAAAGCCATGGCAGATTATCCGGTTCAGGCCATAAACTGGTCCCACCGACATACTCCGCCAAATTTAAAAAAAGCCAGGGAGCTTTATCCCGGCTGCCTAATTGCCGGAGTGGATGAGCATAATACTGACCAGCTTTTCCCCTCTACCATCCGAAAACATGTCAGAGAAACAATCCAGCAGGCAGGTGAACGGAAATTGATTATCGGCCCTGGTTGCGCAGTACCCACTCAGACACCAGTTGCAAACCTGATGGCATTACGTGAAGGAATTAATGATTATTACAGTAAATAACTGCACAAGGGGTTCATAAATACCCTATATTTCAGGAGGAAAACGAGCCTATGTCTAAGTCCAATTATGAAGAGGCTGATTTATTGATTCGACTCTACGATTTGCGCCGGGATTCCCTGCTCCGTAAAGCCCGAGCCTGGTTTTTAAGCCAGTTTGAAGCCCATAGCTGGGAAGATAAATTACGGAAATATTCTCCCGATTCTGAGGAAGAACGATATGCCCGGATGGTTATCAGCTTCTGGGACATGGCTGCAGCCTTGGTTAATAGAGGCCATATTAGCGAAGCTCTTTTCTTTGAAACCAATCGGGAACATTATTTAATCTGGGATAAAATTAAACCCTGGATCCAAGGTGCCCGTAAAGATTATAAGAACCCCATGCTATATAAAAACCTGGAAGTCCTGTCAATCAATTATGAAAAATGGCTGGATAAATTAAATCATAAAACCCTGTCAGCTCAGGTAAAATCATCCCCTAAACCTGCTGCCAAACCAGTCACCCCAGAACCCAGATCAAAAGCGGCTTCGACTCCAAAAGCCAAAGCAGCTTCTGCTTCAAAAGTCAAAGCAGCTTCTGCTTCAAAAGTCAAAGCAGTTTCTGCTCCAAAAGCCAAAGCAGTGTCTGCTCCAAAAGCGAAAGCGGATTCTGCTAAATCGAGAGGAAAAGTACCCCCTCGAAAAAAACGATAAAAAATATAGTTAATTTTACCTATCAAGGCTTTCCTGTCCCGGTAAACCATGCGACAGAAAGCCTTGTATTTTTTTTATGAGTATTTTTAATGTAACATTGTTGTTACATTAATTATTTATTCATTTGAATAATTCAAACCTTTCATAAGTAGTACTGAAGTGTCCAGTAAGTCTTAAAACTGGAATGATTACTTTTGCTGACAGGTCCATTTATTTTTTTTAGGAGGAAAGACCACAATTGAACACCCCAATTAATTCCCGTTTTCTATCAATTATTACCTCAGGAATCCTGGCAACGTTTTTATCCATGAATTCTTCGGCTGTCGAGTTAATAGCTCATCGTGGATATTCCGCTATTGCCCCGGAAAACACCCTGGCTTCGTTCAGGGAGGCATGGAAAACAGATGCTGAAGCCATTGAGTTGGACATTCATCTTACCGGCGATAAGAAAATTATTGTCAGCCATGATTCCAACACCCGGAGAACCAGCGGAAAAGACTACGAAATAAAATCTACTCCATCCAAAATCCTTAGAACTCTCGATGTTGGCAGCTTCAAGGGTGAAAAGTTCAAGGGTGAAAAATTACCGTTATTAGAAGAGGTTTTGAAAGAAGCTCCGAAAGACAAAAAGATTTTCGTTGAAATTAAAGCATCTGATAATAAAATGCTTCCTTATCTAAAAAAGATTCTCAATAAATCCGATAAAAAATCACAAGTGGTCATAATTTGTTTCAACCAGGATATTCTGGGAAAAGCCAAAGAAATGATGCCAGCTTTTCCAGCATACTGGTTACACAGCTCTTCCCGGGACACCATAACCAATACCCAAATCAAATATGATATGATGCCAATCCAAATTGCGTTGGATAAGAAGCTTGACGGCCTCGACTCTTATTTCGAAGGGGTTACCCCGGAATTTGTCAAAGCTGTTCATGATGCCGGATTAAAACTCTATATATGGACATGTGATGACCCTCAGAAAGCTGTGAAAGCTGCAGCAGATGGGGTAGATGGGATTACAACCAATAATCCTGTCCTATTAAGAAAGGCCTTAAATAAAGCAGGTTACTAACTAATAGACCTTTGTTGTAATCAGGAGAATGCCTTCCGCTTCTCCTGATTTTCTTCCTGTTTACGAAATCTTCATCAGGCAACTATTCCTCCCCTTATGGTAGAATCTTTTTTAATTGAAGCCGCTGAGCATGAAAACTCATAAATATGAACCTGTTTTCTCTGGAATGGAGCGGCTTAGCCCTTACTTCTACAGAAAGTAAATTCAAAAACGGATTGATTATGGCTAAACTCTATATAAATGATGAAGAGTTGGAATTGAAAAAAGGAGAAACCCTGTTTACTCTGGCAGATTCCTCTTCGGAAGCTCAAAAAGGTATTTCCTCATCCTGCGGAAGAAACGGCACCTGCAGGGAATGTATTATCGAAGTTAAAAAAGGAGCCCTTCACCTTTCTCCTCCCACTGATAAGGAAAGTTTCCTTAAATTCCCTTCCCAAAGTTCCAATCAAGGAATATTCAGGCTGGCTTGCCAGGCTGAAGTGACTGATGACTCATCAGACATTATCTGTGAAACATTTAAGAGGTCTCTGCAAATAGTTCAAAAAGGACTTGAATATCCGGTTACTTTAAATCCATTGACCCGGATAGCTGATGGAAAAGTCTATTGGGGAGAAGAATTTATTGAAGAGTATCAAGGCGATATTTTGGGGCTGGCTATGGATCTGGGAACGACCACCGTAGTCCTCAGCCTCTATGATCTTCAGACAGGTGAGTTGATTCAAACATCCTCTTTTGAAAATCCCCAGAAATATGGGGGATCCGATGTTCTCAACAGGATATCCTATGATAATGCACCAGATAAAAGAGGCAGGCTTCATGAAACGATTAAATCCTTCATCAATAAGGAAATAAGGTCTTTCCCAGTCAACCGTAAACGTATTTACGAATTTGTGATAGCAGGAAATGCCACCATGCGGGATATCTTCTTCAACCTTCCGGTGGAAACCATAGGTGTCAGCCCATATAAATCACTGACTCAGTTTGAATATGAAGAAGATAAACGAAATTCCACCTCTTTCTTAATGGAAGCCAAAGAACTGGGTATCCAAATTCATCCCCAAGGCAAACTCTACGGTCTGCCGCTTATCGGTTGTCATGTAGGAGCTGATACGGCAGCGGCTGTTCTGACCCTGGATATTCTGAAACAGGATAAGCCGGTCATGATGATTGACATCGGCACCAATACGGAAGTAGTCCTTGGAAACAAGGACCGGGTCATCGCCGCATCCTGCCCGGCAGGACCTGCTTTTGAAGGCGGTAAAATCCAGTACGGTATGCCGGGTATTGAAGGAGCCATTGAAAGAGTCCGTATCCACCAGGGAAAATTGGAATTTCATGTGATTGGTGATATTGCGCCCCACGGGATCTGCGGCTCTGGATTGATTGATCTCATGGCTGAATTGGTCCATTCAGGCCAAATGGATGAACTGGGCCGATTCCAGGATGGTTCTTTTGAATTTACCGTCGTCCCGGAAAGGCATATTACTTTCTCCCGGGCGGACCTTTCCGAACTGGCCCAGGCAAAATCAGCCAATATCGCCGGGCAAAAAATCCTGCTTAGAAAATATGGGATTCAGCTGGAAGATGTTAATTTCTTTTACCTGGCTGGGGGATTTGCCTGGTATATTGAACCGAAAAATGCCAAAAGTGTGGGGTTAATCCCTCCTTTCCCGGATGATAAAATCATTAAGCTGGGAAATGCTTCACTGGAAGGAGCTAAAGCAGTCCTTCTAAATCAGGAGAAAAGGATTGAAATTGAAAAACTGGTTCGGAGAATTGAACATATCGAACTGGAACAGGAAATTGATTTCTTTGATCTCTTCGTGGAAGGGGCTCAACTCAAGCCTATGCAGTTCTAAGTTTATTTTTCATCCTGCCCATTATGGGCTTGTATCATGGCATATGCATTATGGTTATGGATGGATTCATAATTTTCAGCTTCCACTTTAAACCATTCAATATCTTTTACCTTGGATATTTCCAATGCCACATTTCTGACCACATCCTCCACAAAAGCAGGATGGTCATAGGCATGCTCAGTCACATAACGTTCATCCGGCCGTTTCAGCAGGGTATATAACTGGCCGCTGGCGCAGTCCTCAACCTGGTTGATGATATCTTCAATCCAGATGAGTTTCTTGGATTTGTAAGTTAAAGTCACAATCCCCCTCTGATTATGGGCACCCCGGGCACTGATGGCCTTGGAACAGGGGCAAAGGGTTGAAACCGGGATTTTTAAGACAATGGTCAGATGAAAATTGGAATTATGTTCTGCAATAAATTTGCACTCATATTCCATCAGGGATTTAGCCTTTGAAACCGGGGCTTTCTTTTCAATAAAATAAGGAAAGGTGATTTCCAGATAAGAGGATTTCGCTTTCAGCTTCTGTTTCATCTCCACCAGGATGCCTTCAATTGAACGAAGGGATATCTCTCCCCGATGGCTTTCCAGAACTTCGATAAATCGGCTCATGTGAGTCCCCCTGAAATCATGGGGCAGATTGACATACATATTGAAAGTAGCAACTGTGGATTGGCGGACATTCTGTTTGTCCAGGACGGTGATGGGATACTTGACGTTTTTTACCCCAACCTGGTCAATAGGCCAGCCTCTCTGGTCTTTCTCATTCTGTATATCTGTCAACAAAACCGATTACCTCCCTGCCGGGAAAATAAAAAACAAAACCCCTCGTCAAGGATTTCAACTCTGTTTCAGGTATCCTTAAGCTCTATTCATCCCTGAAAAGAAAATCCCGAGTAGATTTGTTATCTATTTATTTTCCCATAAGCCCGTATAAATGTCTAAAATCAGGCAGAGAAACCGATTTTCAGGATAGCTCCCGCCACCATCTCCGAGAATTCAGGAGCAGCATTCTTATCCCGCGCGGTTATAATATTCCCATCAATTACCACCGGTTGATTCAAATATTGAACACCGGTAGCGCTGAAATGTCGTTCTTCTGTGGGATGGATGGTTGCTTTACGATTATTGAGAACCTCTGCTCTGGCTAGAATTATCGGCCCAAAATCAATCGCTGAAACAATCTTACCCAGTTGAAGGGCTTCCCGAATCAATTTATGGCAAAGAATATTATTGAATAAGTCTCGAGTTCCCAATCCTCCAATAAACATCAACCCATGATAATGATCCATCAGTACCTCATCCAATATCACATCCGGCTTGATTTTACCCTTTATCTCCCCATAGCAGGGACCCTTGGACACACAACCATTCACTACTTTGATTTTAGCTTCTTTACAGGCCCGAAGGACTTCAGCGTATTCCACTTCATCATAATCTTTCTCTGGAAGAACAACTAATAACTGGCATTTCGGACTAAAAAACATCCCATCACCTCCTTCAATCTGGAATATCATTGTGCTTATAAGTAACATAAAGAGAACATTTCTGCAAGTTAATTTACATTATTTCATATTATTTCAAGGAGGTGATTTTAGTCTTAGGCTTGAAACCAATCAAAATCCATTGTATCTTTCAAGGTTGATATTACATCGGAATTATCACTCAAAGGAGAAAAAGGGTCATGGTTAAACCAGGACTGGACATATTATTAGAAGCTTACCTGCCTTTTTTGAAAGGAAAACGAATTGGTATTATTACCAATCCCAGCGGGGTCACTAGCGGACTGGAACTGAATGTCGATGCCCTGGCGAAAGCCAAGGTAGATATCCGAGCCATTTATGCCCCTGAACATGGATTCAGAGCCGCAGCTAAAGAGGGAGAAAAAGTAGATACCTATACGGATCCTGAAACCGGTATTCCTGTATATTCTCTGTATGGAGCTTCCCATAAACCCACGGCTGAAATGCTGAAAGATATCGATATCCTGATATTCGACCTGCAGGATGGAGGAGTCCGGTTTTATACTTTTATTTCCACCCTTCTGGAAGCTGCTGAATCCTGTGTAGAAAATGGAAAAGTGTTGATGGTTACCGACAGGCCCGACCCCATCAATGGACTGGATGTTGAAGGCAATATCCTGAATATGGAATTTAAATCCTTTGTCGGCAGCAGCCCGGTCCCTATCCGGTATGGGCTGACTCCCGGAGAGTTGGTTCGTTTTTATAATTCTTATTTCAAACTGGGAATGAAAGAATATATCGCCGGTATCAGTTCCGGGTCCCCTGACCATAAAAACCTTTGGATTATTCCTATGGCAGGCTGGGACCGAGGAATGTGGTATAGCCAGACAGGACTCCAGTGGGTTCCTCCCTCCCCGAATTTTGCGACTCCGGATACAGCCACCGTATTCCCGGGATGCTGTTTTATCGAGGGAATCAATCTTTCAGAGGGAAGAGGGACCGTCAGGCCTTTTGAATGGATTGGCGCCCCTTATATCGATGCGGAAAAATGGGCCACTCATCTCAATAATCTTTCCCTGCCGGGAGTAAAATTCAGGCCTAATTATTTTATTCCCCATTATAGTAAGCATTCGGGAAAAATGTGCCATGGCATCCAGGTCCATATCCTGGATAGAAATACTTTCGTCCCGACAACCACTGGCCTTCATCTTCTCCAATCCCTCCATCAGCTTTATCCGAAAGAACTGGAATGGATTAAATTCAGCCGTTATTTTATTGATAACCTGCTGGGGACCGATACGGTCAGATTAACCATCATGGAAAACCAACCTATCGAACCTTTGATAAAAAAATGGAAGGATGAGAGTGAACAATTCAAGAAGGATAGAAAACCTTACCTGATTTATTAAATTGAGGTTCTGAGGGAAATAGCTAATTCTTATTATCAATCAGTCCAGAAGATATCCAGAGAAAACATTCCTTGGATATCTCTGTTTTTATGAGGGGCTGACCAGATAATAACCTGTTGTTTTTATTGGGCTTTGTTACGCACCCTGATGACTTGAGTTGATTCCTGAATGTTTAACCACAGAACCTTCCACCATAAAAATGACTTCTTCAGAGATATTGGTAGCATGGTCACCAATTCTCTCCAGGTTTCTGGATATCAGAATCAGATTGACAGCCCGGGTAATGGTGGATGGCTCACTCATCATATAGGTCAGCAGTTCCCGGAATATCTGGTTATTGAGCATATCCAGTTGATTGTCCCGAGCCATGACTTCTCTGGCTTTGGCAACATCCTTCTGCACAAAAGCATCCAGGCTGTCCTGGGTCATGGACTGGGCTATGTTGGACATCCGGGGAATATCAATATAGGGTTTCAAAATGGGTAGTTCATTGAGTTCAGCCACCCGTTCTGCAATATTCACCGCCTGATCAGCCATCCTTTCCAGGTTATTATTGATCAGGATGCTGGCCGTGATAAACCTCAGGTCTGCTGCAGTCGGCTGATATAAAGCCAGCAATCGAAGGCAAATGTTATCAACTTCGATTTCCAGAGAATCCACCAGCTTATCTTCAACAATCACTTCCAAAGCCAGATCGCTGTTTCTTTCAGTCAGAGCCCGGATACTTTTATCAACAGCTGTTTCAACATATCCCCCCATCAGGAGGAGCTGTTCTTTCAAATGTTGTAGTTCATCATCAAAATGTCTCTGCATGGTTGTCGGCTCCTCTTTTAACCAAATCGCCCGGTCACATAATCTTCTGTCAGCTTTTCTCCGGGATTGGTAAATAACTTCTCAGTTGAACTATACTCAATCAAACTCCCCAGCCAGAAGAAGGCTGTATAATCAGAAATTCGGGCAGCCTGCTGCATATTATGGGTAACTATCACAATGGTATATTCTTTCTTCAGTTCCATAATGAGTTCTTCAATCTTGGAGGTGGCAATGGGATCCAGGGCGGATGCCGGCTCATCCATCAGGATAACTTCAGGTTTTACAGCCAGCGCCCTGGCAATACAAAGCCGTTGCTGTTGTCCTCCGGAAAGCCCCATGGCGGAATGATTCAGCCTGTCTTTGACTTCTTCCCAGAGAGCTGCTGACTGCAGGCTTAATTCCACCCGGTCCGCGATCTCATCTTCTGACATTTTATAATTGATTCTCAACCCATAAGCCACATTCTCATAAATGGATTTTGGGAAAGGGTTGGATTTCTGGAAGACCATACCCACCCTGCGGCGGATTTCGATTACATCTTCTTCTTTGGAATAAATATCTTTTCCTTCCAGGAATATCCGGCCTTTTTTCTTGAAGCCCGGAATCAAATCATTCATTCGATTCAGGGTTCGAAGATAGGTGGATTTCCCACATCCTGAAGGCCCAATGAGTGCTACAATCCTGTTTTTGGGGATAACCAGGCTGATATCTTTCAGAACATGGTTGGCCCCATAATAGACTTCCAGGTTGCTGGTTTCCATTTTGATTGGAAGTTCAGAGAATAAAAGAGGCTCATTCCTGGAAATCACATGGGTCTTCAATGAAGGAATCATTGGGGTTGTTCCTGTTTCCACAGGCAGGATCGATTCAGGCATCTCTTCTACCTTCCTTTCATCAGCCAGAGCCAGGTGATTACTGTCTAATATACTATTCATCAATGATTCATTACTCCCATTAAACAGCCTGCAGTTTTCTGCGAATCCGGCTGCGGATAAATATGGCGATAAAATTCAACATGAATGTCAGTACCAACAGAACCAGGACTGTCCCATATAAAATCGGTTTGGTTAATTCAACATCGGGGGATTGGGTCGAGAGAATATAAACATGATATCCCAGGACCATGAATTGGTCAGTCGGTTTGCTAGGCAGGTAAGGAAGAAAATAAGCAGCGCCTAAAAAGAGTATTGGAGCCACTTCTCCGGCTCCCCGGCTGACAGCTAAAATCCCCCCGGTATAGATTCCTGGTAATGCCTGGGGAAGGATAACTTTCCAAATCGTCTGCCAACGGGTGGCGCCCAGGGCATAACTGGCTTCCCTGATTTCTCTGGGAATGGATTTCAGTGCTTCTTCAGTAGTCACTATCACTACCGGTAATGTCAGTAAAGCCATGGTTACAGCCGCCCAGATTAATGCCGGCTGCCCCCAGACAGGTCTATCTCCAGCCGCCAGTCCCAGGATATTCCGGTCTATCTGGGCTCCTAAGAAATAGACAAAAAAGCCTAACCCAAAGAGTCCAAAGACGATGGAAGGGACACCTGCCAGGTTATTGACAGCTAACCGGACTAATTGGGTCAGCCAGGATTCTTGTCCTGCATATTCATTCAAATAGATGGCCGTAGATACACCCAGGGGAATGGCAATCAGGGTCATCAGGAGTACCAATGCCAGAGTCCCAATGATACAGGGATATATCCCTCCTCCGGTCATTCCATCCGAAGGAGCTTTGGTTAAAAATTCCCAGCTGATAGCCTCCCAGCCAAACCAGAACACATTCCCTAAAATTGCAAGCAGCATGGCCAGGATAATCACAGTCGATAATCCAGTCAGGTTTTCAAATACCTTACTGAAATATAAAGTCTTCTTATGGGAACGCCGTATCAAGGTCATGACCGGGCTCCTGACAGTTTGGATTTAAACCTGGCTATAAAAAGGCTACCCAAAAAATTTATCCCAAAAGTTATGGCAAAAAGAAAGACTCCGATAAAGAATAAAACATGATAATGAGCGCTGCCATGAACCACTTCAGCTAATTCTGTGGCAATAGTGGCGGATAATGTCCTTAAGGATTCAGTGAAATCCCAATTTCCGATAGCCGCATTGCCTGAAGCCATCAAGACAATCATGGTTTCACCAAAAGCCCGGCCGAATCCCAGGATAACGGCTGCCGCAATTCCGGGGAAGGCTGCCGGTAAAACAACCTTGAAGGCGGTCTGCCAGGGATTTGCGCCCAAAGCCAGGGAAGCTTCTTTATAAGTTCTGGGAACAGAAATCAAGGCATCTTCAGAGATGGTATAGATCACCGGGATAATGGCAAGGCCTAAGGCAACCCCGGCATTTATCCCGTTTAACCGGTAATCCAGCTTGAAGACTGTCTGTAGGATACTGGCAAGGACTATCAAGGCAAAAAAGCCAATGACCACAGAGGGTACACTGGCCAGTAATTCTATGGTTGGCTTGATAATCTCCCTGGCTCTGGGACTGGCAAACTCTGCAGTATAAAGGGCTGCGGCTATGGCAATCGGGACTGAAAACAATATGGCAATCAATGTAGCTTTCAGGGTCCCCACCATCAGGGGGTATAAACTGTATTTGGGTACTGTCGAAACCGGCTGCCAGACCGATTTAGGGGGTTTATCGGGACTGTATTGCTGAGGGACAAACAACTTGGATATATTGGCTTCCTGTTTCACCTCTGGATGGGTGAACAGGGGAATAGATTCTTTTCCGACAAAAAGAAAAATCAATACGATGGTCACAATTGAGGTCCAGGCAGTTACCTGAATCAATCTTTCAATCAGAAATTCATGAACTCGCTTGATTTTAAAAGGGCCTATTTTCATATTATCTCAAGACGCCTATTTCTTTTTCCCGGTAAGATTGGTTTTCCTAGGTAATGGGTAATACCCGACATTTTTAACAATGGACTGGCCGGCAGGCGAGACGACCCAGTCAGCATATTTTTTGATGATTCCTTTGGGAGCGCCGGCTGTGTACCAATAGAGATAACGGCTGATGGGATAGGAACCATTTTCCACATTCGCCAAACTGGGTTCATACGAAGGGGATTTGGCATCCTTTTTGATTTTGATGAATTTAACTCCCCGGCCATAAGCTATCCCCCCATACCCAATCCCTTTCACATCTTTGGAAACAGCATTTATAATGGCAGCGGTTCCGGGAAGGGTTTGAGTCCTGGGAGTGAAATCTTCATCTTGGAGGACATGTTCCTTAAAATAGGCATAGGTGCCTGAATTATTTTCTCTGCCATAAAGGATAATCTTCTGATTGGGGCCGCCTAATTCATTCCAATTGGTCACTTCCCCGGTATATATCTCTTTCAATTGGGAAATGGTTAACTCCTGAAGGGGATTCTTATTATTAACAAAAAGGGCTAAACCATCTAAAGCCACCGATAATTCATAAGCATCCACTCCCCGTTTTTTCTTTAGATCCAGTTTTTCTTTAGGTTTCATCGGCCTGGAAGCCTGGCAAATATCGGTAGTTCCATTGAGCAGGGCCGCAATCCCGGTACCGCTGCCGCCACCGGTAACCTGAACCGTTACCCCTTTATTCTGTTTCATATAGACTTCAGCCCATTTCTGGCCCAGAATCACCATGGTATCAGAACCTTTGACACTCAGGGTCTCTGCCAGAGAAAGAGTGGTCAATCCAAAAGTAAACAATCCGATTCCCAGTAAAGCAATTACTTTTTTTCTAAAGTTGGTTTTATCTGTATTCATAGGATTCTCCTTATCACTATTAAGGATAGAAAA
The DNA here is from genome assembly GCA_002428325.1 of bacterium UBP4_UBA6127. GTDB lineage: Bacteria > UBP4 > UBA4092 > UBA4092 > UBA4092 > UBA4092. The sequence continues at coordinate 26,494 of DIVR01000015.1, forward strand.
CCCATGTTACAAATTCATTACGGAAGGATTTCGGGCAGGTTTCTCTTTGTTACCTATCAATTTCCCTTGTTAATTCAGGATGTTTTTAAGAGAGTTAACCTGAATTTTACAAGCGGTTTTTTCACAGTAGAAGGAAACAGGAAGAACGATTGTTACAGATTTATGACTTTATATCAGCCAGAGATGCATGGCATTTACCCCAGGTGATTCCATTTTCCCTTAAATAATATAAAAAAATAACCCGGTTCCCAGGAAAATCATATATTTCAGGGAACCGGGGTTGGGTTTCATTTTTTGAAGTGACCATGGGTCCAAGGTATCCTTTAATTAGTTAATTTGTAGAGAAGTAGATATGCATCTGCTTCCGGATATCTTTTAGTCTGCCTTCCACTTCCCGCAACTGACTCGAACCCATATCAAAATCACCACTGACACCCAGGCCACTTTCATCTTCAATTGTTTCCAGAACTTTCTCTAGTTGAGAAATTTCCTGTCGGATGGCGCCTGCCACCCATTCTTTATGTTGGCTCATTATTCATCACCTCCTGTCCTGGATATATTTCAATCCTCAGACAATAAATAGAATATAAGATTGCCTTTACGATTGATTAAAGGGGAGTTAAAGGAAAGGTTAAATCCAAAGCCTCACTCGAAGCCCTGTTTTCCCTATCTATATATTATACAACATTCTGAGTCGGGAAGTTTTAGCTTTTCATTCCCATCCCCAGAGAGAAGATGAGTCTATGGGCATCCAACTTGATGGGATTTTGAAGAAACATCCTTATGGCAAAATGGATTCCGAATCAGGATTTTCCTTCAGAAGCTGTATATTCTTTTTCACTATTTTCTCCGAGGTATTGGCATAACAATAGGTACAAAGATGGGGACAGGTATCATATTGCCCGATATCCTTGCTGAAGATGCATCCACAGGCCGGCCTTTGTCCCTTATCCTTAAAATTCCCGTTTAAAAAGGGATTAGAAATACTATTATCAAATAAGGATACTCCCTGGGAGGATTCTTTTATTCCCATGAATCTCATCAGTTCCGGGTCATTATGGGATAATCTCAATAATAATTCCCCATCAATACAGCTGTTATGTTTTATCCCATACCCCGATAAATCCTCAGTCTCGGCGCAAGTGGCTATCTCCAGATTCCATTCCCTGGCTAATTTACTTAACCCTTTGGCTATTTGATATCGATCTTCCGGAGTCAATTCCCGATATAACTTTCCTGTTTTCCTCAGGTTATTCTGGACCTTCTTATACACCCCGATATCAGCAAAACTAAAAACCAGTTTTTTCGTATAAGAATGGATTTGATTCCCAATAGACCCGATTCTATCCAGCAGTTCCTCAACCCCCAGACTGTCCCCCAATATTAAAGGGTCATACCTCCAAATCACCTTCTCAGGACCTGTCACTTCTGATAATTTCTTAAAGGTCTCTATTCTCTCCTTCAACGGGGGAACCTGGGGTTCAAGTCCCTCTTTCCCATAATCATTTAGGGTGAATTGAAAATAATAAACAATATTCCCCTGAACTATCTGGGAAAGATATGGCATCAGGGGACGGGGATTCTTACTCCAGAATACCAAGGCCCGGGTCTTGGCAAAGGATATATATTGAAAACTCTTTCGATTAAAAGGATTCACCCATTTCACATACCCTTTTTTCCACCGATTCATGAACCACTGAGTATGAAAAGCAGGAATATCAGTGCCTCGGCTGGCTGATAAGATCTCCGGACAAATGGCTTCTTTTTTACCCTCTTTTGTCTCTATGATAATCTTTTCCCAAAACATGGTTCTCTTTCTAAACTGATTTTCTGGATATAAGAAAAGATTATATTCATAGACAGTATTTTTATCAGATCAGGTATTCGAATATATTCTGTTCTTCCAGGGGTTTCATATTTAGGGGCGCTAATCCTTGTTTTATTTGTTCTAGAATGGCTATTAGAAAACTAAATTCGATATCCATAGTCTCTTCCCATAACTTCAATAATTCTATTTAATATCTAATAGGGTTGGATTAGTTTTACCTTTTACATGAAAAGCCACATAATACCATTGCTATAAACCATGATTATCTCCAGAATCTCTTAATTGAATCTAAATCTATCTCTTTAAAACGATTTTCGGGTAAAACAATATGAATTTCATCACATATTTTTTGTTTTTTTGAAATCTCAATAATTTTAATAATTGTAACTTGAAGAATATGTTTAGGATTAATACCTGTACCAGAAAGCCCAGCTCCCATTAAAGGAATATAAAGAGGATTACCACTAGATTCATCTCGTGCTTTGTTTAACATCCCATCTAGAGCTATCATTAAGTAATTCATATTAGCGCTTGCTTTGTATGTAGTTAAGTCTGTTTTTGATAGTACAACACAGAGAAATTTTTTCTTATAAGCAGAAACAACAGCTGTAGTTCCTATATTATATTGTCGTTCTCTACCTGAAGGTCTTTTTACCAATTTATATTCAACATTTATAAGAGATTCATCTACACATTTATCAAATCCTTCAGGATGTCCATCGAAATAATTCATAATAAGTTTGCCATGTAAAGACACTGGGGACACATGCTTATCATCAACTATACTGTCAAAATATTCGTTAACAGATATAGCTATAATTCCATTCTTATTAAATATATCTCCAAATTCGACAATAATTTTCAAATCCATAGTATTTGATATAATCTGTATACTCTTTTTTTGACGACTATTAATAATTCCAATAATAGGACATATAAAAAGTACAGTCATAAAAAATACTTTATTTATAGCTACTTGAGTTAAAACAATCTGAATAAGTTCTGTGAGAATAAATACAATACCTATATATTCTAAAGTTTTATTAATAATTTTTTTGTAATTTTCACATAAACCAATTTTTAGAGACTCTATAAAAAGACTCATTTATATAACCCGCCTTTCAAAGTGCATAATATTCTAAAAAATATTTCCAGTTTAAATTTTTTCTCAATTCAAAAAGAAGGTTTTTCAATTACTACATCATCCTATATATCTACCAAGGTTCCACAAAAAACATCTTTTCGATAATCAGTTTGAGTATTTTAAATGCTAATCAGCTAAATATAATAAGATGTTTACTCTATTGTGTTTAATTAATGGTTCATAATGATTCCAATATCACCTGTTCTTGATTTTTTCATATCGCCATCATTATATATCTATATTTACGCAAATCATAAATTTCATAAATATTTGGTCTTAATAATACCAATGTTTTACTTTTTACACAGATGAGTTCTCTGCAGATATTAATAAAATCTTTTCAAAGCTGAACTATGGGTTGAAATCAATTCTTACCAAATAGCAAGAGAAAAAATAAACAATTCTACTTTATAAATTAGCTCCCAAATTTGAAAATAGTTGGAGCTATTAATCCCCTCCTATTGAGTATGTATCTGATTTTTTAACTGCTGCCAAAAGAAAAAGCTGTCGGTGGTCAATTCCTGTATAACGGTAAGACCTGTCAAAATGACAAGGAAAATAATTAGCTGGGCATGCCCAGCCACTACTGATAGACTGGTGATGGAATTGTGGACCGCCCCCGGCTAAACTTCAATTGAGAAGATAATCGGACAAACCTGATAATGACCCAAGAGAAAGCTCATATTTTTCATCCCTTACCTTTTTGTGGACACTTAACTGAAAAATAAGTTTGGACCTTAAACTGTCAATCCTCCTTAGAACATGAAAACATAAGCTTATTCCAAGATAATCCTAAATTTAGTTAAGATTCAGATTTATGGTTTTTAGGATGAATAAGAATCATCCTGGCTCTTTTCTACGGGAATTGCCAACCCCTACAGACAGAGAAGACTGAAATAAAATCGGTTAACCCTCTCTGAAACATATATCCGGGTTAATGGAAATTGTTTTTGACAGCTGTCAAAAGACAGGAGCTGTCGAATGAGAGGAGCCGTCAAAGGAAGAGGGAAAGGAATTTAGAAGACCCATAAAATGGTTATTATGTCCTTCTGTCATTGGAGGTTCCCCAAGCTGAAGCTAGGGGGATTTACTCTTGGATTTATCCAGATAGATGATTTAAAGAAGAGGGGTTAGCTGTTTTCCCAGGGTGGTTTTGACAGCTGTCAAAAGAAAACAAATGTTCCTGCTCATAGCAACCCTCGGACAAAAACCCCAGAATGAGGATAAGTAATGATAACCATCCCCCGGCTAAACTGCATTGTGGCTAAAAGTGTATTGGAATCAAATATTAACACTCTCTAGCTACCCAACAAAACAGCCGGTCTATACCTTTAGACCGGCTGTCAAATATTGGGGATCGTTGATAAATTTGTTAGTTAATGGCTGAACATAAACATCTTCAGGAATTCCAAATAACTATCCGTCTTGTAACCAATAGTATGGGGATCCAGCCGAGTCACTCCCGGATAAAAGGAGGCATAGTAGGCTTGATGATGTTCTTTGAATCGTAATTCCACTTCAAAGAGGGAAGGAAGCTGAACAGGTTTCATAGGCAACCCGGCTTCCAGGACAGACTTCACCGTTGATTCGATTCTCTCTACGGCTTCCTGGGGATGGATGGAAATAGACGCATTGCCTAATCCTTTATTGACCGGAACTGTTTTGACCCCGGGGAATAATTCTTCCGCCTGCTGGCAGATCCCTTCATCCCCGGTCACACAAAGCAATGGAACCTTGAAATAAGCAGCTATCCATCCATTGATGACCAGTTCACTGGTAGGGATTCCATTGATTCGAATCCAGGTAATTCCTCCGGTCATGGTATGGGCTAAAGGATTATCACTCCAGGTAGCAGGGCTGTGATACCCGGTAAAAACCGCTCCGACAAAACTTTTATCCAAACCCGCCATCATGCTGAAAGGATTACGAGTCCAGCCCCGAAGAATCCGGGTACCCCTGGGAAGTAAGTCCGGATTAATATTACGGGCAGAACTATGGGCATCCTTCACCAGTACTTCATTAGCTCCCCCGGATAAAGCTCCCCGGCAGGCGGCTGCCACTTCCTTGCTCATTTGCTCGGAAAAATGGTCATAGAGCTTATTTCCTAATTCTGTTTCCTGCCAGTTAACGATCCCGGTGGTGCCTTCCATGTCCGAACTGATATAAATTTTCATTCTTCTCTCCTGAAATAAAGGGGCAGAAAAAAAAGACATTCCCCAAAGAGAAACTCTTGCCAATTTCCCTGTCCCATTGGTAATATGTTTAAGGTTTCTAATTATCCCTACATTATAGGATAATTCAGGGAAATACAAGCCATCGGCTGAATAGAATATTTTTCATGAACCGAAAGAAAGACACTGGTCATTCTTATGCAGGAAAAAATCCAACATCAATTAATTGATTACCTTCAAATCTTCAAATCAAAATTACTCTTTATCCTGGGGGGAACCCTTCTGGTAATGGTACTGGCAGCTGTCTATTACTGGGGAATAGCCAGCCCGATTTATGAGGCTAAAACCACACTGCTTAATATCCAACCCAAATATCAGAAAATCCAGACCGGAGCGACCTCCAATGCACTGACGATGGTTTCGCTGAAAAACCTTATTGAATCCAGAGATTTAGTTGCCACTGTCCGGAAACGATTAGGCTGGGAGAAATCCGTTAAACTGGATGACCTGGCCCGATGTATGGAAGCCCGCCTCCTGATTGAAGAAGATACCAACATCCGCAAATCTTATGCCCCGATTATCGAATTGTATGCCCAGGCCTCCAATGGTAAAGATGCTTCGGATCTAGCAAACACCTGGGCCCGAGTTTTCATTGAACGATACAATAACCTGACCCGGGATGTCTCAGAACAGAATTTCACCTTTCTGGAAGCCGAATATTCCCGGCTGGATAAGGAATTAAAAGATAAACAGACCCGGCTGATCTATGCCCGGGAACAGATGACCCTCAGCCAGAAACGGATATCAACATTACGTTCCATGATGGCCGGTTACCTGGGAACTTCAGGAGAAGTCTTGTCCAATCTCCCCAACGGAGAAATGGTCGATTTAATGCGGCAGAAATCCATCATCAATTCAGATAACTGGAGCCAGGTCAATGCCCAACCCCAGATGAAGGTGAATATTCCCCCTTCCACCGGGATGATGGAAACTTCCCATCTGATTGGGTATGAAGCTCAACTCCAGGATTTGGAAATCAAAATCAAAGAGTTGCAGGCCCGGCAGAAAAGCGGAGATAATGTGGCTTCCGAACTCTCCGGTTCTATTGCCCGAAAAACAGAACTGACCCGTAAACTCAAAGAAATCGGAAAAGAAGTTACCCTCCTGAGGACGACTGTCTCCCAACAGGAAATGCAGACAGCCGCCCTGGAAAGAGAAGTGGCTGCCTTACAGAGCAAATATTTCCTGGTAGCTAAACGCAAAGAAGAAGCTGAATTGGAAAAATCCCGGCTGGACCATATCATGTCCGCCCAACAAGCAGAATCAGATGATGTAAAAGTAGCCGCCTGGGCTGTCCCCCCTGAAAAGAAAAAAGGCCCTAAACGTGTATTGGGAACTCTTTCAGCAGGAGCCGGTGCTTTTATCCTGTTCACCTTGCTGGCTTTCCTGCTGAATTATATCCAGGAATTTAGACCCCAGAGAAAGACCGCTTGAGCCTGAATTTTAAATTTGTGCATCCTATCTTTTTTAATTTATTTACAATCCCAGACCCTTGGAAATATTTTTCTTGCAATCCAATCTAATATTAACTAAAATGCAACCGTTTATTTAATCTTAATAAAGAAAGGAGGGAATACTAACATGACCCAAAACAAACAAGGTTTTACCCTGATTGAATTATTGATTGTCGTGGCAATTATTGCTATCCTGGCAGCGATTGCTATACCCAATTTCTTATCTGCCCAGATTCGAAGCAAGGCTTCCCGAACCAAGGCTGATTTGAGCACAGTGGCCTTAGGGATGGAAAGCTATTATGTTGATAATAATGCCTATCCCCCGGTATATGATGCCAATAATGTGATGATTCCTCATGATATCAGATTATCGCCTATCACCACTCCGATAGCTTATGTAACAGCGTTACCCAAGGATGTGTTCCAGAACAGCCGAAAAGCCTGGGGAAGTTATGCAAATCAGCAGGATGTATCTCAACAACAGTTTGATTATTGGTGCTTTTCTTATTCTGCCTACCGATATTATCTGGAAACAGTGGGACCACTGCTCTGGAGAGTATCCAGTGTAGGCCCTAATGGTATTTTTGAAATATCCGACACTTATCTTTCCGGAAATACTTATTACTACAAGGTCAATAATGTTTATGATCCTTCAAATGGCACCGTCAGTAATGGTGATATTTGGCGCATCGGTGGCAGTAATTAAACCGTAATTATCATTTATAATTCAACTATGTAAACAAAACCCCAGGACTACGTTTATCCTGGGGTTTTGCTTATAATAACCGACTAAGGAACCTTTTGGTTGGACCGTCCTGACAATAATCAATATCCCGGGTCATCTGTTATTGACCTTTTATGGGGGGGGGGATTTATCTAATATCCGTGATAGCTTGGAATATTGATTCACACCCGATATTCGTTCTTCATTCCAGGAGAACCTTCTGAGGATTTTCAGGCACAGTTTTACTGTTTTATTTGGTTAAGCACCTGCAGTTTGATTGTTTATTTTGAAGGGACGCTATGGTTCAAATATACCCCGCAAATTCTTCCTTTGTTAAATACCCTCCCCCAGTTTCTGTGAAAACCCCCATCCTTAGAGGCCATTTTGTAGTAAAATAATAAGGATAACCCATTTTAATCCCGCCAGACTGGGAGAGATATACCTGGTCATCGCTAGTCTCTGGATGGGAGAGACGGCTTATCATTAAAACTACAACACAATTGCCCGGCTTCGGAGAAAGAGGTTTAAAGAACAAAGAACCATGCCCAAACGAACGGACATCCACAAAATACTCATTATCGGCTCCGGCCCAATCATAATAGGTCAAGCCTGCGAATTCGATTATTCCGGCACCCAAGGGTGTCGTGCCCTGAAAGAAGAAGGGTATGAAGTCGTCCTGGTGAATTCCAACCCTGCCACCATTATGACCGACCCTGAAGTCGGTGATAAGACTTATATTGAACCCATTACGGTTGAAATGGTTGAAAAAATCATCCAGAAAGAAAGGCCTGATGCCCTGCTCCCTACCCTGGGAGGTCAAACCGGCCTGAATACTTCGATTGATTTAGCTGAAGCTGGCATCCTTGAGAAATATAATGTTGAATTGATTGGCGCCAATATCGAAACCATCAAAAAAGCTGAGGACCGGCTGCTCTTTAAAGAGGCTATGGTCAAAATCGGCTTAGAAGTCCCCCAGAGCGCTGTAGTACATACTAAAGAAGAGGCCATGGCAGCTATCACTACCATCGGTTTTCCTGCCATTATCCGGCCCTCATTCACCCTGGGAGGCACCGGTGGCGGGATTGCCTATAACTTGGAAGAGTATTCCAGGATGGTGGATTGGGGAGTTGAGAATAGCCCGGTCCATGAAGTCCTGGTTGAAGAATCCGTCATTGGCTGGAAAGAATATGAACTGGAAGTCATGCGGGATAAGATGGACAACTTTGTGGTCATCTGTTCCATCGAGAATTTGGACCCCATGGGAATCCATACCGGCGATTCTATTACGGTAGCCCCGGCTCAGACCCTGACCGACAAAGAATACCAGAAAATGCGGGATGCCGCTGCCGCTGTTATCCGTGAAATCGGCGTTGAAACCGGAGGGTCCAATATCCAGTTCGCCATCAACCCGGAAGACGGCAGAATGGTCGTCATCGAAATGAATCCCCGGGTTTCCAGAAGTTCAGCCCTGGCGTCCAAAGCCACCGGATTCCCCATTGCCAAAATTGCCGCCAAACTGGCCATTGGCATGACTCTGGATGAAATTCCCAACGATATTACCAAACAGACCCCTGCTTGCTTTGAACCAACCATTGATTATTGTGTCGTAAAAATCCCCCGGTTTGCCTTTGAGAAATTCAAAGGTGCCGATTCCACTTTAAATACCCAGATGAAATCAGTGGGTGAGACCATGTCCATCGGGAGAACTTTCAAGGAAGCCTTGCAAAAAGGCATCCGGTCTCTGGAAATCGGACATTTTGGTTTTGGCGCTGATGGGAAAAATGATATTGACCTGACCAAGATAGAAGAAAACATAGTCAAACCCAATTCCATGCGGCTTTTCTATCTTCACCATGCCATGAAAAACGGGATGAGTATTGAAGAAATCCATCGAAAAACCAAGATTGATCTCTGGTTCCTCAGAAATCTTCAAGATATTATCGAGATGGAGAAAGAACTGGAATTATGCCGGCTGCCAGGACAAGCCTCAGAACCTGAGACCCTGGAAGTTACTCCGGAAATCATGAGAGAAGCCAAACGGTTTGGATATTCCGACCGACAGCTGGCTTTCCTTTTTAAATCAGATGAGGAAACCATTCGCCAACTCCGGAAACAATGGGATATTCTGGCTGTCTTTAAGACCGTCGATACCTGCGCTGCTGAATTCGAGGCTCAGACCCCCTATTATTATTCAACATATGAGACCGAATCCGAGACCCGGGGAGGCACTAAACCCAGGATTGTGATTCTGGGGGGCGGTCCCAATCGAATTGGCCAGGGAATTGAATTTGATTATTGCTGCGTTCACGGGGTTCAAGCCCTGAGAGAAGCCGGCTATGAAGTCATCATGGTCAATTCCAACCCTGAGACAGTCAGTACCGATTATGATATTTCTGACCGGTTATATTTTGAGCCCCTGACCCGGGAAGATGTATTAAGTATTATCGATGTAGAGAAACCGGAAGGGATTATTGTCCAATTCGGCGGACAGACACCTTTGAATTTGGCTGTTCCCCTGGAAAAAGCCGGAGTGAAGATATTAGGCACCTCCCCTGATTCCATTGATTTGGCTGAAGACAGAAAACGGTTTGGAGCCTTATTAGATAATCTGCAGATTCCATCTCCCCCCAATGGCAATGCCCGTTCAGTTGAAGAAGCTGTGGATGTGGCAAATCGGATTGGTTATCCGGTCCTGGTTCGTCCTTCCTATGTTTTGGGTGGAAGAGCTATGGAAATCGTCTATACTGAACCCTCTCTCCGGGAATATATGGTAACAGCCGTAGCGGCTTCACCTGAACATCCTATTCTCATTGACCGATTTCTGGAAGATGCCATTGAAGTGGATGTGGATGCCATCAGTGATGGTAGAAATACTGTGATTGGCGCCATCATGCAGCATATTGAACAGGCCGGCATCCATTCAGGAGATTCTGCCTGCTGTATCCCCCCTTATTCATTAAGTGAAAAAGTTATTAAATCCATTCGGGAATATACCTACTCCATGGCAAGAGCCTTGAAGGTAATCGGACTGATGAATGTCCAGTATGCTGTCAAAGATGAGACGGTCTATGTCCTGGAGGTCAATCCCCGAGCCTCCCGAACCATCCCGTTTGTCTCCAAGACTATTGGAGTCCCCCTGGCCAAAATAGCCGCTTTAGTGATGACAGGAAAGACCCTCGAAGAATGCGGCATCCAAGGGGAAGTTAAAATTGACCATATCGCCGTAAAAGAAGTGGTGCTGCCTTTTGTGAAATTCCCTGGAGTCGATATTCTCCTGGGACCTGAGATGAAATCCACCGGGGAAGTCATGGGAATTGATACCGATTTCGGAAGGGCTTTTGCCAAATCCCAGCAGGGAGCCTATTCCACCCTGCCGGATAAAGGGACCGTATTTATCAGTGTGAATGATAAAGATAAACCTGAAATTTTGGCAGTGGCCACGGAACTGAGTTCCATGGGCTTTAATATCCTGGCAACCACCGGGACGGCCGCTTTCCTTAATACGAATAAGGTTACCGCCAAACCTGTCATGAAAGTCAATGAAGGCAGACCCAATGTGGTAGATATCCTTCTAAACAAAGAAATCCATCTGGTAATCAATACCCCCCTGGGAGCGGCATCCCAGTATGATGAAAAAGCAATTCGAAGAAGCGCTGTCAGCCATGGAGTCCCGGTGATCACCACCCTGGCCGCCGCTAAAGCCGCTATTCGGGGCATTAAGGCCATTCGACAGGGAGAGATGGATGTCTGCCCTATTCAGGATTATCACGCTAAAATCAAAAAATAGATGCTTTGTTAAGCCTATTGCTATCCTAAAAAAAGCTCCGGTTTCATGAAACCGGAGCTTTTTATATTCAAGCCAACGGGGTTAATATTTCTGGACAATCAACCTTTCAGTCCTGTCATAGCAATCCCCTGGATAAAGGTTTTCTGAGTCAGGAAAAACAGGATAATAATGGGAGACACCATCAGGGTGGAAGCCGCCATGAGATGATGCCACTGAGTCCCTCCATGTTGGGATTGGAAGAATTGCAACCCCAGTGAAAGGGTGAAAGTTTCCTGCCGGGTCAGATAAATCAATGGCCCCAAAAAGTCATTCCAGGACCCCATAAAATGGAATAAAGCCACAACTACCAGAGATGACCGGCAGAGGGGAAGAATAATCTGGCAAAAAATCCTGAACTCCGAACACCCGTCAATTCGGGCTGCTTCGGATAAATCATGGGGAATGGTCATAAAAAACTGTCTCAGCAGGAAGATATTAAAAGCCCCTCCCAGCCAGGCAGGAGCCCATAAAGGATAATTGGTTCCAATCCAATGAAGTTTCCGGAAAACACTGTAAAGGGGAATCATGGTGACCGGGAACGGAATCATCATCGTGGCCAGGGTCAAACCGAAGAGGATATTTCTTCCCGGCCATTCAATCCTGGCAAATCCATAAGCTACCAGGGCATTGGATAAAACAGCTCCGATGACCCCCAGGACACAGATAACCAAGGTGTTTTTTGCATAGAGCAACAGGGGAATATCAGGATTAGTCAAAATATCCAGATAATTCCTCCATTGGACAGGATTCGGAATCCATTTGGGAGGAATAAGCATGGTTTGTTCCACGGGTTTCAAGGAAGTAGATATCAGCCAAATTAAAGGGAAAAGAAATATAAGACTTCCCAAAAGCAGTATTGAGTAAACAAATATTTTTGATAATAGCGTCTGTTTTTTCATGATAGGTTATTTCCCTGCATAATAGATAAATCGTTTAGAAATCCAGGTTGCCGTCAAGGTTAACAGAAGGATAATGACAAATAAAATCCAGGCCATCGCGCTGGCATATCCCATCCGAAGATACCGGAAGGCATTGTCATACAGATACATGGTATAGAACAAAAGTGACCGGGCGGGAGCTCCTCCCGCTCCATTGCCCAGAACATAAGGAGCGGCAAAAACCTGGAGAGACCCGATGATCCCCATAATGACATTAAAATAAATAACAGGAGAAATCATGGGAAGGGTAACATGCCAGACTTTCCGCAATCCGATAGCTCCATCAAGTTCGGCCGCTTCATATAATTCCTGAGGAACTTCCTGAAGTCCAGCCAGATAGATAATCATGGTATTTCCTGCTCCCCAAAGGCTCATGATGATAAGAGCTGATTTAGACCATTTAGGGTCACTTAACCAGTTGGGCCCATGGATTCCAATAAAAGAAAGCAGATAATTTAACAAACCAAACTGTCCATTAAATATCCATTGCCAGAGAATGGCTACTGCAATAATAGGTAGTAATGAGGGAAGAAAATAGATCGTTCTAAAAATGGACTTGGCTTTAATATCCATATTCAAAAGAAGCGCCAGCAGAATCGCCATAACACTTCCCAGAGGAAGAGCTACCGCCGCATAAATGAAGGTATTCCAGAGAGATTTCCAGAAGACTTCATCCGAAAATAAATCCTGGTAATTACCCCACCCGATATATTGGGCCGGAGTCAGGACCGAATATTCACAGAAACTATAATATAAAGAAGCAATAATGGGATATACCAGAAATATCATAATCCCCAGCAGCCAGGGGCTGACAAATAATAATCCGTTTCGCAGATTTTCTTTTTTCTTTCGAGTCATTGGCATAACCTCAATAAAGTAAAACTTACGTCTCTCATAGTTCTATCGGCCCGGGGGTGCCGGCATAATCACGATTCCCAGTCTTTCAAACCGTTTCAAATCCCTGTCCAGAGATTTCTGGACTCGAACTTGAGTCTTATCCAGGGCTCCCTGGGGGGTATCTTTCATCAGGATGGCATTATCAAAAGCCACACTCATTTCATCGGTATATTCATTCCAGATACTCATATCCAATGACATGAAGGCATTGGGACTCCTGACTAAATCTAAAAAAACCTTAATATAAGGGTGAGGATGTTTTGCCAGAAATTCGTCGCTGACATGGGAAAGAGGAGTGATCCGTTGCTGTAGAATACTGAACTTTTCCATTTCCTTCTGGGTATTCACAAACCGGATAAATTCAAAGGCCTCATTAGGATGTTTTGTCCCGGCGGGGATACAAAGGATATCGGCTTCCACATAAGTAACCCCGGTAAGTCCGGGAACATCCGTAGGGAAAGGAGCGCATCCCCAGTTGAAATTTTTAGGGGCATAGGTATTAATCAAATCATTCATCCAGATTCCCTGCATCTGCATGGCAACCTGCCCCGTCAGGAAAGGATTCTGGGGAGACTGAAAATTATTGCCGAATCCACTGGCAAAAGCTTGAACTTCATTCACTCCATATTCTTTTGAAAAACCCTGTACCCATTCAAATGATTTCACATTCTCAGGATTATTACAGGTAATTTTATCTTTGCCGTTCCAGAGTTTTCCTCCAAACCAATAGCCCCAGGACCAATTCCACCATCCGGGGATATTGGGAAGAAAACCAGCCTGGACAATTTTCCCGTTTTTATCACGTTTAGTAAGTTTCCGGGCGTATTCGTTGAGTTCCTTAATAGTTTGAGGAGGTCTTTCGGGGTCCAATCCTGCTTTCTTGAATAAATCCTTGTTCCAATGTAATACCAGGCAGGAAGGAGCGCTGGGGAGACAGTAGATTTTACCCTGGTGAAGACACATTTTCCAGAATACAGGCAGGTAATCCTCTTCTTTGATACCTGCTTTTTTAATATATCCATCCAAAGGAATAATAGCATTTTTATCTGCATAAGGAGGAATCGAATGGGGCCATAATCCAACCAAATCTGGCGGGTCTCCCCCGGCAATGGATACCAGGGTTTTCCGGTCAATTTCACTGACCATCATCATATTGACCTGGATCCGGTCCTGGGATTTATTAAAATCATCTACAATCTGCTGCATGGAGGCTCTTTCCTTGCCGCTCCATTTTTCCCAGTAGCTGACCTGTATCCGGCCATTAACCTTTTTATCGCCAGATTGGGAAGAACAACCGTTTAAAAGCAAAGCTATCCCTCCGACCACTCCCATAAGGACCAGCATCTTCATACTCATAAGAAAACAAAACCGATGGGTATCGGCCCTAAAATATCTGTTTTTCATGTTCAGCCCATTAAAAGGGGGAAACAAAAAGTTTCTCCCTCTTCCTTCATTCTTTCTTGGATTGAAAAAGATTTTATCATTATACCCTTAGTGGGTATACCTGTGAATTATAAATATTAACAACTCTACCCTCAGAAATATAAAGTGACCCATAAGAAGGGATTTTCCTGTGGAGAGAGATTGTTATATACTAAAGAAAATGGGATACCTATCAACCGGGATGGAGGATTTCTTAACCATATGAATAGCAGTAAAAACACCAGTCCCAACCCTAAAAGCCAGAGAGTCCTGCTGGTCGATGATGACCCGGATATTATAGATTTTCTGACGGCTGTCCTGGAAGACAAGTATGATATTTTCAGTTTCCTGAATGGGCAGGATGCTGTTGATTTTATTATGGATATTGAACCTGACTTATTGATACTGGACGCCCGAATGCCTATCATCAGCGGATATGAGTTATCGGATGCCATCAGGGCAAATCCCCAGTTCAAAGAAGTTCCCATCATCATGTTATCGGTCATGGACACAATGAAGGACCATCGAGCCGGGTATCGGCATGGGGTGTCCCTTTACCTTACCAAACCGATCGAACCTGAAATCCTGAGGAAAAATGTGGAGCTTGAACTGATTAAAATCGGGGGTCCTCTCCCGAAACGATATTCTACCGAAGACTTAAGGAATAATATTCTGAAAAACAGCTGAAATGTTTTATGCTCTGGTATGTCTATAGAGTTATAAATCCTCTAATGGATGTCCAAAAACCTTTACATCTTTTAAATAGGCATTATTATTTAAATATCCTCCTTTATGGATGGATATTTTCACTCTTGATGTGGTCGTTGAACTTAGGTTGAAAGCCTTGAACCTACCGGCTCTGCCGCTATAAGAAACCATAGGAGAGGAAGGAATATATTTATTACGTCCCTGATCCCAGACAAGCAACCTATATTCTCCCATTCCATAATCATCGTTATTGGGTGCAATTTCGATTCGATCAATAATCTGTTCATTTAGCCAGGTTATTTCTATCCATGCAGGACAAGGAGCACTCCAATACATTGGAAGCAATGTGCTTTTTTCAGAATACATAGCCTTATCAACTCTGAAAGGTATTTCCTTAAAACCATTCGGATAAGAGTCATACGAGACATTTATTTGAATAGTAGAATCTTTCTCTATAGAAGATATGATCCTGTCTGAATAAATTCCAGAATCACTCTTTTTTTACTTAAATCCATTTGCCCATATTGCGCAATATTAGGGATATCATTTACTTCATATAGACTTTGGACAAAACCCTTCCACCATTTTCCCGCATCTATCAATCTTACAATAGGATGTGAATATCGACAGTAAAACAACAATAAAACCATAACCATTACAATATATAGATATCCACTCAATCCTGATATCGAGTCATATTTCTTACTTTTTCTAGTGGGTTTAAAATTATTCATAAAAGATTTCGATGAATATTGCGGTTAATTTTATCAAGCATTTCTTTGTTATTTGGAATAAATAAATAGTAATTTTTCAAGTCTTTATAAATAAAGATATAATCATCACTTTCCATCAGTTTGGGTAAATATTCAGATTCTTGTCCGACCAGATAAAAGGTCCCACTGGATTTATCTGACCTTTGAGCAGAAAAGAAATTCGCATCAATCTGATATACCTTTCTTTCTAAATGCCTTCCCCATAAGGGATAAGTAAAATTAGGTTTTATATTATGGAAATATACCTGATCTCCATCCTCTGAAAGGACTTCCAGTAATTCCATCGTTTTACTTCCAGTAAATAACGCAGCATTTCGATTTTCCGGTCTAGTGTTTTGAAATAAGGTTACCTTATTTAGAGTGAAAAATGTTTGATGGGACAGTAATGTGACTTGATAAATAATCAGTATAAATATCAGACCTGCGGTTATTTTCTTATATCGGATATTATTTAGGCACCAAACAAGAGATATAGCTCCAATGGCAGTTATATAGATAACATAACGAGATAACCAATTAAGCGGTTGAAAAATAAAACAAAGAAATAGGATGGCAAATAAATAAAGATACGCTTTTTCTTTATTCTTCCATGCAGTAGTTAATTTCCAAGCGATTGCCGGCATCATCATGGTTATCCAGAGAATTCCAAGACCACCGTTCGGAGAATCATATTGATAATATCCGCCTATTTCAAACCAGTTTTTGATAATAGTTATAACACGAGAGGTACCACCTCTAGAAGCTAAATCATACTCACGAAAGCTTTCCAGACTCATAAATCCTGGCAGATTTATGAATTTGGATATCTTAATCTCGAAAGGAAAAAGAGGGTTTTGGAAAACCACATAATTTCTGAGATACCAATAACCACTAAGAACTATAAATATAACCAGAATGCCTGTAAAAACTAAGAAGATATGGGACCATTTATAACGATGTTCAATAATAGTTATAAACATAATAAGACTGAATATAATAGAGATGTATAAAAGACTTTGAGGCTTAATCCCAGCTAAAATCCCCATCGTTAAGGAAGTTAACAACAATGAACTTTTTTGATAATTCAATATATAATCGAGAGCAAAGAAAACAGCAATCAAAAAAAAGGCAGTGAAAATAACATCCACATAACAGGTTTTTGATTGCATGAGACCCATCGGGGTAAAAAAGAATAACAAACCTGATAAAAAGGAAGACCGCATATCCATTTTTATAATATGCTTGGAGATGGAATATACCGTCAGCGAGCCAATTAACCAAAAAACAAATTGAATCAAATCAACTCCAATATCATTTTTTAAAAAGATAAGATTCCATAAAAACAACAATTCAGCATTCTTGGGGTAATAATTACTAAACCCATCAATCCCTGGAACAATACTTATCTTTTCATTTTGAATCCAACTGGCAACCGGAGGAAGATGATAAGTTAGACTATCATAAGCATAAGGAGGGAATAGATACCCTAAATAGACTATATAGCCTGTTACAATCAAGGCTAATCCAATCAGGGCAAATAAAAATATATCGGGGGAAACTTCATTAATAACGTTTTTAATGTTTTGTGGTAAATAAATAGATTGCTTAACATGAATATTTCTGGAAAATAGAATCAAAACGACAGCCAATATACTTCCATTCATAACCAGGAGTGAAAAAGATGTGAGATTTTGAAAGACTATCCCTAAAATCAATTCAGTAATAATGACCTGCAAACAAGAATACAATACAAGAGTGAGTAATAGCTTAGAAAACGATTGATATTTATTTTGAGTTGCGATTACATATGAACAAATCAAAACAATTATTGTTGATATAATAAGCATTTATCTTTTTCCATTTTGAATTGCTTATTCTATGTATCTTATTAAGCTCTTATATTTTTAAATAGGTCAGTAAAGCCTAGAGCCCTTTGTGATTAGGAAATAGAAGAGCTGTATATATTTATCATACAGCCCTTTAACCTGTCAAAATAAAAGCCTTTCAGGAAGAACTCTGCTTCCTAAAAGGCTGGTATTTGAGACAGTATCTTGTTGTAATTACTAAATCACTTCTTCCACGGCTGTGATTATCATTCTCAAGCAGGGCGAAGTATCGCAGTTTTTGGTATATTGTTTGAGTTCAGAGACAATCGATTGAACCTGTTCATCCTCGAGGGCCATGATAAATACTTCCGCCTCCCAGGGAACACATTTAGCCATATAGGCGCCCTGGACCGGGACTTTGCATTTAACCCCATATCCACTGGTGATTCTCACATAACCATCTTTCTGGATATATTTTTCAACTGCTTTTGTAACAACATCCCCGATGGAATCACTGCAAAGAATCATTAGTTGTTTCACCATGCTTATTTATCTCCTTGAGGTGGCTCATTCTGAATCAGGTCATTCTCCCCATCGGCATCAGGGTTACTTGGAACTGGTTTTGATTTTGGTTTCAATAATTCTTTCACCCAGGTCCAGAAATTTTTTCCTCCCGATAGGGGTTTAGGTCCCTTCCTGCGTTCTGTCAGGAAATAAAGAACCGGGATGGTCATTCTGGAAAGGAAAGTACTGGCGATTTCACCAAACATCATGGAGATTGCCAACCCCTGAAAGATTGGGTCAAAAAGGATGACAAATCCACCGACCACCACCGCCGCAGCAGTCAGAAGCATCGGACGGAACCTTACCGCTCCTGCATCGATAATGGCATCTTCCAGGGCATAACCTTCTTTTCTCCTGATTTCGACAAAATCAATCAGGATGATGGAATTTCTGACAATGATACCTGCCAAGGCAATAAATCCAATCATAGATGTTGCAGTAAAGAAAGCCCCAAAAGCCGCATGGGCCGGCAGAATCCCAATGAGAGTCAGGGGAATGGGCGCCATGATGACCAGGGGTGTGGTAAAGGAATGGAACCATGCTACCACCAAGATATAAATGAGAATCAGGACAATCGCAAAAGCCAATCCCAAATCCCTGAATACTTCATAAGTAATATACCATTCCCCGTCCCACGTCATGGCATATTTATCATCCACAAAAGGAGCTTTGGTCATATATTGCCGGACTTCATATCCTTCAGGGATATTTATTTTCTGAATGGCTTTACCCATCTTCTGAATGGCATACACAGGGCTTTCTTCTTTTCCCGACACATCCCCTGTCACATAAACCACCCGTTTCAGATTCTTATGATAGATACTTTTATCTTCCACACCTTCCCTAACTTTGACCAGTTCAGAAACAGGAATTAGCCGGCCTTCCATATTCTGGACATAGACAGAATCCAGCTGACGAATATCCGAACGTTGAGCCTGGGGAAATCTGACCAGCAATTTAACCGGTTCTTTTTCGTTGGGCAGCTGAGGGATCCCGGCTGAATACCCATTCACTGCCAGAGAAAGAGTTCTGGCAACCTGGTCTGTTGAGATTCCATTCAAAGCCGCCTTTTCCTTATCGACATCAAAGAATACTTTAGGCTGGTCATCTTCTACATCCCAATCCACATCCACCACACCATCGGTATTATCAAAGATATCCTTGATCTGGTGAGCTACTGCCAGCTGTCTTTCATGGGAAGGCCCATAAATTTCTGCCACCAGGGTTTGCATAACCGGTGGGCCGGGAGGGATTTCCACCACCTTTATCCGGGCCTGATACTTTTTCCCAATCTCATCCACAAAAGGCCGAACCCTTTTTGCAATATCATGGCTCTGGGCTTTCCGGGCATTTTTAGGGGCCAGATTGACCTGTATGTCCGCCTGGTTGGACTGTTGCCGAAGGAAATAATGCCGAACCAGCCCATTAAAATTAAAGGGACCTGAGGTTCCCACATACCCTTCATAATCCGTTACTTCAGGAACTGTTGACAGGTAATTTCCAATATCCCGGGTCAAATGATAAGTTTCTTCCAGAGTTGAGCCTTCCGGCATATCAATAACAATTTGGAATTCACTTTTATTATCAAAAGGCAGCATCTTGACTCTGACAAATTTAAAATAGACCAGAGAACAGGAGGCAAGAAGGAGCAGAAAAACACCGGCCAGAAAAACAAATCTTACCCCTGGCTTTTTCAACAAGGGGGTCATCAGTTTGACATAGGCCCTGTAATCCCAGGATTTTTTGTGCTCTTCACCATTATCTTGTTCAGAATCATCATATTTCTGGTCTTTCAACAGCCGGAAAGCCATATAGGGAGAAATAACAAAGGCAATGAAGAGAGAAAATATCATAGCCATGGAAGCCCCGACCGGAATTGGACGCATATAAGGCCCCATCATCCCGGAAACAAATCCCATGGGTAAGATTGCTGCAATGACTGTAAAGGTCGCCAGAATTGTTGGATTTCCGACTTCATCCACGGCAGAAACAGCCGTATCCATAGGGTCTAACCCGATTTTGGATGAGAAATACCGGTGGATATTTTCCACCACGACAATAGCGTCATCCACCAAAATACCAATAGAAAAAATCAAAGCAAACAAGGTAACCCGGTTCAGGGTATATCCTGCCAGATAATAAATAAAGAGAGTCAGCGCCAAGGTTACAGGGATAGCGACTGCCACCACCATAGAATCTCTCCATCCCAGCACCAAAGCCATCAAGAAAATAACCGAGATAGTAGCAATAGCCATGTGATACAAAAGTTCATTGGATTTTTCCTGGGCTGTTTCCCCATAGTCCCTGGTGACTGTAATCTGTAAATCAGAAGGAATCAAATTTCCCCGGAGGGCTTCGACTTTATGGAGGACATTCTCGGATACCGTGGTGGCATTAGCTCCTTTCCTTTTTGCCAGAGAAATAGTAACCGCCGGTTGAACACCTTTCCCTATCAGCTCTTTAGGGATATATTTTTCCTCGGACATAGGACCGGCCCCGATAAAGACATACTGGACAGGTTCCTCAGGACCATCAGTCACTTCAGCCACATCTTTCAGAAAGACCGGCCTCTGGTTAAAAGAACCAATCACCAGGTTTTGCATATCCTCGGCAGAGGTAATAAATCCACCTGATTGGACTTTAAATTCACGGTTTCCCTGGGTAAAAGTCCCACCGGGATATTCCACATTGGATTGTTGTATCCGCTGAACGACTGCCAAGGGCGAGAGATGGAAAGAACTTAATCGAACAGGGTCCACCATCACTTTAAATTGCCGGCTTTGTCCCCCGATTATCTTGGTTTCGGCAACATTGGGAACCTGTTTAATCTGGTCATCTATCTCTCGGGCAATCTTCTGAAGGGTATCACCATCATATCGATCCCCCCAGAGAGTCAGGCTGAGAATAGGAACATCATCAATGGTTTTAGGTTTCACCAGAGGTGGAGTAACTCCCGGTGGAATTTTATCCATGTTGGCATTGAGTTTGTCATATAAATTAACCAGACTTTTTTCCATTTCCTGCCCGACATAATAACGGACG
The DNA here is from genome assembly GCA_002428325.1 of bacterium UBP4_UBA6127. GTDB lineage: Bacteria > UBP4 > UBA4092 > UBA4092 > UBA4092 > UBA4092. Next base: position 47,850 of record DIVR01000015.1, read on the forward strand.
ATAATCATGCTCATGCCTGGCTGAGAAATAGAATAGACATATTCAACCCCTGGGATTTCATTAATTAGTTTTTCCATGGGTCCGGTTACCCGCTCTTCCACTTCCTTAGCGCTGGCTCCCGGATACCCCACAAAGACATCCACCATCGGGACAGAAATTTGAGGTTCTTCTTCCCGGGGTGTTTTTATGACAGCAAATATTCCCAGTAATAAACAACTGATAACAATCAAGGGAGTTAGTTTGGAATTGATAAAGAATCGGGCTACTTTCCCGGCTAATCCAATCTTGGTCACTGGGCCACCTCCACTTTCATCCCTTCTTTGATTTTGTCCTGATTGGACACAACCACCCTGTCTCCTGCCTGCAACCCGGAAATAATTTCAATCTTATCCCCATAGAGTTTTCCGGTTTTCACGACCCGATAAAAAGCTCGGTCGGCTGAATCCAGGCTGAATACGCCTTCCAGTGAATTCCTTTGAACCACAGAAGCAGAAGGTATCAATACCATTTTTCTGAGGCCCGCCGATATTTCCATTTTTCCATACATCCCGGAACGAATTCCCTCCACAACCGGAAGAGACCCTTTTATTGTAAAGGACCGATTCATGGGGTCGGCTGAAGGGACTATCTCCACTATCTTGCTTTCGATGGGTCCGTTCACAGCATCCAGGATGACCTGGACGGTATTGCCTGCTTTGATTTGTGGCAATAAGGATTCTTTAACCGAAGATTCGAACTCGTAATCTCTGGATTCAATAACCATTATGGGTTGCCCTGGAACCGCCATGCTGCCCTGGTCCATATATTTTTTGACCACCCATCCGGATATCGGCGAGACAATCGAGGAATACCCTACATAAATCCGGGCCAGCTTCATATCTGCTTGGACCTGGGATTGTTTTGCCTTTAATTGAAGCCGTTTGTCTCCCAGCCCTTCCTTTTTGGCATAAGCCGACTGGAGATTGGATTCAGCCATTTTATACTGGCGAAAAGTTTCATCATACATCTCTTTGGAAATAGCTTCCCTTTTATATAGGTTTCCATACCGGTTAAGCGAAGTAGAAGCAAAATCATAATTAGCCTGGGCAGCCTGGATTCCGGCATCTATCTCTTTCTGAACCTTATTTAATTCAGACATAGCGCTTTTGATTTCCTGTAATCCAGCGCCTGCTTTATCAACATTAGGCTGTAAGTCGCTGGCATCCACTTTAGCCAGAATCTGTCCGGCTTTCACTAACTGGCCCTCTTTCACAAAGACCCCGGTCAAGGTCCCCATGACCTTACTGGCAACCTGAGCCTGGGTCTTCGCAACAACCGTTCCTACGGCTGATTCAGTAACAGGATGGTCTATCTCTTCAATCACGGATACCTGGGCCGATAGAGTGGAAGAAGCCTCTTCTGTAACCTGATGGGATTTGCCGCTGCAGCCTGAAAGTATCAGGGAATAAGCAATCCCAGAAACCAGCAGAGCTTTATATATGAATCCCTCATTGATTATTTTAATGTTCTTTATCATCTTCTTCTCCTCATTCCTATTTAGGCTCATTATTTTTAACAGATGAATATTTAGAAGCCAGAATTCCCTTACTGTAATCCAAACCAATCAACGCCAGATGATATTCAGCGATGGCTTGTATTTCATTGACCCGGGACTGATTTAAAGCTGTCTGGGCATCATTCAAATCGGTTAAAGTTGAAAGCCCATTCTGGTATCGAAGCTCCGTCAACCGAAGGGATTCCTCGGATTCTGCCACCGTATTTCGGGTCAATTCCACCCGTTTTGAGGCATCCTCCAATTTCAAGACAGCCTGAGAAATCTGGAATGAAACATACTGGCTGGTTTGTTCTTTCAACTCAAGCAGTCTTCTCTTGGATGCCTGGGTCTTTTTCATTTTATAATCCCGGGCAAAGCCATCAAAAAGGGGATAGGTGATTACTAAACCTCCATACCAGCTGTCAGCATCATCTTTCAGGGGAGTATTTTCACTGTTCATCTGGACCTGGCCCACCAGTGCAATTGAAGGAAGATAATCGGCATGGGCAACCTGGCGTTGCAGGTCGATTTGGTCCTGCCGAAGAGAAAGTTCCTTCAGTTCACTTCGGCTTACCAATCCTTCATTAATGGATTCTTCCATATTTACTGAAACAGGTAAATAGACTAAATCCCCTTCCGCCGACAACTCTCCATCGGGAGATTCGCCCAGAGCCAAAGCTAAAGCTCTCCCGGCTATTCGAACCTGAGTGGATGCCTTAACTTGGTTTTGCTCCATTTCAGAGAGAAAAACCCTGGCCCGAAGCATATCAGATTTAGTCCCCTTGCCTTCCTCAAAGAATGCCTGAGCAATCCGGTAATGGCTGGTGGCATCTTTCACTGCCATTATGGCAACTTCTTTAAATTTCATTGCCACCTTAAGGTTATACCAGGCCTGGGCTGCCTGATAACTGATTTCATCGGCGGTCCTGTCCACCTGCCGTAAAGAGGCTTGATGCTCTTTCTTAGCCATTTCTAAAGAAGCCGATAATTTTCCACCGGTATATAATGGTTGAACCAATTGGAGTTTAGTTTCAAAATCAGTATTGGTCCCCGGATTATTAAAATCGGTATTTTGCATATCCAGCTGCCGTTCATTCAATTTAAAGAAAAAAGACTGGGGAGAGTTGTTTGTCCTCTGAAAAGTCTGAGTCAGATTCAACTGAGGCATAAAACCGCTTCTGGCCAATCCGATATCGGTCTGGGTTGCCTCAGCCTCATATTCCATGGCTTTTAACTGATGATTATTCTGCAAAGCCTTTTGAACAGCATCTCCCAGCTTAATGGAATTATCAGCTCTTAGAGGTGAGGCTATCATCAGGGCTGTGAAGCTTGATAAGGTCATAATCAATAAGGATTTGTTCATTCTCGTATTTTCCTCTCTTTTGTAAGTTAAGACGCAAGAGGATTCCAAAGGATTCAAAAATATTTCCGAATCCTTTTCCAACGCTGCGAGTCTAATGTGATAGAAGGTACTAAGGAAAATATAGTATAGAAAAGGGGTTAAAGCAATGAATATAAATCAATGGTTGAGGCTGATAGCTGGATTGATTATATTAATCAGCATTTCTCTGGCTGCTTTTGTAAACCCAGCCTGGTTATGGTTGACCGCTTTTGTAGCTTTGAACCTGATACAATCGGCCTTTAGCAAATGGTGCCCCATGATAAGCATCTTGAGAAAACTGGGTGTAAAAGAAAATTAGGATATTATCAAGAAAGGATAATATTTATGCCTGAATGGCTTAAAATTATTGGAATCATACTTCTTATTATCGGATATTTCTGGTTCCAGCGGAAATATGGCTGAATGAGTGGTAATGGGTCTGCGTGCAGACTCCCTCAATCATCAAAATCTGAAGTTAAACAGGTAACACCCGACGATTCAAAACCTGTCGGCAAAGCAGAAAACACGGATCAACCATCAAGCAGCCAGAAAGATTCCTTAAAATAAAATATAAGGACTGTCAGCCCGGAGAGATAAAGTTTGTCTCTTGAAAATCCCTGGGGTAAGATTATATTGTTATTAGATAATTCTTTTCTCCTGGATGGTTAATGGCTAAATCAACTAAGCAATCTCTTTCACAGCTGACAGACCAAGAACTGGTTACCTTAAGCCGGCAGGGAAATGACAAAGCTTTTGAAGCCCTCTTCAAGCGTTACAGTCCCAGGATGGCTTCTTTTGCCAGATACTTATGTAAGAATGATGACCATGCTGAAGAAACCAGCCATGAAGCCTTTATTAAGGCATTTCAAGGTCTGGACTCTTTTAAAGGTGAATCCAGTTTTTCCACCTGGCTGCATCAGATAGCCAAGAATCTTTGCTGGTCCAGAAAACGAAAAATTAAAAATCATCCTGTGGACTCTCTGGAATCGGCTGCTTTTGGGGAAGAAAGCACCCGAACCCTGGAAGTTGTGGACTGGAGTTCCAAAGCAGATGATATTCTATTAAAGAAAGAACTCAATCAAATCATGGACCAGGCCATTCGCCAGCTTCCTGAAGAATATCGAGTGGTCCTGGTCCTTAGAGATATCGAAGAGAATTCCAATGAAGAAACAGCCCAAATCCTCGGACTCTCGGTCGCCGCAGTCAAATCAAGGCTCCATCGGGCCCGCCTCTTTGTCAGGCAAAAAATCGACCGATACCTCCGAGAAACATAATCATTCACCTAAAGGTTGTAAACAGATTTTATCTAAATTGTCAGATTATATTGACCACGATCTGGACCCCGGGCTTTGTGACAAAATCGATAAACATCTGGAAAACTGCCCTACCTGTAAAGCTTTTATCAATACCTTCAAAAAAACAGTTGAATTAATCAAGCTACGCAATAATTCTTGAGATAGCTGACCAGATTCCCAGCTGATTCTATCTATTATTTCTATGGTATTTTTAAAAACTCCCCATCTATCGAGCCCTTATACTCTCGGACAACTCCTGACTTTTTTACAGTTACTGTCCTAAAAAGGAAATGGCTTTTGACAGCTGTCAAAATAATAACCTTATTATTTTCAACATTTTAACATTTAGGATACTGTCAAGCTCTCATTTTTTCGGAATAATACGGTTAAGAGATAAAGATATCCCCCAACATAAGATTTTTAGATGGGATAATTTTGTTGAATGGCCAGGTTTTATTTAGAAATTGGCTGAAGGAGGCTCTTATCTTCCCAGATAGGGTCGGTTTCAGCAGTAAATTCGGATAATTCCACCGGAACAGCTGACAATCCGGCATTTATCCAGGCAGTATACCAGAGGCTGGATACATCCAAGGCAGCTTCATTGAGCATCGTGGTTGTAAAACTCCGGGTTTGGGCCCAAAGGCTGTTGTAATAAGTGGTTCCATAGGAAGAATCCAAAGCCTGGGCTGTGGTATCAGCCTGGGCAATCACATGGTAATAAGGATATCGGGCGCTGATCCGGCTGAAACAGTAAGCCATAATATCGGCCTTATAAATCATTCCACTGTCCGACTGGCTTATAACTAATGGATGGTAATTGTTCAGCATGGTGCTTTCATACCGGGAATGAACCCCATTAGGGTTATAATCCTCGGTCAAATGTAATGGTATATTCAAATCAGCCGCATAATGGGATAACCTGGACATACAATACATAATAGTGGTCATTCTGGAGGCCGTCGGACTTAATGACCAATCCCGATAGGCTGTTTCCAACTGATAAGTCAGCTGGTTCACAATATAGGGATTCACCCCGTTACTGACTCCATATTGGCTGAGATAGGTACTGTAATCTCGTGGCAGACAGTCAAATGGCCAGGTACATCCAGCATTTGAATCCGCATCAATATAATGAAAATAGGATTCATTGGGTGCCCATCCGGTTCTGACTCCGGCATCGGTACTGGTATCCACCAGCCATTGCTGGTAAGGAGTGAAAGTCGTCCTCATATTGTAGGGCAGATTATCAATGGCTGATTTAGTAACACTGGTATGGCCATAGGTCCCCCACCCATAACTGGAAGATACCCATATAAGTCCGAAAACTATAATAAATAGTCCCTTTATTCCCCTTTTTTCCATAGTTTGTAAGTATACATCCATCTTAGGAATAATTCCTACTAATTTCTTTATTACCGGAAACAACGGAGTTGTAACGGAGAGGGTCAGACCCTCTCCGTTACAACTCCGTTTATAAGCTGAACAAAAGAGTCTTCCAACAAATTCCTGGGATTTTCCTTTTTCTGAAGTCTAAGATACACAGGATTATATCTAACCATAATAAAAACAGGGATTTACCAGTTGCAAACCCCTGTTTATGTAAAACTTTTGCTGAAATAAAGAATTAATCTTTAATAATCGAAGAAGCAATAATATTATTGACCAGCGCCCGAAGCCGGCCGACATCACCTTTTCCATCTGGATGAACCCGGTTGGTTAAAAGAATCACAAAAGCCTGGGAGGAGGGATCAATCCAGAAACAAGGCCCTGTCCATCCGGTATGTCCAAATCCGCCTTTGGGGAAGATATCCCCCCGATAACTGGCATATCCGGTCCCAATGACAAATCCATAACCATATTCTCTTTCAGCCACCGGAGATTGGTTTTTAGTCATCTCCCTGATAGTTAACGGCCCCAAAATCCTTTTTCCATTATATTCGCCACCATTAAGAATCATCTGGCAGTAAATTGCCATATCATCTGCAGTCGAAAATAACCCGGCATGCCCCGAAACTCCTCCCAAGGACCAGGCATTTCCATCATGTACTTCCCCTTGAAGCATCTTTCCTTCCCTGGGCTCGGTGGCAATACAACGCGTCCATTTTTCCTTGGGTGGCAGATACCCGGTATCTTTCATCCCCAAAGGACCGAATATCCGTTGCTGAACATATTCATTTTCAGGCATACCGGAAACCCTCTTAATGATTTCTCCCAGCATGATAAATCCCAGATCAGAATAGACAAATCGGGTACCTGGCTCATAAGTGGTATCCTTGGCGCTGATATCCGCAATAATCCCATCATGATCCAGTTTTTTAAGAAAATACTTATCCCAGGAAGGAAGTCCAGAGGTATGAGTCAAAAGATTCACCAGGGTTACGCTTTCTTTTCCCTTCTGCTCAAAACCCGGAATATGATAGGAAACCTTATCCCCCAGACGAAGTTTTCCATCCTCAGCCAGAGCCATGATACCACCGGCTGTTGCCACAGGTTTTGTGACTGAAGCCATATCAAAGATTGTATCAATGGTCATTTTCTCCCGCCGGGGTTCCACCATCCGGTCTCCATAAGCTTTTTTATATACAATTTTCCCTTTCCGGGCAACCAGCAGCACAGCTCCCGGCGTTGCTTTATCCTCAATACCTTTTAAAATAACATCATCCACCAAGGCTAAATGTTCCTTGGACATGCCAACTTTTTCAGGTTCTGTCACCGGTAAATACCTCCCCCAGGAAATACTCATTACACTTGTTATCAGAAATGCTGATAATAAAACTTTTACCATAAGATTATTCATCCTAACACCTCACTAATAGTTTTCGTATAGCCCGGATTTTATCATGGAGACTTGCCACTAACAATACTGTTTTAAATTAACCCGAAATCGGTTATCATTTTTTATAGAGACCCGCTCAGAAATTATTTCTTTTCTGAACAACTCTGACTCCTTAACCCAGAGCGGATGTGGGACAATGTATGGCTGACAAGGATGACATAATTAAAAATTCAAATTGGGAAATTTCCCACCGAAAAATGTATCGATCTTACCTTTGGGCCGTAGTATCTATGTTTCTCCTGGCAACAACCCTTATTTTTTCATTCGCAAAGGCCAACTGGTTGGAACAGAGAACTCTGCTGGATTTGTATTATCTGCCAATCATTGTGGCTTCTATAGCTCTTGGCTGGCGATGGGGTCTTTTTTTCAGTATCTCTGCCACTTTGGCATCCATGATTCTTTATTTGCTGATTCCAATGGATAGCGGATTCAAAGCCCATCTGTTGAGTGAATCATTTTTATTAAGAACACTGACCCTTAATTTTATCGGTCTGGCAGGGGGATTTCTGTCTGATGTTGAACGTAAGCAAAAAATCAATTACTTCAAATTAAATATAGAACTAAATAAAACCAATGCTAAGCTTCAACAACGAATCATGGAAATATCAATGCTATACGATACGGCTAAACAAATGAGTTCCACCCTGAATATCGAACATATCCTCCAGGATATCCTGGATTCCATAATGAAGTCCTTCCACTGTAATGCAACTTTCATTTATTTATTCTCTCTGGAGAACAAGGAACTGGAACTCCTGAAATTCAGAGGCCTATCCGACAACCGACCTTCAAAGATCCTGCTTCGAAATGGGAAGAATTATTTTGATATGATTCAGGAATCCCCTCAGATTGTTTTTATCCCTGATTTAGAAATGAGCCGGGATTACCTGATTGCCTTTGAAAGACCGGATAAAACAGATATTCAGGCACTGGTCTGTGTCCCCCTGTTGGTGGAATCTCGATTCTTAGGTTTAATCATCATCACTACCAGCCGACAAGACTCTACCCTGGCACCCTTTAATCTGGATATGATTAAACCCCTGGCCATCAATGCCGCCCTGGCGATTGACAATGCCATTACCTATCAAAAGGTTAATCAGGCTTATGTTGATATTATTGGAACCATGGTCAGTTCCATTGAAAGCCAGGACCTGGCCTCAATTCATCAGTGTCAGAGGACAATGACATTGGCAACTGAATTGGCCAAACAATTCAACCTTTCTGGAGAAGACATTATCGCTATACGATACTTGTTGATGTTGAACCACATGGGACAGATTCCTTCTGATAAATTGATTTTGGCCATGGGAACCGATTATACGAACCTTCTCCGGGCTAACCAATCAAGTAATGAAAAACCGGATACAGGTCTACTTAGATCTGTTCGGCTGCTGGATAGTGTTGCTCCAATTATCTCTGCCCGCCATGAATGGTATGATGGAGGTGGAATGCCGGATAAGAAGAAAAAAGAAACCATTCCTATGGCTGCCCGGATATTCTGTATTGCGGATTTCTATCACCGGCAAGTCTTTGGCAGTAAGGATGGCCGGCAGAAAAGGCATACCTCAGATGAAGCCATCCGCAACCTTAGAATTCTCAGCGGCAAACAATTTGACCCTAAAATGGTCGNNTCGAAGCCTTTATCTGTATCATTACGACTCCTTCAACCATAGAATAGTACTTTTCTGAGAGCATGGAAGCTCCCACCCCGGCCGGATTTTTTACCATAACAGGACACATAATTGTTAGGTATGACTATTTTCTGGTAAGAAGAGTTTTCTGAGGGGTATCACTCAGGGTTCATTAAAGGTCCATGGGATTGGGTGGAAGTGTGCCAACATCTGTTTCTTTGGCTTTTTCCAGGGATTCTTTGAACAGTTCATCAAATTTGGACTTTTTTTCTTTTTCTTTTTCTTTGGCTTTCAAGAAATTGGTTTCAGCCTCATCCTGACGCTTTTTAGCCTTAATAAAGGCATCCTTCAGGCGGTCTCCTGTGGTTTCTTCCAGGATAGGCTTACGTTGTTCAAGGACTTCACCTTCCTTGGGATCGACAACCAGGATGGTCTTACAACAGGGACATGTTATTTTAATAGGTTCACTTGCCATGAAAATAGTATAAAAGGATTTTCATAACTTTTCAAAGATTAGTTCCTTATTTCTTCTTCTTGTTAATAACCATCAGGAATTTTTCTACCATTGAAGGATCAAAATGAAGGCCTGACTGCTGGATAATATAACTTTTAATTTTTTCCTCATCCCAGGCTTTTCGATAGGGACGATCACTGGAAAGGGCATCCCAAACATCAATCAAAGCAAAAAGTCGGGCGCTTAAGGGTATCTGCTCGCCTTTTAATCCCCGGGGATAGCCAGTTCCATCCCATTTTTCATGATGGCAATAAGGAATATCCAAAACATCCCTTAAATAAGAAATTGAAGCCAATAGTTCAAAAGCATATACCGGATGTTTTTTGATTAAAACCCATTCTTCATCCGTTAGTGGTTCGGATTTTAGCAATATCTGGTCATGGACCCCCATCATACCGATATCATGTAATAAAGCCCCCCTTCGAATATTGATAACAGGGCTTCCATCGATATTTAAGGCTTTCGCCATGGCTAAGGTATATTCACATACCCTTTGGGTATGTCCCTCAGATTCATATTCTCTCAATTCCAAGGCTCTCGCCCATCCTTCCAGGGTAGCATCAAATGCATTGTTCAACTCCATATTGGAACGAATGCTTTCCTGAAATAAAGTAGCATTTTCAATCGCCACCGCAGCTTGGGAACCCAGAGCCTCCAGGAAATCCATATCTTCACGGTCCAGATCTGTTTTCTCCCTGTAAAATAATTCCAAAACACCATTCAGTTGCCCTCTGGCGATTAAAGGTATGGCACAAAGACTAAGGATGGACTCTTTATTCAGCATCTCTTCAAGAATCGGATCATTGATTTCTCTTTGGACCTCCGGTATATATATGGTTTTACGTTCCAAGGCACATTTCCCTGAATAACTTACTCCAAAAGGAATACTTATTTTACTGACCAATCGTGTTTTAAATCCCATAGAGGCTGCCAATTCCAGAATATTGGGCTGATTTTTGGGAAGCAGTATTGTCACAGCATCTACACCTACCACATCAATTAACTGCTCAAGGATGATATGCAGAGCGATATTCAGGTCCAGGCTGGATGTAATGGCTTTCTCAATATTTCTTAAAACATTTATCTGCTTAAATTGTCTCAGTATCTTTTCTTCATTTTGCTTGCGAATACTGATATCAACCCAGAACCCCACAATTTCCAAAGGCTCTCCAGACTCAGAGAATATCATTTTTGCCTCATCATGAATCCAGAGATAGTGCCCATCCTTATGCCGAAGACGATATTCCATGACCAGTAATTTTCTTTGTTCAAGGGTCCCTATCTCTTTTTTAATCCGATCGGCGTCTGCCGCATGAAGGCATTCCCGCCATAACTTGGGATTTTTGATATATTCCCGATATTCATATCCTGTCAGCTGATTCACATTCAGAGATATGAATTTTACTTGATAATTTAATTGGACATCACAGTTATAAATCACCACCGGACTGTTGGCAAGAATAAATTCCATTCTCTCTTTAGTCAGACCCAACTCAGCCTCTATGGACAACCTCTTTTTACTAGATTCCAATTCTTCGATTGCTCTCATAATTGCAGGCATCAATTTATAAAGCTTATCTTTTAGGACATAATCAGTAGCTCCCTTTTTCATCGTATCGACAGCTGTTTCTTCACCCATAGAACCACTGACAAAGATAAAAGGGATGCCTTGATTATGCTCTCTGGCAATCTGCAATGCTGACAGGCCATCGAAGGTCGGAAGCCTGGAATCTGCCAGAATCAAATCAGGCTTATAATCCAGCAGGGCTTCTACAAAATCTTTGCGATTATCTACCCACTTATGAATAAGCTTAACAGGCGATTGTCGTAATTCCTTGATAATAAGTTCAGCGTCGGTAATTTCATCTTCCAACATGAGTATTCGATAGGTATCCCCCATAACAGGCTCCTAGTCTTTAATTCGATTCAAAATAAGCCAATACATTCCCAGGTTTGATACAGCTTTGACGAATCCATCAAATTCAACCGGCTTACTGATATAGCTATTCACTCCAAGTTCATAGGATTTAGCAATATCCTGGTCTTCCTGGGATGAAGTTAAAACTACGACAGGAATATGGCAGGTTCGTTCATCCCCTTTGATAGTTTTCAAAACTTCCATCCCATCTATTTTGGGCAATCTAAGGTCCAGAAGGATTACTTTAGGATGCCGGCTGGAATCCCGACTAACATATTCCCCTTTACTAAACAGGAAATCTATGGCTTCGGCCCCATCCTTCACCCAGTATAAACGGTTCGCCAGATGATTGCTTTTCAATGAACGGATAGTCAGTTCTTCATCGGTGGAATTATCTTCGACCAGCAAAATTTCAATTTCATTAAGGTCCATAACATCTCCCCTTACAATCAATTTACCTCTCCCTTATCGGGTAATGTAAAGTAAAAACAGGCTCCCTCACCCAGTTTTGATTCAGCCCAGATTTTCCCTCCATGACGAGATATAATCCGATGAACCAATGCCAACCCCACCCCGGTACCCTCAAATTCTTCTGGGCTGTGAAGCCTCTGGAATACTCTAAATAATTTATCTATGTAATGCATATCAAAACCCACTCCATTATCCTTAACGTAATAGACCGTCTCCTGATTAATGGTTTGCACCCCTGCTTCAACCTGGCTTTTCTGTTCTTTTGAAGAGAATTTAAGAGCATTGGATATAAGATTTTGATAGACCTGTTTGATCATGGAAGGATCGCTAGTACTGGGAGGTAATGGCTTCAGAATAATCTCGAGTCGGCTCTTATCCATCATCATGGTCAAATCCTCTATGACTGCCTTGACCAACTGGTTCATATCCACCGTAGAACGGGTCATTTCCTTTCTTCCTAAACGGGAGAAAGCCAACAAGTCATCAATCAGATTTCCCATCTTACGGCTATTATCTCTGACGACATGAAGTAATCGTTTCCCTTCTTCATCTAATTTACTCCCGTATTCCTCCAATACAATCCGGCTAAATCCATCAATAGCTCTCAAGGGAACTCTCAAATCATGGGAAACTGAATAAGAAAAGCTCTCCAATTCCTTATTAGCTTCCAGTAATTGAGCTGTTCTTAATTTAACTCTTTCTTCCAGGGTTTCATTCAGTCTCCTGATTTCTTCTTCTCTTTGCTTGACCTCAGTAATATCGATTTGCGAACCTACCAGCCTTTGCGGTTTATTATTTTCATCCATTAAGATAGAGGCCCGGGAGATGACCCATCGATAAGAACCATCGTTATGTTTCATTCTGTACTCAATTGAATAAGGTCCCTCAGGATTTTTAACGTAACTTTGAACATATTTAAGAACCCTATGTAAATCCTCATGGTGGATTAATCTTTTCCATTGAGTCAAACTGGCAACAACAGAGTGGTCCTGATATCCCAGGATTTCACTGCATTCAGGAGATAATTGCATTTGTTCAGAGGTGAAATCCCAAGACCATAATCCGGTATTCGAGGCTTTAACCGCTGTATCCAACAAAAGCTGGCTTTCCTCCAGGGCCGCTTTCATTCGCTTATCTTCAGTAATATCATCAATCACAGCCATCATACCCTTAATTTCATGATATGCAGTGAATATCGGAGCCAGAGATATGCTGATATCGATAGGAGTTCCATTCTTATGATTCCATTGGGTTTCAAAATTCCGGATACTTTCCCCCTTAAAAGCAGTCTTTCGAAAATGAAGGTATTCATCTTCTTTGCCAGAGGGAATAATACTCATGTTCTTCCCCAGAATTTCTTCAGTAGTCCATCCCAGCATTTCTTCTGCCATCTTATTCCATAACAGCACTTTTCCAGCCAAATCCACAGCAATAATAGCCATAGGTGATGATTGAATAATCGTCTTCATTTCTTCTTGTTTATGACTAAGCTCCTCATCCTTTCGATCTCTGTCCATACGAACCCGGAGGTTTTGTATCCCGAAACTCATATCATCGACCAATTGCTGTAAAAGGGTCTGTTCAACTTCATTAAATGAACCTTCATCCCTGGAATAGAGATTAAGAGCGCCCCATTGATTTCCACTTAATCGGAAGGGAAAAGAGGCTGTCAATTGTATTCCCAGTTGATGGGCAAATCCCAACCATGGAGTAAAAGTGGCATCATTATTCAAATCTCTTGCAATAATAGATTTATGGCTTTTCAAAGCTCTGCCTGCAGGTCCACTCCCTCTGATAGGGTCTGACAGAACAATATTCATTTGGTCCACATATTCCTTATTTTCGCCAAAAAACTCAACCGGAACGACTTTTCCTTCAGCACCCTCTTCCAGATACCCGACCCAAGCCAGGCTATAACCTCCCTTTTCTACCAGGATCCGGCACACTTCTTTTAAAAAACTGCCTTCACTCACGGCTCTTATCAATGCCTCATTGGCCTGGCTTAAGACCTGTAATGTCCGGTGGCTCTGCTGTAATCGTTTTTCATTGTTTTTTAAGGATGAGATATCGGAGAGATATATTCTTATAGAATGATGCTGAGGAGAAATGAGAATGGATGCCCCAAATACAGCTTTCTGAATAGGGATTTCGTTATAAACAATCCCTTCCCGGCCTTCCTTGAGCCATTCCAGTATTTCCTGGATATTCTCTGGAAAATACTGTTTAAGGTCTCCGCCAGCCTTCAACCATTCTAAGGTCTCTCTGGCGCTTCTATTACAATATTTGATTTCCCCGGATTCATCCAACTCTATGATAGGGGATGGATCAGAATCCAGAAAAGATGTCAGATGTTCCAGGGTTTGGGTCGTTTTAATCTTGTCGCTGATATCCCGGCTGAAAATAGAAATTCCATGTTCGGATGGATAGGCATGAATTTCAAAATAACGCTCTTTCCCATGGAAGTTAAAAGAATTCACCCAATACCCCGATTTCCCATTTTTAAGAACGTTCTTATAAAACTCTTCCACTGAAGAATCACGAGCCTCAGGAAAGACTTCATACAGGCTTTTACCTATAGCATCACAAGCCTTAATCCCTGTTAGTTTTTCAGAAGCTCGATTCCAATAGGTATACTTGAAATCAGAATCCATAGCAAAAAAGATATCATCGATACTTTCAGTCAATTCCCGATATTTAGCCTCTTCTTGTTTCAGTCTTTCTTCCAATTCACTGGCCCTTGTCAACTGCACCTGGAATTCCTGATTTTTTGTTCTTAATTCCCTAGTTTGCCAATTCACCTCATCCCGGAGAGAATAATGTTTCAAACTTAAAAGATAAGCAAACACAGTCCCTAAACAAGTCAATAATAAAAATAAAAAATTCCCGACCCTGAGATTGGATCTGAGAGGTTTATCCCAGCCATCGACTGGCGCAGCGGCCATCTCCCATTGGTTTCCATTGACTGGAATCGATATTTGAATAGATTCTTTATTGAAAAGTGTAGAATCTCCACTAAATACAGCTCCATCTTTTTTTCTCAATGACAGATTCAGAATTTGCATCCCGGAATTAATTCCAGCTTCTTCCAGCAAGGGGGATAAATCCAGGACAAGAATGGAAAATCCCCAGAATTTATCTTTTAAGAAAACTGCCTTACGGGCGACAAATCCCATCCCCCCCTGACGAAGTTCATAAGGCCCGCTGATGACGACTTCCTGAGTTTTAATTGTCTCTGCCACATCTCTTCTGACCTCAGGCCAGTTATCGAGGAAAAGATTATGATTCAGAGCCACCTCATTTCCTTGAATTGGATAGACAAACCGGTTGATTCCCTGGGGAGATATAATGACTGCCCGTATCCCAATTTTATCGGCCAGAATACCCATGGCATAATTCTGGAATTCTTTTTCAAATTCAGAAGAAGATAAGTTTCGATGGGCAATAATGAAGGACTCTAACGCATCTAATCTGGCTATTCGACGGTCAATTCGATTGATAAGTTGGTTTTTATAGACATTGGCTGTAAACTGGACATCATGCCGAAGTAATTGAGAGAGATAATTGTGATAAAGAAATAGACCGATACCCCAAAAACATAGAAATATGGTTAAACTAATAATTCCCCAAATACATGCTTTTTTTTGGGCCGACCCCTCGGACTTTTTTTTAAGTCTTCCGTTTTGAATCACGGTCAGAACTCTCATTTCCAGGAATGCCTTTCAGGGAACTCCCTCTGCTTCCAGAAATATATCTTCTGAAGGCTCCTTCATTAATGAACAGTTCAACTGACTCTATCTACCGGAACATTTCTCTATACCCTGATATTTTTTCATTGTATAACTAAATCTATATTAACTCAAGCTATCACAGCCATTTTGATTTCAATGCCCGATTGGCTCGAATGACTTGCTTTGAAGTACTCCCAAATCGGTTCAGGACCCAGGCTGTAGCCATCAGCCTGGGTCCAATTCCGAAGACAAATGAGTCCGGAATTTATTCAAATACAGTTTTAACTCAAATAATACCAGGCAAGAATCTTCATAATATGCATAGGAAAGGATGTCCTATTTCTGGAAAAGCACCATCGCCGAATGTCCAGGCAATTCAACCTGACCTTTGCCCCCGGAGAGTTTCCCGGAACGGATCAGTCCATTTTTAGCTTCTTTATGGTCCACCGCCACCATCCATTCTCCATCCGGGACAGGCATCATCACTTTCCCGGCATTCGGATTTGCCAATACCAGAATTGCTTTCCAAGTATCGCCGGAATCACCCCGAGTGATTTGATACCCCAGGCAATTATGGGGCAAAACCATTTTGAAGTGGTCATCCAGGAATTTCACCGAAGCAAGTACCTGCTCCCTGGTTTTCAGGCGAAGCATCGGATGGGCTTTTCTGAGTTGGATCAATCCCTGATAATAATGATAGACATCCGCATATTGGATTTTACGGGACCATTCAATCTGATTGACGGAATCAGGCTTATTATAACTATTTTCTTCGCCCCCTTTAGTTCGCAGGAATTCCTGTCCCGCCTGAATAAAAGGAACCCCTTGGGAAGTAAAGAGGAGCACGGCTCCCAGTTTATCCATGGCAATCCTGTCTGCATCGGTTATTTTCTTGTCCCCCACCGTGATATAGACCAGCCTGTCCCAGAAAGTCCTGTTATCATGGCATTCAACATAGTTGATGGTTTCCAGAGGGCTGTCAGTAAAATCCGTAACACTCCCCAAGACTCCCCTTTTCACTGCATCCCGATAGCCGCCATTGACAACATACCCCTTATCTTTGCCAAAGACACTCCCTTTCAAGGAATTTCGGAAATTATCATTAAAAACTGAGAATCCCTTTCCTCTCTGGCTACCTTTACCGGTAATATTAATGGGGGTCTGCCCCCCGGCCCAGGGTTCTCCATAGACCAGAATCTCAGGATTTACAGCTTTCAGTTCCCTGACAATTTTCATCATGGTATCCAAATCAATCAGGCCCATCAGGTCAAATCTAAATCCATCAATTTTATATTCAGTCACCCAGTATTTAAGTGAATCCAGGATAAATTTACGGGCCATCGGGGCTTCGGACCTGAATTCATTCCCCGTCCCTGAACCATTCCAGAAAGACCCATCATCCTTCAGCCGATAGTAATATCCCGGTACCAGCCCATTAAAACTAAACACTTTATCAAGACTGTTTTCAGCTGTGTGGTTATAAACCACATCCATCACAACCTTGATTCCCTTTTCATGGAAAGCATCCACCATTTTTTTGGTTTCTTCCACCCGTGTGGCATTAAACCGTTGGGTAGCGTACCAACCATCCGGAGAATTGAAATGAACCGGCATATATCCCCAATTGTAACTATCATTCCCCTCATCATTTTCAAAATCCTGAAGAGGTAAAATCTGCACAACATTCACTCCCAACTCCTGAATATGGTCTATTCCGGTTTTAATATCTGGATGTCCGGGAATAATAGTGGCATTTTCAACAGCGCCAAGATATTTCCCCTTATTTTTGATCCCAGAATCGGGTGAAATGCTTAAATCCCGCAAATGGGTCTCATAAATGACAGCCTGGCTGATATCAAAATGAGGCGCTGGGGTTATTGGAGTTTTATCGTTAATAATCATTCCCCGGCCATTATGGGCTGTATTGCATTGAGAATAGGGGTCTATCAATTCCCGGTTGGGATGGAAACGGGTATCAGCCCCGTTGGCTTTCAGAGTGTAATAATGATTTTTCAAGTCACCGGCTACGGTAGTTTCCCAAATTCCGTGGGCCATAAGCTGCATCTCATACAATTTCCCCTTGCCCCCTGCAGGCACATCATAAATCAGGACTTTCAAATCAGACGCAGTCGGGGCAAACACTCTAAAGAGAGTCTTTTTAGGAGTATAGAGAGCCCCCATTGGTAAATCAGAAGTGTAGAGAGAGGTATCCAGGATTTTGCCAAGTGTCAAAAAGACTGGCCGATAATCAGGCATTTCCACCTGGTAGGAGTGAATATCCTCCCGGGATATCTCCAGAGGATGACTCAGGGTTATCTGTACAACCCTCGATTTATCGGATCCCCGGGGCCATAACTGGACTTTGGATATGGGAATATTCTTATTTGAAGAATCCTTTACCTGAAACAAGGTAATGGTCAGTTCAGAAAGGGTCAGGCTTTTCCATAGCTGTACCTGGATATACTCAGGGGTTTCCAAGTGTGCTCCCCGTATTGAGGGCCTTAAATCCGGTTTTCGGTCATAAAGCTTCTCATCATTCTGGACAATCCAGACCTCATTACCCATTTTGGGGATATAAACCCGGTCTGGCATATCTTTGGACTCCCAAGCCTTGTATTTGGGAAGAAGTCCAATCTGCAAACCATCCCCATAATCAGATTTATTGATTTGAAATAACAAACCCGTGGAATCCTGAGAGGTTGCCTGCAGTTCCCTGGAATTCTGATTGTTAGCTGCATTCCATGTCCATAAAGTCCAATCAGCATAATCTCCATCGTACCGATAATAATGAACAGTCAGTTTATCCATTGAAACCTCTGCCTCCTTGGCCTGGCATCCCACACTTCCCCATAGTATAAATACGATTAAAATCCATTTCATCATTTTATCAGCCTTATGGATTTCTTGTATCTTCCATTCAATCCTCATTTTTTCCCTCCTGAGTAAACCGGTCCACCTTCAGGGTTATCATATAATAAAATGAGAATAAAAGTAAGAATTATACGAAAAGAGGAGAACCCTGATGAAGGGAAAAGGCATATATTTCATAAGTGGAATTTTTATAGCACTGGCCTTATTAAACTTAGACCCGGCAAGGGGCCATGGAAAAGACTTTAATGAGGCTGTTATTGAGACAATAAAAGAATATCCCACTGATGGGACCCATGCCTATGACTGGCCCAAGAAAAGCCAGGGTAAGGAACCCTACGATGGGTCATCTGAGGATATCTTCTACCAAAACACCCGAATTATGAAGGGAAACGGTAAGGGATCCACCTTCTGCTGCGGATTGACCCTGGAAGTTTTTTTGAAAACAGCCGATAAATACCTGTCTGATGAGATTCAGGGAAGCTCCCCTACCCAAGTTCCTGATGCTCAAGAAGGATTTATGCTGACACGGGAGATTCCCCATCTCAAAATCAGTGATTTTGATGCTTTTAAAGGTTTATGGTTTTGTACGGCGGTAAATTCACCGGGACCAGGAGATGCTCTGACGACTTATGGTCTTGGGACAATTCTCACAGATTGGAGTCAGGCCCAACCAGGAGATTTTATGCAAATTTGGAGACATAACGGGTCTGGACATTCAGTCATATTTACCAGCTGGATTTATGGTCCTGATAAAGGAATCAAAGGGGTCAAATATTGGAGTACCCAGACAAAAACAGGGATTGCTTATGCAACTGAATATTTCGGCGAGACAGGCAAGACTCTGGACCGAACCCATACTTACTTATCCCGAGTGATAATTCCGAGCCAACTCAGGAGTGAGTGACAGCTGGTTTTTATGGAGATAAATATCCTTATTAATAGTCATTTAATGGCCGGCGTTAATTTTTACTTCTCCATAAATTCCATCATATCCAGGATGAATTATTAAATCCCCACTTCGAACCTTTCCAATGGCCTCTCCCAACTGGAAATCTTTCTTCTTCATTTCTTCCAAAGAAACCTCCAACAGGATATCAAACTCTGTGCCAAATTCATTCAACCATTCCAGATATATTCTTCTTACTTTTTTTGAAGCAGGTTTCACCTGTTGAACCTGGGCAATTATTTCCATCAGAGGGACCATGCGGATAAAAGGAATCGAATGGGGAGATGTGGACCCCTCAGGGCGATCCCCAAGAGTATTAATCCGGTTGAGGACTCCCAAGGTTAAAGGTTTATGGCACTCAGGGCATATTCCCTTATTTTGGGATGATTCATCAGGCGTTAAAATCTGCCCGCATTTCCGATGCCCATCAAGATGGTATTTCCCCTCTTCAGGATAAAACTCTACTGTGGAAAGAAACTTCTTAGGGTCCCGGCTATAGAGGGCATCAAATAAACCAGCATAGGTGGGTTCTATCTCAATGATATTGGCTTCTCTGCCCAATTTCTCCGGAGAATGAGCATCTGAATTGGATATCAAAGCAATCGTATCAAGTGCTGACCATTGCCAATTCATAGCAGGGTCACTGGAAAGGCCTGTCTCCAGAGCCTTGATTTCAGAAGACATTTCTCCAAAACAATCTTCCAAGGAGTCAAACCCTGACTTTGAACCGAAAACTGAATACCAGGGAGTCCAGGCATGGGCGGGAATAATCTCGATCCGGGGTGAAATATCCTTGGCTAGTTTCACTAGAGTCCGGCAATCCAGCATTAAAGTGGGTCTCCCATCTGACTCCAGTTTCCCATAATTGGCTAATTGCCGATTCAACAGCTCCAGTTCGGTAAATCCGGGGACAAAGATTAGATTATGAACACGCCGACATTTTCCACCCTGCCGAAATACCTGGCTAACTTCTCCCCCCAGGACAAATAATATCTCTTTAAAAGAAAACAGCCCTTCACCGGCTTCCTTAAGATTGGACTTCAAATGCTGCACCCATTGAGGATGGGTTATATCTCCAGTGGCACATAACCCTATTCCTTTGAGGCGGCAAGCCGAAGAAATGGGTCCTAATTCCAATTTCTGGCTGGTTGCCAGGGAATATCTGGAGTGGATATGCAGGTCAGTTATCAATTTCATAGTTAATCATATCTTTTCTCATTAATTTATGCTAAAACGCAGGGGTATCATAACATGGCTGAGAATGGATGATTCCTCTAAAGAACTGTTTGATTGTCACCGTAAGGGTTCCCTGATAAAATGATTAAATTATTCGGGGATAAATACTCCCCCACATAGAAATCAGCTAATTTCATACCAGGATATTCAAAATGGATTTAACACCCGAACAAATTAAATCAATCATTGAGTCATTATTGTTTGTCAGCGGCGATCCCCTTACCCTGAAACAAATAAAAGATATTATCGGCAGTGAATTGGAAGATAAAACCCTCCGGCAAATGATGCATGAGATACAGGAAGATTTTGGCAACAGCCTTCGTGGTATCCAGTTAATTGAGATTGCTCATGGATACAGGCTGACCACCAAACCAGAAAATGCTGATTGGGTCCAAAAGCTGGTTATCATGAAACAAAAGCTTAAACTGACCAAAGCATCTATTGAAACCCTCTCAGTGATTGCTTATCGTCAGCCCCTGGTCCGGGCAGAAATAGAATCTATCCGGGGGGTTGATTGCGGTGGGGTGCTCCAAACCCTGATGGAGAGAAAACTTATCAAGGCTGTCGGACGCAAGGAAGTGATTGGCCGGCCCCTGATGTATGGGACCACCACGGAATTTCTGGACCAGTTCGGACTGAAAAATCTAAATGACCTGCCAACCCTGGATGAACTCAGTGATGATTTTGCTCCGGATACCCAGGATGAATTCCCCATTAATTCATTAAATGCTTCTGAGGCAGATCCCCAGGCCCCTGTCGAGATAGACATGGATTCTTCTTCGACTGCCTTTGAAATAGTGGATGCTCAGAATTCTGTCGGTGAGGACCCCCCTGTTCAAACCGATGAAAGGGATGACCTCTCTCCTGAAGATGACTCTCAAGAGGTGCCTGATGAAGATGATGTTCAAGAAATGGATGAATTTGAAACCGTCACCAGTGAAACAGCTGATCATACTAATGCCACTGAAGCGGAAGACCCTGTAGAGGATAAATAAAAATGAAAGACATATTAACGATATGTCTGTTATTTATCATGCTGGTATTGTTTTACCCCTTGTTCGTCAGCATTTTCCCTGTTGATTTATCCGTATCTATTGTTTTCATTATCCCTACCCTTCTGCTGATTGCTCTCTGGTATCAGACCTTCAGAAGAAAAGAGTTCTTCTGGAAACTTCACAGGTTAAATCTATTGACCCTGAGTTTTGGGGGTTTTATTTTATTAAGCCTCATCGGGGTATTCCATTCGGTTTATTTTTATGGAAGCATGAAAGCCTGGTCTGCTTTGTTGAATGGCTTTTTACTCTTTTTGATAACTGCCAATTATCAATTAAAAACCCTTCATGAACCTGAAATCCAGCTAAACATTCTGCAACGAGAATTTAAAGACAGACTCTTATGGATCTTTTTTGCCATGGGATGTCTTCAGTCAATTTGGGGAATTTACCAATACACATTAGGATTTGAAAGACAATTAGGAGATTTTCTTTCCACTTCCCCCCAATTGGATGCAAGGATATTATCCGGAATCAGGTTCACACTGGAATCGAAAAGAATCACAGGTTCCCTGGGCAATCCTAATCTGTTTGCCATCATGGTTGGCTTGTGTATTCCCTCCAGCCTGGGGTTGCTTTTTCTAAGTAAGACTATGTGGAAGAGAATCCTCCTTCTGGCAGGAACAGCTTTCATGGGTATAGCCATTTTCTTGAGTGCCTCGAGGGGAGGAATGATTGCCCTGATAGGGGGATTGGCTGTTTTTATCATTATGGCAGGCTATCAATATATCAAGAAAAACTACCTTCTGATAGGAATCCTCCTGGCCCTGGTTGTAGCCGGAACTCTCTTGATTCAAAAATCTAAGCTTTCCCCTAACATAGAATCTCTTTCCACCCGTATTCAGGTAGGAACCAGCACCATCCAAGAACGAATTTATTACTGGGATATTGCCCTGAAAATGATAAAAGACCGACCTTTACTGGGGGGAGGGTTAGCCTCCTATGGCACTCTCTATGGCCAATATAAACCCCCGAAAGCAGGTGAATCCCGGTATGCCCATAATACCTTTTTACAAGTTTGGACTGAAGGCGGGTTTTTGGTTTTCCTGGCATTTATGTTCTTCCTGGGAACAATATTGATTTACCCCATTCTACATGGAAGGAAAATCAAGAGACCTGATATCAGGATTCAATGGGCTTCCTTTTATTCCGGCATGCTGGTATTTCTTCTTGATTCCTTTGTGGGATATGCTTTCTATTGGCCTGATTTATGGTATGCGGCCTGTGTCTTATTAGGGGGCTGCTTTGCTACCCTATGGGCTGAAAGAGTTCCTGAACCTACGGCTCATGATATTCTTTGGCGGCGCCAACCCAATACAGCTTTCTTGTTGATTACCCCAGCGGTCACTGTTGTTATTTTGATATACTGGTTCAGCTGGATATACCCTGATTTCCAGGGAGAATTATATTATCTCCAAGGGCGTTCCGCTCTCTCCCAGGGGAGACCGGAGCTGGCTGTCCCCGCATTCAAAAAAGCGGTTCAGAAAGTGCCTTATCAATCCAATTATCAACAACATCTGGGAATGACGTTAGGCAGGATAGGAATGGTTCAAGAAGGTAGTGTGGTGATGGAAAAAGCAGTCAGGCTAAACCCCTATACTGCATATTTACATGCCGACCTCTCCGATTTATATCTCCAGGCAGGAGACCTTAATAAAGCCAGAAGTGAGTTGCAAAAAGCCATCTCCTGTTACCCGGAGAAGAAGGTATATCAGAAGCAATTAGATGAATTAAACAGGGAATTCACACCGTAAGAGCCTTCTGCTCTTTCAGAGAAAAACTAACTCTCTTTATCCTCAAAAGAATGATCCAATTCTTCCACAGGTAATCGGATTATAAAACGGCTGCCGATTCCTTCAAGGCTTTCAGCCCGGATAGTACCTTTATGTTCACTGATTATTTTTTCTACAATAGATAAACCTAACCCGGTTCCCTTCTTTTTAGTTGAATAGTAGGGAATAAACAGTTTTTTCAGGTTCTCCTCTGAGATACCAATCCCAGTATCCATAAACTCTAAAATAACAAACCCTCTTTCGTTCACATGCTCTAACTGTAATCTGACAGTCAGATCCCCGCCCTCAGGCATGGCATCCATGGCATTTTTAATCAGGTTCGAAAAGGCTCGGCGAAGTTGTTCGGTATCGGCATAAACCTGGGGTATCTCATTTTCATAAATCAGTTTAATCCGGACATTTTCTCTCAAGTTTTCATAGAGAGAAACCGTACTCTCCATTAATTCAACTAAATCCATCCACTCTTTTCTCAATCGGGGAAGGCGGGCAAAGGCAGAAAACTCATCCACGATCCGTTGGAGGTTACGTACTTCTTCCAAAATAGTCTGAGTCGATTCATTAAATATCTCATCCAAATTATCATCTTTATCCCGGTAAGACCTTTGCAGGTTTTCTATCGACAGGGCAATGGGTGTCAAAGGATTTTTGATTTCATGGGCAATACGCCTGGCCACTTCCTGCCACTCGGCCATACGGATAGCGGTAATCAGTTTCTTCTGGTTTTCCTGAAGTTCATGGGTCATGTAATTGAAGGCATTGATCAACATGGCAATTTCATCTTTCCCGGTCTGAGGGATTTGATGGTCAAAATCCCCTCCGGCGATTGCCACCGCTCCTTCAACCAAAGATTCGATAGGCCGGGTTATTCTCAAGGCGATTAAGTATGAAATCAATATAGCCAACAGGATAGCAATCACAGAAAGCCCGATAAAAGCTTTGCGTAATTCAGAGAAAGTTTGATCAATCACCTGGTTAGAGACCATAACAATCAGGGTTCCCAGTATCTTCCCTTGATAAATCAGCGGTTTATTCCCCACCCTATAATCAATTCCTCCAACCCGAATGGTATCAAATCTTGATTCCCTCAAGGTCAGTACTTTTTTGGCATAAGCAGGATCCAGTTTCAATGCGGTATCATCAAAATCAGACATTCCGGGAAGAGAGCTTATGGCCGCCCCATCAGGACGAATCAAGATAACATGGGCTGAACTGAGCTGCCTGAACCGTTCCAGAAATCTCCTGTTAATAAAATAGCCGCCTGTCATGGAGCCTATTATTTCACCCCGTTGTTCAATCGGAACAGAAACTTTGATGGCCAGATTACTTCCGGATAAAAGCGGCTCTACAACAAGGGAGCTTTGCATCTTTCCCCTTAAAGAAGACCGGACTAAAGGGTCCTCATTTACCATCTGGCCTACCCGGCCGGGTTCATGCCCGGAAGCCAGTATAACTCCCTGCTTATCGGTGATTTCAAGAAGATCCAGACCGGTTGATTCTTTTAAATCATTCAGCTGAAGAGCTAATCCGGCATAATCGATTTGCTCTCCCTCATATCGAACCAGCATTTTCCTTTTTAATTCCACAATCTTAGCGGTCTGAACCAGTTTTTGGAGAGCATCTTTTTCTTCAAGGGTAACTTCCATGGAAATGGCCCGGATAGCGCTGGATACCCGTTCTTCACTCATCTTATCGAATTGAACCATCACAATTCTTAAAGAGAAATACATGACCGTCGCCAGGGATATAACCACCAGGAAGACCAGGGAAGAGACCAGCTTGGTCCGAATACCCATCTTGATTGGGAATGAAAAAGGATTTTCAAGTTTTTTAAAAAAGTTTGGATATGGCATATGTCAGGAATAAAAGCTCATGAATTATCCGTTATCAGGATAATATACAACTTATACAGTATATAACTGATAGACCCAAATAATCTATGGCTTGGGACTATGCTCAACATATTCTATTATTAATCCATCCGGGTGTTGAACCCTCATATTCCACCCGGTGGGTACTTTCCTGGGGGGTTCTAAGATTTTGACCGGCTGAGATTCCAGATAATCCATAAACTCCTGGATAGAATCTACCAGAAAGGTCAATGAAGTATCTCTTATCGGCAATAAGGCTTTTTCAGAACCTGCCAAAATCAAGAGTGAACCTACTTGAGCCAAATCCAGATGTCTTTCCTCATAATGAAACTGATTTCCAGCCTTCTCTCCCAGAAGTGTTTCATAGAATGGAAGTGTTTTATCCATCGAATCAGTATAAACTCTATGAAGTATTTTTAGGATTTTCATAAGGGTGCAACCTCCTCAGGTCCAAATAAAAAAACCGCCGATGATGATTACCACCGGCGGTTATGACTCAAAACAAATCCATTGGGATTTATTTAATTCGCTTTATTTCCCGGGACAGTAAAAAGGATGATCTTATATCCTCCATTAGCCATCCTGGCCCGCATCAGAATCTTATCTTTTTCTTTTTTATCTTTCACAATCTCATTGAAATTCTGGACACTGGTTACAGGTTTTTTATCGACTTCAAGGAGGATATCACTTTTCCTGAGACCCATTTGGAAAGCATCCGAATCAGGGTCCACATCCACTACCAGCAATCCGCCATTGCCAAATTCAATATTTTTTTCTTTGGCCAGGGCTTCCGTGAAGTTCTGCAAGGTTACTCCCCATTTTTTAATAGTATCTTTGGTTACGATCTCGGCTTCATCGGTTCGTTCAGCAATGGTAACCTGAAGATTAATGGTTTTTCCATCCCGGATAATCGACACGGGAATCTTGGCGCCTATTTTAGAGAGAGCGACGATATTTTGCAATTCCCGGGCTGATTCCACTGGCTTTCCATTGAAGGAAACAATAACATCATATTCCTTCACGCCTGCCTTATCGGCCGGACTCTTTTCAATCACTTTAGATACCAGGATTCCCTTGTTCCCAGGGATGTTGAATTCTTTTGCTTTATCTTCAGAAAGCTCATCCATGAAAATCCCCAGGTAACCTCGAACCCATTTACCGGATTCAATCAGGTCTCCCATAACTTTTCGAACCAGGTTTACCGGAATGGCAAAACCTAATCCGGCAGACTGGGCAACCCCCTGAGTAGCAATGGCTTTATTGATGCCAATGACTTGCCCCTGAAGATTCACCAAGGGACCGCCACTGTTTCCGGGATTCATAGCAGCGTCTGTTTGAATTAGATTTTCATACTGATTTAAACCCAGTTCTCGCCCCATTCCACTAATAATTCCCTGGGAAACGGAACCGGAAAAAGAAAAGGGTGAACCAAAGGCAAAAGCAATCTGTCCTACTTCCAGTAAATCAGAATCGCCTAATTCGGCTGCGGGATATTTATCCCCATCAATCTTGATGACAGCCAAATCGGTATTTTCATCCGTACCGATAACTTTGGCTTCTTTGCTACGGCCATCCGAAAGGGTTACCGTAATTTTATCGACATTGGAAACCACATGGTTGTTAGTAAGAATATACCCATCGCTTCGCACAATCACACCGGAGCCTCGAGTCTGTAATTCCTCACGCTGAGGCTGCTGAGGCATGAACCGGCGGAAGAACTGTTTAAACATGGGGTCGTTAAACATTTCCTCATCATAAGGCATATTGGGTTGGACATTCCGGGTAACGGTCTTTTTAGCGCTGATATCCACAACCGAAGGTTTCACTGTTTTGACTACATTTACAAAAGTATTTTCCAATTCAATGGCAGGGGCTGAAGGCTTATTAGGCTGAGCCAGCGCCATATTCAAAGGAAGCAGTAAAGAGAATACAATTAAACCGCAGAAAACAACGGTTTTAATAGAACTGTTTTGACGTACCATAATTCCTCCTGAATAATTTACGGTGGTTTTGAAACTAATCATTCCCGAAAGTGTTTAAGTCCGAAAACAGATTTCAGTTTTACATCTCTCGCAAACGGCGAATCCGCTCTTGAATGGGGGGATGGGTCGAAAAGAGATTATATATGGAACGACCTCTTAACGGATTGACAATAAACAAAGGAGCCGTAGCCGGAACAGCATTCATCGGCGCATGGTCAGCAGCTCGTTCCAGTTTTTCCAAAGCGGAAGCCAACCCAAACGAATTTCCGGCAAACTGAGCGCCTGCCTTATCGGCGGCATATTCCCGGGAACGGGAAATTGCCATCTGGATAACCATAGCGGCAATCGGCGCTAATATGGCCGTAGCCAGAAGTCCGATGATATTATTCCCCCGATCACTGTCTCTGCCTCCAAACCCGCCGAAAATAGCTGCCCATTTTGCCATAGTTGCCAGATAAGTGATGACACCGGCAGCAACGGATGCAATGGTTTGAATCAACATATCCCGATTACGGATATGGGCCAACTCATGGGCCAAAACCCCTTTCATTTCTTCATAACTCAGCAGTTGGCTGATACCTGAAGTTACCGCTACCACCGCATGGCTGGGATTTCTCCCTGTGGCAAAAGCATTCGGGGTCCACTCATCAATCAGATAGACTCTCGGCATCGGTAAATTAGCCTGACGAGTCAGGTCATCTAATGCCCGATAGACCTCCGGGGCCGCTTCCCGGGTTAAGGGTTGTGCTTTATACATGGCTAATACTACTTTATCGGAAAACCAGTACATCCCGACATTCATAACCAAAGCAAATATCAGGGCAATGGTCATTCCCCCAGGCCCGAAAGATCGCCCGACCAATAACATCAGCAGGGTCAGGGCTATCATCAATAAACCAGTTTTAAAGTAATTCATCTGTCCGCAAAGACCTCCTAAAGTCGTTCGCATCCTCAAACCCACCGTATTATTTTCTATATAATTACTCTGGGAGATTCAAGGGTGGTTTACAAATAACTCTTTTAAAAATGAATCAATATATGTTGAACTGTCTGACGAAGGATTTTTAACTCAACCGGTTTATACAGAAGCGTCAGGGCTCCAGCGTCCATGGCATCCTCAAAAAGGTCCTGACCGCTGGCACCTGTTAACATAACGACTGGAAGCCTCCAGTTGATGGCTTTGATTTCCTTCAGGACATCAAATCCATTCATTCCTGGCAGCTCAAAATCAAGAAAAACCAAATCCAGAGGTTTCTCTCTGACAATCCGGGTGGCGACAATTCCATCTTCTGCGCTCAAGGCATTAAACCCATCATGCATCAGGACATCAATCAGGGATAATCGGGTAGATTCATCATCATCTACCACCAGGATATTTCGCGCTAATATGACCCGGTTCATCCTTCATACCTACTCTGACTCATTTTCATTTTGTCATCGTAAAAATAGCTTCCTATATTCGTTAAAATACTCTGTTTATATAGTATATAACAGCGAATTTCATACCAAATTTCCCTTTTATCAAAAAACTCCAGGAAAACCATATTAGTATAATGGCGTAATAACTGATTATAAAGGAGTTATCTCTATTATCCTAATAACTTGTGAATAAGATTCAAGGAATAGATATCCTTAGGTGAGTTCCTTTTTGACATATATAAGTTAAGACCATGCCAATATGGCAAAACTAATAACAAGTATCATTAAGCATAAGGGAATTGTAACGGAGAGGGTCAGACCCACTCCGTTACTGAACCCAAAGAGTTCTGATAAAAGTCAAAAATGAAAATAGGAAAAGTTATCATTTCCCTGGAGGGGTAATCGTTTTCCCATTGGATTGGTATTCGAGAAGATGTAATTTAATTTTTTTCAGGGATTTTAGCAATTGGAGAGAGAAATCACCCAGTTCATCTTCCTGGGATTTGGTTTCAGCCAATTTAATATGCAGGGCATTGAGCCTGGTTTCATTAAAAGTCGGATCCAGGGGAATCCACTCCCCGACCCAGACTTCTGTCCACATATGATAATAGAATCCATCATCCACCGCTGCCAAACCGACCACAGCCTTGGCAGGAATCCCCAATGAACGCGCCAGGGCAGCCATTAAGACACTATGTTCTGTACAATCTCCCTTGCGGGAATCAAGAGTCTGGCGGGCGCTGGCAAACCCGGTATCAAATCCCTTATTGGTTATCGCTTCATGAACCCATTGATTCAACAGCTTGGCCGCCTTCCAGGCATTTTTTTCACTACCGGCAACACTCCGGGCAGTCGATACAATAGAGGGATCATTAGCCTCGATAAAAGGAGATGCTCCGGTAAAAATCGAGTAATCCCGAGAGGTTAATTTCACAGGCCAGGTCAAAGAGGATTTTATCTGTTCCATGGGAGAATTAATAACCAGTATCCCGGTCATGGCCTCAGGAGAGGTATCCCATTTCTGGTAAGTATCTGCAGGAATCATAGCTCCAACAGATTTTTCAGTCACCGTCACACTTAATTTTGAATACGTAACCTGACTGGACTCCTCAATATTCACATTCAGGGGAATCCTGGAAATATCCGCTACTTCAACCCGGGTTCCAAAGGATTTGGCATCGGTTTCATGAGTCTTCTCCATGGACATTCCAAAGGTTCCCAGAGTGGCTTTAATCACAGTCCCATCGGATGTTACGAAATACTCGGCTGACAGCTCATCAGCTCCCTGATAATTAAGTTTTACCTGGGTAGCTTCATACCAGATCCCCCCCAATCCCATTTTCTGGGATTTACCCACTTTAGCTGTAACATCAAACCTTTTTCCCAATTCAGCAGAATACACAGAGAATCGGTACTCTTTACCCGCTGGCAACTTATCCTGGATCAATGACTCCAGGACAGAGGCATCAAATTGCAGTGCTGGATCCCAATCCTGCTTCGAAAGGGTCGTAGCATCTCCAATGACCGTCTCAACTACCATTTGCCCATCTTTCCGATACACAGAGACAGTTCGTTCTGACCCCAGCATATTCTCTTCATATCGGGAATAGAGGGGTTTATTATTCTTGTCCAGATAAACCAGGCTTTTCTGGTGAACCTCAAAATTGATACCGAACCGGCTAAGTTTGGTAACCATCTCGGATTCCAGCCGCAAAGAAGGCTGTCCGTTTAGATCACCCGGCCCCCGGGTCTCATGATAATAGGCAATTTTCTCCCCATTCAGGAAGACATTCATCCAATTGTCCGAAGATTGCGAAAAAGCCAGGATGGTTAATAAAAATACTAAGGAGGAGAGAACCCATTGAAAAAACATTCGGCTGATTCTTGAAGAAATCCGCATCAGCAACCCCTTTCCAGTAAACCTGTTTTGATAAGGATACCCGGGACAAAATGTCCCGGGCCATATAAAACTTGCTTATTAGAATATCAACTTAAAACAAACCGGCCAACCGGGTCAGGGCCAACTCCAGGAAAAGGGCATCCGAGCGGAGAGAGTGCCTGGATACCAGACGGGAGACATCATCCGCATCCAGGACATCCTGCATCTCATAGGTTCCTGAATGGCTGGCTTTAATTAAATCTATCAACCGGTCAAATTCAAGGGGATTATCAGTCGTCATGGCCTGCAATATCAGGGACTGGCTGGTTATCAGCCGGTTGCCGTTATAAAGTGAGGTCAGACCAGAGGCTTCCTTGCCTTCATGATAAAAAGGATTTTCGACATTCATGATAAAACGCCGGGTATTCTGATATACATCATCTTCCAATGAGGCATATCCTAAAAGAGGAATACTCATCAGATTAGGCAAAGCATCCTCATCCATCAGGACATATTTGCCTAAACCATCAGATTCATAGACATATATCTGACCGAATTTCTCATGTTCAATGATGCCATATTGCTTAATGGCCTTATTGACCTGCTCCTGCATATCCAAGAGTTCTTCAGCCGTATCCTGGTCATTATAGATATCCCGGAAAATTTCCATCATGAAACTCATGGCATTGACAGCTGTCATCTGGGATGGGATATGGTAATTATAATAATTCAGTTGGCCAGAGGGGCGGAACGCTGACCAAATAAGTCCCGTTGCTCCCGCAGGACGAACTACCAGTTCTTCTGCATTGGAATCGGTTCCTGGGTCATATTCTTCCTCAATCTGATATTCTGAAAGTTCAACATGATTCTGTTCAACCTTGAGAATCTCCACTATTTTTCGAAGCCCTTCCAGGGTTGTATCATCAAAAATAGAATCATCTTCGGTGGACATCCAGTAATTCCAGATTAAGTTAACCGGAGATATCAGAGAATCCAGGGTAAAGTGACGTTGTTTGACTTCAGGGGCAGCTCCCATTTCACCGGGAAGTCCTGAGGTGTTATGAATATCAAACTTGCTGGCATAAGGATCTGTCAGAATCATTTCAATCTGGGCATCAATGACCCCCCGAAGAACCATCTGCATGGCAGCATCTTCCCTGCTGATCAGGCATAAAGGTACCATTAATTGGCAGGATTCCTGCAGGTTCATCATGCCAGGTTCTTTACAGGTTACATGGACCCGACCATCAGCCAGCAGTAAAGGAGATTGGTCCCAGAGATTCCTGAGGCACTTCTGAAATATCTTTTTCAGTTCTGTGTCCTTCAGGGAAATATGTTCAATTACTTCGTCAATTTTGGGTGAATTTATCTTTTCGCTCATATATCAAAAATATTATCAGGGGTCTGTTTGCAAGTCAAAGTTTTGTTAGAAATTGCCCGGGTTATCCTGTCTCCCTGGCCTATAGATAAATCAAACCATCTCCAAAAGAACTGAATTTTTCATAACCAGGATAGAGACCCTCAACTTGATTTTGACAGCTGTCAAAATCATAACCTTTTTATTTTCAATTAGCTTCATTTCCAGAAAAGCTCATTTTCTCCCAGTCAGCATAACTTTTTAGAGAGAGATTGGTTTGACTTAACGCATAATTTTTGCTCAGTCTATCCATCCTACATGATTATCAGTTAAGGTTTACCTATATAAACCTCATCTTTGATAGGCCATTTCATCGGTCAGGCTTCTTCTTTGACTCCTGAATATATCACATCGGAATCGCCCCAGATTCGCTCTAACTGGTAATATTGCCGATTCTCCTGGTCCATGATATGAACAATGACCGAACTGTAATCAATCAGAGCCCAGATTCCCCATTTTATCCCCTCTTTCTGATAGGGACGAATTTCCAATTCTAACAGCTTCTTTTCTACATTAGTAGCAATAGAACGGACATGGGTGTCAGAATCCCCTGAACATATCACAAAAAAATCAGCAATATTGGAGACTTTCCGTAAATCAATGACAATCACATCATGGGCTTTCATGTCCTCGGCCAGATGAGCTGCTTTTAAAGCCAGATTCCGGGAAGTCATTGGTCTCTTTTTCTTTTCTTCAATCATAATTTTCTCCAAACAAAAAGCAATCCTACCCTGAGGTAAGATTGCTTTTCTAGGTTCAATTTTCGTACGGACTTTTGAAAGGTTCTTCGTGTTAACGTTGGATTACCCTTTCATTCATTGATTTCAAAAGAAATCAATCTTATCAAACATCATTTTTTCTTCAGTGGTCAGGGTGTAATCATCCGGGACAATGGTGGGAGTCAAAAGAATCAACAACTCAGACTTAACCCCGACAGTGGATTTGGTTTTAAAGAGATTGCCTAAAACCGGAATATCACCCAACCATGGAATCTTACTCTCGGTTACTACTTCATCTTTACGCCGTAACCCGCCAATCATCAAAGATTGCCCATTCTTCATCAAAACGGTCACATCTGCCATTCGGGTATCGACTATGGGTATCTTAGATAAAGGGCTGCCAGCAGCTGTCTGTACATCCACATCTCCCTTATGGAGGGTCTGTTTGGGAAGTACATGCAACAGGATTCGGCCATCCGAGGTAATCTGCGGAGCAACACTCAACGTAATCCCGGATTTCTTATCAAATTTAGCTTCACCGGTCAAGGTATTGGTTTGCTGATCCAGCTGAAATTCAATATACGGGAGTTCTTCTGTCGTCTCAAACTTGGATTCAGTATTATTTAAAGCAATCAGTTTAGGATTGGCCAGCAGTTCGGCTCTTTCTGTCTGAATCAATGCATTGAGAGACATGGTTAAACTCTTGCTGTCAGTGAAGATATCAAAAACGAAATTACCCTGATTGCCATTGGTCAATGATCCAGCGCTGACAGGATTGGTAATAAGTCCTACCGCATCGGTAAGAGCTGAATAGAGCGGTCCTGAAAGAGGTGAATACCCTCCGCCAAGAAGATTGGCACCGTTAACACTGCCAGACATCATCAAATCCCAACCTACACCAATATCTTTATTACTGTCCAAATCAATGCTGACCATTCGAATATCAATCATCACCTGTTGAATGGGTTTATCCAATTTTTTAATCAGCTGTTCAACCTGTTTCATTAAGTCTTCGGGAGCAGTCACAATCAAAGTTCCGGCTCCGGTAACAACTTGGGAACGGCCTGTTTGACGGGCGACAGCGGGAGATTGCATGGTTTGAATGGCATCCACTTTCAGTAGATTATTAATCGCCGCCTGGATTTCCTCCACATTGGCATAATCTACCGCAAATACTTTCGTTACAGGTCCTGCCGGTTTGGGAGCCACTATAGGTTTAAATTCAGCCTTCTGGAATACCCGGACAGCATTATCACTGATTTTCTCATAAGAGAAACCATTGATTTCCAAAATATTCTTAAGAACTTCACCGACTGGCTGATCCTTGACTTCGATAGTTACTTTCCCCTGGACTTCCGGTCCGGCATAAATGTTCAAGTCAGATTTCATGGCTAACACACGGATAACATCCGGCAAATTAGCCTGTGAAAATGCAACCGAGACCTTTTGTTCAATAGGAGGCACCTGGGGAGGAGCCGGAATGGCCTCTTCAGCTTTCATCTCAAGCATCGCTGATTTATCCATTTTTCTGGCTGCCGGTTTC
>DIVR01000055.1 GCA_002428325.1 bacterium UBP4_UBA6127
ACCGTTCCAGGTGGACCTGATGACAGATACCATTTCCTGGGCGGGAGAAATAAATCCCATGTCGGGCAGCTACGCTTTGCAGGTAAATATGGTCATCCGCATTTTCAAACCCGGTCTGCAGCATATTATGGTCCACATAGCTGACCGATAATTTAGTTTTGACCTGGGGGATTCCCATCGCCTCAAATTGCAGATAGGCCATGGTGCCGGTGGCATCCTGGGTGAGGGTCTGGTCTATTTTGATGCCGATTTCCTGGCCGGGTATCAGTTCCCCGGAAACCAGGTGCTCTTTTAGAATTTTCTTTGCTATTCCGAGTCCCATAGTATTAGCTCCTTTTAATCTTTGGATTGGTGTGGGGAATCTGCCAAAGACCCAGGCATTCAAAGGAGTGGTAGAGAAAATGCCAACGAAGACAGCCCCACAAACTGAAGACTTTTATTCCATTATAGCCTATCCCCAAGGTTAATGACAGAAGGCTGATACCTATTAAGGTTAGGCTGTCATCTAAGGGGGTAAAAAACATAGGATTCTAAATATCCCTGGATTCCCGAGCTTATCCTGTTTGATAAATAGCTTCTCTTCTATTTCGAAAACTCCATTAAAAAAGGGAACCAGTCTAATATTTTATTGGTTATCAGGGAAAATTTATTGGTCATTATCAGGATCCCGATAAGGACCAGCAGGATGCCGCTGAGTATCTCAATGGCATGAAAATATTGTTTTATTTTCATAAAGAGTTTGAAAAACTGGTTCAGAGCCAGAGAAGTGATTAAAAAAGGAATTCCCAATCCCAATGAATAGACCGATAAAAGGATGATTCCCTTCCAGAGAGTTTCTTCAGTGCTGGCAATGGTCAGAATCCCTGCCAGGATGGGCCCAATACAGGGAGTCCATCCAAAGGCAAAGGATAATCCCAGTACAAAAGCTCCCAGGAAAGATACGGCTTTGGCCGGCCCTTCGAATTTTTTGGTCTTATAAAGGAAGGGTATTTTGAAAATTCCCATCAAATGGAGTCCAAATACTATAATCAGAACTCCGGCTAACTTGGTGAAAAGGGGAAGTTTGGTCAGCAGGGCTTTCCCCAGCCAGGTGGCTGAGGCACCCAGGGCTACAAAAACAAAAGTGAATCCCAATACAAAAAAAACTGAACTGAGAAAAGCTTTCAGGGTTTGTTTGGTGCCGGTATCCTCTTTCCTTAAATCTTCCAGTGAAACTCCGGTGATAAAGGAGATATAGGCAGGTACCAGGGGAAGTACACAAGGGGATAAAAAAGATATTATTCCGGCAATAAAGGCTGTTAATATTCCAACTTCTTGCATGAGAGAACCTCTCGTTTCTTATTGATATTATTATATAGAACAATCTAAATCAATAAAGGGTTTCAGGATAGATTAATTTGAGGTAAGAAAAGTTGTTTTTATATGAGACCTATCGGACCCATAAGACTTATTCTTTCTTTGAATCAATCACAAAATACTGCCGATTTCCCTTTTTATGGTCCAGACGTATCAGTTGCATCTGTTTAAAGGCATAGGTGATTTTCTGAGCCTCATGGATTCTGACATTCAGGGCATCAGCTAATTCTTTATTGGAAAAGGGGAATTTCAGGAGGGGCGGCAGGAATTGGAGATAATCGGCAGGCTGGTTGAATCTCTGTTCTTCATAGACCTGGGTGAATCGCCGGTCCTGGATACTGACTCCTTTACGCCGCCAGCTGCCTTTTCCATCTTCACATCGGATTTCCTCTTCATGGATCATTAGGACTGAAAGGCTGAACCCGGGGTTCTGAAGTATCTCCCTGGGAAGATGGATGATTTCATCAAAGATATCCATTAATTTCCCGGTTTTAGGAGATTTCCTGATTTTCTCAGGTTTCTTTTTTCCCGGTTTATAATAATGAATATGCTTATCCTGGGCGATAGGATAGACCAGCCTGATTTGATATTCTTCCAGAAGGGATATCAGTTTCCGTTTTAGAGCTCCCAAGTTACGGGTCTGAATTTCTATCAATAATCCATTCCTGTAAATATCAATATAATACCGGCCGATTTTATGTTCCAGCAGGTCTCCCGGTTGGGCATACCATAATTTCAAAGAAGCATGCAGGGATTTTTCGTTTTCTTCTCCGATACTGGCTCTGGGTTTACGGGTGGAAGATTTCATTTTCGGGAGAATTCTGCCATAAGGACGGTTGCCTTATCCATGGCGGCATCCACTTCCTCCATGGTCAACCGATGGTTATTGCACATCATGGAATAGACCAGGATTTCTCCATCTTTGGTTGTGGCATATCCGGAAAAACATCTGACATGCAGGATATATCCTGTTTTTCCCCGGATGGAATCGGCAGCAGTGGTATCTTTCAAGAGGGTGGCTATATCTCCATTGACACCCCCGGGAGGCAGGGATTCCCACCATGCATCTTTCCAGGGAGACTTATACATATAACTTAATACTTGGACAAATTGATGGGGTTGGACCAGGTTGGTTTGAGACAACCCGGACCCATCCACTACATAAAGATGGGTGGTATCTACCCCGATTCTTCCTAAATAATCTTCAATGGCTTCCGTACCCTTTACAGTGGACCCTTCACCTTTCACCAGTTTTCCCAACGTCTTGGTGATTTGTTCAGCATAGAGATTTTGGCTGACCCGATTGGTGATTCGGATAATTTTTGCCAAGGGCATGGATTCATGGGTATAAAGGATATCTTTAGCGGTAGGTGGTTGGGCACAGTCATCAATATCCTTGGGTTTTCCGGTTACTTCAATCCCGTTACGTTTCAGGGTCTCATAAAAGACCGTCGCGAAAAATAAGGTAGGATTACTGACAGACCCCCATTCCTTTACAGTGGTTTTACTTAAGGAAATCTGTCCGAATATTTCAGGATTATTCTTGCCTGGGGTCCTGTCTACATCAAAATCTGTTTTTTCCCCTTCAGCGACCGTGGTGGCTTTGCTGGTGAGCTGGACATAATCAGTGGGAAATTTTAACTCATACCCGATGGGGTCGCCTACCTTTTTACCCGGCCAAGCCAGATAGTCAAAGCAATTCTCATTGAAACAAAGGGCTGACTGCTCCGCTGAAAAGGGGCTGGCAAAATATCCATACATCCAGCTGTAAACGAGGGGATTATCCTCAAAATAATTATCATCCCCGATAATATTTCCATCTATCTTTTTTATCCCTCGGGCTTTCAGTTTCTCCACTATTTCTTCCATCATGGCGATAGAGGTGGAGGACCCTTTGGAATATCTCCCGGAGAACGTTGGGTCGCCTGTCCCCCGAATCACTAAATCTCCCGGCATGGTGCCGTCTTCATTCAAGGAGGTATTCCCAATGAAAAAAGTGGGATATTTATAATCAGGTCCCAGGTAAAACAGTGCCGCAGAAGTCGGCAGTACTTTATTATTGGATGCCGGCCTTAAATTGATTTTCCCATTGTGGTCGTATAAGACATCTCCATGGGTCAGGGATTGCACCTCAACTCCCCAAATGGCATTTTCAAATTGGGGGGCAGTAAAAAGCTCATCCAATTGGGCCTGCAATTGTTGTGTTTTGGGATGGGTAGCGGGTGTTGCCTCTTTATGGGGTAGGGTGGCGCAGCCGGTAAGCGCTAATGTGCTGATTGATAAGCATAGAATTATTTTTTTCATAATGTCCCGAATTTTACCCGAATCCTGCAGGGAAGTCCAGTCTGTTATAACAGATTCCATACAATCAGGTTAGGGGAAGGTATCCATTCTTTTTTCATAGGGGATGAATCATTTCAACTCCATGAAGATTGGTTTAATATCGATTGATTTGCGGAGGGTCTAAAAGACCCAAAAAGGCAAGAAAAAAAGAGAATAAAATAACAAAACCTGGCCCTTCAATAAACAGACAGCCTTACAAAAAAGAAAAACCAGAAGCCCTTATGGGTTACCGGTATTCTTCAAAGGTCCGGCCGCAATTGGGACAGCCGGTAAAATAGAAACACTTTTTGATGGACAGATCACAACGGAAATGTATAACCCATCCCTGATGTTGGCAGCTGGGACACTGATAGGATTCCAGTTGCTCTGCTAATTCAGGGTGTTTCTCATGAAGAGTCAGGCTGGGTTCTGCCAGGGTGTAACGGGTTCCACATTGGTAGCAATGGGCATGGAGCTTATCGTCTGATTCAATCCATTCAAGAGCGGCTTGATCGCAATGAGGACATTTCTTGCCTTCCAGTTCAGCCAGGATTGCTTCAGCTTCGGTCATGACCGTTGTGGGAAAGATTAATTCCGACATTTCTTTGATTCCCTTTCACACAAATAACAAAACAATAACGGTGAATTTCCACCGTATTAACCTGTCTATTTTACCACTCTTGTAAAGGGGTAAAATAATTGATAAAGGGAATCATTGAAAATAAAATACTTACACTTTTATCGGTTTCTAAAGGTAAGGAAAAACCAATTTTTACAGATTTTGAAAAATATTATCCGGCGTTATCAGGGTTGATTCCATGGCTGACAGAATCCGATAATCCTTTATGGGAACGGCGTCCGGTATGCCGGACTTTTTTTCCCATCAGCCGGGCAGCAAAATTCACTGAATCCAGCAGGAAATGGGAAATGGGTTGAGTCCATTTCATCTTAGGATGAATATAAAACAGTTTAAGCAGTTCCTCTTCGGTTTCCGGAAGTAAATCTGTCTCAGGGGTGATGATTCCCTCTTTCAGGGCAATCTGTTCTATCTCTGTATAAGGTTCAATACGAATCCAGGAGAGTCCCACTCCACCCTTTTTGCGGGGGACCAGAGTCAGGTTCCAGCGGATAAAAAAAGCCAGCATTTTCAGGTATCCCAGGGGAGTTGTCCCCGGAGGGGCGGAGAAAAAAGCATAGCCGGAGCGGACCCCGGGAATTCGGCTGACAGTTTTAACCGTCGCATCAATATCTTTTCGGGTAAATGATTTTCTCAGGGTTTTCAGGGCATTTTCTTCCAGGGCATCTGGGGAAAAGGAGAGTTGTTTACATCCTGCTTCCCGGACCAGTTTCACAAATTCGGGAGTGATATTCCGCATATCAAACCAGGCTGTCCAGGGAGTTTTATTTCCCCTTCGAATCAATTCATTACAGATTTCTTCTGCGTGGTTTTGGGGCAAGTTAAAAACGCTGTCTAAAAACATGAAACCGGGCACTTCATATTTATCTTTTAAAAAATAGATCTCATCTACAATCTGTTTAGGTGATTTTTGGCGGATATTAGCCCCGTTTAAAAAAGGATAACTGCAATAAATGCAGCGAAGATAACATCCTCTTTTGGTTTCGATACCAATTGAGCCCATGGTGGAAAAATAAGGTCGGGGATCCACTAAATCCCGGTCTGGGATGGGAAGTTTTCCTAATTCCGGCGGTTCCCGATGTCCGGTGAAAGTGGTGCTGCCATCCTGATGGCGAATAATAATCCCTTTGACTTTTTCCGGTTGGTTCAGATTTTCTAATAGTTCAGGCAGGGATTCTTCCCCTTCCTGATAAATCCCAAAATCGATTCCCGGGGTACGTTGCACAATCTTTTCGGCAAACAGTGAAAAGGCGGCTCCTCCGACAATGATTTTTACATCGGATTTGATGGAACGAATCAAATCAACAGTTGGCTGAAGGGTCTTGATATAAAGCCAGGGGTCTCGAAGTTGAGTCGTATCAACATTTCTCTGGGAGATACCGACCACATCCGGCTGAAATTCTTTTACCGCTTCGCCAATGGGGTCATACCCCCGGTTCTGGGGATTAGGGTCAAGGCATCGGACTTCATAACCTTTTTGTTTTAAGACGGTTCCCAGGGTAACAATAGCTATTGGATAGAGCAACCCATCAGCTTCATCACGGCCCAGATATGCATGAACTAATAAAACCCTCATTCTCTATAATCCTCGTTTAACGGGGTATCCCTTGATATGGAAGGCACTTACCCGGTCAGTTTCACTTAAAATTTACTTACCCCATTCAATCTATCATTGGGTTGGGGGAGTGTCAAGAATTTGGCTGTATTACCAAGGAAAATAAGGCTGTTACCCTATCCAGGATTCAAATCGATTAATAATAATGTTAAGGTATTTATACCAATATAAATAACCCTGAGGATGGCAGGGTGAGGGTACTATCCCTCTGTTTATCTCCCTGAATAAACCTCTTTTATTAAGGATACTGCTGTGAATCCGACTGATGTTTTCCAATTATTGAACCTTAAAACCCCGGGTATGGCGAAAATTCAGGAGGCTTTGGCTGCCAGTCAACCTGAGGTGGCATTAATAGCTCTCCGGGATTACCTGGCTGCTCGTTTAACCCCGGTCCTATATGGAAATTCTGACCCGATAAACTTAGTCAACCATATTTCTCAACATTACCCCCAAGAAATTGAAGAAACCCTGAAAATAGCGGATGAAATCACCCGGCAGGAATTTCTCTTCCGGGGCCGATGGGATATGGAACGGACCCATCATCCTGTCCGGTTTGAAGATAAGATTCCATGGGATGTCATTCCTGCGGATGATGAAGAATGGTGTTTTATGCTGAATCGGCATAAATATTGGACTTCCTTGGGACAAGCGTATATTCTGACAGGAAATGAGGCCTATGCTCAAACCTTCTTTTCCCAATTAGAAGACTGGATCGATTCTAATCCCCTGGAAGAACGGTTCTAC
Organism: bacterium UBP4_UBA6127; assembly: GCA_002428325.1. Taxonomy (GTDB): domain Bacteria; phylum UBP4; class UBA4092; order UBA4092; family UBA4092; genus UBA4092. Next base: position 6,675 of record DIVR01000055.1, read on the forward strand.
AGAAAATCATGGAGAACTCTGGAAGCTGGCATTCGGATGGAAAACTGGGTGAAAACGTTACAATTTACCTTGAAAAGTCCCCATTTCTCTCCTCAGCTGGCCGGCAAACTGATTCAATCTATGCGGCAGCATGGCCAATATATTATTGATAACTATAACCACTTCAGGCGGCTCAGCAACTGGGGAGTCATAGAAAATCATGGACTCTTTGTTCTCTCTGTCTTTCTTCCTGAATTACAGAAATCCAGCCAATGGCAAAAAGCCGCTCTGGCACGCCTGGAAGAAGAAATCCTGATTCAATGCCTGGGAGATGGAACCCAATGGGAACAATCTCCCTTATACCATAATGAAGTCCTTCGGTGTTATCTGGATCTGCTGAACCTGGCTGAAAAAAATGGGATAAAGGTCCCTGATGCCATCCCTCCCAAAGTAAAAAAAATGGCATATGTTGATTTATATATGGCAAGGCCAGACCATCAGGAACCTCTTCTGGGGGACAGTGATGAAGTGGATCTCCGGGATGTATTGTCTCTGTCAGCTTTTCTTTTTAAGGATGGACAACTGAAATTCGGAGGGTATCCCTCTTTGGATTATGAATCCCTCTGGGATTTAGGGTATGGCGCCTGTCAGTTGTATGAATCTCTCCCGTCTCAAATCCCTTCTTTTAGTTCTTATGGATTTGAGGATGCGGGAAATTATTACCTGCGTTCGGGTTGGGGTGAAAAGGATTCTTATTTATCCTTCCGATGCGGGTATCATGGGGGAGGCCATGGGCATGCGGATACTCTCCATATCGACCTGTCAGCGTATGGGGATAACCTTCTGACGGATTTGGGCCGATTTACTTATGTGGAAGGAAACCCCTGGCGTGATTATTTTAAATCCAGTTCATCCCATAATGTTCCCAGAGTGGATGCCCATAATTTTACTGATTTAGTGGGGTCATGGCTGGTCAAAAAGGCTGCCTTGCCTCTGAATGTAAAATACATTACCACGGCTGAATATGATTATGTGGAAGGGGGGCACCTGGGATACCTGGAGTTGGCTGACCCGGTGGTGGTTACCCGGAAAATCCTTTTTCTGAAACCCTCCTGTTGGATTTTGATGGATGAGTTCCACGGGAAACAATCCCACACTTTTACCCAGCATTATCATTTTGGGTTGGGGCAGGCTCAAAAACAGGCTGATGGCATAACCTTTGAAGGGGACCATGCCCGGCTCAGGCTGATTCCTCTGGATAAGTCCATCCAGACGGAGGTAAAGGAAGATTTTATCTCCCGACAGTATAATCTGAAAGAGCCTTCTCAACAGGCCCTCTTTACCCTGCAGGGCACTGGTTTTACTTCCATGGGGACTTTGTTATGGGCTGAACCCCTCTCATCTCCGACTCAGATATCCTGGGAACCAGTGGCCGTTTTCAGGGGGAATGGAAGAGATGCTTCTCCTCAACAGGCCCAGGCTTTCAAAATTCGGATTGCAGATGAAGAGTCTATTATTTTCTTTGCTTATCAGGAACCTGCCCAAAAATCTCCGGCTCCCCTCTGGGTTGTCGATAATATCCCTCTTTTTGCTAAAGTTGCCTTGATTAGAAAAACCCAAGAAGGGTATAACACCACCCCTATTCGGTATTAGGTCCAAAATATCCAAGCTACCTAATTCTTTATCAGGCTTTCTGTATTTTTTGACGGCTGTCAAAAATGGATGGATAAAGACCTGAAAGATAAGAATCATTCCTGTTATTAGAGAGGCTGACAGGAGGAGCTGAAAAAAAGAGTTTTGCCATTAACTAAAGTATTATGAATAATCGAACCTTTTAGCAGTTATCTAAAGTATCATATGTAGGTTTTGACAGTTGTCAAAAAATAAGCTTTATCGAGCTGAGACGGTCTTGCTTTTTGAGAAAAAACCTGGATACCGGAAGGGCTGATTCAGGATATTTCTCACTCCAGGCAGGCCGATTTCAGATTATTTAATATCTGCTTAAGTTCCTCATGTTTTCCTGGACCGAGCCTTTCAGTTTCAACTTTCCGGAATCCCAGGGAAATTTCTTTTTGGACTCCCTCATCGAGGTGCATTTCAGCCAGGGTAAACAGGATATTATTTTCTTTTTGGATATGCTGGGTCAGAAGCTGGATATAAAATCCCATATTGCGGGTAATGATTCCATCGGCTTCAGGGTCATTGACTTTTTTTCGGAGAATACCATCGGAGATGCCCCTGATAAAATCTCTTCCCATGATATGTTCATGAAGCATCACCCCGATAGGGCCTCCCTCTCTGGGGATACCCGCTTGTTCCAGGGCCGGGAACAGGTAATCTTCTTCTTTACCATGGTGGCACAAATCGGCAAATATTTTCAGAAATTCAACCACTCCTTCTAATTGGGTCAGATGGTAAGTCTCCCCTGATTCCTTTTTCTTTAGAATCGATTCCATTACCTTCAACATTTCCAGGATGGCATCATGTTCCTGCCTGAGTTCATCGGTGGGTTTTATCATAAGGGATTCTCCCTGTAGAGGGTGTATGGTTTAAAGTTACCATAACCTAAGGGGAAAAGTAACTCTTCTTATATGAATCTTCATTTCTATTCGGGACGGCCGGGAAAAAGGATGCCGGGCAGGTAATTAACACTGATTCAATCGCCCTCTTAATGATATAGGCAAGAGTGGATTTTAAGCTGGTTAGGCAAGTGATAATGTGAGACCCAGCCAGGGCATAAATAACTAGAGAACCCTCAGGGTGGAAGCTCAATTGATAGCTAAGGTTGGTGAGGTCTTAGAAAATTCCTCAGTTGAAGAATCGGAACCAGATGAGGATAGCCAGGGCATTGATTCCATCATACCAATGGATTTTCTTTCCTTCATCGAATTCTCTTCCGGCATAAGAGATAGGGACTTCATATATCCGGATTCCCTTTTTTAATATTTTAGCGGTTACTTCGGGTTCAAACCCGAACCGGTCACAGCGAAGGGGCATCCCTTTTATCAGGTCTGTTTTAATAAGCTTGTAACAGGTCTCCATATCGGAGAGGGTTGAATTGTAAAGGATATTGGTTATCAGGGTCAGGAAACGGTTTCCGATCCAGTGATAGAAAAGCATGTTTCGATGTTCACCTGTGAAGCGGGACCCATAGACAACTGTTGCCCAGCCCTTCTCTACGGGCCGAAGGAGTTTCAGGTAATCTTCAGGGTCATATTCCAAATCGGCGTCCTGGATGATGATATACTCACCGGTAGCCGCTTGAATCCCTGTTCGAATTGCGGCACCTTTCCCCTTATTGGCTTCATGAAAAAGGATTTGATTGACTTTGCTTGCCAGCTCATTTTTCAAAATATCCCGGGTGGCATCGGTGGACCCATCATCAATGATAATAATTTCTTTATCCAGGGGGACTTTACGTACCGATTCAATTATTTCTCGAATTGTCTTGGCTTCATTATAAACCGGGACAATGACTGATATTTTCATGGTTATGACTCCGGGGACGGAGGGGTCTTATCCAGCAAACCCTGCTCCCATTGGCGCTGTTTCTGTATCCGGTAAAGACTGTTTATTTTAATGCCAATCGCTAAAACTAACAACAGAATCGTGAAAAAGGTTATCCATATACCTGTCCAAAGCCCTTCAGGCCAGTATTCCATTTGAACCAGGTGCCTTCCTTTGGGCAGGAAAATTCCCCGAAGAGCCCCATTAACTCTGTAAATCCGGGCGGGCTGTCCGTCAATTTGGGCTGACCATCCCGGGTCATATATCTCACTAAGGACCAGGAATCCGGGAAGCCGGGAGTAGGTTTTGCAGGCAACCTTGTTGGAGTGGCTGGAAATAAATTCAACGGTATCTCCCGATATTTCCAAAGTTTTCTGGGTGGGCAGTCCCTCGGCATCGACTCCGGTTTCAATATCATATCGATATCGGGCCGGGACTGAACTTGGAAGGAGTAATTCAGTTTCCGGCCGATTGAGGGATTCCATGGCCTGCCCGATTTTAGCTCCCTTGACTCCAATGATGGCGTAAGCCTGAAGAATAGAGTCTTGGGATAAGGGGATTCCGCTGCCTCCCAGGGATTGGAAAACTGCCCATCCTTCCTTGGGGATATATTTTCCTGCATCGCCTTTCCCTGAAAGCAAAACTATTTTCCCGGTATCGATGGACTGGATAAATTCTATTAGGCTCTGGGCGGCATCAGCTGACAAGTCGGTCCGGAATTGCCGGACTTCTTCAAAGTCTCCTGAAGAAGGATTTACGACTGCGGCCGCAAATCCGGGAATATCTTCCAGGATTTCCTTGCCATCGACCCAGATTTGCATCTGGTTTTGGGCTGAGGGTGACTGGCTTAAAACATGAATGGAATGGGTGGAGGGGAACCTGACCCCGGTCTTTCCAATAAGGGCGGAGCGTTCTTCTTTAAGAGAGCCGGCATTCTCCATCAGGATGGCAGTCTCCCTGGGATTGAAAAGTGTTTCATCTTCCATCCATCTCCATCCCATGATTTCCTGCCGGGTGACCATGGCTTGATGGGTAATCCATCCTCGGGGAAATGGGTTGGAATTCTTATATAGATAGCCGCCCTCCTGGGCGATTAAGGCAAAACCCGGGATCGCTACAGGGGTTTCTGTCAGGGCATATTTCACATTCAGCATATCTCCCAGCTGGTTTCCGGTGAAATTTAGGATGCCATAATGCCAGGGGTCGTTATAGGGGGGACGTTGCGGATACAGGTTATTGGCATGGTCCAGGTATCTTCGATAGATTGTTTTATAAATAGGGTCATACCCCTGGACATCCTGAAGCCCATATACCGCGGCGGTATTGGGAAGCATCAGTCTCCCCAGCCTCTCTTCACCAAAGGCAGGCTCGTTATGGGTGGTATCTTCAGCGGCGAAATATCGGAAGGGTTCTTTTTCCTGCTGCATGATTTTAAGGGCCGGGCTAAGGGGATAGATATCGGCGGGTGATTTATAATTCCATTGATTGAAATACCCGGCGGTTTCCGGTCTGAGTTCAAATAGGGACAGAGCCAGCAGGCTGATTAAAAAAAGATTAGGATGGAATAGTTTTCCCGGCGCCAAAATGAAAAGTGAAATCAATAAGGCTCCCGGGAGAAGCCGGATCCATCCATCGCCAAAACCCAAGGTGTTCATCAATAATAATATCCCGGCGAGAATCAGTATGAAACCTGTTATCTTAATGAGAATCGCTGTTGTTCCCTCTTTCCATTTCAGGAATTTATCCAGGGATAACCCTGCCAATAGGGCTAAGGCCAGACTGCTGACAGCCAGGAACCGATGAAGCACATAAAAGGTCTGTATCCCGGGCAGATGGGAGTAAACAGCCCTCCCTGAAAAGGGTTCAAAAAAGACCAGAGATAATGACCATAATAATATCCCGGACCATATCTTAAAATTCAGAGAAGTCTTATCATCCTGAAACGGGATAAACAATCCTCCCAAAATCAACAGCACCGAGAGGGTGCCAACATAGAAGCTGATGGTGAAATCTCCCATTCCCCCTCCCAGGAAAAGGTCATGGAAAGCGGCTATGGCCATCTGGGATAAATTGACTATCCTGTAATAATCCCATTGAGGAAAGCCGGCCCTGACGGTCTCGGATTGATAGATGAGAGCCGGATACCATTGGAAAGCGGCCAGCCCCAGGGCTGCCAATCCAGCCAGGATTAATATCCCCCAAATGGAGAGTAACCCTTTTAAATTCCAATTCCATTCCCTGAATCGTATCAATAGGGTATAGGCAAGCCCCAACCCCCCCATTCCCAATGCCAGCCAACCGGTGAGATGGGAGAGCTGGAAAGGAATAAACCTCTCAAACCTCAGGCTGATGACCCAGATAAGCCCGTCCAGAATAAAGAGTCCGATAAGGGTGTTCCCTATCACCTGATGGCCGATTTTGACTGATTCCCTGGGGGTCGGCTGATTGATTTGGCTGATACTTCGGAAGATAAGATACACAACGGCTGTCGTCCCGGCAATAAATACCGTTTGAGGGTATCCGCTCAGATATAGGAAGGCTCCCGCCAGTCCCCCAATCAGAATAGAAAAAATATCCCGTTTCTGGAAAATCCGTTCCATCCCATAAAGCAGCAGGGGTAAAAAGGGCAGGGAAAAAAACTGGGCGGTTACCAGCATTTTGGTAACCATAAATTGGCCCAGCATATAACAGATGCCTGAGAAGAGAGCACCACCTCGGCTCATCCCCAGCCGCCTGCCTAATAAATAAGTAAAAAATCCGGCTAACAGGAAATGAAAAGCCAGGTCCAGCCCAAAGGCTCTCTCAGGAGAAAACAACAGGTAAAATATCCAATGGGGCAGATGGGCCGCCCCCGTATGGGGATTGGCATAAAATGGGGTTCCTGAGAAAATATGAGGATTCCAAAGAGGGCAGATTCCTGATTCCAGGGCTTTTCCAAAGAAATATAACTGGGGATAGACCAGTCCATTCACATCTCCCCCGGAGGGGATTTTCGACTCCAGGGTGATTTCCGGGAAATTAAAAAGTATCAGGATAATCAGAAACAGGATAACCAGTATTTCCCCAAGACCCTGAGGCATATTCCATTTTCCACGGGAAACGGAAACAGGCTTAGGTTTGGCGGTTTGGGTCTCTGCTGGTGTTGGATTTGTTTTCTCGTCTAAGTTCAGCATGGTTTTTTCGGATTTTCTGGAGTTCCTTTAGCATCTTCAGGGAATCCCTGATGGGGTCCACTTTTGACTGGGGAGAATTGACCCAGATGATGGGATGCTCCACGATGTTATAACCCAGAAGTCGGGCAATATACAAGATTTCCACATCAAATGAAAATCCCCAGAGAGTTTGCCGGTTGAATATTTCCTGAGCCGATTTCCTCTTAAACAATTTAAATCCGCATTGGGTATCAATAAACCCCGGCAACACCATGATTCGGACAAATTTATTAAAGGTTTTCCCCATCATCATCCGGTACCAGGGTTGGGGTTGTGTCACTTTTGCTCCCTGAATGCTTCGGGACCCGATGACAATATCCGCTTTATGCTCCTCCATAACTTTTAGAAGCTTGGCGGATTCTTCGATGGGAGTGGACCCATCGGCATCGGTAAACAGGCAGTATTCCCCTTCGGCGGCCATCATCCCAACCCGGACGGCATATCCTTTCCCATGATTGGGACTGATTTTCTGGATAGTTAACCGGGGAAACCGGGATTGAAACGACTGGCATACCTCAGAGGTTCGGTCAGTGCTGCCATCATCAATGACCCTGATTTCCGAAAAATAAGGCTGGTTGCTTAAATAGCCAATGATCCTCTCCAGGGTAGGCCCGATTCGGGCTTCCTCGTTAAAACAGGGTATGATAACCGATAAATATAATCTTTCCAAGGGTTTTATCCTTTGTCCAGTATGCTTAACTATTATGCCTTAGACTCCTTATTTATCCCAAATGAGATTTTATCCAATCTCTTCCCCTAATCAAAAATTATTATCCGACCTTAACGGTCTTGATTCGGAGGGGGACCCAGCCTGATGCCATCAGCCTGGGTCAAAAACCGTAATAAAACAGTTTCTGGGCTGAGGTTTTGTCAAAATGCCGCCGGATTGATATAATTTTATAGATATTCCCCACCAGGGTTATATCGATTCCGAATAATGCCAAAAATCCAAAACTCTCAAAATTAAGGGGTAACTCTGTATGATTTCTGCTTTGGAAAAAGTGAGAAAATCCTATCAGCCGAAACTGCCCAAAGCTCTGCAGTCCGGCAAGTTCAAAATTGAAATGGGCTCCGTTGTTGAGCCTCAGACCGATAAAGAGGTCATTGCTGAACTGTTCAAACACACAGTTGGCCAGCCCATGGTCACCTTTGCCGAAGGGGAATGCAACCTTTCTACTACCGCCTTGAAAGTTGGTGTCGTGTTATCAGGGGGGCAGGCTCCCGGGGGACATAACGTGATTGCCGGGCTTTATGATGCATTAAAATCCGCCAATAAAGATTCCAAGGTCTATGGTTTTCTCAAAGGGCCGGGCGGGGTCATCAAAGGCAATTATAAAGAGTTGACCGATGAATTTGTCGATCAGTACCGGAATACCGGCGGATTTGACATGATTATGTCCGGCCGGGATAAAATCGAAAAACCGGAAGATTTGGCTGCCTGTAAGAAAAATTTTGAAGATATGGGGCTGAACGGGCTGGTCATTATCGGCGGCGATGATTCCAATACCAATGCTGCCATGCTGGCTGAATACCTGAAATCCGCAGGCTCAAAGACGGTCGTGATCGGGGTTCCTAAAACCATTGACGGCGACATGAAAAATGAATATATTGAAGCTTCTTTTGGGTTTGATACTGCTACCAAAACCTATTCTGAACTTATCGGCAATATCTGCCGGGATGCCAGCTCTGCTGTTAAATATTGGCATTTTGTCCGGCTTATGGGCCGGGCTGCCAGCCATGTGACTTTGGAATGCGCCCTCCAGACTCATCCTAATATTACCCTGATTTCCGAAGAAGTCAGAGCCAAAGGCACCACCCTGGAACAGATTGTGGATTATATTGTAGATGTCGTAGTGAAACGGTCCGCTGCCGGGAAGAATTACGGGATTTTGCTGGTTCCCGAAGGATTGCCTGAATTTATCTCTGATATTAAAGTCCTGATTGATGAACTTTCCAATATCTTGGGTGAACATGAAGAATATGTGAAGAGCCTGACCACTCGTGAAGACCGGTTGCAGTTTTTCAGCTCTAAGCTGACCCCCGGGTCTACCAAAGTTTATGCCAGCCTGCCGGCTGATATCCAGGAAGTCCTTCTGGGCCGTGATAGCCATGGCAATGTGACTTTATCCCAGGTTGAAACAGAACGGCTTCTCATCGATATGGTGAAAGACCGGATTCGGGAAATGAAATCCGAAGTTAAAACGGATGCTAAATTCAATCCTCTCTCCCATTTTATGGGGTATGAAGGACGTTGCGCCGCTCCCTCTAATTTCGATGCCGATTATTGTTATTCCCTCGGTTATACCGCCGGCCAAATGGTTCGGGCTAATCTGACAGGATATACGGTCATGGTTCAGAATACCACCCTGACTTCTGATAAATGGGTGGCTGGCGCTGTTCCGGTAACGGCCATGCTTAATATTGAAGTCCGTAAGGGGAAAGCTAAACCAGTCATCAAAAAAGCTTTGGTGGAACTGGAAGGCGAACCCTTTAAACATTTTGCCTCAAATCGGGATGAATGGGCTTTGAATGATTGTTATGTCTATCCTGGGCCTATCCAGTATTTTGGTCCGGCTGAAGTCTGTGACCAACCGACTATCACCCTGGCCCTTGAACAGAAGAAATAAGTTCTCTTAGAGCCATTTAAACCCTTTTATAAAACTGATAAGCCCCGGCAGATACCTCCAGATTGCCGGGGTTTTTTTTATTCGTAAAAAGCTCTATAGGTCCTATAGGTCGTATAAGTCTTATGAGATAGAATATTTCACTGGGAGAATTGATTCTGCCTTCTGCTTTGAAGGTATTAAATGAATTTAAGTTATCCTCTTTTGGGTTTGAAGTAAACTGCGGAGAGAGGAGGTAAGGTGATTTCAATGGAGGCCGGTTTGCCGCTCCAGGGAATCGGTTCTGCCTGGACACCGCCCTGGTTGCCGACATTAATTCCCCCATAAAAAGTTGAGTCAGAATTCAAGGCTTCCTCATAAAAGGCCACTTCCGGGACTCCCACCCGATATTTGCTTCTGGGAACCGGAGTGAAGTTAAAGACCATGACCATATAATCCTCTTGATTTCTGGACCTTCGGATAAAAGAGACAATAGAATTTTCAGAATCCCTGAAATCAATCCAATCAAATCCGTTAGGCTGGGTATCCAGCTCATAGAGGGCTGGAGAGGATTTATAAAGGTTATTCAAATCTCGGCAGTAATTCTGGACGCCCCGATGTTTTTCATATTCCAGCAGCTCCCAATTTAACTGGGTGTTACTGTTCCATTCAGACCACTGGCCCAATTCTCCCCCCATGAAAACCAGTTTCTTACCCGGTTGAGCATACATATATCCCAATAAGGTTCTGAGATTACAGAACTTATCATGGTCATAGCCAGGCATTTTGGCTATCAGGGAGCTTTTCCCATGGACCACTTCATCATGGGACAGAACCAATACAAAATTCTCATGGAAGGCATAAAGCATAGCGAAGGTCAGATTATTATGATGAAACCGGCGATGGACTGGGTCCTTGGAAAAGTATTCCAGGATATCGTGCATCCAACCCATATTCCATTTCATGGAGAATCCCAATCCTCCCAGGTAAGTGGGGCGGGAAACCCCATCCCAGGCTGTGGATTCTTCTGCGATGGTCAGGATACCCGGAAAATAATGATGAACTACTTCATTCATCTTTTTAATAAAATCAATCGCTTCCAGGTTTTCCCTGCCGCCGAATTTATTGGGAAGCCATTCTCCCTGATTCCGGGAATAATCCAGGTAGAGCATGGAAGCTACCGCATCCACCCGTAACCCGTCAATATGATATTTATCCAGCCAGTAAAGGGCATTGGAAATCAGGAAAGAACGGACTTCATTTCTCCCAAAATTGAAAATCTTGGTTCCCCAATCCTTATGCTCACCCCGTCTGGGGTCTGCATGTTCATAGAGGGCTGTCCCATCAAATCCAGAAAGGGCCCAGTTATCCTTGGGAAAATGGGCAGGTACCCAGTCCAGTATTATCCCCAATCCTAATTGGTGAGCCTGGTCCACAAAATACATGAAATCCTCAGGGGTGCCAAATCGGCTGGTTGGAGCAAAATACCCGGTAACCTGATACCCCCAGGACTGGTCCAGGGGATGTTCGGATACCGGCATTAATTCAATATGGGTATAGCCCATATTGTGGACATAAGGAAGCAGTGAGGCTGCCAATTCCCTGTAGGTCATAAACTCCTGGGACCGGTCTTCAGGATGCCGCCAGGACCCCAGATGGACTTCATAGATGGAAACAGGATTTTCATGCCAATTGGTTTGGGGCCGCTGTTCCATCCATTTCTGGTCTGTCCATAGGTAGGTATCAATATTTCGGATAAGAGAAGCTGTTTTGGGCCTTTTCTCGAAATAAAAAGCCAAGGGGTCGGTTTTCAGGAGGATGGCTCCTCCTTTGGCCCTGATTTCATATTTATAAGGCTGTCCTTCTCCGAGATCAGGAATAAAGATTTCCCAGATGCCGGAAGAACCTAAAACTCGCATGGGATGGGCTCTTCCATCCCACTGGTTGAAATTTCCCACCACGCTGACCCTTTCAGCATTAGGGGCCCAGACTGCAAAATGAACCCCGGAGATCCCGTCAATGGTCAAAAGGTGAGCGCCTAACTTATCATAAATCCGGAAATGGTTTCCTTCATTATATAGATGCTGGTCAAACTCGGTCAGAACCGGTAAAAAAGAATATGGATCATGGATTATTTCTTCGGTATCCCAGACCCTTTTGACTTTCAACTGATAGGAGAAGGTTTCACTGTATCCCGGAATAACGACTTCAAAAAATCCGGATTTATGGATTTTCTCCATAGGAAACTCAAGATGAGGTTCCTTACTGGAAAGAACCGTAACTGATTCAGCGGTTGGAATATAGACATGAACTTCCAGATAGGGGTTTCCCTCTTCTGGATATACTGGATGCATTCCCAATACCGAAAATGGGTCATAATGGCGGGCTTCAATTATCTTTTTGTAAGGTTCTTTCAGCATAGTTTTGTCTAATATCCCATTAATTATTCTTATCAGTGGAGTTAAACAAAACTAACATACTTCCGGACCCTCGACAAGTAAGAACTCCGGGGTAAAGTGAAGGCTTAAGGGTTAGGTTGAGGCATACTTGGATTTGAAGATGGGTTCCAGCCACTCATCAAATCCATCCCATATCCGAATCAGGAATAATTGTTGGTAAGTTTCCCCATTAATATAATAAAGAGAACCGATATTGCTGGGCTCTTGTAAAAGAGTCTCCAGATTATAGGAAGCATTTTCCTGGTCCGGGTCTTGTTTTGTAAAAGGATGGTAACAGCTTCCAATGACCCAGTCCTCATAGGATTGAAGCTCTTCACGAAGTTTCTCAGCCTTTTTGAATTTCCCGGCTATCGGATCATGATATCCAATCCGTGACCCATTGCAATTCTCGGCTTCCTGAAAAAAATCAAGCTCGGTGCGTTTGGTGATATGGGTCTCAAAATTGGAAGCGAAAAATCCCATTGAACCATTTTTCATCAGGGGCGTACACATGCAATTACGCAGGATATTAATCTCATCCCTGGGGGATTTTGTATCCGGGTCTTTCCAGTTCAAGGTTACATTAATACAGAAAAAATGTTCCTTCAAAGTGGGGAAGGCCCTGGTTTCCCCGAGTTTAATCGAATAGTTCTCTCCCAGTCGCGGATCATACATCCGCCATTGCCAATTCATATTAAAAAGCTTCATACCCTTTTCCCTCCCGGTTGAAGCAAATAAACGTCTTCAAAGTACACCAATCCATGGAGGCTGTCAAGGCCCAATTTACATTAAATTTTCAATGAAATCCATGTAGTTGTTAATATTGGGGTTAAAATAGTTGAGATCAGATGAACCTGATGTCCGGAAAGAGGTGAGAGGAAATGAAAAAATCTATTAATTATTGGTGTATGGGGATAGAAGCCAATTTGGAGGATGCCTGCCGATTAGCTTCCGATGCCGGGTATGAAGCCATTGAATTGACAGTGGATGAAACCGGGCCGGTCCTGCCTAAAGAGAAAGTCTCTAATTTAAAGAAAATCTTGAAGACGGTCAGAGAGTCTGGTTTGGAAGTATCCAGCCTGGCTACCGGGATGCTTTGGACTAATAGCCTTTCTTCTGCTGATGCCAAGATTCGAGCTAAAGGGAAAGCCATCATCAAAGGAATGCTGGAATCAGCCAGTGTTCTGGAAACAGATGCTATCCTGGTAGTTCCTGGAGCGGTAGATGTGTTTTTCCTGCCGGAGCTTCCACGGGTTCGGTATCAGGATGCCTGGAACCGGTCCCAGGAAATTATCGGGGAACTGATGCCTACAGCGGAAAAATGCGGGGTAGCCATGGCCCTGGAAAATGTATGGAATAAATTTCTTTTAAGCCCTTTGGAAATGAGGGATTATATTGATCTGTTTCAAAGCCCTTTTGTGGGAGCTTATGTGGATGTAGGAAATATGCTGCTGTATGGGTATCCAGATGACTGGCTTTTGACTCTGGGTCCCCGGGTAAAAAGGGTCCATATCAAAGATTTTAATAATGCTGTCGGGACATCCCAGGGTTTTTGTGATTTATTGGAAGGCTCCATCAATTGGTCTGATGTCATGACAGCCCTTAAAGATATTCATTACACCAGCTATCTAACGGTGGAGATATTCCCCTATGCTCAGCAGCCCACTGTCCGACTCTATAATTCTTCGGCTTCTCTGGATTGTATTGTCAGAATGCGTCGAAGTAAAAATATTAAAAAAGGCAGTAATGGATTTAAAACTCTGCTAAACCCTCAGAAAAAGAAATCAAAATAATGGATATAAATTAAAAAACCAGGTTGGAAAATCTCCCGCCTGGTTTTTGTTATCAAATTGGTTGTGAAAAATCAGTCTATATACAAATCTGCCACTAACGGTTGATGGTCAGAGGCTTTGCTGGAAATCACTCTGGTTTTAAGAATCTTCAAAGCGGGAGAGACAAAAATATAATCCAGCCTTACCTGGGGGTTATCCGCCGGATAGGTTTTTGCCGGATTTTCTTGTAAAGAAGCGGCGGTATCCTTTAATCCTAATTTTTTAAAGAGAGATAAAAACCTTATCTCAGGCAAAGATTTTAAATTCACCGGAACCTGATTCTCATCCCAGTTGAAATCACCCATCAGAATCTTCAGGGGATTAGGATCTGAATTAAGGATTCGATAAATCTCGTTTGCCTGATTCCATCTATCCATAACGGCCGTGGTATCTCGTCCGTTTTGCAGGTGGGCATTATAGACATGAATGGTTTTATCGCTGAAAACTTGTTGAGTCATCAGCATGCATCGTTGCTCATTTCCTTTTGCCATCGGCAATTTATAATTAATGACCGTGGTCATGGAAAATCGGGTCAGCTGGGCATTCCCATAAGCTCCCTGAGGTGTTCGGACAAAAGTTGATGATACCGGAGTTCCCCATTCGATATAATCAGTCATACCCGGACCTGGCCAAGGGCGTCATCTCGGGTTGAACCGTAAGCATAGTCTTTCCTGGTGCGTTTGGATAATTCCCTGGCGATATGCAGGAAACCGCTTCTGGAAGCGGTGGGGTTGCCATAATATCGATCCACTTCATTCAAGCCAATAATATCTGCTTGAGTATCATTAATCACCTTAGCTTGCCGAGTCATATCTTTAGCTCCGGGTGTGTATTTATCTACATCTCCCCAGACCGGTATGCCAATCTGTAGGTTATAAGTCATGACTCTTAACCGGGTTCCGGCGGATGCATTGGGAGAGTTTCCCAATAACAATAACAATGAAATGATTAATATGAGCAGTTTGGAATTCATAAAAATATTCTCCTTTTATATTTCAACAATAGTAATGACGGGTCGATGGTCAGAGGCTTTACTGAAAATAGTATGATTCTCCAGGATTTTGAATGCTGGGGTCACAAAGATAAAATCAATCCGTTGGAAAGGGTCCACTGATTGGTAAGTCTTGGGTGGTTCAGGATGAATCGCCCGGGCTGAATCAATGAATCCGGTTTTCTCGACCAGAGGGATGATCCGGAGAATAGAATCTTCAGGGACTTCTTTAGGAATCCGATCCGGGTCATGATTGAAATCTCCCATCAGGACTTTATGTTTCACATTGTCTGTTTCAATAATTTCTAAAGCTCTGTTCAGTTGATACCATCGGTCTTGGGGATTGTTCATCGGGGACTGGTCTTGTAAGTGCAGATTGTAAACATGAACGGGAGTTTCTCCAACCATCTGTTCGGTCATCAACATACAACGCTGTTCATTTTCTTCCAGTGTAGGAAGCCCAAAATTATAAACCCGTTTGATGGTGAATCGGGTCAACTGGCCATTACCATACAATCCTGTCTGGATTTCCCGGGAATACTGGATATTGGATGCATTTCCCCATTCCACATAATCAGGGACACCGGGGCCTGGCCATGGACCATCATCCCGGGTGGAACCATAAGCATAATTCATATCCAATAATCGGCCTAATTCCTGAGCCATATGCAGGTAACCGCTTCGGGAACGTCCTGGTTTCCCATAATATCGGTCCACTTCATTGATACCGATAATATCCGCTTGGGCCTCTTTCATGACCTTAGCCAGGTCATTGAGCTCTTTGATAGAAGGAAGATAGTGATGGAAAAAAAAACCATAAGGAACACCTATATGGAGGTTGTAGGTCATCAGGGTCAGTTTCATTTAGAGGGTACCTTTCTATTGGTTATTTTCAGGTTTCAATATTTGTTCCAGCCATTGGCTGGCATCATAGAATGCATCTGGAGGCAATAAATGTCCGGCATCATACCATTTCTGTTCCTTGGGTTCCCCTGCTTTTTCAAAAAGCCGCTTGGCAGTGGAAGGGGGAATCAGTCTGTCTCGAAGTCCATTCAACATCAGTAACGGACGAGTAGCATAAGCTTGCAAAGCCAAACTGGGCCTCATATCCGGATATTCTTTCCACAAGTCCAGACGGTCATTTAAAATGCCGAAAAATTGGGAATCAGGGTTAGGGGATTCGGTTTCTTCAACCGGAGTGCCTTCGACCATCAAAACCAGGGCTTTTACCCTGGGGTCTGCTGAGGCTGCTATTGATGACAACCATGACCCCATGGAGTAACCTACCATCCCCAATCCTTTAGTGGTATCCAATTCAGAACGGGTATGGGCAAAATCTATCATCTTGCGAAGCTCAATGGCCGCTTGGGTCATGTTTCGATAAAAGATCTGGGTATCTCCATGGCCCCTGATATCCGGAGCATGCCCTTTTCTTTCTCCATGAAATGGTAAATCGGGAGCCAGGACAGCAATTCCCCGGCTGACCAGTTCCCCTGCAATCCAATAGGCTATTTGGTATTTATTACTGTCAAAACCATGGGCCAGAATAACAACTGGATAGGAAGATGTTGTTCTTTCTGGATGGACTAATAAAACAGGTATTTCGGTTCCCTCGAAATCCTGGCACAGGAGTCGCCATAATCGGCATTTTCTTTGCCGGCATCCTTCATGAACCGGAAAATCTCTTCGTTGGAAAGCTGCCTCCATCGGATGACGAGCTTTTTCCAACAGGTCTTCTACCCGGAGAGACCTCTCTTCCAATACCTTGGGAGGGGGTGTCTGGGGATAAGATAAAAAATCAGAATTCCATTTATGGGTGATGGGTGATTCCATTTATTTCTTATTTAAATCCATGATTGAAAAATTAATAATTACATTATAAACGATATTGACACACAACGTGTTTCTAGAGACAAGGATCTTGTTCCTTTATTTTATTGTATTCTCCTGGTGCAGGTAATATAATTCCCTCAGAAGGTTTGTCGAGTTTATTTGTATCTGGAAGGAGGTGGAATATATGAAAAATACAAAGGGATTTACTCTGATTGAATTGTTGATTGTGGTGGCTATCATAGCGATTTTAGCGGCGATTGCTATTCCCAATTTTTTGGCGGCCCAGGTACGTGCAAAGGTATCCCGTTCAAAGGCAGAAATGCGGACTTTGGGTACTGCACTGGAATCATATTATGTTGATAATAATGCTTATCCCAGATATTACTGGTGGGGACTGCGTCCTACTACACCAACGAGTGTCCGATTTATACCTTTAACGACACCGATTGCCTATATCACCAGTTATCCTGCTAAAGACCCTTTCGGAGACCCATCCAATATGCCCTCGGGATATGATACCTATGATTATGTGGATGAGCAGTCCATTATCGACCTGTTTCCTAATAATATCAATTCGGCTCTTGCTGTTTGGGGGGGACATACCTGGGGAAGGTCCTGGAGGATTTGCGGTGCCGGTCCGGATCGCTGGCAAACTTATGCCATCAGTTATAATGGGTCTTCTTATCCCTCGCCGGGCATGCCCAATTATTATGACCCCAGCAATGGAACTGTCAGTAATGGAGATATTATCCGATTTGGTGGTACCGGTAAATTAAGTTATGGAGATAAGATTATCGGTTCAATTCAGGAAAATTAATTTAAAAACAAATAGAATTTAAATTACCTTGAATGGCGGCTTGATTGTTAAGCCGCTTTTTTTTTATAGAGTAGGTGAGACGGATTAGATATCGGCAATGACTTTCAACGCCGCTTTGACTTTAGAATGAATCAGATGGGGGTGGGTTATTAATTTCCCCATTTCTGAAAAAATACGGGAAGGCCGGAGATAAAAAGCCCTCATAGCCATTTTCTGGGCTTTCACTAAATCTTCAGGAGTAAGATGCTCTGTCCGCATAACCGCTGAACCTTCTTCCTCATACTGCGACCAGTCATCCGTAATCAGCCAGTTATTCCGTTTAGCCAGTTCATAAAGCTCTGTCCCGGGGAAAGGTGTTGCTACATGGAAATTTACATAATCGGGATTGGCCTTAATGGCAAATTGGATGGATTCCTTAATAGTATCCCAGGTTTCTCCCGGTAGTCCGACAATGAAATAGCCAAAGGTGGTGATACCAGCTTCCTTTGCCCAGCCAATAGTGTTAACGGTCTGCTCCAGATTAATATGCTTTTTAGATTGATTAAGGATTTCCTGGTTTCCGGATTCCAATCCGAAGGAAAGGACTTCACACCCGCTTTTCTTCATTAATTGAAGGAGTTTGGGAGTAACAGTATCTACTCGTGAATTGCCAATCCAGCGTATTTTGATTCCCCGATCCACAATTCTCTGGCAGAGAGACTGGGTCCAATCCAGCTTGAGGGTAAGGGTATCGGTCATCATAACCACATTTCGAATATGGTATCTAGAGATGATTTCTTCCAGTTCATCACAGACATTATCGGGACTTCGGTGCCGGGCATTATCTCCCCAGACCATTCCTGCTCTGCAAAAGGTGCATTGGAAGGGACAGCCTCGGGAGGGTATTACTGTCACAAAGGGTTCTGACCCGAAAAAAGGCATGGTATATCGTTCTACAGGCATCAAATCCCGGGCCGGGAAAGGAAGGGTATCTAAATCTGCCAGTAAAGTCCGGGCAGGGGTCCGGATGATTTTGCCCCCTTTTCGATAAGCGATCCCTTGTATCTGGTTCCAGTCTTCCTGGAATTTCTCACAAAAATCGGCCATGGTTACTTCAGCTTCACTGACCACGGCAAAATCGGCATTGGATTGAAGAAGGCATTCCTCCGGTAAAGCGGTGGGATGGGTTCCCACCAATCCGCAAACAGCTTGAGTCCGCTTACGAATCAGGTCCAGGACTTCGGCATCATTTTTAAATGTGGGGGTGGTGGCATGCAGGAGAGCTATTTCAGGTTTAAAGGCTGCTATCTTGTATATAGTTTGGCTGATATCAAATCCCATAGCCATTGCATCCAGAAATAGGATTTCATGGCCTTTTTCACGAAGTACCGAAGCGACATAGGCCAGTCCGGTCTGAGGCCAAATCTCTCCCGCTACCGATTTTCGGCCGCATCGCCCTAATTCTTTCATATAAATCAGCCCATTTTTCATGGGCGGGTTGAGTATCAATACTTTCATTTCATATCATTTTAGCCTAAATCGGATATCGATGGGGCTGCTGTCAATGGAAAAGTTTAATTATCAGGGGAATTAATAAGAACTGTCTATCTTCCCCGTTTGGCAATAAGGTCTGCCAGGAAACCTATCATCAGGATTTCCACCCCGGAGGTGACGGAGGTAATGGTGGTTACATCCATCAGGTTTCCCAGGACGAGTTTACTATATAAGCCAACCAGGATTCCCAATAGGATAAAGCCAAATCCTACCGGGACAAAGACTCGAAGGGGATTGAAATAGATGATAGTTCGAATAATGAGCATTAGAAATTGCCAGGTGTTTCTTACCGGCTGGATTTTGGATTTACCGCCCCGTTGCCGGTAATGGACAGGAAGGTATTTTACACTGAACCCATTACAGAGAGATGCCAGGGTAATGGTGGTGGTGAATGAAAAACCATTAGGCAACAGGGTCCAGTATTTTTCGACCAGGGATTTTCGGATAATCCTTAATCCAGAATTCAAATCCGGGATTTTGGTTTCGGCCAGGTAATTAGCCAGTTTTCTGAGGACCCATTTGGCAAAAGCTCGGGAAGGGGGAACCCAGTCCCGGGAACCGACGACCATATCATGGATTTTCATCTGAGAGATCATTTCAGGAAGGGCCGAGGCATCATAAGTCCCATCGGCATCAATTATCAAAATAAATTCGGTATCGACTTCCCGGATACCGGTTTTCAAGGAAGCGCCATACCCGCGGTTTTCTCCATGCCGGATTACTTGAACCCCTTTGGCTTCAGCCAATTGGGCGGTTTTATCTGTGGAACCATCATCCACAACCAAGATGGGATATTCTTTTCCCATGGATTTCAGGACGGCCTGAATCTCATCCAGCACTGAACTGATGGAATCCTCTTCCTGGTAAGCAGGAAGAATGATGGTCAAAGAATTATCCATTCGGTATGACACCTTTCTTTATTTCTTTACTGGGCTTTCTTCAAGACCAGAAGAAACCTCATGAGTTAAGGGGACAGCCCTTTTCATTATCTGACGAAAAGAGATTCCCCCGCAAATCAAAGTAATCAGAGCCGGCAGGATAAAAGCCATCCGAACCCAGAAGGTTTGCCCATTTAAGTAAAGCTGATAGAAAAACAGATCGATAAATCCAGGGACCATATAGTTCCAGTGTCCTGCTACAGGTGAATGTATCGGGATATAGAGGGTATAGAAAAGGGGATTATCAAACTGGAATCGGTAATTATAATCCATAAAGCTGACCAGAATTCCAGGAATCTGGACAAATATCCCGGTGGCCAATAAGGCACCGATTACCAACCAGAAAGCTTTATTCTTAGTCCGTAAATGTTTCTTAAACAGGGCCATGACCGGAATCAACAAAAATAAATGGATTTGGAAAACATGTCGGGGTCCCCAGGTCCATCCCCCAGCCCAGGATTCCCATTTTGAGTAAAACAAAATATAGCTCAGAGCCAGCCCGGCGCAAAAGACGGCCTCTTCCTGATGTTCTTTCCAAAATTTCTTGATTGCCGGAAAAAAGAGCAAAATGGGAGGAGAAAATATAAAAATGCTTTTACCGGAACTCATCAGTAACCCATATAATCCATCCAGGAAGGGGTACGAGAAAGTTAATCCTTCAGACTCATAACCTGTATGGGTAAAGGAGCCAAATCGGACATAATTATACAATCCAGCCATGAAAACAAAAATTGCCAGAGGAATTCCCCAATAAAGGAGCTGCTGAAGTATTTTTTTCCACTGAGAGGGAGTAAGTCCCTCAGCTTTCATATTCATGCCCAGATAAATCAGGAAGAGGGGCACTAAGATGATGGAATCCAGCCGGGTCAGGATGGCATATCCCAATAAAGCTCCACTGCTGGCAAGGTAATTGTACTGATGAGTCTGTTTGAATTTGTATAGGCTCATGAAACTGCCCAGAATCATCAGCGTGGTGGCTGGTTCAGAATAAAATGTCCTGGCAAATGGAAAGGCTATGGTGGCTGTCCCGTATATCAGGGACACCAGAAAACTGGTTTTGCGGGAATATCCCAGCATTAACCCAAATTGAAACAAGAGGATGCACACCAGGGGGGTCAGCACCTGATGGAATCGGGAGATGGCAAACCGATGGAAATCATTTTCCAGGCTCCGGTCATAATAGGCAATGGTATTATTTCTTAATCCCAGTTGAAAAGCCTTGATATTCAGGGAGCTGATAAAGGAACCAACATAATAAAAAGGGACTGCCATTAAGGGTTGTCCCAGCCCATAATGCCCAAAGAACTTGCCTTCCTTGCCTGCATCGGTAAATCTGTCTCCACCCGATTGGATGGGATCAATGACAAATCCTCTCATCTGGGCAATGGATTCAGTGGTTCGATACATGATTTCCTCGTCAGGGGAGTAAAGGTGTCCCGACATGAAAAGTGTATATAGACCAAAAAAGAATAAAAAGTAGGTGATGATGAAAAGTTTGTTGCTTCTCAAGGAATTATTTCCCCCGATGGAAGGCCAGCCTGAGCAGCGTCAGGATGGCTACATAGATTTCTTTCTTGGATATTTTCGATTTGCCAGCCACCCGGTTCTCAAAAATAATGGGGATTTCCCCGATTTGGGCTCCTTCTTTGACACAGTTGAAAAGCATCTCGACTAAAAAGGAATACCCTTCGGATTTGATTCCCTGAAAATCCACTTTTCGGAGAATATCATCCCGGTAGCAGCGGAACCCTGCCGTGCAGTCATGGGCGGTTAATCCCAGCAGCATCCGTGCCATAAAATTGGCCGTGAAACTGATAAGCTTCCGATGGGGTCCCCAATTGACAGTGCCTCCCCCGGGTACATACCGGGAGCCAATGGCCACATCAAAGAATTGATTCTTATCGATCAACTGGGGGATATACTGGGGTTGATGGGAAAAATCCGCATCCATAGTGATGACCCTGTCGTAATTGTTTTCCAGGGCATAGAAAAAGCCTTCCTTATACGCGGTACCCAAACCCATCTTGGCTGGGCGATGGAGGATATGCAGCCTGGAGCTGGTCTTACAGGCTTCATCTATCAAGTCACCGGTTCCATCGGGTGAATTGTCATCTACCACCAGAACATGAATATCATTGGATAGCCCAAGGACTTCTTTTGTTAAAGGTATAATGTTTTGTTTTTCGTTATATGTTGGAATAATGACTAATGTGGACATTGTCCGTAACTTCCTGTAAATGCAATAAATCATAGCGAAGAAATGAGTTTACGTCTATATTAACTCTCTATAGGAGGGTTTTGTCATCAAGAAACCCCTTCTGGAGAGTATCTCTTGATTTTAGAAGGTAATTATCCGAGAATGGCTGAAGATAAGGGATTTAATCCATGGATATAAAAAAATATCTGTATAAATTAATACTGGTTGCGATGTTGATTGCCGGGAGCCTCTGGAGCTTTGGTTTTGCTGAAGATATTGGGGGATTTGGCGGAGTGGGGATGGAGATTTCTAAGATAGAAGACTATATCCAGGTTCATGGGATACTTCCAGATACTCCGGCCGCTCGTTCTGGACTGAAACCCGGAGATAGAATTACCCAGATCAATGGGGAACCGGTGGCTTCCATGGATATGAATGAAGCGGTTTCTAAAATACGGGGGAAAGCGGGTACTCAGGTAAATCTGGATGTTAAGCGTTCGACCGATAATGGGGATATGGAGGAATTAAATGTCTCTGTCAATCGGGAGTTTATTCTTCAGCCTCAACTTCAGGTCAATACGACTCTGGCAAACCCCACAACACTGACTCGCCCCGATAAGCCGGTAAAACCTTTGGTGGTTTATCCCACCTTGTATTTTATCCCTTTGACCAATCGAATCCTCCCGGGTAGTATTTTCCCCCTGACCCTTTATTTGAATAATCCTCAGGGGATTCCCTGTGATGAGATAAACCTTTGGGTGAAATATGACCCGGATGCTGTTACATTTATCTCCGGGCCTGCGGATACCCATATCCAATTGGAGGATAAACTTCTGAAAAATTGGATACTGATTCAGGATAAAAGTGTGGATTCAACGGGAGATTTTATTTTAAAAATGAAGTCTCGTAACAATTCAGGCTATCTTTCCGGAGCTTTGGGTACCCTTTATTTTCAAGCAACCGGTAAAATCCCGGTTTCCCGAATCGGCTTTGAATTCCCGGCATTGGATAAGCCTGATGGCACCTGCTTTACCTTGAGAGGCAAAGATATCCTGGGAACTCAGAATGACCCCACTGATGGAACGATTGGAGCTTCCATTCGAATCCTGCATAAGGCCTATAACTCTAGCCTTAACCATTCAGAGTAACCGCCACCCCCCTTTTCTTGTCATTTCGAACCGGTTTCTTTTCGGAGTTTGACCCAGGCTGATGGTTACAGCCTGGGTCTGGTTCCCTTTATAAAGCCATGTGGGATTTGAATAAAGAGTATTTTATTGGGAGATCAGCAGGAGAAAATTTATTTATGGTAAAATGTCGAAAATCAGGAGACGGAAAAGTGATATCTTTTTCTGGCAATATCTGATGTTTTTCCCTGGGACAGCGGGCGTCAATGCGAGCCTCATTCTTTAGATAACAGATAACGAGGGTTTCGGTTGCTTTTTAATTCATTGGATTTTTTGATTTATTTCCCCCTGGTAACCTTGTTGTATTTTTTATTGCCTCATCGATTCAGATGGGGGATGTTGTTGGTTGCCAGCTGCCTGTTTTATATGGCTTTTATTCCTGTTTATATCCTGGTGCTGTTCACTACCATACTGATAGATTATTTTGCCGGGATATGGATTGAGAAAACGGCCGGGAAAACCCGTAAAATATGGTTGATTACCAGTATCCTATCTACCTGCCTGGTATTGTTTATCTTTAAATATTTCAACTTTTTCAATGCGAATATGGCCGGGTTGGCTCGCTGGCTCCACTGGAATTATTCGTTGGAAGGGTTATCCCTGATTCTGCCGATCGGGCTTTCATTCCATACGTTCCAGAGCCTTAGTTATGTCATTGAAGTTTATTATGGCCGGCAAAAGGCTGAGCACCATTTTGGAATCTATGCCCTCTATGTCATGTTCTATCCCCAGCTGGTAGCGGGTCCAATTGAACGGCCTCAGCATATGCTGCACCAGTTTTATGAAAAGCATTATTTTGAGTACCAGCGGGTTGCCAACGGCCTGAAACGAATGGCCTGGGGGATGTTTAAAAAAGTAGTCATCGCAGACCGGCTGGCTGTCTATGTGAATCAGATTTACGGTGACCCGGCCAGCAGCCATGGATTGCAATTGTTGCTCGCCACCTTCTTTTTTGCCTATCAAATCTATTGTGATTTTTCAGGGTATTCAGATATCGCCATCGGCGCCGCCCAGGTAATGGGTTTCAAATTGATGGAAAATTTCAATCGGCCTTATTTTTCCAAAAGCATCTCGGAATTCTGGAAACGATGGCATATCTCCCTATCCACCTGGTTTAAGGATTACCTCTATATCCCTCTGGGAGGGAACAGGGTGTCCCTGAGCCGTTTATATATGAATTTAATGATAACCTTCCTGGTGAGTGGATTGTGGCATGGAGCCAATTGGACTTATGTCATCTGGGGAGGGCTAAACGGATTCTACCTGTTGATGTCTCTCCTGACCCGGTCCTGGCGGGAGAAACTGGTTCAATTAACCCGGTTGGGGCAATTCCCCCAGCTGCATAAGGGGTTGCAAGTCATAACGACTTTTACTTTGATATGTTTTTCCTGGGTCTTTTTCCGGGCTTCCAGCCTGGCTGATGCGATCCTGGTCTTCAAACGGATATTCCAAGGGTTGGGGGAGGGCTTACAGTTAGCCTTGGAAGGGCATTTGGGCAGTATTGTCCATCTGCTGATGGCTCCCGGAGTCCCTTTTGGCCGGAAGGAATATCTGTTGGCGTTGGGAACCATTCTACTGCTGGAAATAGCCCACCTGGCCCAGCGAAAAGGTGCCTTGAAATGGCAATTATCCCAGAAACCAGTGTGGGTCCGCTGGGTATTCTATTATGGTCTGGTGATGGGGGTTATCCTGCTGGGTAATTACAGCATGGCACCCCAGCAATTCATCTATTTTCAATTTTAACCGATATGAAAAAATTCCTGTTCAATATAATCCTGATGGCATTCCTGGTTGCAGGCGGGATGGGTGTGATTCTGTATATTCCTCCCGTAGAAAAGAATTTTTATGCCGAGATACTGCGGAAATATGATCATCTTCATCAGTCAGGTTCTCCCAAAATCATCCTGATTGGCGGATCCAATATTTGTTATGGAGTAAGTGCCAGACAGCTTTCGGAATATTACCATCTCCCGGCGGTCAATATGGGGCTGAATGGGGGGTTGGGGCTTCGCCTTATGTTGAGTCAGGTCCGCCCCTGGATTGGGAAAGGGGATATCATCGTCATTTCTCCTGAATATGAACAATTTCTGGGAGCCTACCATTTACTGGATGGGCAGGGTTCTTCCCTGGCAGAAGTCCTGTATTATTCTCCGGAGAGTCTCCAGTATCTGGATTCAATCTCCCAATATAAAGAAACAGTAAAATACCTCCCGATATTTGCTCAGAAGCGGCTGGGTTACCTGGTCAATCATAGATTCGGGTTCCGGAAAAAACTTCCCATAGACAAGGAAAAACTGGATTATCGGCAAGCCTTTAATGCCTATGGAGATGCTACTTATCATTTTAATCTGCCGGTCCCCGGTTTCGGTAAAGGGAATTATCCTTTGCCCGATAATTTTGATATGGCTCCCGCCCGGTTGCTGAATCAATTTTCTCAAGAGGCCCGATTAAAAGGGGCTGAAGTCTATTTTGCATATCCAGGGTATGCTCAAAGCGAATATAATAAAAATAGAAAATCAATTCAACATCTGGAGAGTCTGCTTAGCCGGGAATTAGAACTTAAATTTCTGGGGAAACCGGATGATTATATTTTTTCTGATGAGTTGTTTTTTGATACGGTTTATCATCTAGGCCAAAAAGGAACCCAGTTAAGGACCCTTCGACTTATGGATAAGCTGGAGTCTGAAAGAGGAATCTCCTATCAGGCTCAATCGGCCAACGAGAAAGGATAGGATTGTGACCCCCAAACGTACTGATGATATCAAGCCTTTTATTGCCATGGATGTCCTGGAAGAGGCCCAGAAACTCCAACGGCAGGGAAAATCTATTATCCGGCTGGAATTAGGGGAGCCTGATTTTCCAACTCCTCAATGTGTCATAGACGCAGTGCATGAAGCTTTGGATAAGGGAATGACTCATTATACAACCAGCCTGGGTCTCCTGGAGCTAAGAGAAGCCATCTGCAAAGACTATGCTGAGACCTATGGTGTCCATATCGAACCCGACCAGATTGTGGTGACTGAAGGGACTTCTCCAGCCTTGCTGCTGATTTTTGCTGCGTTGCTGGAGCCGGGAGACCATGTGCTGCTTTCCGATCCCTATTATGCCTGTTACCCCAATATTATTAATTTCTTTGGAGGTGTCTCAGATTTCTTTCCAGTAACCGAAGCCAATGGGTTTTTATATGACAGCCAACAGGTGAAAAAGCATATATCGACCGAGACCAAAGCCATCCTGATAAATTCGCCTTCTAATCCGACCGGTAAAGTTCAAAGTGGTGAGGTCCTGCAATCTATAGCGCAACTGGGACCTTACATCATTTCTGATGAGATATACCATGGGCTTTCCTATGGGGTGGAGGAGCATTCAATCCTGGAATATACTGATAAGGCTTTTGTCTTGAATGGGTTTTCCAAACGGTATGCCATGACCGGCTGGCGTTTGGGGTATGCCATTATGCCTAAAGAATTTATCCGCCCGATTCAGAAATTGCAACAGAATTTCTTTATTTGTGCCAATGCTTTTGTCCAATGGGCCGGATTGGTGGCCCTGCAACAGGCTAAACCGGAAACAGAAAAAATGCGGCAGATATATGACCAACGCCGTCAATTTATTGTTCCTGCCCTGAGAGAGGCTGGTTTTGCTATAGGATATGAACCCGATGGCGCTTATTATGTCTTGTTGAATATTAAACGCTATTCGAATAATTCCATGGAGTTTGGAAACCGTATTCTGCATGAGGCAGGCGTTGCCCTGACCCCGGGTATTGATTTCGGGCAGGGTATTGAAGGCTATCTGCGGATTTCTTATGCCAATTCCATGGAAAATCTAGCCGAAGGGGTTCACCGGCTAAAACAGTTCGTACAAACCCTCAAATAGATAAAGTCGTATGGCCTAGACAAAAAAAGCCCCGTCCATCAGGACCCGGGGCTTTTATTTTGCGAAAGGTTAAACCATCTTAATGGGAATCCAGATTGGTTAAAATCTGGTCAGCTAATTGCTCAGGGGACATACAATCATTACAATTGGCCTGATGTCCGCATTTGGGGCAGACTACATTGGCTCTTTGGACTGCCAGCCGGATAATCAGTTCAATAACTTCCTTACGGTTTTTCAGTCCTGCCGTTTCTTTTAACTGGTTTAAAACCTCATCCAGGGCATGGGGATTTGATCCTTCAGGTATTTTAATTTCTGCCATTTGGAACCTCCTTCAGATAACCGGAAAGGGTTTTGGCCCTTTCCCGATTCTAACATAACAGCCTGCCTTCTATGGAAGGTTCCCCCAAACTCTAAAAAAAAGGAGCTCCCTGTCAGCCAGGAAACTCCTTTTTAAGATTCAGTGATTCTTTGGATGAGGATAGATTATTTTTTTACCGGTGGTTTTTGAAGAGTTCCAGGCATATTCACCTGGCCTCCGGAGGCCTGCATTGCCTTCATTGCCAAGGTATAATATTCCTGAGCCTTGGCCACGTTTTTAGCCTTATCCCGGTAATAAACATGCAGATTCATGTAGGCAGGATAGAATCCCGGATTGATTTGAACTGTTCTTTGCCACATAGCGACCGCATTTTCATAATCCCCCAGATGATAATAAGCCTCACCCAGGTTCTGGTAAGCGGAATAGTTATCCGGCTGCCCGCCAATGGCATCCTGTAAATATTGAACGGCTTCGGAAAGGTAGGTGTTCATTTTAGCCTTATCCGGACCGGTTACCAGCATGGCATCTCTTTCTCCACGGATTTTATTGGCTATTTCAACTTCCAATATCCCCAGAAGATAACGGGCGGTGGGGTCATTAGCCTGAGCATCATAAAAGCTCAGGGAGATTCCTTTTCTCAGTTTTGCGATGGCTTCTTCCGGCCGATTATTTACCCGATAAAGGTCAGCCAGCTGGAAATATGAAATGGCTTTTCGAGGCTGAGTCTCAATGGCTTTGTTGTACTCTTCAATAGCCTTGTCATTCATCCCTTCAGCCCGATAGATATTCGCCAGGTTGATATGCATATTATCCAGATCCCAGCCGGTTTCACTGGTTTTCTGGAATTCATTAAAGGCCACTTTCTTCATTTCAGCTTTTTTTGCGGGGTCGGCTGCCTGTTCCGCCAGCTGGTAATAAGCGCGTCCCAGCAGGAAGTGATAATTGGATACCAGTTCCCGGGTGTAATAATCCGTACTCATATTATAGAAGTAAGGATCCAGCGGTTTCATTTTCTGGAGAGTCGCATTGTAATCCGGTTCAGCCTCGCCGGGACGAACTGCCTGATAGACAATTCCCGAAGGAAGCTGGCGAACCCGGGTATATTCGGGATAATCGACATAACGGGTCGGGTCCTCATTAGGGGGATCCGTCTGCTGAACACTCATATAGTAAACCGGAGTCTTGGAATTAATGGTGACTTTAGCTCTGCCGATATCTTTCAATCGATTATGGTCCCAGGGTGGAATTCTGAATTTATCCCGGCCAAAATCATAGATAGGCACAAAAAGGTTTTCCCCTTCATCATAGATCTGTTCAGGCTTGAATTTCTTTTCAACATAAGAAAGGTAAGCCAACGAGAAGGTCGGATTATCTCCAATGATAAATATCTTGGACTCAGGGGTGATAGAGTTCAAAATATTCATTCCGAAATCATAGGCTACATTGTTTTTACTCAAATTCTGATGCCAATAGTTCATGCTGAGAGGAACAATGGGCATGGCCATCATTAAGGCACAACCGGCATACCGGACCGGCAGGGGGAAAGACAGGCCTTTAGAAGATTTTTGATTGCCTGCTTCCGGTTCATTGGCTTTGGCATCAGAGTCTGGCAGGGGCGGAAGACCGGTCATTTTGAATCCGTATTTCAGCCATTCCATAATCTGCTGAGTGCCAAAGGCTATCCAGATGGAGGCAATCAGGTAACTGGGTATCAGGAATCGGGCAATGATATACATAGAGTGATTGGTCGTCTGATAATTTAAGACAGCCAGCATACCGGGTCCATACATCAGGAAAGCTCCCAGTGACAGCATGAAATATTTGCCGTTTTGCTGGAATAATCTTCGAATTCCCAGTAACATCAAGGACACCCAGACAAGGGTCCAAAGATAAATCAATCCTTGCTGAACACCTTTAAAATGCCCGTCTTTCGGTAAAAATTGGCGGTTAAAATGGTCCAGGGTCTGGTTCTTGTAATGAGGCATAAAAGAACCAAATTGGCGGAAGAAATAAATCCAATATTCAGCAAACTGTTCTTGCACGATATCCCAGGGGCCTAAAATGGCTTTGCTGCCCAGAAATGCCGGGGTTACTCGGGGAATAGGGCTTAAAGGGCCGTACTGTCGGCGGGAGATATGGTTGTAAATATCATCAACCGTTTCCGGGTATCCCCAGCTCATTGCCGGATTGTTATAAGCCTGGATATTGATATTTCTTCGTTCTTCCATTGGCATTTGGGCTACCGGGTTTCCGGTTACCCGCATAGGAATATACAGATACATGCTGAGTCCCAGGATAAATAACAAGGTGGCATACATCCAGGTTTTATCCCTTTTATGCCACCAGTGGAAAGCCAGGGTGTAAGGAACGAAGGTCAAAATGACCAGCACAAACTTGGTGCCGAAAGTATCGCTGGGGGGAAGAGGCTGTCGGATGACCAGCAACGATATTATATTTGCCAGTCCCTCTGCCATCAGGTAAAGAAGCAGACCCACAAAACCATAAATGAAGAAATAGATGATTTCTTTTTTGACTCCCCACTTTTTGTATAAGGTGCAGACAATAAAATAGGAATAAAGCAACGGCATGACCAGGAAAAGGTTATGATGGGCCATGGCCAGAGCAGTTACAAAATATAACGCCAGAAGATATCTGTTCTCTTGGGTCTCACTCCAGACCAGCATCAAGAGCATAGTTACAACAGTGAAAAATACATTCAGAATGAAAACTTCTGAAAAGAGGGCCTGAGACCAGAAATGATACCCGAAAGCAAATATCAGGGCTCCGGTCAATGCCACTGTCCTGTAATGGGATAATTTTAATAGCAATACATATAGGAAATAGGTGGCAGAGCCGGCCACTAATGCGCAAAGGAAAGCCCCTCGGGCCGCTTCATGGGTAAAGAAAGGTTTGAAAAGGATGACGGCGCATTTTAGCATCAAGACCCACATGGGGTATCCGGGAGGATGGGCTATTCCCAGAACTGCACCCTGGGCTGAAAATTCTCCCGAGTCCCCGACATATAAGGTCCGGCACAAGGTCAGGGTGAAGATGATTACTGGAAGTAAAAAGGCCGGTATTCCCCAAAGCCAGTCCTCTCGTTTTAATTGTCTTAATGGAAGGGATTTGTGAATGGGACCTTCATCAAATAATTCCATCTCTTTTAATGCTTCTTCTACATCTTTCACGTCGCATTTAAGCTGTTTGGCCATTTCCTCTATGGGAAGGGACTTGTAATTCGACTTGATATAACGACGTTGTTCTTTATTGAAACTCTGTTTTGCCATGGGCTACCCCCACCTGAAATCATTATTTTAAGGCATGAAAACAACAAAATAATACCATCATTCATGACTTTTTGGTTGATATTCAGATTATTGACTGATTTTAAAAGATTAACTATTTTCTACCGAACTCCCATTTCATGCAAGAGCTGGTTTATAAAACCTCAGGGTCAGCTTTCTTCTTCCTGGCGATTTCTCGGGAAAACATGGCTGATTGGTTGACGTTGTTAGGGTGTTTTATCTATGATGGGCATTATGATAAATAATAAAAACAATTTCTTTCAACCGGGTGAAAACATCCGTTATGAATCCAATCCCCATTGGATAATTCTGGTAAATTCCATATTGATAGTGATATTCTCCACCCTGATTTTCGGGGTATTGGCTTTCATCCTGGCGCGTTATCTGGGAGCTTGGGGGTATCTTTTCCTGTTATTGATCATCCCCAGTCTGGTTAAGTTTGGCTGGAAATTACTGGTTCGAGGACATACCTTTTACTGGGTAACCAATTTAAGGGTCATTAAACAGGAAGGAATCATCAATAAAGTCTCTTTTGAATCCTCCCTTTCCAAGATTAATAATGTCTATTACCGGCAGACTCCTGGGGGAAGGTTCTTAAACTATGGAGAAATCCGGTTGGAAACTGCCAGTGAGCAGGGAATGACCCTGCTGGATTATGTCCCCGGACCTGAGAAATTTAAAAATGCCATATTGGCCGGCGCTGTTTCGGGAGATTCTCCCAACAACTCTTCAGCCGAAGGGGATTTATCCTCTCTGTTAGTTCAACTCAAAAACCTTAAAGATAATGGCATCTTGAGTGAAGACGAATATCAGGAAAAGAAAAAAGATATTATTTCCCGGTTTTAGGAAAAGTTAAAATTGATATTCTTCCAGCAGAGGTTTTTGAATCAATGGCTGGATATTTTCGGAACAAAGTATCAATCCTTCCTATTCTAATTAATTTCAATCTTATCAAAGGAGTTAGTCATGTTTTTCCAGAATCCTAATGCTGCTCATGCAGCAGGAAAATTGTATTTATCAAAAGTCGTGATGGTGGCAGGCCTAATGCTGCTCACCAGTATCTCCCTGGGCATGGGCGTTAAGGGGAAAGGTGTCCAGAGTAAACCTTTCTCATTTGCCTGGATTTCTGATACCCATATTATGACGACTCTCAGCCAGGAGTCCTGCGGAGACCGGGCTGACAGGCTGAGAACCTTCATCAGTGATATGAATAAACGAAAAGATATCGATTTTATTGTCCATAGTGGAGATATGATTGAGAATACGGCTAATGCCAAACAATATGCCGATTTCAAAAGCCTGATGAAGCCTTCAATGCCCTGGTATCCGGTTCCCGGTAACCATGATGTGGATAATGCCCCCAGCCAGGCTACCTTGAAATTATATCTTCAGCAGGGATTCGGCCGAGGTCCTGAAAATAAGGATTATTATGGAGTTGTCCATAAATCAGCCGCTTTTTTTGTGTTAAATACCTTTACCTATGCTTCCAAAGATTCCTCCCTTCTGAAAGAGTCGGAAAATCAGTTGAAGGAAATGGATGAATTCTTTACCCAAAATAAAAATGTCCCGCATAAGTTTGTCTGCGGGCATGCGCCTTTATTTATTAATTCATCTGGGGAAGGAAAAGATTATTTCAATATCAGAGAGGATTATCGAAAAAAGATTATCGATGTGATGCAAAAACATCAGGTGAAATATTACCTCTGTGGACATCGGCATGGGAACCATCTGGTAACCGATCCTGATGGTACAGGTATCACTGTCTATACCCAGGGAGCCATGTCCTGGGCCATTGGTAAGGGGCAACAAATTGGGTACACCATTTTTACTTTGTCTCCGGATGGACTGAAAAAAGATTTTTACCCCATGGAATAAAAAAAGTAGAAGAATGATTCACTGGAAATAACAAAAGCCCTGAGAGGTAATCTTTTCTCAGGGCTTTTCTTTATGAACCCATAGAGGGATGTCTTATTCGGATTTCTTGATTTCTAATACCGGGATTCTGGCGGCATGTTGAGTCCCCCAGACCAGGAAGACCCCCAAAAGAATTACCATCCATACCAGGTTCAGCCAGTTCCCGGTAGAAGCATTTAAATTAAACCCGATAGGCTGGGTCAGGATAAAGGTGGAGGTTACCCCGGTCATAAACAAAGCAGGAAGAGTCGTTATCCAATGGTGTTGGCTTTTATATTTATACAAATAGACGGAGCATGACCAGAGAGTGACGGTCCCCAGAACCTGATTACTCCAGGCGAAATATCTCCAGAGTGTCCCAAAATCTGTAAAGGTCATGACAATGGCCGCTGCAAACAAGGGGATTGCCAGGTAAAATCGGCGTACGGTTTTCTTTTGGTCCAGATTAAGGATTTCTGCCAGCATAAGCCGGGCTGCCCGGAATGCCGTATCTCCTGTGGTAATGGGGCAGGCAATCACACCCAGAATGGCCAATAACCCTCCGCCAATTCCCATCAGGGCAGTACAGGATGTATAGACAATTGCATTAGGTCCGCCATTTGCCAGAGCAGCTGCCAGCGAGGGAGTTCCTCCTTTGTAAAAGGCCATTCCGACTGTTGCCCAGACCATGGCAATGATCGCCTCTGAAACCATGGCGCCATAAAAAACAGTGCGGGCATGTTTTTCTGTTTTTAAACACCGGGCCATCATTGGGGATTGAGTCGCATGAAATCCGGAGAGGNNGCGCCGCAGGCAATGGTAATGAACATGGTTGACCAGATAGGTACTCCTTTGGGATGCAGGTTTTCCAGGGTAAATGCCGGCAACGTGTAACCTTCTACCATCATCCCGATTCCTACCCCAAAGACCATGAACAACAAGGCGATTCCAAATAAAGGGTAAATGCGTCCGATAATCTGATTGATAGGGAGAACGGTTGCTGCCAGATAATAGGCAAAGATGATAAATACCCAGAAATATTCGTTGATGACCCAGCCTTGTTTTGAGGTCAGCAGGTATAAAAGGTCTGCGGGACCTTTGACAAAGACTACCCCTACCAGGACCATCAAAACAACAATAAAAACCCGCATAATATTTTGAATGGTTTTCCCCAGGTAAATGCCATGAATTTCAGAGAGAGAAGCCCCTTTATGCTTGAGGGAGATAGACCCGGCGACAAAGTCGTGGACGGCTCCTCCAAAGATGCAGCCAAAAATAATCCAAAGGTAGGCAGCCGGACCCCATAAGGCTCCCTGTAATGCGCCGAAGATGGGGCCTAATCCGGCTATATTTAATAACTGAATCAAGTAAACTTTCCAGGTGGGCAGGGGGACATAATCCACTCCATCTCCCTGAGTATAGGCGGGAGTTTTTCTTTCGGGATTCAGGTCGAGTATCTTTTCCAGATATTTTGCCCAGGTAAAATACGAAAGAACCAGTAAAATGATTCCCCCTAGATAAATGGTCATGGTGGTTGCCTCACTGATAATTGATTTATATTTATGAAATGTTTTTTAGAAAATATTTTACACCTGAGAGGAATTCAAGTCCAAAATAGGGATGATTTTAAGGTAATATAGAATAGATTTTGGCAGGGAAATTAACCTGAACCTGATGCTTGTGTTACATTAGTATTGATATTACTTACCCCAGGGAGGTCGCTAATGTTTGAATCATTATTAACCCGTTTTGGATCGTTACAAATCCAGACAGCTCCCGTGGCAATAGACACTGCCATACATCAGGCAACGGGAGGACTTATTCCTCTTTGGATATCTGAAAGCTTGATCTCTCTTGGGATAATCTTCCTGGCATGGATGGCTTTTTGGCTTTTTCATCGGTATGGTTTTAATTATGTCCTGCGTAATTTGACAGGGAAATCCCATGAAGTGATGCAGGTATTTTTTAGCGGATTAAGAACTCCGGTGTCCCTGGTTTTTTTGACTTTTGGAATCTGGATAACCATTTCCAGGTTGAAGATTCTCCATCATTATACTGGCCCTATTAACCAGATATTCCTGGCTCTGGGGACCCTACTGGCAGCATTTATACTAACCCGGTTGGTTCGGGCGGCTTTGGATTTATATGCCCA
Organism: bacterium UBP4_UBA6127; assembly: GCA_002428325.1. GTDB lineage: Bacteria > UBP4 > UBA4092 > UBA4092 > UBA4092 > UBA4092. The sequence goes on from DIVR01000055.1 coordinate 41,287, forward strand.
CAATTCGGCGATTCGGACCGACAGCCCTGTCGATACCCAGTTTATTCCCTCTGTTCGAAAAGTTGTGAATATCCTCATCTGGGTAGCGGCTTTAATTCAGATATTACTGGAATTTAAACAGGAGATTACTCCTTTAATCACAGGCTTGGGCATCGGCGGTTTGGCGGTAGCTTTGGCCCTGCAGGATTCCCTCTCGAACTTCTTTTCCGGATTTTACCTGATTATGGACAAGCCTTTCCGGATTGGGGATTTTGTCCGATTGGAATCGGGGGATGAAGGGTTTATTGAAACCATTGGCTGGAGAAGCACTAAAATCCGTACTTACCGGAACCATGTCATTGTTGTCCCGAATGCCAAATTATCCCAAAGTTTGGTTACCAATTACGTCCTGGCGGATAAGAACAACACCTTCATCATTGAATGCGGAGTCGGTTATGGAAGCGACCTGGATAAAGTGGAAAAAGTAACCAAAGAAGTGGCTATCAATGTTTTGCATCAAGTGCCGGGAGCGGACACCCATTATGACCCGATTATTAGATTCCATACCTTTGGCGATTCTAATATTAATTTTCGGGTGATTCTTTCTGTGGTCAATTTTGAGGCCCAATATATCCTGAAACATGAGTTTATTAAAGCCCTGCATCATCAGTTTAAAGAAGAAAATATCACCATTGCGTTTCCCACCCGGGAAATCCATATCAATAACTGGGATCAGTCTCCATCCAATAGGATTCCCGGACAGCCTTCCTGAGCCGGAGTTGCTTTAGATACAGGCTTAATATCCTTAGTGATATGCAATTTCCGGATGAAATTCCACCCTTCCGGCAGTCAAGCCTTTTCTCCGGTCTCCAATAGGTATATGATAAAATCATAGAAACTATAAACTATATTTGTACCGAAATTCCCTTTTCGGAATGGAAGAAAAGGGTTTTTCTGGTATCAGAGAGGGATAAAAAGGGTTTTTTTATGGTCTGGCTATTCCCTCAGGAGGTATGCACTTGAAGGAGTTATTATCAGGCAACGAATCCATCGCCCGAGGGGCATGGGAAGCCGGCGTTAAGGTTGCCACCGGGTATCCGGGAACGCCTTCCACTGAGATTCTGGAAAACATCGTTCAATATAAAAAAGACCTCTACTGTGAATGGTCCCCCAATGAAAAGGTCGCTTTTGAAGTGGCAGTCGGAGCTTCACTCACCGGGGCCCGTTGTATTACTACCATGAAACATGTGGGCTTGAATGTGGCGGCGGACCCGTTAATGACCTTTGCGTATGTCGGGGCCGTCGGGGGATTTGTGGCCTGTGTGGCAGATGACCCCGGGATGCATTCTTCCCAGAATGAACAGGATACCCGGCAGTATGCCAAGTTTGCGAAAATCCCGGTTTTTGAGCCGGCTGATTCCCAGGAATGTGTAGATTTTATGCGGATGGCCATGGATATTTCTGAGAAATATACCACCCCGGTCATTCTCCGCACCACCACCCGGGTCAGTCATTCCCGAAGCATGGTGGAAATGAAGGACCGAACCCCGGGCGAACATAAAATCGGGTTTGAGAAAAATCCTCCCCGGTTTGTTCCCATCCCGGCCTGGGCCCGCCAGATGAGAGTCCGGTTGGAAGACCGGCTGGAAAAACTCAAAGAAGCTTCTGAAACCTCTCCTGCCAATCGCCTTGAATGGCGGGATAAAGAACTGGGAATCATTACCCATAGTATTACCTACCAATATGTCAGGGATACCTTTCCTGAGGCCTCGGTCTTGAAACTGGGAATGAGTTTCCCGTTCCCGGATAAATTAATCAGAGAATTTGCCGGCGGTGTTAAACGGCTTCTGGTGGTCGAAGAGCTGGATGAGTTTATTGAAGAGCATGTGAAAGCCATGGGCATCACTTGTGAAGGCAAGAATTTAGTCCCCCGGATCGGGGAGCTTTCCCCCAATGCCATGGAAGTCATAAAAGCCAAAATGGAAGGCAGGGAATTGCCGGAAGTAAAACCGGTGGCAGAAGCATCCGATCTTCCCGCCCGGCCGCCTGTCCTTTGCGCCGGCTGTCCTCACCGGGGTATGTTTTATGCCCTGGCCCAGGAAGATGTGATTGTTACCGGAGATATTGGCTGCTATAGCCTTGGCGTGATGCCTCCTTTGGGCCGGATGGATACCATCCTCTGCATGGGAGGAGGAATTACTCTGGCTCATGGAATGGATAAAGCAGGCGAACCTAAAAAAGTTGTGGGGATCGTGGGCGATTCCACTTTCTTCCATTCGGGGATCACCGGCCTTTTGAATATTGCCTATAACAAAGGCGCTTCCACGATTATTGTGGTGGATAACCGGATTACGGCTATGACCGGCCATCAGGAAAACCCGGGTTCCGGACTGACCCTGATGGGGGATACCACCGTTGAAGCCTCCATTGAAGAGATTGGGAAAGCCTGCGGCATTAAGAAGATATATACCATCAATCCTTATGACCAGGAGAAAACATCCCAAGTCCTGAAGGATTGCCTGGCTTCTGATGAACCGACTTTAATTGTTTCCAGGGCGCCTTGCCTGCTGTATGAAAAAAAACCGGTAGGCCCTCCTCTGGTGATTGATAAAGATATTTGTGTAGAATGCGGCCAATGTCTGGAGCTGGGTTGTCCGGCTCTGGAAGCGGCAGAGGGTTCTCCCAGCATCAATGAATTCCTGTGCGGAGGCTGTAATCTCTGTCTCCAGGTCTGCCAGGTTGAAGCAATCCATGTTAAAGAGGATTAATGATGAGTGATATTAATACAATCAGTGTTGTTATTGTAGGAGTCGGCGGGCAGGGTATCCTGCTAGCTAGTGAAGTCGTGGCTCGGGCGGCGATGTATGCCGGCTTTGATGTGAAAACCAATGAAGTCCATGGAATGGCGCAGCGAGGCGGGTCAGTGATTGCCCAGATTCGGTATGGTAAAGAGGTCAACAGCCCCCTGGTAGCCTTAGGCAGTGCGAGGGTCCTGGGGTCTTTTGAAGAAGTAGAAGCCCTGCGATGGGCCCATTACCTGGCCACGGACGGATTGGCAGTTGTCTCAACCTCGCAGGTGATTCCGGTAACAGTCTCCAGCGGCGCTGCTACTTATCCCTCTGATGGGGATGCCCGTTTGAAAAAAGTCTTCCCTAAACTGGTTTATCTGGATGCGGCGGATATGGCTCNNCGGGAAATGGGAGATATCCGAATGGCTAACTCTATCGTGCTGGGTGCCATGTCCAATGGGTTGGACTTATCTCTGGATTCCTGGACCCAGGCCATTAAAACTTCCGTAAAACCTAAATATGTAGAGGCTAACCTTAAAGCCTTTGAAGCGGGAAGAAGCCAATCATGAGTAAAGCCCAATTTTTTAATGAAAAAGAAGAAACCCTTCCCCGGGAGGAGCTTGAGAAACTTCAACTGGAACGGTTGAAAAAGACAATCCACCATGTGTATGAATGTAATGCTTTTTTTAAAGAAAAATTACAGCAGGTGGGCGCCCATCCCTGGGATATCAACTCCCTCCAGGATATCCAGAAACTTCCTTTGATGAATAAGGAAGATTTTCGAAAAGAATATCCTCTGGGGATGTGTTGTGTTGAAAAAAAACATATTTCTGAAATGCATATGTCCTCCGGGTCCACCGGGACTCCGGTGGTCATGCCCTATACCCGAAACGATTTAGCCCAATGGGGAGAATGTATGGCGCGCTGCCTGGCGATGGCAGGAACCCTTCCCGGAGATGTCGTTCAAATCACTCCTTCCTTTGGATTGTTCAATGGGGGATTTGGTTTTTATCATGGGGTAAAAAGCCTGGGGGGATTTGTGATTCCCACCGGGGCAGGCAACACTTCCCGCCAAATTAAATTGGCTCGGGATTTTGGCACCCGGGTAATAACCGGAGTTGTTTCCTATGGTATCCGAATTATGGAAGTTCTCCAGGAAGAAGGGACCCAAATCCCTTCCCTGAAAATCGGGATTTTCGGTGCCGAGACTTTTACTGAATCCATGAAAAAGAAAATCAAGTCCGGTTTAGGCATTGAAGTTTATGATATTTATGGAATGACAGAGACCGGGGGTGTCGCTACCCTGGGAATGGATTGTCCGGATCATAGCGGGATTCATGCCTGGGAAGACCATTACATTATGGAAATCCTGGACAGGGATACCCACCAGCCTGTTGCTGATGGCGAATTTGGCGAATTAGTGGTAACTTCCCTGACTCGGGAAGCCCTTCCGGTCATTCGTTTTAAAACAGGGGACCTGACCCGGATTGTTTCCCGGGATAAATGCGCTTGTGGGCGAACCCATCTTCGGCTGGCGCCTATTACGGGCCGGGTGGATGATATGCTTATCGTCAAGGGTGTTAATTTCTTCCCGACCCAGGTAGAACAGGCCCTGATGGAAATCCCCGGAATCGGGTCCAATTACCAGATTATTATTGAAGAAAGCCATGGGGTTCGGGATGTGCGCATCAATGTGGAAGCCAATCCCAATGTAACCGGTTTTGTGGTTGAAAAGAAACTCAAAGAAGTCCTGGGCTTTTCTCCCAAAGGAGATGTCTTCCCTATTGGTTATCTTCCCCGTCAGGAAGGCAAAGCTAAACGAGTCTTCTATAAAAATCTGGATGTGGAATCTCCATAAAGTATCTGAATAAATATTATGTATCTTGAATCTTGAAAGCCTCCGAATGATTGAATCATCGGGGGCTTTTGACTGGGTGGGAATCTCCCGGACCCCCTGGAAAATTATCATGGATGTATAAGTGGATAGGGGTAGGTCAATTCTTGATAATATGAAGGTTGCATATTTGCTCATTATTAGGGATGATATTAAGCTTCAAAGACTTGGTAGAAAAGGAAATTATATTCAATGTTGAAACGATGGTTGATTTTAACCCTGGTCCCTCTGTTTTTAACCGGATGTGCCCACATTCCAAAAGGGCCGAAGCTGGCCAATACCCCGCCCTCTCGAATTTCCGGGCAATCTCCGGCTCATTTCACTAAAAAAATAACCAGGACTTACCAACTTGATTACCAGATATATCTTCCTGATAACTATATACATTCCCAGGAAAAGTTTCCCCTGATTATCTTTCTGCATGGTTCAGGTGAACGGGGGACTGATGTGAATCTGGTGAAAAAACATGGAGTCCCCAAGTTTGTGGAAGGGAAAAAAGATTTTCCTTTTATTGCTGTCTCTCCCCAATGTCCTCTTAAGCAATATTGGGATACTGAGGTGCTGAATGCTTTATTGACCCGGATTGAATCTAAATATCGGGTCGATAGAGACAGGATTTATCTGACAGGTTTATCCATGGGGGGATATGGAACCTGGAATTGGGCTTGTGAATATCCGGAGAGATTTGCTGCCATTGCCCCGGTATGCGGAGGGGGCGATCCCGATATGGCTGATAAATTGAAAGATGTCCCGGTCTGGGTATTCCATGGCGCCCAAGATACCGTTGTCCTCCCCAAAGAATCTGAAAAAATGGTGGAGGCGGTAAAGGCGGCCGGCGGGGATGTTAAATTTACCCTGTTCCCTGATTTAGACCATTATTGTTGGGAAGATATTTATAATGGGACAGAACTCTATGATTGGTTCTTATCCCATAGACGGAAATAATATCGAAATACCTTAGTAACCTTCTTGAGGACAAATATGAAGATTCATCTAATGAATAGCGGATTGATATTTTTATTGGCAGGTATGATGATGATTAATAATTCCAATAGCGAAGCAGCCTCTCTGAAACTGGGGAAGGCTAAAGAATTTCTGGCATTGCCCGAGGGGACCGGCAAAAATCCTCCTCCCCCGGATGCTTATCAATTTCAGAGGGTCGGCGGGTCTTGTGTCTGGGTTTCTGATATTGAGCATGTCTTTGAAAAAGATACCCATGAAATCTTTCTGGCAGATACCACCCCTGCTTATGTGATGGCAAGAGATACCCTTCCGGCAGGCCAGGATTTCGAGTTATATCCTTACCATTATTATGGGAAAGATGAAGTGGCTAAACTGGGCCGGCAGATCAGTTATAAGCTGGCTTGCCGAAATCTGGAAAAAACTCCGGTAACCCTGGAACTGTATGGGGTGGGAACCACCACCCAATGGGACCAGGGGATTGCCTGGGAATTAGCTCTCAAGGGTAATGGGAAAAAGACCCTGACCTTACAGCCGGGAGAAGAATATACCTTCTGGCAGGAAAAGGATTTAAGAGGGGATTTTCCCTGGAGCGGTGTTATCCTGGGGAAAGCTTCCGGTAAACTGGAAGTCTGTGATTATGCCTGGCAGGGAGATAAAGATCCCGGTTGGATTCATCTGCCCCAGATGCCCGACTTAGCCTGGGAACCTTATTATCTTGCCTCCTTCAGCCGGGGAATGTGTTCCTGGAATGCAGCGGATATCACCCTTTTCCCCGATTTGATTAAAGAGGATAAAACCCTCTCTTTATCCCGGGTAAATCCCGGCTGTTATTCGATTGCTTTTGGCTATTCTCCGGGCGGCCCTATTAATAAATTATGCGATTATAAAGTAGTGGACAATTTTTCTTCCCAGGATGATGTGCAGGTTTTGGACCCTCTTTCTGGGAAAAGCCATGTCTTCTTTGGGGGAAATTATCCTATCCAATACAGGTTCTCAATCCCCTTCCATAATGATACTAAACAGAAAAAAACAGTTTCCTGGTACCTCTGTGCCAATGATAAATATAATGTAGATACCCTGGCAGGGGTTGCCATCGGGAAAGAATTCCTGAAAGAGAGAGTCCTTTCAGTCAATAAGAACCAGCACTGGAAAGTATTTACCCTGTCCCTGAAGCCCGGAGAGGCTTATACCCTGGATTTCAAGGTGGTGCCTCTGGGCAGCCGATGGGGTGGAATGATCGGTACCTTTAAAATCGAATAGTATTTTTCTCTGGCTGAAGGCTTTTGATGAGTTTTATGGGTCCTATCAGATTTAGAGTTTCAATGGTTATTTTAGTTGTTATATTTTGATTATGGGCTATTTTATTGGCTGAGGGAAAATTCTTATGATAAATTCAGACCGTTCCCCCTGGATTTTTGAATCAGAAGGTTTTTATCAATTATTGGATTCCCATCAAGAGGAAATCAGCGGGGGCAGAGGGACCTTCCAAGTGGGGGCTGAGGTCCTGGGGCTCATGGACTTAGCCACGTCTTCCCCTCGATTGTATTCCTACCGGGATTTTCAAAAGGTGGAATCCGGGGATTATCAGGTTATCTTGCCTCTGGTCTCCGGAGGCCGGCTGATTCTATCCAAACTGGGCTTGAAATATGAAGACTTGATTCGGGAGCTTTCGTTCCAAAGGCATACTCTCTTATTGACAGACCTCCTGGCGGATGAAGGAGCTTCCCTTTATCAATGTGAGGGACAGATAATCTTAAAATCTCCTGAAGGTTCTGTCAGTTATCAGGGGCCAGGGACCCTTCAGCTTTATCCGAAAAGTATCGCTTTTTTTCCCCTCTATGGGGAAGGCCCGGTAAGCATTCCCCTGGGTTCCATTCAGGATATTATTCACGGAGATTATGCAGTGAAGGTTCATAGCTATCGGGGTCTTTCTTGCGAATTATCCAAATTAGGTTCTCAGCATACTCCTTTTTGTCAGAGATTATCTGATTTATTGAAGTCCCACCTTTTATCTATTCAAACCATGTTGAAGGAAATCCACCCGGATTTGCCTCCCATGGAGACTTATTCTCTGGCCCAACTTTTCAAAGAAGGAGTCGCTGTTCCACAGATGTTGATTCAAGAGGCTTCAGTCAGTTTTTGGGAAATTCTGGAAAAACTTTTCAAAGCTTCTGGTCCCGAGTATCTGTCTTTAACTTTGAGGATGCCTCCTGATAAATTATCAGTGGGCATCCAGCGGGGAATCTGGGGAGATGCCGAACAGGTTTATACCTGGGGACTTTTCCCTGTTTACAGCTTGAATGCCGAGAGGCCGGGTAATTCTATTATCCTGGAAGCTCTGACCGGTTCGGAAGATAATAAGGCAACCTATGTTTTTAGAATCATGGACCCTGAGGAATATGGACGAATGACGGATATCAAATCCCTGGAATCAAAAATGGAAGAGACCCGGAAACTGATCAATGATTGCCTGATAGATATCCGATTCAGGAGGGAACCTCTTTATCTGGCTGATGAAAACCTGGCAAAACCCGAGGGACGGGATTATCGTTATAGTGTAAAATGTATCCCCGCTCTGGAGAGGCTCAGGCCTTTGTTTGCCGGCAGGGTCATCCATTCTTCCCCTGAACAATGGGAATCGGATTTGAATAAACTTTTATTGGTTAATATAAAATCGAAAGGATAAGGTCAACTCATAATGCCAGGATATAAACACCCCTGCCGATATTGCGAAAAATATATTCCCGCTGATTCCAATCTCTGCCCTTTTTGCGGACGGAAAGGTCCTTTGGGTGAGTTCCGATGCCGAAAATGCAGTTCCCCCATCGAGATGGGCTGGAAAGTTTGCAGCCATTGCGGGCTGAAATTGGAAATCCCTTGTCCTTCCTGCGGAAAACTTACTTTTTTTGCCGAGATTTGCCTTGAATGTGGAGCTGATTTGCCGGCTCCGGCGGCTGAACCTCCCCGGAAATGAAAAGTTGATTTGATATTGCGGATTCCTTATAATGACCACAAGAATTAATTATTAAAGATAGGAGTTAAACCATGCCATTGCAGCCTTTTACAGATAATTACGAGGATAACTCTTCTGAAGCTGGATTCCAGTTCACCTTTTATTGTTCCATCTGCCGGGAAGGGTATAAAACCCAATTTATTGAGTCTAAATCTTCTAAAAAATCCAGGTTTTTCAAAGGGTTAGGCCAGATTATTGAAGAAGGTACTTCCCTTTTGGGCGGCGGCCGGATCGGGTCCACCATCGAAAGGGGTACCGATATCCTCAGCCAGCGATACCAGGGAATGTCTCCTGAATGGCGTAAAGAATTTGAAGCGGCTTTTGAACAGGCACAAAATGAGGCCAAAAGCCATTTTCACCGATGCCCCAAATGTACAGAGTGGGTCTGTGAAAATGATTATAATGAACAGGAAGGGCTTTGTACCCAATGCGCTCCCCGGGAAGGAATTGAAGTGGCGGCTGCCCGGTCCAAAAAAATGGTCCAGGATATTGAAGAAGCAGCCCAGAATACTCAGGTCTTTACTGGGAAAATTGAAAGTAAACAGACCCTTTGTCCCCAATGCAATAAACCGGCCAGCACCGGGAAATTCTGTAACCATTGTGGAGCGGTCCTGACTCTTCCGGAATGCCCCAAATGCGGCGCTAAAGTTCAGGCAGGTTCCAAATTCTGCCCTGAATGCGGCAATAAAATGGGGTAACTCCCCTGAATCGACTCTATCCGGGGGCTTCCTTTCTTGAGGGAAAGTCCCCTGGTTCTTATTCCCTGAATCTCCTTCCCTTGATTCTTTTTGACAGCTGTCAAAATTGACAGATGATAACCCGCGAAAACTCTGAGTCGGGATGGAAGGTACCTATTCTTTTTGACGGCTGTCAAAAAGAAAGGGGGCTTAAGTTTCTGAAATGACGCATTTACCCCCATCGGCATCCTCCCAACCGGATTATCTTATTCCAACTCTCTCTCTTTTCTCCCTTAGAACTCTCTAATTTTCCTATGGGGTCCTTCATTATGACTCTGATTTTTATTTTCATTTTCAAAGGAGCCTTTATCGGAATAGAAAGGGAGGGGGACCCAGGCTGATGGTTACAGGGTGGGTCTCTCGCCGTGAGAAAATGAGAATGATTATGACTATAGAACCTGCTTGACTGAGAGTTATCACCTCTATAGTATGGAAGGATTCATATTTTATTTCATGAGGATGGAGTAAGAAAAATGATTGAGAAACTAAACCGGCCCATGGGGAGTCCTTTATCGGGCATAGCGACCCTTCGGGATGCCCGAAGCAAGAGATTTTCCAGCTGGGACAGGACGGGCGGCAATCAGGATTATAAGAAAATCAAAAAAGGGGAGACCCTGGTTTTAGCCGAGATGGAAGGAGCGGGCTGTATTCATCATATCTGGATAACAGTCAATGCCCTGGATCCCTGGTACCTGAGGAAAATGGTCTTAAGAATGTATTGGGATGGGGAAACTGAACCCAGTGTGGAAACTCCCTTGGGGGATTTCTTCGGGGTCGGGCATGGAGTTGCCAACCCTTACTGGTCCTTGCCCCTGAATATGATGAAATCTCCGGGTGTCGGGAAAAATGCTGCCATGAATTGTTTCTTCCCGATGCCTTTTGCCAAAGGAGCCAGGGTGGAAGTTGCTAATCAATGCGATTCGGAGATTCCCAATTTTTATTATTATGTGGATTATGAGGAATATGAGGAGTTAGCGGGGGATGTCGGGAGATTCCATGCGGTTTATAACATGGAAAGGCCCACCCATGCGGTTAAAACCAAGCTGTATCATGCCAGCCCCTGGAACCAGGAAACCAATCTGGATGGAAAAGATAATTATGTCATCCTGGATGCCAAAGGCCAGGGCCAATATGTGGGCTGTGCGCTGAGTGTGGATAATATCGGGGCTTATACCCAGAGGCATCAATGGTGGGGAGAAGGGGATGATATGATTTTCATCGATGGAGAACCTTTTCCTCCTTCTTTGCATGGAACCGGGACTGAGGATTATTTCTGTGAAGCCTGGGGATTCCCTTCCGGAGAAACCTCCACCCCGTATCATGGAATCTCTTTAGGGAAGGATACAACCGACTGGACCGGAAAATGGTCAGTCTATCGATTCCATATCGAAGACCCCATCCGATTCCGAAAATCCATTCGGGTCACCATTGAACATGGGCATGCCAATAATCAGGGAAATGATTATTCCAGTGTGGCATATTGGTACCAGCTGGAACCCCATAAAAAATTGAAGGGATTACCTCTCCCGGAGAAAAGAATCCCCCGGCCGACTTTGTAAATTGATCAATAAGGGGGCTTGTAAACAAGCCCCTTTTTTATAAAACAGGGATGAGTTTACTCTTTCCTGTCTATCAGTTTCCCTTTTCAAGGGAAGTTTTCTGGTTTTCCCGGCTCTTCATTTCACCCAGCAGGACCAGCTGCATACCTTTACCAAATTCCTGATGATGTAATATGTCCCGATGCATATAGGTAAAGACATTCTTTTGAATCTCTTTTTCCTGGTAGGTCAGGTAAGTCATCCAGACTCGGTCAAATTGGGGATTATCGATATCCTGTAAAATCTTCTCATCCGGAAATCCTGAGATTGGAGTTGGATAATGCTGATGGGAGATGGGGTATTTCATATAAAAATTAGGTATCCAATGGTTTCCATAACTTATGAGATGGTCATTGGATTGCAGGTTATCCTTCAGATAGAGGGCCAGCCCCCGGTAATCCTGTTTTACATAGGGATTTACCTCTGATTGGTAATAATTATGCAAAATGGGTACCTGCAGCAGGATGAGCAGGGCCGCTAGGGGGATCAGGTATTTTATCTTCCATTGGGAAAGGCCATAAGCGGCGAAGATAAGCAATATGGGAATAATGAAAGACAGATATTTGCTATAAAGGACAAACCCTTTTATGAAACCGGTCAGCTGGGGAATAAAAATCAAGGAGAGCATCGAGATACATAAGGTTCTGTTTTTTTTCCACAGGGAATATACTCCCACCCCGGCAATAAGAATCACCAGAAATAATAAAATATCCCGATGATAGGGATAATCAGACTCATATCCGGCAAAGAGCCGCCGGTTAATGCCATACATTTTCATTAAAAAAGGTTTAAAGGATATGAATGATAAAAGTTTGTTTTGGAAGGCAGGTTCATTTAACCGATGAAGGAACCAGGCAATAAACCAGGGGGAATAGGCGCCTATCACCAGTAAAATATCCTGTAGATAAACCCAAGTCCCTTTTTTCTCCCATTTCCAGCCGACATACAAAATCCATTGAGACAAAAGGACAAAGACCATCCAGTAGTTCAGATATAAACCCAATAAGGTAACCAACCCATAAAGGATTCTATTTACCCGGGAAGGTTTGTTCTCATAGGCCATCATCAGATAGAAAGAAGACATTGAAACCAGGCAGAATAATGAATATACCCTGGCTTCCTGGGAGACTTCAATCAGGGCTGTTGAAAATATGATTCCCAATGAGGCAACAATGGCAGCTCCCCGGTTCAGATAACGGTCGCAAAACATCCATATCGGGATAATCAGGAAAATGCCTGAAACAGCCGAAATTGACCGGATAAAGAAAACAAATGATTCATTCCATATCTCCCCAAAATAAATGGAAAAATGCAGCAGAATCCTGAATAAGGGGGGGTGCACATCCGAATAGCAAAAATAAATCAAATCTTTAAGGGGTTGGCTAAGGGTGCTGATGAGCATAAACTCATCATCAAAGGCGCTTTTAAAGAACAGATGATACCATCGGGACACCAAGGCCAGAATGATCAATAGGATAATAATAAACCATTTTCGGTTGAATCGAGATGCCTGAACCACTTCAATCCTCCTCCTATTTGTCAAAATAGTGTAACCCTGAAGGCTTGAATTGGGAACTGATTTTATTTTTCCGGAGAACCTATCATCCGGATAAAGGGCTCTTATCCAGGTCGGATGATATAGGCTGGGAGCTGGAGTCAAGGGACTATTTTGACAGCTGTCAAAAAATCATAATATTGAAAATGAAAGAGTTACCTTTTTGACAGCTGTCAAAATACCTGGCTATCTTGAGAATTATTCTTAGGATTAACCCCGGGCTTCAGCTCGGGGAATAACCAAGGATAGAAAGACGACAAAACCATTTTAATGGTTTTCCCCTAGACCATTACTGTCAAAATGGTCCAATAGACGGATAAAACGTTTTTCGAATCTTATCTGCCAGTAATGGCTGGGCATGCCCAGCTGATAATTTAAATTTCTTTCCCTTGGATATACCCTGTTATTTGACAGCTTTCAAAATGGCTTCCCTGTCTAATTATCAGATAGGTGTTATCCCCTATACAATTCCCACTCCTTCTAACCAGAGGATTAACCCCGGGCTTCAGCCCGGGGAATAACCAAGGATAGAAAGACGACAAAACCATTTTAATGGTTTTCCCCTAGACCATTACTGTCAAAATGGTCCAATAGACGGATAAAACGTTTTTCGAATCTTATCTGCCAGTAGTGGCTGGGCATGCCCAGCAGATTTAAGGGTTAGGGCGTTAAGACTAAGCGACCCAATGGGTCGCCACTACTGAGAAGGAACAGGGATGTTTATCCAATATTGCGTTTAACCTATTCCTAAAATTCACTATATACCGAATATAAATCCCATTCCTAGGCCTACAGCCAGTAATGGCTGGGCTGCCCAGCTGATTTAAAGTTTAAGGAAATAACAGTAAGTCGCCACGACTGAGAAGGAACAGAAAATCAGGGGTGGAAATTTCCTGAATAATTAATAATATTCAACCTAACTCCTTGATTGGTAATAAGTTGTAATCCCAGAAGGGTTAGCTTAAGATTATTTCCACGGTACTTATATAAAATAATGGAGCCTTGATACCTTTATGTCTAATTTACAGGCAGTAGTTAAAGTTAAGATGTTATCAAAATCATATAATTCATTAAAAGCTGTCGATCAGGTTTCTTTTGAGGTGGCTCCCGGGGAGATATTAGGTTACCTGGGACCTAATGGTGCCGGGAAATCGACCACCATTAAAATGATGACCGGTCTTCTGACTCCCGATGAAGGTTCCATCACTATCAATGGATATGACCTTTCCACCCATCCGATGGATGCCAAAAAACAGTTTGGGTTTGTGCCTGAGACGGGAGCTTTATTCGAAAAGCTGACCCCTTATGAATACCTGCTGCTGATTGGCAGGATTTATAAGATAGATACCGCTAAACTCGATAAGAAAATCATGGATATGGTGGAATTATTTGATATGCAGACCCATGTCCGGGAGAGAATGACCACTTTTTCCAAAGGGATGAAACAAAGAATCACTATTTGCGCTGCCTTGCTGCCCAATCCTCCGGTCTTATTTTTTGATGAACCGATAAATGGACTGGACCCCAATACGGTCATGATTTTTAAAGAGCTGCTGAGGAAATATGCTTCCCAGGGGAAAGCCATCTTCTATACCTCCCACCTGTTGGATGTCGTGGAGAAAATCTGTGACCGGATAGCCATTGTCCAGAAGGGAAGCATTGTTGCCCAGGGGAATTTGGATGAATTAAGGGCCATGCATCACCAATCATCCCTGGAATCTGTTTTTAGTGAAATCACCAATGCGGAAGATGCCAAAGAAACCGTGGACAGTTTTATGGAAAATAACCAGTAACCTGAGGGATTGAATATGGGATTCATGGATAAACTCTTTAATCAATACCAGGTGGATAGCGAGATCCTTTTTGAATTATTCAAAACTCAATTAAAGATGGAATTTCGAAAAGCGGCTAAAACCTCATCGGTCTCAGGGATAAATAAGTTTGGACTCTTGGGCCAGTTAATATTTTTTATGGTCATGAGCCTTCCTCTGGCTGCCGTGGCGATGGTATATGAAGACTTATATTCGTATTCTTATTTAATTCTGGCTTTTACCATGGTATTTACCTTTTTTTCAGTCTTAATGGAATATTCAGCCGTGCTGTTGAATCCGGATGATTATACTGTGATTGGTTGCCGGCCGGTCAGTTCCAATACGTATGCCTTAGCCAAAATCCTCAATATTTTGAGTTATACCCTTATCCTGACCATCCCGTTAGTTTTACTGCCCTCGGTGATTTTATCTTTTAAATATCTTCAGTTTCCACCCCTGGGTATTTTGATATTCATCCTCTTTTTGGTATCTTCGGTAACCGTCCTTTGTTTCCTGAGTTTTTTCTATATTTACCTGCTGAGGATCATTCCGGCTGCCCGATTGAAAATAATCATGCAGTATATCCAGTTATGTTTAGCGGTCATAGTTTTTTCCGGGTATCAAATAGTCCCCATGATGGCGGCCTCTCATCTGCAGAATCACATCCAACTCAGCCAGCTGTGGTATCTGGCGATTTTGCCGATGGGCTGGTATGCCGGCGCCTGTTCATTATTAGCCGGGGAACTGACCCTGGTAAATTATTACTCTCTGGCGGCAGCCATCCTGTTTACCCCGATTGCCCTTTATCTGGGGATAGTTCAAACCGGGAAATTCTACCTGGGCAGTATCTCAAAACAAGCCACTGATTCAGAAGTGAGGAAAGTTGAAAAAATAAAAACCTCTAAGCCAGGGATGTTTTATTCATGGCTGAAATCAGAACATAGCAAAGTCGGTTTTGGTTTAATGGCAACCTATCTGAAAAGAGACCATCGTTTGAGAATGGTCATTATTCCTTACCTGGTGATGATCGTCGTGATGATAATAACCCTTCGGGCCGGCAAAACCGGAGCGAATTTTATCTTTATCATCGCGGGATATGCCCCTGTCATTATTCTCCAGTTATATCAACAGGTTTCCATGAATGAAGATTGGAAAGGAAGCTGGATCTATCATTCATTTCCATTACAATGGGATGGTTTTATCTGGGGCGCCCGGATGGCGATTACCCTTTATATTATTATACCCATTTTGCTGTTAATGCTGGTTTTCTTCAGTTTTATGGGGAAAGGGATAGATGGGCTGATTATTCTGGGGATTGTCTATATGCTGGGGGAAATGATGGCGGACGGTATGCAGCTCTTATCACCCCAGATGCCACTCTCTAATCCCATTACCAATCAGGGACGAACCGGGATCATGATGGTCTTGAATATAGTGGGGATGATATTAGGGATGGCCATATCCATCCTGATAGGGGTGTTTATTACCGGGCTTCTGGCGAGAAGCATCCTATTGATTCTTTTTTTAGCGGCAATGCTGGGTGTCCGTAAACTGACAGCCAAACGAATGGCATTGGTCGTTCATAATAGGGAATTTTCCTCATAAGGGGGGCATGATGAAAAGTTATTGGGTCAAGTTTTCCTGCTTATTCATATTTTTGACCGGGGTTACCTGCCTGAGCTGGGCTGAAAAGGCCTGGACTCCCATTGAATTACCCATGCATTTGCCCGCCCGAGTTGAAGTGGAAGGAAAACTGATTCCCTTTTCCCTGGATACCGAAGGTAATGGCAAAGGGGAAATCTTTCTTCCGGCAGATTATCATCCCGATAAAAGAGGATTGGATATCCTGGTGCATTTCCATTCCCCCGGCTGGCTTATCCGGCAGGAAATGGCGAAAGAAAAAAGAACCGCTATCGTGGTTTCCATCAATTATCCCGGATTATCCTCCTCCTACCGAATCCCTTTTTCCTCAGATACCAATTTATTTGGGAAAATTCTGGCCGATACTTTATCTGCCGCTACTGCCCAATATCCCGGCACTCCCCCTAAAATCAAAATCCTGACTTTGGCATCTTTCAGCGCCGGTTATGGGGCTATCCGGGAAATCATTAAATCCCCTGATTATTTCCGGCAAATCCGGGAAATCATCCTGATGGATTCTTTATATGCAGGTATCGAGGATACCTCTTCCCGTAAACTGGTGGAGAAAGATGTAGAACCTTTCCTTCCTTTCCTGAAAGAGGCCGCTAAAGGAAAAAAAGTATTGGTCAGCTCCCATTCGGCCCAGGTGCCTGAAACCTATGCCGGTACCCCGGAAACGAACCAATACCTTATTAAAAAAGTTCATGGGAAAATCCAACTGGTCCTCACAAACCCTGATGAAGTCCTGAATCAGCCGGGTAAACTCTGGCTGGCTTGCGATGTGAACCGATTCCATGTCCGGGGATATTCAGGCCAGGATATCCTCTCCCATTCCGGACACCTCTATGCGTTCCGATACTGGCTCCGACCTTGTCAGCTTGGGAAGTGAAAAGGTGGGGGAAATATCCCTGATGAAGGGTTCAATTGACGGTTATTAATGGGAGAGTATGAGTTTCAAAAGACTGATTACCTATTGAGCAGAAGGTATTTCTCCTGAATTTATAAGCTTATCTTTACTTATCTCTTATTTGTAACATTTCTTGATTTTTAAATACATTTGTGATTAAAATATGAGCATATTTAATTTTTGTCTTCTTTCCAGGGGGAAATATGGCTGCATTTCAAAGATCCTATACTATGAACCTAAAACCTGCTACGAGTGAGCAGGATAAGTTTATTTTGTGGAACAGGTTATTTTTGACCCATTGGTCAGTGAATGAAGGGGCTAAAATATTCGGAGAGTTGTTTTTGAACCTGCGTGGGGGACTTTCTCCTGAATTGGGTATATTTGACCTTAATAAAGATAAAGATGATAGGAAGAAAAAAGCTCTTGTAATGGGAAGACGGCGATTATTAGCACTTGGCTGGCTATCTGTGGAAGATAATCTTTCAGCAGGAGATCACCCCTTTAGAATAAGAGAAATTCCTGTTGGAAGGAATATGGAAATAAAACAGGCAACAACACTATTAACTGAAATATTAAAGAACAAAGGTGTTAAAGATGAAGCTGTAATAAAAGAATGGATTGATGATTGTACCCCTTCACTAATTGCTAATATTCGCGAAGATGCTGTCTGGATAAATCGGGCTAAATCATTTTATTCTATGAATCCCTGTCCAACAAAAGATGAAGTTTGGAAAATACTAAGCTATGTGTTGAATACTAGTTTTCTTGATTTATCTCTTAATGATTCTAGTGAAAGAGATAATACGAAGAATAAAAAAGGAACCAAGGAGAATGAAAAAGATGTTAGTAATAAATCTAAAGAATTATATGGTTGGCTTTTTACTAAAAATCCAAATAAAATGAGAGAAGCTGGAGAAAATAAAGATAAATTTATTAATAACTTTAGAGAGAATTTTAACACCTTTACTGATTATGCCAACTTGAAAGTTGAAATTGAATTATGGAGAAAAAATAATATATCTAATACATTATTGATTACTCAAAAAGCTAAATATCCCCCAGAAGTTAAGGAAGCTAATCATCCATCTAAATTTTCAGTAGGATATCGTAAATTATTAGTACACCTTGAGTTATGGCCTTCTTCAAAAGATGAAAATGGAGATATTCCTAAGGGAATAGAGGGTAAAGATAAATCTCATAATCAGATATTACTTGATTATCTTCTTGAGGTTTGTAATGAAGGAAATAAAACAACAAAAAAAGTAATTGTTCCAGCTTGGGCTGATGGAATAAAAACCGAACTAGAATCAAAAGCCAGTATAAAGGTTGGTGATTCAACTTCGAGTGTATTGCAACGATTAATGATAAAAATGGCGGCTCGAAGAATCAGTCAAACCCTCTCTTGGATTAAAATCAATGAGCAAGTAAGGCATGATGCTTACCAGAAAAAGAATAAGGCCTTTAAGTTATTATGCGAAATAGACAAAAACGGTGAAGCCTGTAAATGGCTAGAAAATTATGAGCTATTTAGAAGGGATGACTCTGGAGGTGAAGAGTATCATATTTCTGCAAGAGCTATCTCTTGTTGGAAACAGATTTTAGAAGAATGGCAGAAGAATGATTCTTCTAAAGCATTAAGAGAAAAAGTTAAAGTGGTTCAAGCTGCGGAAGATAAATTTGGAGATGCCAGATTGTTTGAAGACTTGGCAGATGACAATGCCAGGTCTGTATGGCTTCTTCCCGATGGAAATAAAACACCTGATATACTGAATTGGTGGTGTGAATATCGTACTGCTGATATTGATGAATCTCGTTTCAAGATACCCTGTTATTGCCATCCCCATCCCTTTAAACATCCTGTTTATGTTGAATATGGCAAGTCCAATCCACAGGTTATATTTTCGTTGAAACATGATAAGGCTAGAAAAAATCGTATTGATAATGGATGGAATCCTAAGAATCCTCGAATTCTTGCTTTGTTACTTCTAGACATTGTTAGACAGAAATCAACATTAGCCCCTTTTGTTTGGGAATCAAAACGGTTATGGAAAGACTTGGGTGGGGATGCTACTGTAACTTACAAAATACCAAGAAGCGACCGAATGGGGTTAAGTTCAATTGGCAATATAGATTATGCAAGGCCGGAAGTACCAT
This sequence comes from bacterium UBP4_UBA6127, assembly GCA_002428325.1. Lineage (GTDB taxonomy): Bacteria > UBP4 > UBA4092 > UBA4092 > UBA4092 > UBA4092. The sequence goes on from DIVR01000055.1 coordinate 60,328, forward strand.
TTTTGAAAGAGAAATGGAATGCCAGATTGCAATCTGACAGGCGAACTTTGGAAAAGTTGGAAAAGTACTGGAATCCAGAATCAATGAAGTGGATTGATGATGGAAAATTCTTGATTCAGAGTAAATGGTTTATAACCTTTGGTCCTGATATGGAAACAGCCGAAGGGCCTTGGAAGCTATATCTAAAAGAAAATATTAATGATAATAATTATCTCGGTAACAGAAGCAAAGAAAACCAAAAACGTGGATATCGTGCCAAAAAATTATTATCGGGTTATCCAGCCGGGATGAGAATACTGTCAGTAGATTTAGGCCATCGTTATGCAGCTTCCTGTGCAATTTGGGAAACAATAACTAAAAAACAGATTACTGAAGAATTGGCATATCAACCTGATAAAAATTCAGTATTTGAACATTCATGCAAGACAATTGATAAGAAAATTAAAAATACTGTCTATCGTAGAATTGGTGATGATTCAATAGATGCTCCATGGGCAAAATTAGAAAAACAATTCACTATAAAACTTCAAGGTGAGGATAAATCTTGCTACTTGTTAAGGTCTGATGAAAAAGAGTTATTTCGATCAATATTAAGTAAATTAAGCTGTTTGAATAATGATACCGGACATAACATTCTTGAAATGATAGAAAATCTACTGAGAATCGTTAAAGCTAAAATATATAGGCAGGGAATATTGGCTCGTATTTCTTATTCCATGACGGCTCAATATAAACCAGGAAAAGGTGGTCAAAAGAGTCCATTGAGCGATGAAGATAAAATCCATTATCTATCCGAAAACCTTGCAGCATGGTCTGCCTTAATGGGTAATCAAGAATGGAATGAGGATGGTATATCTGATTGGTATAAAAAATACATAAGCCATCTTGTCTCAGGTCCAAAACCGAAAGAAGGAAATAGAAAAAGCGATAGAGATAAAATTATTGAGTATTTTCTTCCTGCTGCCAGGAAATTATATGATGATAATGAAACAAGAATAAATATCCATGATTTATTCAAAGAGTTATGGGATGAAAATAATAAGCAGTTATCTGCAGTCCTAAAAGAGATCAAAAAAATAATCCTTCCCAAGGGTATCCGGTATTTTGATAAAAATAACGATAGCTCATCAAGATGGAAAAATAATCAAAGCAAGTTGAAACAGATTACCCATAGGGGTGGGCTATCTTTGCGGAGGATAGTTGCGATAGAAGGATATTATAAGCTGGCAAAAGCCTATAAAAATCACCCGGAACCTGATAATTTGACTAAGAACATTCCTCTTCCGGGTGATAATTCATCAGCTGGATTTAACCAAAGAATAAGGGATACTCTCGAACGCATGAAAGAACAACGTGTTAAACAAATAGCTAGCCGGATAGTTGAATCAGCTCTTGGTTTAGGAATTGAGGGATATAAGAAACGCCCATTAACACCTGAAAGTAAACCTTGCCAGGCTATTGTAATTGAAGACTTGAGTCATTACAGGCCTGATGAGCTTCAGACAAGAAGAGAAAATCGTAGATTAATGCAATGGTCATCTTCTAAGGTTAAAAAATACCTTAGTGAAGCGTGTGAAATGCATGATGTACTTTTAGTTGAGATATCTCCTGAGTATACATCCAGGCAGGATTCAAGGACTGGCGTGGCTGGGCTTAGATGTATCGATATTAATATAAGAGAATTTCTTAAGGATTCCTCTAGTTGGCAGAATAAGATAAAAACTATTCAAATGAAGCCAACCAATAAAAAATCAAATTTAGACCAATATTTAATAGAACTAAATGAGTCATTAGGAGAGAGATATAAAGATAAAGTAATCCCTTCTGATAAGTTTGTTCGAATACCTAGAAAGGGTGGAGATATTTTTGTTTCTTCATCAAAGGAATCCCCTGTTTCAAAAGGGATTCAGGCTGATTTAAATGCTGCTGCCAATATTGGGTTAAAAGCATTATTGGACCCTGATTGGGCGGGAGCTTGGTGGTATATTCTTATAGAAGCGAAAAGTAACCATGTTATTCCTTATGGAAAAAAATACAAAGGTGCTGAATGTCTCAGGGATTTTAAGTTTAGTGGTTTGGAAAACCAAGTTATGAAGAATAATATGAATCTTTGGAGAGATCTTCAGTCTCAGTTTTCCAGTGAAGATAAATGGATGTCATATAAAGAATATAATGAACTTACTGAAAAAAGAGTTATCAATATATTAAGAGAAAGAGCTGGATTAGAACTTATAGAAGAATAATATGGATAATAAAAGGCTCTGGACAACCCGGCATATTGCCGAATACTGCTATTGTCCACGACTGTTTTATCTGGAAGAAGTGGAAGGTATATTTATATCCAGTGCTGATGTGGAAACGGGTCTAAATGTCCATCACAAGGTTGATCAGCCTAGTATGGAGCCAAGATCAACGGATTCTGGTACTAGCCAGGAGGATAATAAACCTAAAATTATCAGGAGTTTTTGGCTTACGCATGAATCCTTAGATTACACTGGGAAATTGGATTTAGTTGAGCTGAATGGAAAAAATGCCATACCCGTTGAATACCGAAAGGGAAGACCTTTTAGAAAGGAAGTAGGTTTAGCTTCGGATACTGACCAGCCAGGGGTATGGCCTACTGATAGAGTTCAAGTCCTTTTACAATCGGTTTTACTAATTGATAATGGTTACCAGGTTAGTGAAGGCAGAATATATTATTCAAGTGAAAAAAGGTATCTTACAATTCCTATTACTTCTGAGGTAAAGCAGGAAGTAATAGAAATTATTAGAGAAATAAATGAATGTGCTTCAGGCAAAAGGCCTGAACCTTTGGTGAATGATCCTAAATGTCCCAGGTGTTCGCTTCAGCCATATTGCCTGCCTGATGAGATATCTTTTTCCAATTCTATAAATCCTGATAGGGAACCTATACCGAGACAAATACTTACACCCTGTGATGAGGGTTCTCATTTAGTCGTTCAAGCTTTTGGGGTAAGAGTTAATATCCAGGGACAAACCATCCATATTCATAATAAAGATGATGAGCGAATTAAAGAAATTCCTTTAGCTGGGTTAAGTAGTGTTATGTTGGTTGGTCCCATTCAAATAACTACTCAAGCAATCCAGGTCCTGAGTGAACGGGGTATCACTATTTCTTTTATGTCTTCTGCTGGAAGATTAATATCAATAATCGAACCTTTCGATTCAACGGGTGTTTTTATTAGAAAAGCACAAATGAAAGCCTTTGATGATTATGCTATTAAGCTGGAATTATCAAAACAAATTGTAACTTCGAAGATATCAAATCAAAGAACACTGTTAATGAGAAATTGTGATTCCCTTTCTAAAGAAGTACTTGTCTCCCTTCAGAGATTAATCGAGCAAGCCCAAGAATCGACTCATCTTGAAAGCTTATTAGGTTTTGAGGGTCAAGCTGCAGCCCTATATTTTAAGCATTTTCCTAAGATGTTAAAAACTCCTTTAGGTAAGGAATTTAGTGTAAATGGAAGAAGCAGGAGGCCTCCGCCAGATCCTGTGAATTCCTGTCTTTCCATGGGGTATTCAATGTTGGTTAATGAATGTGTATCTGCGTTAAGGTCTGCAAGGTTAGAACCTTCTTTAGGGGGGTATCATACCTATAAACCCGGAAGGCCAGCTTTGGCATGTGATCTCATGGAACCCTTTCGACCCTTGATAGCAGATTCAATTGCTTTAACAGTATTCAATAAAGGAGAGCTTACAGAAGGTCATTTTATCCGGAGTGCTTCAGGATGTCTTTTAACTCCAGCCGGAAGGAAGTCTTTTTTTAATGCTTATGGAAGAAGAATGGATACAGAAATAACTCATCCATTTTTTGGGTATCGCCTGAGTTATCGCAGGATGATCTTTCTTCACGCTAGAATGATTGCCGCATGGTTGACGGGAGAAGTTAAAACACTGAGTTTTATCACTACCCGATAGGTGGAATATGAAACGTTGTTATTTGGTTGCTTATGATATCCATGAGCCTAAGAGACTCTATAAAGTGTTTCGTATCCTTAAAGGATATGGAGAACATTGGCAATTGTCAGTATTCTTTTGCTACTTAAAAGATATAGATAAAATAAGAATGCAGGGTCAACTGAATGAGATAGTTAATCATGCTCAAGACCAGATATTAATTATTGATATGGGAATAGATGAGAAAAAAGCAAGAGATACTACCTTGGTCATTGGGCAACCCTTAATACCCCAAAATGAGCATTTGCTTATTGTGTGAAAAATAGTTTGACAAATAGTATACCCTTATTTAAAATCTAATTAACTCTTCCAAGGGAAGGGCCTATTTCCCAGCATGTGTCTTCGCATTTAATTGCTTTAGCACTGGGCATCGTTCTTTTTAGTAGTGGTGAATGTATACCAAAGGTCTTTTACAATTGAATATCGAGTATCGAGGTGACAGGCAGGAGGGTTACTTATACTCGATTATGCCTTGATCTTTGATAATAAAGATGATATCTGGTCTGAGGTATTTCAATATGGATTATATTATGAGGATCTTTGGGGTCACTCGAAAAATATTGTCCAGGAGTTTGATATTTCTGATGATAGAAGGTGGACTGTTTAAGTAGATACTACTAAAAAGACCGATGGACACTAACTCAATAATAGAAGACAAATGAGAACGTAATCGTTTAAGTAGATACTACTAAAAAGACCGATGGACACTACAGGTGATGCTTTAACTGATAACCAAGCATACGTTTAAGTAGATACTACTAAAAAGACCGATGGACACTTTTATATAATCCGCATCTGCCAAGTCTAATTTAAGTTTAAGTAGATACTACTAAAAAGACCGATGGACACCAACGACACCTCATCAAACCCGGTCAAGTCCATATGTTTAAGTAGATACTACTAAAAAGACCGATGGACACCCATCAGAAGGTATTTATGATTTCCCAACCATCCGTTTAAGTAGATACTACTAAAAAGACCGATGGACACAAGGTAATCAAGTTTGAACTGTCGAGCGGAAATGTTTAAGTAGATACTACTAAAAAGACCGATGGACACTAGGTCTTCCTCTCTTTCTTAATTCTTCTGATACGTTTAAGTAGATACTACTAAAAAGACCGATGGACACCATAACGGAAATTGGGTCGTTCTTTGCGATGGATGGTTTAAGTAGATACTACTAAAAAGACCGATGGACACTTTAAGATTGAATGCCTTCCCGTCAATATACCCGTCGTTTAAGTAGATACTACTAAAAAGACCGATGGACACGACCCCGAAGGGATCTCCTCCTCATGGATAGAGTGTTTAAGTAGATACTACTAAAAAGACCGATGGACACTTAGCCAATAGATATGATTATCAATAAGGACTTCCGTTTAAGTAGATACTACTAAAAAGACCGATGGACACTAATTCCCAAGTAACTCCAGAATGCAATGGTCTTGTTTAAGTAGATACTACTAAAAAGACCGATGGACACTGAATGGTATCGGCTGTCATTTCCTCAAAGGAAGTTTAAGTAGATACTACTAAAAAGACCGATGGACACTAAGTAAATAAGAGGAAAACTATGACAGATGTAGGTTTAAGTAGATACTACTAAAAAGACCGATGGACACCCGTAATATTTTCCAGTGTTTCTCATTTCGGAAATGTTTAAGTAGATACTACTAAAAA
>DIVR01000049.1 GCA_002428325.1 bacterium UBP4_UBA6127
CGCCTTTGCCATAGGTCTTTCTCCTTAAAATATTTATCCTTATTTTTAAAGGTATAAAAATCTTCTATCTTGATTCAGTCCCAACCTGCCAGGAATTTTACTAACAAGGAAGGATAAAATCGCTGATTCTTGAGTATTCAGGAGTAATCTGGAGCCCAGGAGCAGGATCGAACTGCTGACCTCATCCTTACCAAGGATGTGCTCTGCCAACTGAGCTACCTGGGCCTTGATATACACCTATCCCTAAAACTGCCAAGGGTCTTACTGTTTATTCTCTATGCACAAAAAGCCTGAACCTAATGACCTCAGGCTGTTTATATACTCAAAAACCGGCAATCTGGAGGGCCGATTTCAAAGACTTATATCTTACCGAATTCTTTACCCCCCTGTCAACACGCTTTTTCCTAACCCTCTTAATCGGTTGCTCCCATCTCCTCTAACCACAATATATTGTATGTGGGGAGGCCGCTGATACTATTATGGAATAACCAAAAAAAAGGATTTAAGACTAAGAGAAAAACGGGAAGGCTAAAGTCCTGTTCCAAACCATTATGGCTGATAATCAATTAAAACAGCTACCGTTACAGTTATCTGTCTTAAGATATCGGGTGAGATTTCTCCAATCTTCCGGCTGAATCTTTCATAAGAAGCACATCGAATCTGGAAACAATCAGCTACAGATTCTTTCTTTAACCCGTTTTTCTTATCAGGACTGACTGGAATATGCCAGAATGAACCCTTTTTCCCTGCATCTGTTAAAGGAACTACAATTTTAATCGGCAAGTACCTGCCTAAAGCATCAGAATTAATCACAATCGCCGGACGTTCCTTTTTTATCTCTGCTCCTTTTTGAGGCTCAAAATCTACCAACCCAATTTCCCCTCTTTAGGAAAAATCAAACTACCCTTCAATTATGGCTCCTTCAGAAAACTCCCTCCATTCAGTATCATTCTCATAATATTCTTTGGCCTGAAGAGCTTCCTTCTCTAAGATTTTATGCCTTTGGGCAAGGGGTAGTTTCATGATCTCCCGAATATTCTTCAATCCCTCAGGAATTGTTATGCCTTTATTGTTTCCTAAGAGTTTTATTGCTTTTTCAGAGTCTATCAACCCTTCATTATAGGCGCGAAGAACCATTTTATCTTTCCATTGGGGAATCTCTACCTCAAGCTGTCCTGGTTCTTTCTTCCGCATACCCATCCCGCTTAAATACCTATACCAGTCTTTATTTAACTCCTGAGTAATAATATTCAAATCCTGGAATCGATATAATAGTGACTGAATACTCATTTTGAAAAAAGATTTATAAATAAGCATTTCTTCTAAAGAAAGTTGATGCCTTTTTCGGCCGACCACTTTATAAACCGTGTCCGCAGGAGCTAAAAAAGAACCGGCAAACCGATTGGCAGCCTTTTCTGTGTCAAGACCCTCTTCACATTCTAATACGATATGCCCCAATTCATGGCTCAAATTAAGTCGTTGACGGTCCCCGGATTCCACCTTTTTGCTGACAACTCCAAAAGCTAGGATTTCTCCCTCTGAATTTTTAGCAAGAGCTGAAATGCCATCAAACTTATGCGAACCCTTATCAATTTCAATGACATGGATTCTCTGATCTTCCAAAAGTGCCGTTATATTGTCTATTGGGTCCAATCCCAATTGCCATTCCTTCCGTAAATCTTTGGCAGCTTCTTCTGCTTTATCTAATGAATTTACTTTTATATTCTTCGGGCAAATCGGTTGAGTATCTCCAATCAATGACTGTAACTCTACTCGGGTTTCCAACTCCTGTTCTACCTGGCACTTAATCTGGGCCTGGACCTTTTCACCCATTCCCACCCGTTTCCGAAACCCCATAAACTCAACCTGAATCCCCGGTTCACTCATTAAATAAGAGGGTCTGACATCATAATATTGCGCCAGCTTCTGGATAACTTTGGGGGAGGGATAATCTTTCCCCAGTTCATATTTTGATAAGGCTTGTTTGGTTACTATCTTTTCCAGAACCCCCGATAACCCCTCTAAAGAAAGGCCTTGTGCCATTCTTAACTGTTTGATCCTTCTCCCAATATGGGTCATTTTGCTTCTCTTTTCGGTGGGCATTGATAACTCCCTAGTTGACAAACTTATATCAATATCAAGATAACGTCAACTATTATTTTGTGGATAATAGCTAAATAAAAGAGGAGGAGGGGGGTCTCTTTGGGGCTCATAATCCATGGAAATGAGTGGGCTTTGAATGCCTATCAATCGGTCAATCTCTTTCCATTTAATTATTTCAAGATTTTATCCAAGAGAGTTTGGTAGCTATTGACTACATCATATTTCACTTTACCAGCAGAAATCTTATTAAAAAGCTTCCTGGCGCAGTTAATCTTAGCCCCTTCTATTAAACGCAAATCAAAACTATCCATTGAACCCTTAGTTTCAGCAACAAAATATATATGTTTCACAGTTCCTTCATTAAAAGCTATAGCCCAGTCCGGCGAGTAGTTACCAACCGGGGTCGGAATGAAGAACTTTTTCGGGAGTTTGGCGTAAACACAAACTTCTCCAGCATTATCCATATCTTCAGAAAAACAGCGTTCTACGCTCCTTTCCGCCGTTCCATCCGTAAAAACATAATCCTGAACATTTTTCCTGGCCTTATATACTTTTTTGAAATCATACTCTTTTTTCCCAATAGAAAAAATATTACTGTCATACTTTTCATGAATTTGATTGTAAGAAATATGATCTACGATCATAGTGGATTTCTGCTCTTTGATTAGGTTTATGGCTTTAGCTATAAATTCTTCAGGATTCTGCTTAAAACAGGCAAAAACCGGCTTTTCAATCCCGGCCAGAATAGCTGCCACTGTTCTACGGGTAAGAGTAGTCCCTTCAGCGATTTTGCCTAGTAAATCGTATTTAATCTGGCTACTTACCGCAGTTCTCAGAGTTTCCGTCCGGGTTTTTTCCTTAACAAAACTGTCGCCTTGAGCAATGTCATCTTCATCCCAATCTTCCCTCTGGCTACCGGCAGTTACTGCATATTGCAGCTGGGTAACATCCATATTTTTATTGATATTCTGAATGGCTTTTTCTATTAGCTCTCTACTGTTAAATTCCACAATATAGGCGTATTTTTGGTTAATATAATTCCAGAGGGTTTGAAATTCTCTTTTATAGAAATTATCGTTAAGAGGATTTTCTTTAACGGTGGTCTTGTTGGCATCTTCCATCATCTTCTTTAATATGCTTTCATCAAAGACACTCTGGATCAACTCATGCACACCTTCTTCCATGGGAGCGAGAGATTCAGGCAAAGGAGCCAGCCGGTTATTATCCCGGTCAATTCGATAAGCTTCTGTAACGCCATCTTTTTCGTTAATATAGTCATTTTTTATCAGATACCGGTAAATAAGATTCGCTTCTGGGGAGCTGATTTCATGGGGCTCACCATCCACCTTAATCGGTTTCCCGGTAAAATAATCTACATTTGCTTTAGAAGGCCGTTCATACAGGGTTTCTTTGATTCCTGTTTGCAAGTCAGCGACAAATTTTTCATATCCCTCACTGGCTATCACAGTGAGAACATTGATGGAATGGACAGAATCATTGCATCTTTCTGAATCCATCCGTTCCCCTCTCTGGTTCACACAAAGGCGTAAACCTCTTCCCACTTCCTGCCTTTTTTGGGTAACGCTGTCTCCCCCATGTTTTAGGGTGCAAATTTGAAAGACATTCGGATTATCCCAGCCTTCCCGCAAGGCTGAATGGGAAAAAATAAACCTTACCGGTTCTTCAAAGCTTAATAACCGTTCTTTATCCTTTAAAATCAGGTCATAAGCGGATATGTCGTCACTTTCGTCCTTGCCCCGCCCGGTAGAACTATCTATTTTGCGGCCTTGTCTATCGATACTGAAATATCCTGTATGGGTTGCTTTGGGTTCAATAGTTTTAAGATATCTGATATAAGGAGTGTCTTCCAGCAGTAAATAATCATTCAAAACATTGATATATTCCTCCTCAAAGATATCCCCATATTTTGAATTGATTTCTTCCCCCGATTCATCATATTTACGGTATTTGGCTACTTCATCAATAAAAAAGAGAGAAAGAGTCTTGATCCCTGATTCAAAAAGAGCTCTTTCTTTTTCGAAATGGGAAATAATGGTTTCCCGAATTTGGATTCGCCTCAGATTATCTTCTGTAACATCCCCCCGGACTTCTCCCCGGGATAATGTCTCACCATTAGTAAAACTAACGATGCCTCGGATGGGGTCAATATCGTTGATATGGTATCCCCTATACTGCCCTAAATTATTAGATAAGGAATATAGGTCATTATCTACCCCCAGGATTCGTCCTTCCCGTTTAATTGCATTCTTGTATCTGATTTCCAGCTCGATTTTCGCCATCGGTGGTTTAGTGGAAGAAATAATGATATTTTCAAGGTATAAATAACTGTCTGTCCCTCTCAGGTTTCTTACCTCAAAACCTTTGACCTCGATTTTCTTTACCAGCCGTTTATTGAAAGCATCTATCGCATCCAACACATAAACCAGGTTATGGTGCTGGGCATGGGTGGCCGAATAGTTCAGGCAAAACAGGGGATTAAAATTCTTTAATGACTCTTGAGTTTGGTCTCCCCCCATTTTTTGCGGCTCATCCAGAATGAGGATGGGCCGGTTGGCTTTAATGACATCAATGGGCCGACGGCTGCCGAAATCATCCAATTTTTCGTAAATACGGCGGGCTTCCTTACTCCTGGCGCCTTCTTTCATGGAAGTATTGAACGCCTGGATATTGATAATCATGACATTGATTCCGGCATTGGAACTGAAGTTATCTAACTCTGTTAGATTTTTACTGTTATAAATGAAAAACCTGACCTTTTTGCCGTAGTACTCCATGAAGTGGTCCTGGGTAATCTGAAAAGACTTATAGACTCCTTCCCGAATGGCAATGGAAGGTACCACCACGATAAACTTGCTCCATCCGTATCGTTTATTCAACTCAAAAAAAGTCTTGATATAGACGTAGGTCTTGCCGGTGCCGGTTTCCATCTCTACATCCAGGCTGCATCGCCCCAGATGATTTTCCAGCTTATCTGACAACTTGATCTTGTTTCTATCCTGCATATTCTTGATATTCTGCAGTAATTGCTCGTCATTCAATACCAATGGGCTATTTCTAAATCCCATCAAATCATCGTCATTATTTGAATCAGTCCCCGATAAAAAGGTTGTCTGCTCAATTGTTGGTATATTCCTGATTCCTAAATCACGCACATAACTGACTCGGTCGGAATAGGGTTGTCCGGCAAATATATCTATGACACTGTTTACGGCATCGGTCTGGTATTGCTGTATCTTAAATTGAAATTTCATTCTACTTACCTTTTTTCCGTTTTTTCGGGTCAGTAAGCTTTTTGACTTTACGATCAAAATCAGATAAATATTCTTTATCTTGCTGAATCCTGAATTTGCCATATTCTTGCATGGCTAAATCTTGAGCTACCGCATGACTTATTTTTCCAGCGTTATGTAATATTTCATACTCACTAAATTTCAAAAAAGCGTCTAAACGTTCTATCCAATTCTTCATTTTCATAGGTTGTTTGCGTGCCGCCTGCAGTTCCGCATAATCCAGATACAACGACACAATGCGATTAAGATGGTCTATTTCTTTATCAGTTAAATAATTTTTTGCAACACTCACATCTATCGGAAGTACTTTCCCATTCGGGGCTTTTCTCCAGGAGGTCAACCCCATATACGGTTTTTTACTATCAACTCGGGTAACTATTATTTCCGCAGCTGTATGTCCTGTGATTGCAAAATGTAGTTTGTTTTGCACTGTAGCATAAAACTCACGGGTTTCAATAGCATCCTTTGAATAATCTACCGAAGTTGCATAAATATCGGTGATTTTCTGGTAAGCCATACGTTCACTAGCTCGAATTTCTCTGATTTCAGCTAGTAATTCATCAAAATAACGGGTGCTGAAACGGGAACCATATTTGAACCTGTCATCATCAATAGCAAATCCTTTTTTGATATAGCTATGTAAAATATCAGTTGCCCAACGTCTGAACTGAGTGGCCCGCTCACTGCTAACACGATACCCTACAGCTATAACTGCTTCCAAAGAATAACATTTTAAAGTTCGCGCCACATCACGGTTTCCTTCTTTTTGAACTACCGAGAATTCCTCGGTAGTTGCTTTTTCGGAAAGTTCCTTTTCTTCATAAATGTTTTTTAAATGAAGGGAAACATTATCAGTAGTACAACCGTACAGTTCTGCAATTCTTTTCTGGGGCAACCATAAATTATCCCGTTCGAATAAAACCTCAACATTCACATCTCCAGAATCGGATTGATACAAAATAATCTCATTATCTGGGAGTCTCTTTTGATCTCTCATTTTTACAGAACCTTCCTGATCGTCTCAGAACTGTATGTTTCAAAAATCTGCTCAAAATTGGTGGCGACGCTGTCGCTGGCAAGACCACTATCGCGGAATATGGCATAATGAGGTTCCTTTTTAGCAATCTCTTTGACTACTTCATCTGTAATATCTTTATCGAAACAGGCTATCAAGTATCCATCATCAACACTAAATACCTTTTTCCCGCCGAGGGTTGTTTCCTCAATTTTCTTGGACAGCAGTACATCTAAATCCAGCATCACCTGGAAGAGCAGGTCTTCCGGGGTACGGTCAGGTTTGATATTATCGGTAAGCAGCGATAACTGGTCTTGCTTATATTCCTCCGGCTTGTAATACACTTCTTGCATATTGGTGGAGTCAACCTTCAGAACTCGGAAACCTTTGTCGAATGTAGAATTATGAATGCAGAGTGCAGAATTACCCTCTTTTAATAATTCATCATTCTGCATTTTGCCTTCTGCATTTTCTTTTAATTGTTTAGCAATTTGAGCACCCGCCCGCCGGATACGCTCCTTGCCGATTTCACAGATATTAGTAAGCCCGAATCTATATGGACGACTTTCTTCATCTGTCGCTTCTGGCAATTGAACCATAATAAAACGAAGCAAACAATCATGTGAATAATTATGATTTATTACGGCTTCTGCGGTAGACGAAGAGCCTGAAAAAAAGTCCAAAACAATATCGTTTTTTCGGCAAACCAATGTAATTAGCCTTTCAATAACAGAAGTGTCTTTGGGAAAATCAAAAACTTTCTCATCAAATAGTTTTTTCAATGCGCCACTGGCGGAGCGGCGATCCTTATAAAAAACACTTGATGGGGCTTGATACTCATTTTCCTTAAGATACACTTTTCCATTTGGAATTGATGTTTCATCACCACCAAAATGCACACGATCATTTGCCATTTCTTCGATCATACGTTTTTCTTCCCATCTCCAGCCTCTTGATGGAATAGGCACTGGTTTTTGGGTAATGGGATGAAGAACCGTATATCTGGGTCTATTTTTTCTCCCGTCATCCGGTCCAGATAAATCACTTGCAAAGTAAATTCCGTTCGCATCGGCGTTACAGTAATGCTTGTGTGCCTTCGCCGGGTGCGAATCCGGCAGAGAAGAATACCATTTTTTCAATCCGGAACTTACTTCAAACCATTGCGAACCAAACTGGCCTCGCAAGATACTATATTGTTTATAAATATCATCAATTCCATCTTTGCGCTCTTTCCAAAGGGTATCATCATTGCCAATCTGAAATGAAGATTTGCAGTATACTAAAATGTATTCATGACTCACACTAACGCGCTTTGAGTCGTTTTTTCTACCTCCGTCCCAAACAAATGAGGCTATAAAATTGCTATCACCGAACACCTCGTTGCATATCTTCTTCAGATTCTCTACTTCATTATCATCAATACTAATAAAAATGACTCCATCATCAGTCAATAAATCCTTTGCCAGTTTCAGCCTCGGATAAATCATATTCAGCCAATCCGTATGAAATCGCCCGTTGCTTTCGGTGTTTTGAACCAGCCTATTCCCTTCCTCATCATAATCCCCACTCTGCATTTTCCATTCTGCATTCTCCATTGAATAATCATCTTCATAGACAAAATCGTTTCCTGTATTATATGGAGGATCTATATAAATCATCTTCACCTTGCCCAGATAGGTTTCCTGCAGGAGTTTGAGTGCATCAAGATTATCGCCCTCTATGTAAAGGTTTTCGGTCGTATCAAAATCTACGCTTTCCTCCCGGCAGGGGCGTAAGGTTTTGGCTATGGGGGCATTGGCAAGAAGAATCGATTTTCGCTTATCCGGCCAGGTAAACTGATAGCGTTCCTCTGGGCCTTCCACTACATAGTTGGACAGCTCCTGCCGCAACACATTAAAATCAATGGCGTGTACCAATTTGCTATCTTTTATTGTCTCTGTTATCACATTAGGGAATAGCTCGGCAATTTTAGATATATTCTCATCTATTTTATTCACGGAGTGCATTTTTAGCTTATCCACTTTTTAAACCTCCACCCTTTTTTTTAATGCAGAATGATGAATCAAAAACCTTAATCAATGCAGAATGCAGAATTATGAATGATGAATCAAAAACCTTAACAATTCTGCATTCTCAATTCTTCATTCTGCATTATATTTAATTCACCATTTTATCCATTTCTTTCTGTAAACTTTTCATACGTGTATAAAGTTCAAATTTCTTCTTGGGTTGTTTTTCTTTCCAGGATAATCGTTCCAATTTATTAATATCTTTTTGTAATTTGAGAATGGTCTCATGCCTTTTCAGTTTCTCATCAAGGGATAATTCTGCATTCTGCATTCCGAATTCTGCATTCTTATTACTGTATTCTGCATTCCCCAAAGCAATCTGCTCAATGAATCCTTCCCAGATACTATCGAGAGTAAGCCCCCTGGCTTCGAGTTTCAAATTATCTGCCAGTTTCCAGCCTGACTTATAAAGTTTGGCATAATAAATTGCCAGCTGGCCTTGTTCTTGGAATTTTAGAAGGAATAACAGTTTATGGCTATTCTGCCGGGCTATATTTTCCACGATCCGGTAATCCAGTTCCTTTTTTTTCAATTCCAGGGAGAGAATAAGGATTTCTGCTGTCTTCCCTTCTTTTTCGAGATTTAAAGTAACGGGGGTCAGCTTATACTCTAAAACAATATGTTTGATATCTGTAACGAATTTATCTCTAAGATCGGTGTTTAATTTCAGTCGCTTATAAAATGCTTCTTTCGGCATATTCCGCCCAACCCGCGCTTTTTCGGGGAATGTCAGCATCCTCTCACCACCTTAATACAAATTGAATCAAAACCATCCAGACCTTTAATATTGCATCCTCAATTCTGCATTCTACATTTTGCATTCTGCATTCCTTCAATTCTGCATTCTCAATTCTGCATTCTGCATTCTAAAACCACCATAAAACAAATCAATTCAAAGTCATCCAACCCGGAGAAATTGCCAGCCAGGAAAGTGGTTTCAGTATTACCAAAAAAGCTATCAATGTCCTTTTCTTCTTTTACGGTTATGATTGAGGCCACTGCCTGCCGGAGGAGCTGGGAAACACGGTCCATTTTCCTTCCATCATTGGTTTCCCGGTTAAAAACCCGGCAAGCTTCCATATCAGGCTCGGTTATGCCTGAGGAAAGATAGCGCATAATATCCAGGGTAGCTTTAGGTTCCAAATGGTTGCAAAGAATCTCCCCATCATCACCGATATAGACTATATAAAAAGGATGTAGGAGGTTTTGGTTTTTAATATTTACGGCTTTATTTATATTCTTCAGAATAAAAATGACTCCGGGTTTTTCTCCCCCGATAACAGCGTGAATTCCAAAAGGGGTCCGGTCTAAATCTGGATGATCCTTTATAAAACTAAGCAAGTCCATTCTAAAATCATTTAATCCCAGGTCCATAATAGAAATCCCGGTAGTCATATCTTCCAGATCAACGACTTCATTCTGCAGTTTTTCCAGCTGGGCACGGCGGTAGGCCAAATCCCCGTTTTCATCCTGGTTGATGTAGTCATCATCGCCTGTAGATGTCATGACAGATATCCGCATTCTGGCTTCTACCCGTTCTTTCAGGTTGATATAGTCGTCAAGCGCCAAATCAGGCCAGAAGTTAACCAGTTGAATTACTTTATTCCTGCTGCCTATCCGGTCAATACGTCCAAAACGCTGAATAATCCGTACCGGGTTCCAATGGATATCATAATTAATGCACCAATCACAGTCCTGCAGGTTCTGCCCTTCAGAAATGCAGTCGGTGGCAATCAAGATATCAATATTGCTGGAATTGTTCGGCATTACCAAAGATTTCTCCTTAGAGACAGGAGAAAAACAGGTCAGGATGGTGTTCATCTCAGCAGGGAATTTAGGCAGGGTGGTTCTTCCGTCAATGGACCCGGTAATCAGGGCGCACTCCAGTCCAAATTTCCTTTTTACAACAGCGCTGACATTCTCATATAAGTACTCGGCGGTATCCGCAAAAGCAGTGAAGATAAGTATTTTTTTATTATCGGGATTGATAGGATTATCAATTTTCTCCTTGATAACTCGTAAAAGCTCATTTAGCTTATAATCATTTTCGGGAGTTATTTCCTCAATCATGGCAATAAGTCCTTCCAAAACGGCCAAGTCAGCCTGTAATTCCCGCTTCCAGGAAAGATAGTCCATATCGCTTAAATTGATTTGATATTTTTTGCCGACATTGAAAATATCAATATTCTGGTCATCCAAGTCAAGCTCATCATAATCCTCATATTCTTGCACGCATGATTCTCTATCAGCCGAATAGTTGTCAATCAAATCCAGGATCCTTTGTATTTGTTCATAGATTCGCTTAACCGTCAGCTTAAAAGAATGAACCGAACTTTCCATTCTCTTCAGCAGGTTAATGCTCATTAATCGGCGGATACCTTCTTCACGGCCTTCTTGGGATAGTTGATTGCTGTTTTCTCCGTTTAATATAATATAGTTACCAACCCGGGTGGGGAGAATATAGTTTGATGGCGTATAAATGGAAAGATTAAGTAACATAAGCTGTTCATAAATCTGGTTATAGTTAATCGCATTATCCAGGGTGGTAAGCCTGGGACGTAAAGAAATCGGTTTGTTTCGCTCCGGGAATCCTCCAATTTCCGATATGTCATAATAACGCTGAATATGTTTTCGGGAACGGGCAATTGTTACACTGTCTAATACTTCAAAAAAATCAAAATCCAGCTTTTTTAATAAAGAAGCAGTGGTTCTTAATTCCAGGGGTTGTTTACTCCAGTCGTTATAAACCTTTTGAGCCTGGCGGAATATTGTATCAATATCTGACTTGGTATTTAATTTTTCATTGATTAATTCTGATTTCCCTTCATAGGCCAGGGCAAGTTGATTCCGTAGATCAAAGAAACGGTTATTCACCGGAGTAGCGGAAAGCATTAATACTTTTGTCTTTACACCTGGGCGAATGACTTTATTGAGCAGTTTGAGGTAACGGTTTTCCTTTTCCCCATATTCACCGATAACAGCCCCACCATTGCGGAAATTATGGGATTCATCGATTACAACAAGGTCGTAGTTTCCCCAATTGATACGGTCTAGAGGCAACCCAATTACAGAATCTCCCCGGTCTCGGGATAAATCAGTATGGAAAAGGACATCATACCGAAGGCGGTCTTTCACCAGGGGGTTATTAACCAGATTCCCTCGAAAGGTCATCCAGTTATCTTTTAATTTTTTAGGGCAGAGTACCAATATATTCTTATTTCTGTTTTCATAATACTTGATTACAGCCAGGGCCGAATAGGTTTTCCCTAACCCTACACTGTCTGCCAGAATACAGCCATTATATCTCTCTAGTTTATTAATGATTGCTAAAGCCGCCTCTTTCTGAAAACTATAAAGTTTGTTCCAAATAAGGCTGTTTTTAAAACCAGTCGCTTCGTTGGGTAATACATCTTCAGAAATATCTTCAAGAAATTCACTGAAAATATTAAAAAGCGTCATGAAATAGATTAATTCTGCTGGATTCTCTTGATATACGGCTGAAATATTTTCTATGACTTCTTTTGTAATATCCTGGAGTTTTGTACCATCATTCCAGACACTTTCAAACAATCTGATATATTCACTGCTGTGAGGCGCCTCAAACTTGTTTACCATGTTATAAACATTATTGCCACGTTCACAGCCAATATCGATTGTTGTAAACCCGTTAAGCGGCATATAAGTTGCCTGTTCAGAACCGGCCTGTACATTCAAAAACCCGACCATACCATCATGGGTGGCATTGGTCTTAAATTTTGCTTTTTTCTCAATCCAGGCGGCGCATTCCCTGGCAATGGCTCTTTGTTTAAGTTCATTACGAAGCCTTACTTCAAAATCGGTACCATAGAGGCTTTTTTCCCGGTTAAGTCGAGGTATATAGAATTCTCGTTTTTCTTTAGGTGTTTTTTCAGAAACAAAAGTTGGGGATGTAAATATAAACCGGAAAGATTCTATCTCTTTGAGTTGTTTTTTCAGTTCCTGAAAGGCATATATTGAAAAACATGCGGCAGCGATTGATATATGGCTTCCCGGTTTGATCATCTTCTCTAAATCATTTTTGACTACTTTAGTTATATTATTAAATATCTCCACGTCTTTTTTCCTTAAACCTTCTTTTATACGCAGGAATCACTAAAATCTCGCCAATATCTATCATTATTACCTGGGGTATTTACCCTTCTTGAATTGGAATAGCAAAAAAACCTGGCAATATGCTAATAAATCTAATTTAGATTGATATCTTTATAGGTTAATTCTATGACATTATTACCATGCCACTGGATATCTATGACCGTAACACTTTGTTCAGGAAGGATTCCGTTAACTTTTGCGCCTCGGTTTAATTCTTCAAGCCGTATCATTTGGGCTTCCCCCGATTCTGATTTGTGTTCTTTGATAAAGTAAAGGCTTCCCCTACTAGATAGCCATCAATAATATACTACAAATCAGGCTTTATTTTTCAGTTTCCTATTGATGATTAATACTTTATTATGACCCTCAACCCTTTATTCTTCCGGTTCTCTGGTATTATCCTGGAGAAACTAATAATGATTCCTAATTTGGATCGGATCTTTTGGCAGCTGTCAAAATGGCAGGGTTTGGCATGGGAGAGGATTTACCTGCTGGGCATGCCCAGCCACTACTGACAGAGGGGTCCAGAGATAGGATTTATGTTCTTAGAAGAGTGAATTTTATAGGTAGGGTAATCAAGATTGGGATAAACATCCTGGTTCATTCTCAGTAGTGGCGACCTACCAGGTCGCTTAGTCTTAACCCTACCCCCTTAAACCAGCTAGGCACGCCTAGCCACTACTGACAGATGGGTCCAGGGAAACATTTTATCCTTATATTACCTAAGAACCTAACCTTTTTGACAGAAACTGCCAGAGGGAGGGAAACCATTAAAATGGTTTTGAGTCTTTCTATCGTTGGTTATTCCCCGGGCTTAAGCCCGGGGTTAATCCCTTGGTTAGATGATATGTGAATACCCCCTACCCATGGGGAGACAGAAAACCTTTTTGACAGCTGTCAAAAAGGTCTATTTTAGGAATTATTCTTGTTTTGGGGGTCAGTGGTTTTAACAAACCTCAAAAATCATGAGATTCTGGCTATTATGAGGTTCAGGTTTTTTTCTTTTTAGTATCTCTTTGACACGTGTCAAAAATATAACTCTTTTATTTTCAATCTCTTCATCTTTTGACAGCTGTCAAAATATCCTATTAAGGGAGGCATCTTGTTAGAAAAAGACATAATTTTTTCCCATATTCTGTCAAACCAAACCCTATTCAATGACACCGTCCCTATTCGCCTGCTTCATTAACACCCCCTATGAATTTTATTCGGGAAAAGTAAGGAAAGAATACAAATTTGATAGGGAGGGGGAACGGACTTATAACGGAGTGTCTCTGAGATGCTCCGTTATAAGTCCGTCCTGGAGATGGAAAAATAATCAATAAGGTATAAGAATGGTATTCCGCCTATTTCTATGCAAAAGAGGGATGTTTTTTCTATCCCCTTTTCCTTCAATAAAAATATGGTATTCTATTCGGTATGATGAAAAAACAAATATTAACAATTCTATGTATCTTAATGGTGAGTCTGATGAGTTATGCAATGGGGTCCGTTACTCCCGGAGATTCGGCCCGAACTTTCCTTTCCAGTTATGACCAATCCACCCAGCCTTACCGGTTCTTTATCCCGGAAGCGGCCAAAAAGGGAGAACCCTTACCCCTGTTGGTGGTTTTACATGGGAAATGGGTGGACCAAAACGCCTGGTTTGATTATACCCCGGTCAAAAATTATGCCCAGCAACGAGGGTTTGTGGTGATTGCCCCCTATGCCCGGGGAGATTATTTTTACCGAGGCCCGGGAGAGCAGGATGTGCTGGATCTGATTCAAGAAGCCCAAACCCTGGTTTCCATCGATTCCAGCCGAATCTACCTGATGGGCCATTCCATGGGAGGTTGGGGAACCTGGTGGTTGGGATTAAGGCATCCGGATATGTTTGCGGCCATCTGCCCCATGTCCGGTATGGCACCCTTGGATTTAATCGAAAATGCCAAATACCTGGCTCCCATAGTCATCCATGATTCCACCGATACTATTGTCCCGGTGAAAAACTCCCGGGAAGCGGTCGATGAATTGGAGAAAAAAGGGATTCCTCACCAATATATCGAACCGGCCCATTATGGGCATGACAGTAAAATGATTGGGGATTATCTGCCGACCGTGCTGGATTGGTTTGAAAACCATCGAAAAATCACCCGGCCCTACCAAATCGAATATACCTGCCGGACTCCTTTAACCGGTAATGCCTATTGGCTCAGGATATTATCTTTTATCGATCCCGTTAAAGCTGAAGGGAAAATCTCGGCCCTCTTGAATGGAGACCGAGTCTTGAAAATCCAAACCCGGAACCTGGATGAATTTGCCATCAATCTCCAGCAGATGCCGGGATTTTCCACGGATTCCCTGATTTTAAGCGTAGATTCTTCCCAGATGGAAATCCAGCCCATGGAAAATAAAGACCTGCTCCTGAAACGTGATTCAAAATCAGGCCATTGGAAAGTGGAATTTACCGACTGGCAGAAAATCCCCGCCCCCAAAAGCTTGGTGATCGCTAAATGGAATAAGGATTCTGACATTAAAACCGATAAAGGCATCCTGGCTAAATCAGCCGCCTTTTTCCTGAACCGTCGATATAAAACTGATTTCTGCCTCTTCCAGGAAGATATGTTCCAAATGCCGGTGGGTCCCCTCACTCGGGAAAAAATCCAGGACCTTTATGTCTATCGGGAAGAAGCCATGGCTCAATTTGAACTCGATGGGGAAACTTTACAGAAAATCATGAAGGAATTGGACAAGGATTCTCCCCTGGTCAGGGTCAAACCTTTCCCGGAAATCAAAGAGATTTCTCCCCTAAAAACTTATCAAGTCCTGGCTCCGGTCAATATTGCCACCCTTTTCTCCCAGACCCCTCAAGTGCTGAATGACACTATCAAGGAAATCCTGGTTGAAGAAGTCGAAAAAGAAAATCTCTTCCCCCCGAAATTCTAAAAGAAATAAGTTATCAATCTCTCAACAGGGCTGGCAGAAAACCGCCAGCCTTTTTTTATATGACATCATAGATAAATATTTCACACAAAGAGTATAATCCTTTTATATGAACACTTATTTGTGGGAGATATTTTATGGATGGTTTAATTGATTTGTTCAAAGATATTAAGATGGACGTTACAAAACCATATATAGTTCAAGGAATAGGTTCTTATCTAAATCACGAATTTGAAATTAACCCATATGATTTTTTAAACTATGCGAAAAACGATCTCATGGGTAATTCATTAAGAGGTTCTTTAAATGCATTATCAAATTCAAAACGAAGTATCGATTGTCAGATAGATGCTATTTACCAAGCAATTGGAATCACTAACGATATAGAAACTGATAATATAAAATCATTCATAGGGAGATATGAAAGTATAAACAGTCCAATAAATGCTCCAACAAAACTAAAGCTAATTCAAGCATTGGGAATGGCGCCAACAGGTGTAATAAAAAAAGTACGAACACTAAGAAATAAATTAGAACATTATTATAAGGCGCCTACCAGAGAAGAAGTAGAAGAATCTATAGAATTAACTGAATTGTTTATTGGTTCATTACAAAACAGAATGCATACTTTTGTTGAAGAAGTAACTATCGGGAAAAACAAAAACTTAGAAAATGATAATGGACAGTTTTATCAATGTGTTTATATCAACTACGATACTAATAAAAAGATTTTTACAGCTTCCTCTTTCATAAAAGGGGAAAAAAGTAAAATATTAGAAATCAACATTAATGATAAACCTTATCTTTATTTAATAAAGTTATTTCTATTACTAGAAACGGAACCAGATATAAAAAATATCTGGAAAGATTTAATTTATTCTATTGGTTACGACTCAATACCAATAAGTAATATATATAAAACTTATTTTTAATTGTAATTATCTAAAAGCTCTTAAAATTAACACAAAAGAATAATAAGGTTTAAAATGAACCATAAAAAGAAAATAATTGGTGATATATTTATTTCATATTCTTCAAAAGACAAAATATTTGTTAGAAAGTTAGTAAAATCATTGAAGAGTAATGGATACAGCGTATGGAGTTATGAACATGAATTGTTGGTAGGGGATTCAATTGTTACTAAAATCAGTAAAGCAATTTCTACTTCTAAAGTTATCATAATAATCAGTTCTCAAGCTGCCAATAATTCTAATTGGTTGAAATATGAATTAAATAAAGCAACCGAGATGATGATCCAAGGTAAAACAAGATTAATACCTATAGTAATAGATGAAGCTCCAATGTTACCTGAAATTCGTTCGCTACTTTATGCTGATTTTCGAGAATCATATAGGTTTGGTATAAAAGGAATTCTTACAGCTTTGCAATATGAGGTAAATAAGAATCTTATTAATTCAAGTTTTTGGAAACAATCTGAAATATTAACAGAAAAAGTATTCGGTCCTATAGGATTTGGATTTATAGATTCAGAATATCTTGATATAGACTATGAAGTACTTTTTATAAACATTCCTTCCTTGAAAAATAGAGAAATAGAAATAATTTATGAATCTATTGATAATTATGCTATCTCACCAAAACCATTAAGTGATTCTTGGTTCTATGAATATCAGGAATCAAAAGAACACATATCAACTTCTTATTATTTGATTTTATCGAATAGAACTGTAGGATTCACAATAAATGAATCAGATAAAGATGAACCGAGGATAATGTTAAAGAATGGATATAGTAATAAACATTATTTTTTTATAGATTTCAGCCAACTTAATGATCTTGATAAACGTAAAGATATTCTAACTAAAGCAAAAGTATTTCTTGAACAAAAAATTATATCATTCAGCAATGCAAATATTTAATCTCATAATACCTACCCTATATATATTTATTAAAGCTAACTATCAAAACCTGTTAGAATAGTGGTTACTGTTGGCAGTAAAATTAGCCGGGTACAACTCAAAACCGGGATACCTTCTAACACCCCTTGTATTATCTCTTTATCGGATTTCAATGCACATGAGTCTTTCACAGTTAACAATCTCTCATATAAGATATGTAACCAAAAAGGATGTTTTATTCCTTAACAATAAAGAAATTATTACCAACTCACGATTTATTGTAGAAACCTTTGTAATGACATGAGTTAAGGCAATAAAATAGCAAAACAGAATAAGTAAGTAAAACCGACAAAAAACAGTGGTATGAGAAAGACGTTTTGTTATGAGGAATTATAACCATAATTTAATGAAAGCCAAAATCCTCAGTTCCCATAACTCCCCTGAACCCGTTAGAATAGAAACAGTATTAGATTAAAAATGAGGTTAAAGATGGGTAAACATTTTGGAGCCTTTGACATCCTGGGGCCGGTCATGATCGGACCTTCCAGTTCCCATACGGCCGGAGCCGCCAAACTGGGGAAGATTGCTTCCCAGATCGGGATAGGCCCTATCCAGAAAGTTACTTTCCAGCTTCATGGTTCTTTTGCCACCACCGGGAGAGGACATGGAACCGATAAAGCCTTACTGGCAGGGGTCCTGGGATTCACTCCCGATGATGAGAGGCTCAAACAATCCTTTGAGATTGCCCAAGAAAGAGGGATTCAGTTTACCTTTGAGGAAACCGACCTGGGGGATGTCCATCCCAATACCGTCCGATTCATCCTGGAAATGGAGAATGGGACCCTCAACACCCTGACAGGCTCCTCCATCGGAGGAAGCAATATCCTCATTACTGAGCTGGATGGGGAAGAAGTGGAATTTACCGGGGTTTACCCAACCCTGATAACCCGGCATCCCGACCGGCCGGGAATCATCACCTCGGTTACCGCCATTCTGGCTCGAATGAAAGTGAATGTCGCCTTTATGAAAGTCTTTCGAATCTCCAGAGGGGAAATGTCCAATATGGTTCTGGAGACTGACAGCCTTGTCCCCCCAGAAGCCCTCCGGGAAATCGAAAAATTGGATTATATCGAAAGAGTCATTCTGATTCATCCCGTTATCTGACTGAATTGAGAGGTATGCCCCTTGTTTAATACCGCTGAAGAATTATTGAGACTCTGCCAATCCCAAAAAATATCTATCGGAAGAGTGGCTTTGGAAACCGAGATAAAATCTTCCGGATCATCTGAATCCGAATTAATGGATAAAATGAGGGGTATCTTAACCGTCATGCGGGAATCCTCCTCAGCCGGGCTGACCGGGGAAATCAAATCCCTCAGCGGACTGACCGGTGGAAATGCCTATCTCATGAATATTTATTCAGAAGAGGGCATCACCTATTGCGGCAAGGCAGTCAATAAAGCCATCGCCAGAGCCTTTTCTTCTTCAGAGGTCAACAGCGCCATGGGTAGAATCGCCGCCGCGCCCACCGCCGGTTCCTGCGGCATCCTCCCGGCTGTGATAATGACCGCCTCCGAAATCTTTCCAACCTCTGATGAAAATATCCTTTTATCTCTTTTTACAGCCTCGGCCATCGGAGCCATTATTGCCCACAGCGCCACCCTCTCGGGAGCTGAAGGGGGTTGCCAGGCAGAATGCGGAGCCGCCACCGCCATGAGTGCCGCGGCTGCCGTGGAACTGGCTGGAGGCACCCCGGAAATGAGTCTCCATGCCGGAGCCATTGCCCTGAAATGTATTTTGGGACTGGTCTGCGACCCCGTGGCCGGATTAGTGGAAATCCCCTGTTCCAAACGAAATGCCATGGGAGCGGTCAATGCTCTCTCCGCCGCTGATATGGCTCTGGCTGGGGTTATCAGCCTGATTCCTTTTGATGAAGTCGTTACCGCTATGGCCAAAATCGGTAAAACCCTTCCCTGCGAGTTAAAAGAGACCGCCCAGGGAGGGTTGGCCGCCACCCCTACCGGACGAAAAATCGCCAAGAAAATTTTAGGATAAAAAAACTTTACGGGGCAAAAAGACTATCCTTTTAAGCACGTGGTATTATTTCAGGAATAACTCCATAGAAAATAAGAAGGATTTCAAATGAATCGGTTAAGGAAATCAATGAAGGAACTTTTATGTTTTCTGCTGATTATGGGTTTGGCAGGAACAGGCTTTGCGGCAAAGAAACTCCCTGTCAAAGCTGGCTTGGAATTATCACCCCTGATCTCTGATGGCATGGTCTTGCAAAGGGATATGGAAGGTAAACTCTGGGGAAAAGCCCCGGCAGACACCCTCATCACCCTCTCCCTGACAGGGGAAACCAGCATCACCACCACCGGCCAGGACGGACATTGGTCCATTACCTACCCGGCCCATAATGCCGGAGGCCCTTATGAACTATCCATCAGCGCCAATAATGGAGAAACCAAGACGATCAAGGATGTCCTCTTTGGGGATGTCTGGATCTGCTCCGGCCAATCCAATATGGAAATGCCCGTGGATGATAGATGGGGGCATATCAAAAATTTTGCCGAGGAAACGGCTGCCGCCCATTATCCGTTACTGCGGTTGATAACCGTGGATAAGGCACTCAACCGTTCTCCCCAGGATACTTTTAAATCCGATGGCTGGCTGCCTGCCACCCCTGAATCTGTCGCAAAATTCTCTGCGGTAGGGTATTTCTTTGGCAGGAATCTGCATCAGGATTTGAATATCCCTATCGGATTGATCAACACTTCCTGGAGCGGGTCCATTATTGAGTCCTGGATCAGCTTTGAGAAATTGAGCCAGTTCCCGGAATTCGAAAAGGAAATTGCCTCTCTGGATACGGCCCCTGGTTATTTAGAAAGAATGCGGGCGGCTTATACAAAAAACAAGGCTTTATGGGAAACCCAGCGGGAATCTAAGGATATCGGTAAAACAGGAAAAGAATTTACCTGGAGCAAACCGGATTATTCTGACCAAGACTGGAAAACCATGAGCTTGCCTCAACCCTGGGAAGAAGCCGGAATGCCGGATTTTGACGGCTGTGTCTGGTATCGTAAAACCATCGATATCCCCAAATCATTCGCAGGGAAGAAAGCGACTCTCAACCTGGGAACAATCGATGATAGGGACATGACCTTTATTAATGGAGTCAAAGTCGGGGAAGAAACCCTCTGGAACAAACCCCGTTCTTATTCTATTCCCGGAAAACTGCTGAAGGCGGGTAAAAATGTCATTGCAGTCAGGGTCATGGATTTTGGCGGTTTAGGGGGATTCTCCAACACCAGCACTCCCATTGAATTGATCTCTTCCGTAAAAAAGGCTCCACCCATCTCTTTGAATGGAGAATGGAAATACCAGGTCTCTTTCAATCTGAAAGAGATAGCGGCCCCACCGGCCGAACCCAGTGATTATCGGTTAAAGGGAGCCATGTATAATGCTATGATCCACCCCCTGCTTCCCTATCGCATCAAAGGGGCCATTTGGTACCAGGGTGAATCCAATGCCGGGTATGCCTATTCTTATCGAGAATATTTACCTGCCATGATTGAAGATTGGCGAACCCGCTGGAACCAGGGAGATTTTCCTTTCCTCTTTATCCAGCTGCCTGATTATTATGGCTCAATCAACCGACCGGAACCGGATAACTGGGCTGAGCTGAGAGAATCCCAGCTGATGAGCCTGGCAACCCCTTCTACGGCGATGGCTGTCATTATTGATACCGGGGAACCTTACAATCTTCATCCCACCAATAAACAGCTGGCTGGTAACAGGCTAGCCCTGGCAGCCAGAGGGATGGTCTATGGAGAGAAGTTGGAATATTCAGGACCCCTCTATCATTCCTGCAAATATGAAGAAGGTGGAAAAGTCCGAATCTTCTTTACCCATACCGGAAAAGGACTGGTGGCGAAAGATACCTCTCCGGATGGATTAAGGGAATTTGCGATTGCCGGAGCTGATGGCAAGTTCGTTTCAGCCAAGGCCGCTATTGATGGCAACAGTGTACGGGTCTGGTCTGATAATGTGCCAGAACCTGTGGCGGTCCGATATGGCTGGCATAACAGCCCCATCGTTAACCTGTACAATGCCGATGGATTGCCAGCTTCACCTTTCCGGACCGATACCTGGGCTGACCGGGCTACCCTGAAAGACTTAAAGTAATCTTATTAAAATAAGGCTGATAGACCGGAAATCTGGCAAAGGGTTTCCGGTCTTTTTTTTAGCTTTGTCCCAGTCAACTCCGTATCAACTCCGATCATAAAAAATAAATTCTCCACTTAATATATTTATCAACAGGCATGGTATTATGATTGAAAATTTATTACATCAAATAGGAAGGGACTTAAATGAACGGTTTGAGGAAAATGTTTATGGCTCTTTTATCTTCAGTACTGCTTATCGGGATACTGGGAACAAGTACGGCGGCTAAAAATCCCCCCGTTAAATTGGGATTGGAGCTTTCCCCCTTGATCTCAGATGGAATGGTCCTGCAACGGGATATGGACTGCCTTTTATGGGGAAAAGCCTTACCGGGAACGACCATCACTGTGGCCCTGGATGATAAGACTATTACCACAACCGCAGGAAAAGATGGAAAATGGGTTGCCTCCTATCCAGCCCACCCCGCCGGCGGCCCTTATCTTCTCACCATCACCACCGGTAATGGGGAAGAGAAAAATATCAAAGGATTGCTTTTTGGCGATATCTGGATTTGCTCAGGCCAATCCAATATGGAAATGCCAGTGGCTAAAGGCTGGGGACAAATTAGAAATTATGCCCAGGAAACAGCCCTGGCCCACTATCCTTTATTAAGGCTGATTACTGTGGATAAAGCTGTCAGCGCTGTCCCTATGGAATCCTTTAAAACAGAAGGGTGGAAAGCTGCCACCCCGGAATCTGTGGCTGAATTTTCTGCGACCGCTTATTTATTCGGCAGAAACCTTCATCAGGATTTGAATATCCCCATCGGACTGATTCACACCTCCTGGGGAGGAACTCCTGTGGAATCATGGACCAGCCCTAAGGTTCTGATGCATTTTCCTGAATTTGAGAAGGAATTGGCCGCTCGGGATACGGCACCCAAAAATCTGCAGATGGCCGCTAAAGATTATACAGCCGCCAGAGCAAAATGGGATGCCAAATTAGAAGCCAGTGATGCAGGCAAAAAAGGTAAAGATTTTGTCTGGAATAAACCTGATTTCAATGATGCTGACTGGAAAACAATGCCCATCCCCAACACCTGGGAAGGCGTTGCTCTGCCAGATTTCGATGGTATAGTCTGGTTCAGGAAAACCATTGAGATTCCTGTCGAATGGGCGGGCAAAGATATCACCCTCCAACTGGGGCCAGTGGATGACAGAGATTTAACTTACTTTAATGGGGTCTTAGTCGGGTCGGATATTCACTGGGATAAACCCCGTGTATATACGATTCCGGGGAAATTGGTGAAGGCAGGCAAGAATGTCCTCGCGGTCAGAGTCCTGGATACCGCAGGTTCAGGCGGAATCTATGGCGGTAAAGACCCCATGGAATTAGTTTCTTCTGATTCAAGCCTCCAACCCATTTCTATTGCCGGGGATTGGAAATATAAAGTCTCCATCAATTTAGCTGAGTTTGAAATGCCCCCGGTGGACCCCAATAATCCTTATCTCAAAGGCGGGTTATTCAATGCCATGATCAATCCCTTGCTTCCCTATCGAATCAAAGGAGCTATCTGGTATCAGGGTGAATCCAATGCCGGGAATGCATATAAATACCGAAGTTATTTTCCTGCCATGATAGAAGATTGGAGAAACCATTGGGGACAGGAAGATTTCCCCTTCCTTTATGTCCAGATTGCCAACTATCTGGAACCTGTGGATAAACCGGAAGAAGATGACTGGGCTGAACTCAGAGAAGCTCAATTAATGGCCTTATCCGTCCCCTCCACTGCTATGGCCGTGATTATTGATGCCGGGGAAACCTGGGACATCCACCCGAAAGACAAACAAACCGTTGGAAAACGGCTGGCATTGGCAGCCCGGGGAATGGTTTATGGTGAAAACCTCGAATATTCAGGGCCAATCTATCATTCCTTTAAATATGAAGAAGGTGGAAAAATCAGAATCTTCTTCACTCATACAGGGAAAGGTCTTATTGCCAAAGATACTACGGCTGATGGATTGAAAGAATTTGCCATCGCTGGAGCCGATAAGGTATTTGTCTGGGCCAAAGCCAAAATCGAAGGGGATTCAGTCCTGGTCTGGTCGGATGAAGTAAAAAACCCCGTTGCCGTCCGATATGGCTGGGCCAATAACCCTGCCTGCAACCTGTATAACCAGGAAGGATTGCCGGCTTCACCTTTCCGAACCGATACCTGGCCCGGTCTCACTGTGCCAAAAGTAATAGATTAATTGATGTGATTATTCTTGTTGATCAGGACCGGGAATCTGAAACAGGGTTCCCGGTTCTTTTATGTAAAAAAATAAGGGATTAAACAAAAAGAGTTAGAAGCGGCCTAATTTTTCGACACGGACATAAGGGAGATGGATTTCAATTTCTTCTTTGCCAAAGTTACAGGGTTCCCATTGGAGGGCGTTAGCGGTACCGGCAGCAGTTCCCCACAACAGGGCATCCCAGAGAGACATCCCCCACCCTCGAGAAACCACAAAGGTAGCCACCAGGGCATCCCCTGAGCCGGTAGAATTAAGGGTATCCACTTTAGGAGAATAATAATAAAGCAGTTCTCCTTCTGCCAACGCAATCGTCCCTTTATCTCCCAGAGAAAGAATAGGTAAGGCAATCCCCATTTTTCTCAGTTCCCGGATAAATGAAATCTGGTTGTTTCGGGAAGATAATTCTTTCCCCAGGAATTGTTCTGCTTCTTTCAGGTTAGGTTTGACCGCATAGGGTTTTTCCGGCAGGGCTTTTTGAAACATCTCCCCATATGAATCCAGAAAGACCGGGACCTGATACTGATTTCCCAATCGGGTCAATCGGGCATAAAGATCGGTAGCTTCCCCTCGGGGCGCGCTTCCCGATAATACCAGCCAATCGGGTTTCTCGGTTCCATATTTCAGGAGAAGTTCTACCTGGTAATATAAGGCTTCGGTTTCCTGGGACTGTATCACTGACCCCGGATCGATGATATCCGTATGAATATCAGAATCTCTTTCCTGGATAGAAATCTGGAATCGGGTGGATGATTGAGTGAGGATGCAATGACAGGGGATATTTTCTTCTCTTAATAATCGGTTCAGGTGTTCACCATAAGGTCCCCCGGTGAAAGTGACCGCTTTCACCGGGGTGCCTAAATTCTTCACCAGCCGAGCCACATTGATTCCTTTACCTCCCACCATTTCGGAGGTCTCCACCGCCCGGTAGATTTTACCTTTGGTAAACTCATCTACCACCAGAGTCCGATCAATCAACGGATTAGCGGTTACCGTCAGGATATATCCCATACTGGCTCAGCCTTTATCTCTTCCTTTATATTATTTACTCTGAGCAGGAGCCGCCGTATCAGCTGAGACAGTCGAGACAACCGGTACGGGTGTTGTCGGTGCGGGGACGGCCGGTGCGACAGGAGCCGGAGCAGCGGAAACACTGTTTCCCACCGGTTTGCCTTCGGCATCAAACATCTTGATAACCGCTTTATCCTGCAAAGGTTTCAGGTAATTTTCAAATTTAAGTTTCTGGACAATCTGGTCCTTGATATTTTCCAGAGGAATGGGAGCATTGGCTCGCTTATCTTCTATCATCAGGATATGGAACCCAAACTGGGTTTCCACAATATCGCTTAATTCACCCACGGGGGTATTGAAAGCTGCTTTTTCGAATTCAGGAACGGTCTGTCCCCGATTCACAAAACCTAAATCGCCGCCGGCGGTTTTGGATCCTGGGTCCAGGGAGTTATCCATGGCCAGTTTGGTAAACTGGGTTTTATCTTTTTTCAGTTTCGCCAGAAGTTTCTCAGCATCCTTTTTATCTTTCACCAGGATATGTTTCACATGCACCGCTTCAGGCTGCATTAAATCAGACAGATGAAGGCTGTACCACTGTTTGATCTGTTCATCGGTTACAGCAACTTTATCCACCACTTTTTCAGCCAGGAAATCCACCAGCACTTGACGGCGGGCGGCCGCTAAAGCTCCAGCCACTTCTCCGTCTTTTTCCAGGCCTTCTTTAAGGGCGGCCTGTTCCAGAAGGACTTCATCAACCATATGGTCCACAATTTCCTGCCGGCCTTCAGGGGTTCTCATTCGGGCCTGAACTTTCTGGTTTAATCGGCTGACCAGGGCATCCAATTCTCCCTGAGTGATGGTATATCCGTTAACCACAGCGACCGGTTGTTTGGGATTGGCTGCCGGTTTCTGGCTGTCAAAAACATATTCCCCGGAAGGAGGGGCCTGGGCAAAAGCGGCAGAACCTAAAATAAGTCCGGCACCGACCAATGCGGTAGCGGCCATTTTGGACCCTTTTAATAAAAGAGAATTTAACTGCATGATAAATATCCTTTCTCCATAATCTTCGTGATAATAAGAGATTCCGGGAAAGTGTTTCCCGGTCTTTTTGTTTCCAAATACCCTAGCTTGTGAGTTTTCCTTTTGTCAATGAATCTCTGTCCCGCCGGGGGGAGATTTACCTTCAACATCAGCGGGCGGAGGCACTTGGTATCGAAGGGAAGCAAACCCTTCTTTCTCTGATTCATGGGCCAGGATGAATAATTTCTGTAAAGCCCGGGTACTGGCGACATAAAGCAATTCCCGGTGTTTATCCAGTGACCCGGAATGAATATCCGTCACAATGACCACCGGAGCTTCCAATCCTTTGAAAGCATGGATGCTGCAATACCCCGTTTGTTTTAGTCCGCATTGGTCATAAGGGGCCAGTCTTTCTTTCCAATTCTTAGATTCAGCCAGCCGGGCGGCAGCCGAATGCCCATTCCCATGGCGGGAAATAACCTTAATATGCTCCCAGAAAAAGCCATCCTTCTCGACTAACTGGTTCAATAAGGATTCCAACTTCTGGAGTTCATCCTCCGCATCCTTATAATATAGTACCTCGGGTTCAGACCAGTAAGGAATATCTCGAAGGATTTTCCGATACCCAGGATTCATTCGAACCATGTTCTGGCTGAATTCACTGATTCCATGGGGATTTCGGCAATTATTCCGAAGTTGATGCAAAAATCCATTATTCTTTTTGATAAATTTGCACAGAGAAAGCTTTTCTTTCCCGTCATTATAAATTCCCTGATGGTCAAAATCCCCGAAAAACCGCCATTCTCCCTGTTCCAACCCTCCACAAAGGCTCTTTTCCAGGAATTCCAGATAAGTCCGATGAGAGAGGATATCCTGAGCTTCATCCAAAATCAGCTGTTGGGCCATATGTTCCTTGCGAATCTTTTTCAGGGCCATTTTAGGAAGGTCTTCTTCCCAGAATTTTTGGGATTCAGATTGCTCTTGGGTAATATGGAACCCATCACATAAACTATGCATATGTTCATGAAGCGTCCGGATAACCACAGATTCACCTAATGGTTCAGCATGCTGTTTTAGCCATTTTCCCAGGAATTTATTAAAACAAAGAAAGAGGATTTTCCTGCCGGAGAGGGCACCCCTTCGGGCAGATTCCAAAGCTAATAAGGTCTTCCCGGTACCGGCAGGACCATTAAACAATATCCGGGCATTGGTATCGATATCATCTAAAGCTTCAAATTGTTCTTCGGTATATCGGCGGATTTCTTGTTCTGCTATCCTAAACCGGGCCCAGGGATCTGCGTATATCTCAAAATCAGGCCGCAGTAAATTGGCCAGAGCCTCGCATTGTTGGGGAGTGGGAGTTTTGGTCTCTGGAAAAAAGGCGGGTTTCCCGGGAAAAGTCTGATGCAGATTATTTCGAGCTTCCCGAAGGGCTTTCAAAATATCCTGCCCCAGCCGTTCATAATAGAGGGAATCACAAGTGATCATCTGCCAGGAATGCCATTCATCATATTGTTCCCGGGAGGCCCCGGTGGAATTAACAAAAAGAACCGCGGAGGTGAAAAGGATTTCATCGGTCAGTTCGGCATTCTTACTCCGAAGATGTTCCAAAAGGCCAAATTTGGCTTTAGCTGCTTGTTTAAAAGGACCCTGAGTATCCGGATTCTGGTCTTCCCCATAATACCAGACCCCATCTTTTCGAGTAACAATCGAACACCCTTTCACTTCCAGGCACAGACAACCTAACCCAGGGACTAAAATCAGAAAATCTATTTCTCCCATGGTTTTGGAACGGAGATTGACCAGGTCAAAAGAATGCAGGACAGTCCAATCCCGGGTGAAGGAATCAGTTCTCAGATAATTAAAAACCTGGGCCTCTGCGGCATTGGGCGGCTCCAAGCTCATTACTGAAGGTATCATCCGGGCCATGGCGGTTCTCCCCTGTTCCTTTCCTATCGGGTTTTCCCTCTCCCGATACCGGGTGTTGGCATGAATTTACCATTGGTGCATGAAGGTGTCAATAAAAATTTTTAATTCCTTCCTAATTAGCTACATATTTGTATTTTTGACTGGCTATTGGGCTTTTAATATAGAGGGTATAAATGCATATAGTTCTATAAATATTGATGTTATATTTTGATACCAGTCTTTTTACAGTTGTTTTTACCAGCATCCTGCTTATTGATTTTTACTCTAACTGACTTTATTGATACGAAAAAACAGAACTCTCTATAAAAAGGCCACCCCTACTGGATTAAGGGGAATCTTCTTGAACCTATTGGGTCTGTGGGAAAGTGTTTCCTGGTAAAAGTTTTAGAAGAGCCTGGGGAGACCCTTTTCTCAAAAGAGGTCCCCCACAACAGTTGACACTGAAAGCGGGAAAATGGTAAATTATATAACTCAAAGTAAATTATTTGAGCGGGAGTAGCTCAGCTGGTAGAGCGCCACCTTGCCAAGGNNGCGGGTTCAAATCCCGTCTCCCGCTCCATTTTTTTATCTGGAAATAAGCAAGGGAAAGCCTACATTTATGAGGCTTTCCCTTTTACATTTCAGCTGATTTTACAGGATATTTTCGGTCAGACTCCCGCTAACATTCTCTCCCTATCGACATCCGGGGTTGAAATCAGTTTCAATCCATATTGTTCCACCAGGAAATTCAGGATATCTTCATTAAAGAAGACCGGCGCTTTGGGTCCGATGGTAATATTCTGGATTCCCAGGTAAAGCAGCGAGCTGAGGATCAGGACTGCTTTCTGTTCCATCCAGGAAAGGACAATCGAGATGGGCAGGTCATTGACCGGGATATTCAGGACTTTACTGAGGGTCAGGGCGATATGGACCGCCCCATTAGAGTCATTACATTGGCCCAAATCCAGGTATCGGGGGATTTCGGTCCCGGGGACAGTCCCAAAATCCAGGTCATTAAACCGGAATTTGCCGCAGGAAGTGGTAATAACAACACAATCGTCAGGTAGGTCTTTCACCAAATCCCGGAAATAATTCCCCTGAGGACCGGGGGCATCACAACCAGCCACCACAAAGAATCGGTTGATTTTACCTTCCCCGATAGCGGCCAGAATAGCAGGGGCAAACTCATTCAAGAGGGTTTTATAATGATGTCCGGTGGTAAGAGTCTCTTCTGAGTCGAAGTCTGTCACTTCAGGGCAAGCCAGGGCCTTGGCTATCAATCCGGAGAAATCATCCCCTTCAATTTTATGAGCCCCTTCAATTCCCACATATTTATAGGTAAAGAGCCGGTCGAGATAACCGCAATTCTTCCGATGAGGAACAATACAGTTGGTATTGACCAGGATTGCCCCCTGCCATTTTTCAAAAAGCTGGGTTTGGTCAAACCAGGATTTCCCGATATTGCCTTTCAAATGGGGATATTTCCTGAGTTCAGGATATCCATGGGCAGGCAGCATCTCTGAATGGGTATAAATATTGATGCCTTTCCCGGCGGTAACTTCCAGCAACTTCTTTAAGAGCAACAAATTATGCCCGGTTACCAGGATAGCCTTCCCTTCGGCTTTATTATTAGTCACTTTCACCGGGGTAGGGATTCCTAATTCCTTAGTATGGGCTTCTGAGAGCAAATCCATCATTTTCACCCCAGCCTCCCCTACTTTCATCAGCTGAGCCAGATGGTCATTCAGGGTAAAATTGACATTAGTCAGGGTGAAATAGAGGGTTTCCCCCATAATATCATCCACTTCAATAGTAGAAACTCCCATCTCCCGGGCATGGGCTCGATAGGAAGCTAACCCTTTTAACCCAAAAATCATCGTATCCTGTAGCCGGGCCAGAGTCTCATTTTTTCCACAAGTCCCCATGGGTTGGCCGGCAGCTCCGCATCCTCCGGGCGCCGACATCTCACATTGATAACAGAACATATTCTTTCCTCCTGAGAAATAATCTCCGATAAAGTCGATTTTTATTCCTTATCAAGTTTCATTCTAGAAGGGGTTTGAGGGTGTGTCATTGATTCAAATCAAGATATTCCTGAAGTTTCTCTGGATGAAGGACATGGATTCCACCCTGAGGGGTTTTCTCAATAGCCCCATAATCCTTGAGCTTTTTCAGGATTCGGGAAAGGGTTTCGGGAGTTAAATGTAGTAATGCGGCGATTTGCCAGTGTTTCAAGGTAGTAAAAAGGGTTTCATCTTCCTGGAGAATTTTGATGATTCGGGCATTGGCATCCTGCATCAAGCCTCGATTCAACATCTCTTCCAGGGTCTTTATTTTGGCCACCAGCGAACTGATCAGCCGGAGACTGATATCGGGATGAGTCAGAAGTGTTTCCTTAAATTTATTAAAATCAATAATCAGCATTTTACCGGGGGCATCAAAGAGGGCGAATGCCGGAAAAGGTTTCTGGTTCAGATTGGCATACTCCCCCACCAGGGTTACCGGATTGAAATAATGGAGAATAACCTCTTTTCCTTTGGCATCCATCATATAGACTTTGACGGTGCCTTCAATCAGGATATAGAGATAATCCGAAGGGTCCCCGGCATGAAAGGCATATTCCCCTGCCCCATATGATTTAACCCTGCTGATTTGTTCCAGCGATTCCAGCTCCTCTTCCTTTAATTGGCTGAAGAGAGGTATCTGTTTCAGAATATTTTGCATATTCTTTCAGAGTAACAGAGGATGGGAAGGTTGAAAAGGATAAATATTTTAATAATAATTTAATTTAACTAAGTTTCTTTCTTCTGATTTATTGGACAGAAGTGTTTTCTTTAGGCAACTTATTTTCTTCTGTTAACACTTTCCTGGTTATTCGCTTTATCTCATCAAGAAAAAAACGACTCTCCCGATAATTATGGCACTTCTTATAGGCGTTAATCGCCATCCCATATTCTTTCATTTTTTCATAAAGATCAGCTTTCATCATGCAAAAAAATATCATTTCTTCTTTCCCTAAATCATGGTTACGAATCAGCAGGTTTATCCATTTAACAGATTCTTTCCATTGTTTATTTCTCATATAATAACGGACTAGTGAAGAAGGAACCTGCAGAAGGTGATGATTATACCGATAAGCTTTCTGGCAGAACTTCAGATAATCTTCAGATTCCTTAAGTTTCAAGCAGAGCCTGGCAAACTGAAACCATAATATCCCATCCCGAGGATATTGCTGTAATTGCCTGGTAATCTTTGCCTTATATTTCTCTACCATCATCAATGGTTTATTCTTTTTTGTTTTGGATGAAGCACTGGAATTCCGGTAATAATCAAGCTCATTAGTGACATAACTATCAATCAGAACAGGGTTACCTTCTAGTGATTGAAAGTAATAAATCAACATAGATTTTCTGAATATCTTAAAATCTTCATCCTTGACCGCTGTTAGCTTATCCCATTCATTAGAAGTATCAAAAAACAATTTCAAATATCGCTGCACTGCCTGGGGCCGTTTTAGTATATTAGCCATCCTGGCTGACTCCAAAAGCAACCGTGGCTTGTCTTTCTCCAGGTTCCACCCTTTCTGATATGCCTTCAGGGAATTCCCATAATCTTTCTGTTTTTCATAGAGCTCGCTCAACCATAAATAACAGTATTCCCTGTCTTTGACAGGTACATCCCTGAATTCTAATACACGGTTAAATGAATCTATGGCTGGCTGCCATTGCTTCTGTCTTGCATATACAATCCCCGAATTATAAAAAACATCCCATTGTCCGGGATTCAGTTGATTAGATTGTTTATAAGCAGAAATAGACTTTGCATCCTTCCCATAACTGCTTAATACATCTCCATACAATTTCCACAAACTTTCATCCAACGGATAGACAGCCAATAATTTCTCTATCTTTTGCACTAGTGACTTATATTTAATATTCGCCTGCAGAGTCTTGCCTTTATAGTTCAATTGGTCAGCTTTTTCTAACTCTTGCATAATCTGTTCATACTCGGCATCGCTGATTCTTTGTATCCTTTGAGAAGACCCTTTTCCTGTATTTTTACTTTGAGTTGATTTCATATAAACCTTCATCCCGAATTTTATTTATCTCCAACCAACAAAACAGTACCCGTCTCTCTCTATTTAAATTGTATTGGAAGTATCCTTACCTATTGCGGGATATGTCCATTACCCGGCCCAATCAGGTCTGGAGTACTGATATTACTTATATTCGGCTTCAGAAGGGCTTTATTTACCTGGTGTCCGTGATAGATTGGCATAGCCGATATGTGTTGAGATGACGGTTACCTTATTTATCATTATGTTAATTAAATAAACAGCTGGAAGATCATAGTAGGTTAATTTATAAATCAATTTAATATTATCCTTATATGGGTAACACCTTCTTTTATATCTCGTTTAATACCTTTTGTAGCATAATATCTCATTAAACCTTCTGGAGTAAAAGCATCATTTATTACTCCTGTAATTACTGGCAGATCTTCCCATTCCCCTTGATCAATTTTTATCTGAACATGATTTCCAGGTCTAATATAACCTGAAAATAAAGGTTCTTTACCTTCTAGTAATGTATTTTGAGAATCACATGGTTTGATAATCATCCATTGGGCTTTAGGAGACTTAAGTAAATTCATTTCTAGATCTGAAGCATGAATTGATGGGACTATTTGGAAACCTCCCCTGTTTTCATCTTTATTTATCTCTGTTTCTATCCTTCTGGGGGAAGTGGAAATACATATTACACCGGGATGATTAGCACGTACTCTTGAACTTTCAATATATTGGCTTCCTTCAAATCTTCCAATTCCCGATACCGGTTGAAGTACTTTTGCTATGTTTTTGCTTTTACCATTTTTATAATATATTTTTATTAAACCCTCTTTTCTATTTTCAAAAACTATTTCATTTATATCAAGAACGGGCTTTTTTATACGAATTAGTAACTCGTCATTTATCATTGGAGAGTAATAATATGGCAATTTAACATATTTATTATTGTTAGTTTTTTTAATTTTAACTTCATTATTAACATAAGGAGAGAACAATCCAAAAATAATGTTTCCAGCAGGAATATTCGTAATAATACTACCCAATATTATTGATGCCGAATAATCATCTACATTTAGATATTCTACTGGTAAAATATTAATTAAAACACTTCTTATTCCCCCACTGATATAGGGATCCTTCTCTCTTTGAGTGACTTTCAAATGAATACCATTAGCTCCTATTGCGGCTACACATCCTGTTTTTGCCCACTGAGCGGCCCGAAATCCTAGAGGATTAATCATAGTCACTGGCTTAATAACCGTTCCAACCGCAAATCTTTGGTTCTCTTTTTCAATTTCAATTAGACCTCCTGATTTATTCTGTATATGGATATATTCGCCTTTTTCACCCCAACTCAAGGTTGTTAATATTACCCCTAATAATAAGATATAAAAGGAAAATCTCATGTTACCTGTCATATTGATGAATATATTTAGTTCCTTAATCTAGATAAAGCATTTGTTACTTTATCCAGTAATGAATAATCCTTAAGATTTTCTTTTTCTAAATATCTCTCAAGAATAGGTATATATTCAGAATTTCTAGATTTTTCAAGTCTATCAATATATTTATAATGAGGAAAACAAGGATATTCAATATATTCTTCCAATTGGCCCAATTCAGAATCATCTGATAGATTAATTAACGCCGCTAATGGCCGCTCACCATATAGAGTCCTTGAACTATTTGGTATAAGATTCTTCATGAACTGAGTCAAATAAATTTTCTCTGTATCTTTTGCATAACTGGAATAGGCAGCCAGTCCTGCCACAATATATGAATCAAATATCGTATTGGCTGTTTTCTTGTGTTCCTGAAGAAGAAAGCTATACGCTCTTGGATCACCAGAGCCCCCCAAGTGCAGCATAATAAGATCTGAATTAACTTTATAGGTTATTGGATTTTGAGAAAGTAAATATAATTTGTTATATTTTTCACATTGAAGCAGATTTTCATTAAAAGCATTAATTAGCCATATACTATATACAGATGAATTTTCGATCCAATCTAAATCCTCATAACCATGCTCATTTTTTTCTTTACCTAATTTTTCAATTTCTTTATATAAAGTATTAACATATTTTTCTCTAAGGTTTTCAGGTAAAGTAACTGGTCTATTTAATGAATCCAATATAGTTTTTCTTTCCCCAATATTGTCCCTTTTTAAATAAATATCCATTAATCTATCCATAGAATAGAATCTACAGGAAGATTTAGATAAAGTATCACAAGAATCTATTTGCCTTTCAATTTTACGAATTCCCAAAATTATATCATCGTAATTTTTAGTAGTTTCCATTTCACACACTACTTGCTCGATATTAGCAGTAGCCAAACAAAACATACTACTCGTATTTGATATTGTAATCGATTGAGAATAATTACTCATTGAAAAAACAAACACATTTAAAAGAATTAACAATCTCATTTTACACATAATCCACCTCTCTCTTTATTATCTTTTTTTATTCAATGTGACCCAGTTATTTATTCCATAGACATACATATATATATTCACTTCAGAATATGGATATCCCGGAATAGAATTTGGATTTGAATCTAAGATAGTAGTATAAGAATTTAATTCTTGATTAATATTCCACCATTTTATTTGCACAGTATCTTTTATAGTATTCAGATCATCGGTTATTATCTTTTCTAAAGCTTTATTAATATTGTATTGTGCAGGATCATCATATAATTCTTCTTGATAAGAATTCATAATATAAACCATGCGGCTATGATGGCCAAATAATGGATTGGATGCAACGCCTTCATGTTGTTTAAGATAATTTAATTTATTATCAACTTCTCCCAAAGGAAAAAAAGTTTCATTCATTTCATGCCATCTACAAGTGGTGGTCACCAGAATTATATTACGAATGTATTAAATTATTGTGAGAAAACATTATTTATATATAAAATCCCCTGCTTTACCCCTGAGTAGAAGCACGGAGCTGAAGTTCCGCGTTACCAGGTAATGCCTTTCAGATAGATTTGCCTGTAATATACGGGAGATTCCTAACCAATCGGTAAAACATGATTGGTTTCAGAGAATTAAAAAGACACTAATTCTCTACGGCTATATTATTACCACCCGGGATGACAAGTTTTGTCACAGGTTTTTATACCTTCCCTACTGAGGGCTCAAAATATTGAGCCCCTACATTTCTGACCCAGAGTTTTGACGAAGGTCAAAACTTAAAAAGCTCCATCCTATGGAGATTAGTTGACGGTCGTCAAGAGCTAACTTCAATCAAATCAATATCTGTTTTTCGGAATAGTTCTTATTATCAGGTTTTGGGGGTAGGTTGTAGGGGTAACCCTTGCGGTAACCCTGTTTTTAGGGCACCCGTAAAAGGTGCCCCTACTAAAAACAGTCATACCCCAAAACCTGAACCTCTTAGGTTCAGGGCAAAGGTTTG
This sequence comes from bacterium UBP4_UBA6127, assembly GCA_002428325.1. GTDB lineage: Bacteria > UBP4 > UBA4092 > UBA4092 > UBA4092 > UBA4092. Next base: position 35,302 of record DIVR01000049.1, read on the forward strand.
AAAGGAGGTTGATCCTGCTAAGCTATTCATGAATAGCTTAGCAGGCAGAAAATTTCCTTAAAAGTTTCCCTCAACAGAAGTTCTTTCTTTAAAGGCTTTAGAAATCTTTACTTGGGAGACCACCGGGTCTTCCACGATGATTTTAGCGCCGCCGATGATATCAATAAACCCGATTTCACTGGGGTATCTGGGGACGATATGCAAATGGAGATGGTTGATGCTCTGTCCGGAGGATTTGCCGATATTATATCCCAAATTAAACCCATGGGGTTCATAGAGTTCCTGCAGGATATCCAGGGCCATATTTTGCAACTCAAATAATTCCAATATTTCTTCTTTATTCAAATCCCTGGGGTCATGAACATGCCGGGTGGGAAATATCATCAAATGGCCCGAGTTATAGGGATATAGATTAAGGGTAACCGCAAACCGGGGGGTTCGATGGACCAAAAGACCAATGACATTAGAGTCATCCCTGAGGATAGCGCATAAAATGCAATCCACCTTAGGCTTTTGCCCCTTCACATACCCCATTTTATTAGGTACAAAAAGGTGATGATCGAGTTTCATTGTATTATGCCTTATTAAATATCTTTAGAAGCCTGTCTAATTCATCCAAGTCGCCAAAATCAATAACGATTTGGCCGCCTTGGCCTTTAGGCTGGACTTTGACCCGAGTTCCCAGGGTTTGGCGAAGTTTCCCTTCCAATTCGCGGGCATAGATATCCGAGTCATTAATTGGGTCCTTTTTGATTTCCACCTTGGGAGCTTTTAATTTCTGGATATAAGCTTCGGCCTGCCTTACAGATAAACCTTTGGTAATAAACATCTTAGCTGTATCTATCCGCATTTGAGGGGTTGCCAGTCCCAGAAGGCATCGGGCATGTCCCATGGTCAAATCTCCGTCCAGGACATCCTTTTGAACCTCTTCCGGGAGTTCCAGCAATCGAAGGGTATTGGTCACCGAGGACCTTTCCTTACCCACTTTCTGAGCCACCTGTTCATGGGTCAGTTCAAACTGCTCGGAAAGCTGGCGATAGGCTTTGGCCTCTTCAATAGGGTTCAAATCCTGCCGCTGGATGTTCTCAATAATGGCAATTTCCAGGGATTCCTCATCCGAAACATCCTTGATAAGAGCCGGAATGGTCTTCATCCCAGCCTTTTGGGAGGCCCGAAACCGTCTTTCCCCGGCAATTATTTCATATCCCCGCAAGGCGCGGCGGACTAAAATCGGGGTAATGACCCCCTTCTCTTTAATGGATAGGGCTAAATCATCCAATAGACTATCCTTAAACTCTTTTCGGGGTTGAAATCGGTTCGGTTTCACCTGGTCAATGGGTAATTCTGTTACTCCACTAATATGAACACCTGTGTTTATTGAGGTTACAGTGTGCTGGAGGGGGGTGGGAATCGCTGTTTTATTCTCGGAGGAAGGGGAAGGCGGGGCCGCTAATAAGGCTCCTAATCCCCTGCCTAAGGCTTTTTTCTTGGCAGATGCAGACATTTATGGCTCCTTTATTTCCGTATTCTCAGCATTATCAACCGGTACGGTCTCCACTGAAAGAGTCTTTTCACCCTCCCCTGACCCATTCCCATCAGGATTAGCAATATCCGGCTGAGGATTGGCAGGCTTGGCGTTATGACTCTCCCTCTGCAGAAATTCCTGGACTAATTGTATATAGGCAGCTGAACCGGCTGATTTGAAATCATAGACAAAAATGGGCTTCCCAAAACTGGGGGCCTCTGCCAGTTTGATATTTCGAGGAATCACCGTCTGATAAACTTTCTCGGGAAAGAAATTCCGGACTTCCTCTTCTACCTGGGCCGTTAAATTGGTCCGTCCATCATACATGGTTAAGATGACCCCGGATAACTCTAATTGGGAATTGATGGATTGAGTAGCTAGATTCAGAGTCTCTACTAACTGCCCTAACCCCTCTAGAGCATAATACTCACACTGTAAAGTGACTAAAACCCCATCGGCGGCCGCTAACCCATTGACCGTTAATAACCCTAATGAGGGGGGCGTATCAATGAAAATATAATCAAATTGGTCCCGAAGTGGGTCTAAGGCCATCTTTAACCGGTTGTCCCGGTCCTCAAATTCTACCATCTCTACTTGGGCCCCGGATAAGGAAGGATTGGCAGGCGCTAAATAAAGCCCCGGAACTGAAGTCTCGATCATGACCGACTCCATCGGGATCGGATTTAATAAAACATCATAAATTGAACTCTCTACCGTATTCTTATCTACCCCTAACCCGCTGGTGGCATTCCCCTGGGGATCAATATCCACCAGTAAGACCTTTTTCTTGGCTGCCGCCAGCCCGGCGGATAAATTGATGGCCGTGGTGGTCTTCCCCACCCCGCCCTTCTGATTGGCAATTACAAATATCTTTCCCATAAGCCCCGGTTTCCATCTTTTATTTAGGTTTTTACGAAAAGTAAGATTATCATAGGGCCACCTTTTATTCAACTTATTTCCTTAAATCATCCCCCAATCCCCGCTTTTCTATAAATTTCTCTGCCTCCAACCCTCTTGATTCAAAAAAACCCTACAAAGGTTCCACGTGAAACAATTACCAGAATATCTCATCACCAAACAATACTTCACCCCAAAAAGGTATTCTTGGGGAAACCAACTTTTCCGGGGAAGGTTCCACGTGAAACATATCGGGAAGGAAAAGAAATTTAGGGTAGGGAATAAAAGCAATTCAAAGGGAGCGGAAACGGAGAGGGTCCGGAATATTTCCTCATAGAACCCATCCCGTAAGAGAAGCCGGTTGTTTTTGGGGGGCAAGAGATGATTTACCCTTCAGCAAGGCTGTTTCCTGAGTTTTTGCCAAAAGGAAGGTTTTTGACAGCTGTCAAAAACCAGGGGAGGGGGTTAGGGAGTCTCCCATACCCTATATATATAAGGTATACGGTATTTCCCTGAAAAGCAGCCTTTTCCAGACTTTCTTTTGAATTTACCAGGTTAAAGGAAGCTCCAGTCCCTGAAATATCTTCTAGAGAGGGAGTCTATCCATAAAAAGGGCTCTCGGTTAAAATATCTGATTAGAAAGGATTACATTCAAATGATAACCATACAACCCAAGAGTTTAGTATTATTTCAAGGAGACAGCATCACCGATGCTGGCCGGGATTATGCCAACGGGGAGGATTGGGGCAGGGGATATGTGAATTTCATCGCCTCCTGGTATTCAGCCCAGTATCCGGAGGCAGGGGTACATTTTTTAAACCGGGGGCTTTCCGGCAATCGGGCCATTGATTTGGTCAATCGATGGGATACTGACTGTTTGGACTTAAAACCAGACCTCTTAACTATTCTGATAGGAGTCAATGATACTTGGAGGAAATATGACCGAGACGACCCTACTTCAGTAGAGGATTTTGAGGTTCGTTACCGAAATATCCTGATGCGGACCCGGGAGACCCTCCCAGACACCCCCATTATCCTGATGGAGCCTTTTGTCCTCCCGGAACCTCCAGACCGATTGGAATGGAGAGAAGATTTAAACCCAAAGATCCTGGTAACCCGAAGGCTGGCAGAGGAATTCCAGCTGACCCTGATTCCCCTGGATTACTTATTTCAAAAGGCTTGTGCTCTCAGGGAGCCTTCTTTCTGGTCTGCGGATGGGGTTCATCCCACCCAGCCTGGCCATGCCTTGATTGCTCAAAGCTGGCTTAAAATCACTGAATAACCTATTTTCGATTCATTCTATATCTTTTAATTAAGTCTATTAGAATTGGGATTTACCCTCTCCTTTAAGGAGGGGGTAAATCTTTTCAAGTAAAAGATGGTGTCTTTGCGTTTATCCTTGCAACCTGGTCTGAATTAATATAGATATATGATATTCTTATGGTTAGGTAATAGTTTCCTCTTACCTGTTCCAGAAGTGGCCAGAGAGCTTTATATTCTGCTAATCCTTTTATTATCAACACTCTGTATCCATATAAACCCCTGCCAACACTAAAGTTGCCCAAGAAAAAACCCCTTCAGGAAATTTCTCCCAAAGGGGTTATTAAGATACAAACATAGATTCAGTTTAGGTATTTACTACGAACTAATTACCTTCTTCTTCCAGGGACTGCTGCTGGATTTTCCGGGCAGCGGCATTTAATTCAGCATCGGTAATAATGCCTTTTTCCATCAGGACCTGCATCATGGCAGACAGCATCATATTATTGATCATCTGCATATGCATGATTTCATCCAAAGAGACTTCTTCATCCCCATGGCAACTGCAGCCTTCGCCACAACCTTCTTCATTGCAACCCGCATCGCCTTTACTACCGGCTTCATCCTCTTTCTTATCGAAATTGAGGATATATTTGTCATCCTTTTCCATTATGTTCTCCTTAAAAATAGATAACCGGAAAAGGGTGACATCTCCTCCGGTTCGATAGTGCCTATACAGGCATTATACCTGATAAAAGACAACTTTCCTACTATTTATCAACCTTGACCCAACCCAAAGCTTCCCTTGGTAGGGGCTTACCCCTTGGGGTATAATCATTTAAACAGATTTATCTTTTTTCCCGAGAAATCGGGCTTAAGAAGGATTTCAGACAGCAGAAATCCAATTTTAATAAACTCGGGGCATCCTGGATTATGACACCAACACCTTTAAAAGACACATCGGCTTCTACACCTTCCCGAAACGCTATTTTATTGATTCAATGTGAAGACCGGCCGGGATTGGTCTCCCGAATGTCCAGTTTTATTTTTGAAAATGGGGGGAATATTGTCCATCTGGACCAATTTACCGACCCCCTGACTAACCGGTTTTATATGCGGCTGGAATGGCAATATGATAAATTCCTGATTCGGCCGGAAGAATTTCATGCTGTATTCACTCCCCTGGCTCGGCAGTTCGGGATGGAATATACCCTGCATTTCTCGGATTATCTCCCGAAAATGGCTATCTTTGTCTCTAAATTAGGCCATTGCCTGATTGACCTTCTTTCCCGTATATCCGATGGGGATATCCGGGCCCAGATTCCCCTGATTATCAGTAATCATCCGGATATGGAAAAATTTGCCGGTATCTTTGGGATTCCTTACCATTATCTTCCCATCAACCGGGAAAATAAGGCCGAAATGGAAGAAAAAGAACTCCAACTCCTGCGGGAACATCAGGTGGATTTGATTGTCCTGGCCCGATATATGCAGATTCTATCCAATAAAATGATTTCTGAATATCCTAACCAGATTATTAATATCCATCATTCTTTTTTGCCGGCTTTTGTGGGCGGTAAACCTTACCATCAGGCTTATTCCCGAGGGGTGAAACTCATCGGGGCAACCTCCCATTTTGTAACCGAAATCCTGGACGAAGGACCCATTATCGAACAGTCTGTCATTAAAGTTTCCCATCGGGATGCCATTGAAGAACTGGTCCTCAAAGGCAAAGATGTGGAAAAAGTGACCCTCTCCAGAGCTGTCCGGCTCCATCTCCAACATCGGGTCCTGGTCCATGGGAATAAAACCGTCGTCTTTGAATAATTTCTCCTCCGTAACTCTGGGTAATCCAGAGCTTTGTCGGATTACTCCACCGAAAAATCCGAGAGTTCTACAGGGACGACCGGGGTTTCGAATTTATAGACAAAAACATCCGAAGTTCCACTTAAACTGGTATCAAAAGCTCCGGCAGAGATAGGGAAATTATTCCCCCAGGTTATACCACAAATTACCGGTGTTTCATCGGAGGTAAAGGCAGCCCCATAAGATTCATCCCAGGTATTTCCCCCCAGATAAGTGGACATGAGAAGATTTGAGAGAGTCTTGTCCAACACACTTACAAATCCCGAATAACTACCAGGCCGGGTAGGGTATAAAGCACCGGGGGTCACCGGGTAATCTCCACTGGGAGTATATCCAGTCACGCAAATCTTTCCCTCGGCAGATCGGGCCATACTCTGGCTGGACTCTAGTCCAGAGCCTCCGACATAGGTGGAATAGAGCCAATCGGTACCGGTGGAATTCACTTTAGTGATCATAAAATCATAACTTCCATGATTTGTGGTTTGATAGGCAAGGGGAGTTACCGGGAAATCCTGGCTGTCGCCTGCGCAGAAGATATAAGCGGACCCATCGGTATCCAAAGATACGGACCTGCCCTGATCAGCTCCCGAACCGCCCAGATAAGTGGAATAAAGCCAGTCAGACCCGTCAGCGTTTACTTTGACCACAAAGGCATCATCTCCACCGCCTCTGGTAGGTTGTTTGACCCCGCTGGTTATGGGAATATTGGAAATCCGGGTACTCCCAGTTACAACGGCATTCCCCTCGTCATCAACATCGATACCATTTCCATAATCCATGCTGCTGCCGCCGAAATAGGTTGAATATAAAATCCCGGTTCCGGCAGGATTTAATTTTGAAATAAAACATTCCCAGCTTGAGAACCCTTTTTGTTTGGCTGTTGCACTGATGGGAAAGTTACTGCTTTGGGTCAGCCCGGTCAGATAGATATTTCCAGCCGAATCCAGGGAAAACCCTCTCACTCGGTCGGTATCACTTCCCCCGAAATAGGTGCAATAAAGAAGGCTGGTACCCGTGGGATTGATTTTGGCTATAAAACCATCATCCGCCCCGCCGTTATATGTCGTTTGAAAAGCTCCCACCGTTACCGGCAAAGTAGTGCTGCTGGTAGTATATCCCGCAATATAGACATTTCCGGCCGTATCCACACAAATACCGGTGGGATAATCCGCCTGATCGCCCCCCAAGTAGGTACAATAAATCAAAGACCCTAAATTGGGGCTGAACTTGGCAACAAAAATATCCTTTGCAAAATTATTGTTTGTATTGTTATAAGTAGATTGAATGGCTCCAGCCGTTACCGGCAAATCGGTTGAAGTAGTATATCCAGTAATATAAATATACCCGGCTTTATCCACGGTGACCATTTGGCCGTATTCCACGTACCCCCCTCCAAAATACGTTCCATATCCTGCCCCCAGGCAGAGGATGGGTAATATAAATAAAGACACAAATATCCCACATGCTTTTTTGAACATCCTAATTCCCTCCAAAATATACGATAAAAAAAACCCTATGAAAGATTATACTCAGCCCCTGGGTATCTCTCAAGCAAATTAAAAAGCCCTCCATCTCCGATAGAATCTAGAGAGATGGAGGGTTCTTTGTTTAGTAATATCTAAATATCTTATTCCGCCAGGAAATCCGAGAGTTCTACCGGCACGACGACTTCGTTAAATTTATAAACAAAAGCATCATAGCTTCCCCAGAGGGTCGTATCAAAAGCTCCTGCTGTCACCGGGAAATTATTGCCCCAGCTCTGGCCGCAAACCACCAGCCTTTCCGAGGCATCAAAAGCGCTTCCGTAGAGCTGTTCCCAGGTATTACCTCCCAGGTAAGTCCCCATCAATAAAGTAGATAAGCTGCCATTTAAAACACCCACAAACCCTGAATAGTTGGCAGGCCGGGCCGGGTATAGGGCATCCGGTGTCACCGGGAAATCACCACTGGGGGTAAACCCGGAAACACAGATTTTACCTTGGGGAGAAATGGACATATCTTGAGTATATTCCATGCCGGAACCTCCCAGGTAGGTGGAATATATCCAATCCGTACCATCCTCTTTGACCTTGGTGACCATGGCATCATAACTTCCATGATTTGTGGTTTGATAGGCAAGGGCTGTAACCGGATAATCAGTGCTGTCGCCTTGGGCCAGAACATAAGCATCGTCAGTAGAATCCAGGGCAACTCTGCTTCCCTGGTCTGAACCTGACCCGCCCAGGTAAGTGCAATAAATCCAGTCGGTTCCGTCGGCGTTTACTTTGACCACGAAGGCATCATAATTTCCACCGGCATTGGCTGGCTGTTTCGCTCCGCTGGTGACCGGCAGGTTGGTACTCCGGGATGAACCGACAACAACGCCGCATCCCTCTTTATCTACTGCAATTCCGTTACCATAATCGTAGGCACTGCCTCCGAAATAAGTTGAATACACTATCCCGGCTCCGGTGGGGTCCAGTTTAGAAATATAACCTTCCCACTGGGTATATCCTTTTTGTTTCGCAGTGGAGCTGATGGGGAAATTACTGCTCTGGGTTAACCCGGTCACATAAGCATTGCCTGCAGTGTCTATGCCTATTCCATGCACCCTGTCCGTATCACTTCCCCCCAAATAGGTGCAATAAAGAAGGCTGGTAGCCGTGGGATTGAGCTTGGCAATGAACCCATCATCAACCCCGCCGTTATAGGCCGTTTGGAAAGCCCCCGCGGTCACTGGCAAGTCGGTACTGGTGGTATAGCCTACAATATAAACATTGCCATCTTTGTCCACTTTCATATCTCTAGGATAGTCTGCGCCGGATCCCCCAAAATAAGTGCAGTATACCAGGCTGCTTAAATTAGGGCTGAACTTGGCGACAAAAATATCCTGAACATAACTGTTATAACCATTGTTATATAAAGGTTGGACCACTCCGGCGGTAACAGGCATCCCCGTTGAATAGGTATACCCGGTCATATAAACATAGCCAGCAGAATCAACCGCTATAAATTGGCCATATTCCCCGGATTCTCCCCCGATATAGGTGCCATAGGCAGCCGCCAGCGAAATCACCGGCAATAGAAATAAAGATACAATACTCCCAATTAACCCTTTTTTCATCATCCCAATCCTTCTCTAAACTATCATTTTAAATTATTATAATACAAGAAAATACTGAAAGTTTTTATTCTTACCAAGAAATAAAAATCCCCTCTATCACTTTTTCGGGAGAGTCATAGAGGGGAGTCTTTTTGTTTAAAAATCTTATTCCGACAGGAAACCTGAGAGTTCCACGGGAACAATACTGGGTGAAATCTTTAATATCACAACATCAATATCTACCCAGTTAGGTTTATAACATCCTTCGGTTACCAGGGGATTATCATTATAAGCATCCCCAACAGCATAAATATTCCCCTGGAAGTCTTTTCCTATACCATAGAAATAACCACTTCCCCTAGTATCAAGGTATGTTGACATTTCTATCTGCCCTTCAGGACTGAACTGGGTAAAAAAACCATCCCCATTAAAAGAGACCGTCGGACAAGGGGCTCCAGAAGTAGTTGGATAATCTAAACTTAATGAATATCCGACTACAGAAACTCTCCCTTCGGGTGTTACCAACAAACCCTGTGGCAAATCGTGATAGGAACCTCCCGTCTCAATTGTATAAAGAACTTGGGTCGCATTGGGATTTATCTTCGTTAAGAACAAACCCAGATTCCCCCCCATACAACTAATGGATTCTGAGATAAAAGTATAGTTAGTTGATTTGCCATAAGCTCCAGCTAAATAAATATTTCCGGTAGTATCAAAATCTATTCTGTAACCTTCATCATCGGTAGTTATATTTAAATAGGTAGAAAAGACCCAATCGGTTCCGGTTGGGTTCACTTTAACTAAATAAGTATCCACCCCACCCGCATTCATTGTCCCGAAAACTCCCGGGGTTACTGGAAAATCTTCGCTTACGGTACCCCCGGTTACAAAAGCATTTCCCTCTGTATCTACTTTAATTCCATGAGGGCGTTCTGTCATAGACCCCCCTAAATAAGTAGAATATTCAATACCGCTGCCTTCCTTATTCAGTTTCATCACAAAAACATTGTTATATACAGTATCACTACTGTCCAATAAAAAATAA
>DIVR01000071.1 GCA_002428325.1 bacterium UBP4_UBA6127
ACGAGCTACCAGGCTGCTCCACCCCGCGATCAATAAATAAATTATCCCACAGACAGGCCTTCTTGTCAATAAACTCCTTGATTACGAGTCATCGATACCCGCATGAATTCTCAGGTTTCAGGGTATCTATCCCTTGATTTTACAAGGACTACAGAAAGATTAGAAGCCGCTTCGAATCTCTTTTCTATCCTGGCATCCAGGTTAAAAATTACGAGATAACGGTGAGTTTTGCTAAAATATCAGTTTGTATTTTCAAATTTACTCAAAGGTTAAAAAAACCATGTCCACAACCAACCCAATTGATGAAAAATGTATTAATACGATTCGGATGCTTTCCGCAGATGCTATTCAGAAATCCAATTCCGGCCACCCGGGGCTTCCCATGGGATGCGCTGCTATCGGGTATCTGGTGTGGACCCGGCATCTTCGGCATAATCCCACCCATCCGAATTGGATTAACCGGGACCGGTTTGTACTTTCAGCAGGACATGGGTCCATGCTGTTATACAGCCTGCTGCATCTGACAGGATATGACCTTCCCCTCTCTGAAATCCAGAATTTCCGGCAATGGGGTTCCCGGACCCCCGGACATCCCGAAGTAAAACATACTCCCGGAGTTGAGACAACCACTGGGCCCTTGGGCCAGGGTATTGCCAATGCTGTCGGAATGGCGATGGCCGCCAAACACTTGGCCGCCCGTTTTAATAAAGAAGATATCACCCTCCTGGATAACTCTGTCTATACCTTGGTAGGCGATGGGGATTTGATGGAAGGGATATCTTCGGAAGCCGCCTCTCTGGCAGGACATTTCCAGCTGGATAACTTGATTGCCATTTATGATGATAATCATATTACCATTGATGGGACCACTGATATTTCTTTCACTGAAGACCGAGGGAAACGGTTCGAAGCCCAGGGATGGCAGGTTCTGAAAGTCGCTGATGGCAATGACCTGGAAGCCCTTGATAAGGCCCTGCAAACGGCCAGAAATACCAAGGGCAAACCCACAATCATTATGGCTCGGACTCATATTGGGTTTGGCAGCCCCCATAAACAAGATACCAGCAAAGTCCATGGGTCCCCCCTGGGTGAAGATGAATTAAAACTGACCAAGAAAAATCTGGGCTGGCCTGAAGATGCCCAATTCTTTATACCTGCAGAGGTTTCTACTCATTTTAAATCGACAATGGAAAAGGGAAAAGAGTTGGAAGCCCACTGGCAGGGGGTATGGAATCAATACCAGGAAAAATACCCTGAAGATGCCAGGGAACTAAAACAATGGAATTCCGGAAGACTCCCGGAAGGGTTTACCAAGGCCCTGCCGGTGGCATCCCCAGACCCCAAAGGTGAAGCCACTCGGAAAAGTTCACACAAATGTATTCAGGCCATCTCAAAAGTGGTTCCTAATCTAATTGGCGGCTCAGCAGATTTAGCGGAGTCCAATCTAACAACTATTTCAGATTCAGGATTATTTCAGGCAGCCTCTTATGGAAACAGGAATATCCCATTTGGTGTCAGAGAACATGCCATGGCCTCCATCACCAATGGAATGGCTCTGCATGGAGGATTGATTCCTTTTTGCGCCAGCTTCCTGGTATTTACCGATTATGCGCGGCCTTCCATCCGTCTGGCTGCCATGATGGGATTAAAATGCATATTTGTCTTTACTCATGACGGTATTGGCGTAGGAGAAGATGGACCTACCCATCAGCCGATTGAACATTATATGACCTTAAGAGCTATCCCCAATCTTTACTTTATCAGGCCGGCGGATGCCAATGAAACCTCAATGGCCTGGAAAGTCGCCATGGAACGGACCGATGGGCCAACCCTACTGGCTTTGAGCCGGCAGAACCTTCCTATCATGGACCGTTCAGTTTACGGACCGGCAGAAGGCCTCCTCAAAGGGGGATATATCCTGGCAGACTCCGGTAATACTTTACCGGAAATCATCCTGATAGCTACCGGATCTGAAGTCCAGTATGCGGTAGAGACCTTTGAGGAACTCAAGAAAAAAGGTATCACGGCCCGAGTGGTCTCCCTGCCCTGCTGGGAATTATTTGAAGCTCAGCCTAAAGAGTATCGGGATAAGGTATTACCTCCTCAGGCCACCAAAAGAATTACCATGGAAACAGGGATTACCCTGGGTTGGGAACGATATGCCGGTAATGACGGCATTACCATCGGGATTGACCATTTTGGGGCTTCAGCGCCAGGCCCAGTCCTGGCCGAGAAATTCGGATTTACCACCCAGAATCTTCTGCAGAAATCATTAGCTTTGCTGGGTAAATAACAGATATTTCTTTATGGAGGGAAGAATCATATGATTCTTCCCTTTTTTATTTACTGCTTTTTTCGCTTTTCTGATAAAACTCTTTAACTCCCTTTACCTGGATAGCCTGACTTAACCGGTTCAGTGCATGGATGAAAGCCGCCGTTCGCATGGGAATTTTATTTTGGCTCTGGATTCTTACAATATTTTGGAATTCCTGAGCCATCCGAGTCTCTAATTTCTGGTTGATTTCCCCCAGACTCCAATAAAATCCCTGCCGGTTCTGGACCCACTCGAAATAACTGACGACCACCCCTCCGGCATTAGCGAGGATGTCCGGGACCACAAAGACTTTGTTTTTTTGCAAAATATCATCGGCTTCATTCGTGGTGGGTCCGTTGGCCAGTTCCACGACCATTTTAGCTTTTACTTTGGCGGCATTGGCTACAGTGATTTGTCCTTCCAATGCCGCCGGAATCAGAATATCCACAGGCAAGGTCAGAAGGTCTTCATTGGAAATCCGAGATATTCCTTTCATCTCGATTACCGACCCTCTTTCAAAACAATTTTGCCCTTTCTCCTTACACTCCTTAACTTTTTTGATATCCAAGCCCTCTGCATTATATATCCCACCCTGTGAATCGCTCACCGCAACCACTTTATAGCCAGAATCACCCAGAATACGGGCAGCATTGTACCCTACGCTGCCAAATCCTTGAATGGCCACAGTGATGGGTCCGGCATTGATACCCAGCCATTTCACGGCTTCCCGAATCACATACACCCCTCCCTGGGAAGTAGCCTCTTCACGTCCCAGACTCCCTCCCAGAGATATCGGTTTCCCGGTAATCATGGCCGGAGCTTTCACCCGGCGTATCTTTTCATACTCATCCAGCATCCAGGCCATTATTGTTGGATTGGTATAGACATCACTGGCAGGAATATCCCGGTCTGGCCCCAAGACATCCGCCATGGCATCAATATACCCCCGGCTGAGCCGTTCCAGCTCCAAAATTGACAGTTCCTTAGGATTCACACTAACCCCGCCTTTGGCACCCCCAAAAGGCAAATCCATGATGGCGCATTTAAAGGTCATCCAAAAGGCAAGGGCTTTAACTTCATCTAAGGTAACTCTGGGATGAAAGCGAATCCCTCCCTTGAAAGGTCCTCGGGCATCGTTATACTGAACCCGATACCCCTGGCATATCAGTAAGGTTCCATCATCCCGCCGGACGGGTATGGATGCCTGGATGATTTTTACAGGATTCTGGAATTGGAGTTTTATTTCTTCAGGAAGGCTGATAAAGCCATAGGCAGGCTGAAGCTGTTCCAGCGCAGATTTAAAAACTGATTCTCCGGATAGTTCGGTTATTTTAGCCATAAAGCTTACCCCCTCTTTATGGAAATCTCATTCCATCCTAAAATAGGTTTACCATGAGACGATTTGTTGTGCAAGCCCATACCCGGAATAACCGGACCCATTACGACCTGATGCTGGAATCGGGAGAAACCTTAAAAACCTGGCAAATGGATTCCCCTCCCGACCAAATTCCCCAGACAACCATCAAAATCCAGGACCATCGATTGATTTATCTTGAATATGAAGGAGAAATTTCCAACAACAGAGGTTCTGTGAAAATATGGGATAAGGGTAATTATGCTACGATTAAAGAAAAAGAGTCAGGATGGGTTATTTCACTCAGAGGTAAACTATTAGACGGGGGATACCAAATCTCATTTATAGAGGGCAATAAATGGAAATGGAATAAATTACCTTTGCATAACGTATAAACTTCCCAATAAGTATCTGCTATAGGAAACACTTGATATATCATATAAATCTTTCACTAAATATTTAATCTAAAATATTCCGCGACAACTTCAGTAAAAATCCATCTAAATGATGTATCCTTGCCAAGGGAAAATCAAAATACCTTTTTCTCTCAATGAACTATATTTCAGTTTTTATCAATTAGGTATAGAATGAAATTTGAAGTCTATGATGGAAGCAATCATCAGGAATCCTTTTTATGAATAAGAGACCCTCAATCATTCACATTAATAAAACGATTCTGATTCATTCGCTGTCATATAATTATATTCCCTTTTATATCATTCAAGTTATCGACCATGCTTTAGGATGCTCATTTATAGTTACAGGAACTGTTATGTAACGTGATCATTGATATATAATTCTGAATTTCCAAAAGAATCCGGGTGTTTATGAACAAATCAGTATTAGATCACGTAATAAAACTCCTTTCAGATCAAACTGGCCATAAAATTAAGCCAGAAGATGAAAGTAAATTGGAAGAGGTTATCTCTTCCCAGATGAAGTACTATGGCTTTTCTTCGCCGCATGATTATTATCATTTACTACAAAGCAGATTTATGGACACAAGCGACGATATATGGCAAGCGTTCATTGATAAGTTAGTTAATATTGAAACTTACTTTTTCCGTGATCAGGATCAACTGAGTGTGATCGAGAACTGGATTATCCCTGAAATAATTAAAAATAAAAAAAAGGGAGAAACATTGAATTTTCTTAGTGTTGGATGTTCAACTGGTGAAGAAACTTATTCCTTAGCAATTTTATCAGATAGATTTATGAAAAAGCACCAGAATATCCCAATTAAGGTCATTGGTATTGATATTAACAAACAATCTATTGAAAAAGCCAAAAATGGATATTATAAAGAACATTCTTTTCGAAATGGTATGCCTGATTTTCTGGTTTCCTATTTTAATATTACTAAAGATCAATGGGAAGTAATACCCGAGATACAAAAGATGGTAACCTTTTATACCTGTAATGTTCTTCAGGGATTTAGAGGAATACCTTATCTAGAAAATGGTAATATTGATCTGATTATATGCCGTAATGTTTTCATTTATTTTACCCCTCAAGCACTAGCAGCTGTATTATCCATCCTGATTAATGCTCTTAATAACGATGGATTCCTTATAACCGGTCATACAGAAATCAGTGGTATTAGCCCATCCAACTTAAAAACAATAATATTCCCTGAATCAATTGTTTATCAAAAATGTCGTACCCAAACATCGGATAAATCAGCCCCTCCACAACCTCTTCATAAAGCAGTAATCACAAATAAAGCTAAGGCGCATAAAATGGTTTCTACTCCTTCGCCAGATTTTTCTGATGCTCTTTTATTGTTCAATCAAGGCAATTATAAGTTGTCTATTGAAATATTAAAACTAATAATATCCAAAGAACCTCTAAATTCCGATGCTTATTACTTGCTGGCATATTCACAAGCCAATATGGGTAATTACAATCAAGCTATTCAATCCTGTAAGCAGGCGCTTAAATTTAATCCTTTAAACTGCAACGCATACTTCCTGCTAGCACTGATATCTCATGCACTAGGCCACATTGATACCCAAACTAAATACTTGAATAAAGTTTTATATCTTGAGCCTTCCCATATTCCCTCACACATTGAACTTGCCATTATTTATGAACGTGCAGGTCATTATTCCAAGGCAATAAAGATGCGTTTATGTGCTCTAGATCTCCTTAGAAAGCTACCACCGAATGTCTCTATAAAACCTTACGAAGGCATTTCGGTCAATGATTTAATTATTTACCTAGAAAACATAACAAGAGTATAATGGGCTTTAGGCAGGAGGTTTCCTTATGTCTGAATTGGTTAATCTGGTTATTTTCTCTCACCAGGGGTTACGGTATTGCCTAAATTCTGAAATAGTCCGTGAGTTAATTTGGTTACCAGAAATCACGCCTACAGAAGAAGTCCCACCCTATATCATAGGATTGATTAATCTGCGAGGAACAATCATCCCTGTAATAAATCTGGCTATCCTTTTTGGCCGTCCTCAAGCCCATTATCAGCTTTCCGACCAGATAATAATTATTACATTGGAAAAGCAACTAGCAGGGATCCTGGTGAATGAAGTTTATGACGTTATAACAGTCCCCCAATCAGATATCATTCCAATATTATCCTATACAACCAATACCCCAGTACCCAGACATTATCTAGAAGGCATGATTACACTAGGCAAGGAAATATATATGCTTCTTGAACCAAGCTATATAACACGTTATGAATCAATGAGAGAAATAACCAATACTCACCTGGAGAAGAAGCCTACAATTCAGAATATCTTCTGCCCTGAAGCCAGTTCGGAGGAAAGAGCCGTATTCCATGAAAGAGCCTTATCCTTATTGCCACCTCCAGAAGAACCAGTCACACAAGGAAAATCATTCTTCGCGATTATAAGTTTAAATGGCGAATACTATGGAGTTGCTCTTGAAGATCTTCGTGAATTTTCAAAAATGTATAATATCACACCAATCCCCTGCACTCCTGAATATATCATTGGGAACATGAATCTCAGAGGGGATATCTTGACGATTATTGATATACGCTATACCTTGAATATTCCTGTAAATATCATTAATTCGAGTTCATCAATAGTAATGATCACTGAAATAACGAATCCTCCTATGGGTGTAGTTATTGATGACCTGATTGAAATACTTTACATTGATTCTTCTGAAATTAAACAAGCGCCTGCTGCCCACTCTGAGATTAGCTTAAACTTTTTTAAAGGATCTGTAGTTTACAAGGATAAATTACTTATTCTTTTGGACTTATTAAAGCTATTTGCCAATGATAATTTGACAGTAAATTCAACAGATTGATTTACCATATCCCTCTCTCTAGCGAATAGGAAGAGGGAAAAGGAGGGCTTACAATGAAAATCAGCCGTCAATTAGCCGTATGGTTGGGGATTATTGTGTTAGTCGTGTTGTTTATAGGTATTACCACCTATGTAGGTTTCCAAAAAATGTCGCAAACAGTTGCGCATGAAACTCTTGCCTATGAGATTATTGGAAAACTCCATTTTTTGGAATCATCATTGGTGGATGTTGAATCCGGGCAACGGGGTTATCTCTTAACCAGTAAGGAAGATTTTCTTGATTCCTATACGCTTGGTATTAATTCTGTAACCGAAACAATCAGCAGCTTAAGTACATTAATAAAGAATCCTGAACAGCTTCAGAGACTACAGGATCTGAAAAAGATTTGTGCAGATAAAATTGCCTGGACGGATAAAACACTATCGTTAAGCAAATCAGGTCGAAAAGAAGAAGGGGTGGATAGGGTTAGAAGTGGATCAGGTAAAGTTATCATGGATTCTTTCCACAACAAAATTAATGAGCTGGTCACCGCTGAAGAGATTATTTTAACACAAAGAAAAGCAAGTAGTGATGCGGCTTATAATTTTGCGCAATCGGTTTCTATGTTTGGAACAATGATAATAATATTATTAGCATTGACTGCTTTGGTCGTTCTATATCGCAATATCACAAACAAGCTGAACCTTTCGATCAATGCAATATCAACAACCTCAATGGAAATTTCAGCAACAGTTGAGCAACATGAAAATACCGCCCGTCAACAAGCATCATCTGTAGCAGAAACAGCATCCACAGTTGATGAGATTAATACATCTACAATCCAGAATGCAGAACAGGCAGAAGCAGTAGCCGACATCACAAAACAGGCATTACTTTCGACGGATGAAGGTGTCCATATAGCACAGCAGGTAAATACCGAAATGGATGCTTTAAAAGAAATAATAAGCGCGATTGGCACACAGATGCTTCACTTGAGTGAGCAGACCAACCAAATCAACAATATTGCCATCTTGGTTTCTGATATCACCAGCCAAATCAATATGCTCGCTTTGAATGCCGCAGTTGAGGCTGTGAGAGCAGGTGAACAGGGAAAAGGATTCAGTGTAATCGCTCAGGAAGTTCGAAAGCTTGCTGATCAAGGTAAGAAGTCAGTCGAAAAAGTTAATGTTATTGTTTCTGATATTCAGAAAGCTACAAACTCCGCAGTTATGGTGACTGAAAATGGGACCAAAACGGTGAACGAACTGACTCAGACAGTGCAAAAAGCCGGTGAAATCTTCAGCAATATATCTGGTATTGCCAATAATGTATATGAAAAAACAACTCAAGTAGCCCTGAATGGTAAACAGCAATTAACTGCAGTGAAACAAATTACTATCGCAATGAACGAAATCAATGCAGGCTCTAAACAAACAGCCGCAGGAATAACCCAAACCAAAACAGCATTACAAAAACTAACAGATACATCTGAAGCCTTAAAGCGGGTAGTATAAATCAGCAGGTGTAACAATGACAATTGATAAAGAATTACGTGAGTTATTTCGGATTGAGTCTTTTGAGCATCTTCAACGTATGAGCGATGGGTTAATGATATTGGAAAAAGATTCATGCAATAGTAGTATCCTGGAGGATATTTTACGCGAGGCACATAGCTTAAAAGGCGCAGCACGGATGGTAGGTGTAGAAACGGTAGAGTCTCTAGCTCACGAATTTGAAGACACCGTGGGCTCAAATCAAAATAAAGATTTATCTCTATCCTCAGATGCCATAAATAGTCTTTACAGTTTATTGGACAAAATACGGTTACGTGTGAAAGAAGCTGTCAATATAGAACCTCTTAAGGATAAAAAGATGGAATTAAAAGAAATATCCCCAAGCGTCATTGCTTCACCCTCAGAGTTTAAATTGGACACAATACGTGTAGGAACACATAAGCTGGATACCCTAATGACACAATCTGGTGAGCTTATAGTGACTAAAACTCATATCAGCCATCGTTTATCAGAAATAAATGATATCACTTCTCTTTGGGAAGATTGGATTAACAAGACAGGCAGCAGAAATGACTACACGGAAATGATAAACTCGCTTCTTACGCAGTTAAATAATGCTTTATACAATGATAGCAACAGACTAGACTATATTGCATCGAATCTTGATGCGTGTATTCGGGAAGTAAGACTGATACCTTTATCTACTATATTTGAACTCTATCCTCGAATGGTTCGGGATATGGCTAGAGACCAATCAAAGGAAATTGAGTTTTTTATGGAGGGGCAGGATATTGTTGCGGATAAGCGTATTATCGAAGAAATTAAAGACCCTCTGATGCATCTGTTAAGAAATGCAATCGATCATGGGATTGAACCGTCGGAGGAACGCCAACAACTGAACAAGACCCCTCAGGGAACAATCAAACTAATAGCATACCAGACAGCTACAACCATAAATATAGAAGTATCCGATGATGGTAAAGGAATTAGCATTGATACTGTAAAAGACACTGCATTGAAAAAGAATATTTGCAACAGAGAGAATCTTGAGCAAATGACTCCAGAGCAAATCTACGCGCTAATTTTTTATCCTGGCTATTCAACCAGCAAGTCTATCTCTGATATATCCGGCAGAGGAGTAGGATTGAATGTGGTTAAGAAAAAAGTCGAACAACTGAAGGGCACAGTTTGTGTTGCCACACAACCAGGTTCTGGATGTTGTTTCACAATTCGCCTTCCAATTACTTTATCCACACTAAGAGTAATGATTGTTTCATCAGACGGTAGGACTTATGCTATTCCAATAGAGTATGTTGAAAAGAATTGTATATTATCTCCCGAGAATATTTTCACAATATCTGATCACAGTACAACGACCTTCCAAGACAGGCCGTTATCAATCGCTCATCTTTCTGATCTTCTTGGGTTACCAATATTTAAACAAGATATTCCCACTCAACAGAATAATAAAATATTCCCCTGTATCATTATTAATGTGAATGGAGAAAGATATGGGCTATTGGTTGACACGTTAGATGATGAGCAGGAGATTGTTTTAAAACCGCAAGGGCAGATTCTAAAACATGTAAATAATGTCTTAGGAGCTACTATTCTAGCAAACGGCGAAGTCTGCATGGTATTAGATCCAGTCGATATGCTGAAATCTATCCATCATCATACATCAACAGTTTCAACTAAAGAAAACATTGATGCAATTAATCTAAAGAAATCCATTCTGCTGGTAGAGGATAGCTTAACCACCCGTACTCATGAAAAACAAATACTTGAGAGTGCAGGATATTCGGTGGAAATGGCTATCGATGGAATTGATGCATTAACTAAATTTAACTCAAGCAATTATGATGCCGTCGTTACCGATATCATCATGCCAAACATGGACGGCTTGACTCTTACCGAAGAAATACGCCGTAAAAATAAGGATATTCCTATTATTCTGGTCACATCACTTAATTCAGATGAGGATAAAATAAGAGGGATAGATGCTGGAGCAAATGCATACATAGCCAAGCCCACTTTTGATCAACAAATACTTATTGATTTATTAAGGAAACTTGTATGATAAAAGTCTTTCTAGTTGACGATTCACCACTAGCCTGCAAGATAATCAGAAAAATAATTTCATCTGCCCCCGATATCCAGGTCATAGGTGAAGCAAGTAATGGAAAAGAAGCCTTAAGGATTATACCAGTACTCACCCCTGATGTAGTCTGTATTGATTTTAAAATGCCTATCATGGATGGTTTAGAACTTACAAAACGTATTTTAGAAATATATCCTGTACCAATTCTCATTATAAGTATTTCCGTGCAGTCATATCAAAAAGATAATATATTTCAGCTGTTATCGGCAGGAGCATTGGATATTATCCCTAAACCCAGAAGTTATAAAGAAGGGGATTATCAGATTATATCTCATGATTTGATCAGTAAAATAAAGATTGTCAGTGGTGTTAAAGTAATACGTCATAAACCTTTAGTCGCAGAGACCCTAGAGATTCCCCCGTCAGGATTAGGTAAGATTATTCCATCATCTCGGATAGTTGCCATTGGCGCATCGACCGGTGGTCCACAAACTTTGGAATCTATCCTGACGCAATTACCTGCAGATTTTCCACTTCCCGTTATTTGTATTCAGCATATTGATGACTATTTCCTAAAAGGGATGGTTAATTGGTTATCTTCTATCTGTAAAATGAAAGTTATGATTGCAAAGCATGGTGATTTGCCCCAAAGTGGTACTATTTATTTTCCTCCTCCGGGATCATATTTATCAATTGACATAGGGGGGAAATTTATGAGTTTTGAGAGACCGCAGAGTTCAAACAGTTTAAATACTATTGATATTACATTTTCATCAATAGCTCAATATTATGGGAATACAGCCATAGGGATTATTCTTACAGGAATGGGCACAGATGGGGTTAATGGACTCCTAAAAATAGCCCAGGCAGGCGGGATTACTATTGCGCAAAATGAAGCAAGCTCTATTATATTTGGCATGCCCAAAGAAGCAATAAATATAGGTGCTGCAAAGCATATATTATCGCCTCCGGAAATCACCACGAGGCTTCTGTCCTTATACCATTGATGGGAGATTTATCTCATGTCCAACTCAAACATATTGATAGTAGAAGACAGCGCTACACAAGCCGAAATTCTTAGACGCTTATTAATGAAAGAAGGGTATACTGTAACAATAGCTAAGGATGGTGCAGAGGGTCTAGAGTATGCCCATAAATTGATACCCCAATTGATCCTCTGTGATATCAATATGCCTGTCATGAATGGATATCAATTATGTAAAGCAATTAAAACTGATGAAGCTTTTAGCGGTGTTTTGGTTTTACTTCTCACCTCTCTGACTGAACCTAAAGATATCATAAAGGGATTAGAATGCGAGGCTGATAGTTTCATCCCTAAACCCTATGATGAGAAGTACCTTCTTGCATGTATCCAGCACATGATTCTAAATCGGGCTCAATTCAAGAAAGAACCTGTCCAGTCCGCCACAAATATTAACTATGGAGGACAAACTTATGCGATCAGAGCCGGTCGGATGCAAATACTGAACCTTCTCTTAACGACTTATGATGTTGCTACTATTAAGAATATCGAATTAACAAAGCTGCAAGAAGAATTAAAACAGATCAATATGAATCTTGAAGAAATTGTTATTGAAAGAACTTCTTCTCTTCTTAGTGAAATTGAAAGACGCAAGCAGATTGAGCAAGTGTTAAGCGATAGTGAAGAAACTTTCAGAACAATAGCGTCATCAGCCCATGATGCTATTATTATGATTGATAAGGGAGGAAATATATTTTATTGGAATCTTGCAGCTGAGTTCATCTTTGGCTGGAGGGATGAAGAAATACATGGAAAGAATTTCAGTATCTTGATATCCAATGAAAGTAATAATGAAGTTTTTGATAAGGACCATAATCTTATAATATCTAGTGATCATGATCATATTGACGGGAGAATCCTGGAATTAATAGCGCTGAAAAAAGACGGTTCGGAATTCCCCATAGAAATTTCATTATCCTCAATCAATTTAAAAGGTCAATTGAATGCAGTTGGAATTATTCGTGATATTAGCGACCGCAAAAAAGCAGAAGATAAAATTAATCAACTTAATGTTGAACTTGAACAACGTGTTAAAGACCGAACAGAACAACTGGAGGCAGCAAATAAAGAACTTGAAGCATTTAGCTATTCAGTATCTCACGATCTAAGAGCACCCATACGGCATATTGCCGGGTTTGTTGAGCTCTTATCAAATAATCTTAAAGAAAATGGCCAGATGGATGATAACAGCCAGCGATACCTGAACATAATCACTGATTCAGCAAAACAAATGGGCATGCTAATCGACGACTTACTCTCTTTTTCAAGGATGAGCCGCTCAGACATGAATAAAACCTCATTTGATATAAACTCTCTAATAAAGGAAGTTATCCATTCATATGAACCCGATGTGCAAGGAAGAGATATCTCATGGAAACTGAACGATTTTCCACAGATCTATGCAGACTATTCTCTTATAAGGGTTGTCTTGAATAATTTGATTTCTAATGCAATCAAATTTACCCGAACCCGCCCCCAGGCCATAATTGAGATTGGAT
Organism: bacterium UBP4_UBA6127; assembly: GCA_002428325.1. Lineage (GTDB taxonomy): Bacteria > UBP4 > UBA4092 > UBA4092 > UBA4092 > UBA4092. The sequence continues at coordinate 13,101 of DIVR01000071.1, forward strand.
ACAATGAAAAGGAAGATTTACCTGACAATCATATTTTATTTGTGAAGGATAACGGGGTTGGCTTTGACATGAACTACGCAAATAAATTGTTCCTTGTATTCCAACGGCTTCATACAAGCAGTCAGTTTGAGGGCACTGGGATTGGATTGGCAACTGTAGCGCGAATAGTTCAACGACATGGAGGTCATGTCTGGGCAGAAGGCTTTCCTGAACAGGGTGCATCTTTTTATTTTACCCTTCCCAAGCAAGATACCAAAAATTAATTGAAAGGCTGGATTATATGAACATCTCACCCAAACGGATCTTATTTGCTGAAGATAATGAAAATGATGTCGAATTAACCCTTACAGCGCTAAATGAATATCATTTAGCCAATGAAGTCATTGTTGTCCCAGATGGCGAAGAAGCTTTAGATTACCTCTATTACCGAGGTAAATATCAATCCCGTGAAAAAGGAAACCCAGCTTTAGTTCTCCTGGATATTAAGATGCCTAAAGTTGATGGAATTGAGGTGTTACGCCGTATAAAATCAGACCAACAACTTAAAATGATCCCTGCTGTTATTCTAACATCCTCCCGTGAAGAAAGAGATCTTATTGAGAGCTATAAACTGGGTGTCAATGCTTATGTAGTAAAACCTGTAGATTTTCATGAATTCATTAATGGAGTAAAAGAATTGGGATTATTTTGGATCGTGATCAATGAGCCACCTCCAGGTACTGTAGCTATAACAAAAAATAGATAATGACATTTAAGTGATTTAATGATATATTCAAAAATTGAGGGTGGATTTCCAGCAGCGAGCAGATTTTGTTGTACGACAAAATTCTTTAAGTATAGGAGTCGGTTATGAAATTGCCGTTGCTTATTCTCCACCTTGAAGATGACCCCAATGATATCGAACTAATCCGTGAAACAATACAGGCTCAGGGACTACCATGCAATATTGTAGCCGTATCAACCAGAGAAGATTATATTGAGAAATTAGAAAACGGCAGTTTTGATATAATACTTTCAGACCATTCCTTGCCTAATTTTGATGGCACTTCAGCCATGCTAATCGCCCAAGACAGATGTCCGGAAATCCCCTTTATTTTTGTGACAGGATCAATGGGAGAAGAAGCGGCTATTGATACGCTTGCAAAGGGAGCTACCGATTATGTTTTAAAACATCGACTTTCGCGCCTTTTACCAGCCATCACCCGAGCGGCAAAAGAATCTGAAGTAAAGAAAGAAAGCTAGTTGAAAAGGCATTAAAGGAAAGCGAAGAACGTTTTAAAAGTGCCTTTGAGTATTCAGCCATAGGGATGGCTTTAGTTTCTATTAATGGTATTTTCATGCAGGTCAATCAAGCCTTATGCAATATCATTGGATATTCCCAAGAAGAGCTTCTGTCTAAATCTATTAAAGACATTATCCATCCGAATGATCAGAAGGCATACCAGCATGATAAGAATCAATTACTAAATAAAGAAATATCCTCTTATCAGAAAGAAATTCGCTTAGTGCATCAAAAAGAACATATCATCTGGGTTTTGTTAACAGTATCTGCTGTTTATAATAATCATGATAATTTTCATTATTTTATAACTCAATTTGAGGATATCACAGATAAAAAGCTGGCGCATGACCAATTGCAGGAGAGTGAAGATCGTTACAGGAGAGCCATCAGCCAAGCAGATGCTATTCCCTACTTAAAAGATCTAATATCCAACAAATTTATATTCATCGGTGAGGAAATTGCCAGTTTGACGGGGTATTCTCTTAAGGAATTAACTCCTGACTGCTGGCATACCATGATTAAGGAAGTTATTTTACGCAGACAATTTGCCGGTTTATCCCTGGAAGAGGCAACACAACAAGTAAAAGAGGGTGGCCATACCAGTTGGAGTGCCGATTATCGGATTGAAACAAAAAGCGGAGAAACTCGTTGGCTCAGTGATTCCTCCATCATGAAATTAAATTCCAAGGGAAAGGCAATTGAATCGCTGGGTATACTATTAGATGTTACTGAACGTAAGCAAGATGAAGCAAAGATATTAAGGTTATATTTACTTCAGACTATCATACGAAAAATTAACGAAGCTTTGGTAAAAATCAATATTGAACAAGAATTGCTGCAACGAGTATGTACTCTTCTCAATGAAATTGAATATAATAAATTCTCCTGGGTGGGATTGGCAGAGAAGAACGATGAATCACTTACCTATATTGCACATGATGGGAAAATAACAGATGATGTTGTTACAGATAATTGTGATTTTATTGCTGGACCGGCTCACATTGCTCTGAGAACTCAGGAACCATTTATCTGTCATGATATATCTCATGACCCAGTCTTTTTACCTTGGAAAAATAATGCTCTATTGTATGGTTTTTCTTCATGCATTACTTTACCCTTGATTTATCAGAGTAAAGAAATCAACCAAATAATGGGAGTTCTATCTATTTATTCAGACAAAAGTAATATATATCAGGATGAAGATATAGGCTTTCTAAAGGAAGTAACGAGTGACATTGTAGTAGGACTCAGATCTATTAGAAATGAGAAGAAACTTGAACAAACTCTGCAGAATCTTCGTACTGCATTGAATGAATCAGTGGCTGCTATAGCTAAAATCAGTGAATTCAGGGATCCTTATACAGCAGGCCACGAAAAAAGAGTTGCATATATTGCAACATCAATAGCTCATAAATTAGATCTGCCTGAGCGGCAAATAGAAGGCATCCATGTTATGGCCTATCTTCATGATATTGGAAAAATTGCTATTCCTGTTGAGTATCTGACTAAACCTACAAAACTCTCTCCCACTGAATTTGAAATAATAAAGGGACATGCAAAAATTGGTTATGAAATATTATCCGGATTACAGTTCCCCTGGCCCGTCGCAGAAACTGTTCTTCAGCATCACGAAAGGATCAATGGTTCCGGTTATCCACAAGGGTTGAAAGGTGATCAAATTCTTCTTGAATCAAAAATCCTTGCAGTTGCTGATGTAGTTGAAGCCATGTCATCTCACAGACCCTACAGACCAGCTTTAGGGATAAAAATCGCTTGTGAAGAAATCAGTAAGAATAAGGGTATCCTGTACGAACCCGTCGTAGTGGATGCATGCTTAAAACTATATACTGATGGAGACCTTTCATTAACATAATGATACCTTATATCTCTTTGTGTTAAATCTGCTTAATTACTTTTTTTAATTTCCTTGTCTTTTACTTGATTTTATTTAAGTTTCAATAAAGCTTTTTTTGCTGAATCAGCTTCCAAACCCTTTACTTTCAAATCAACAGCTTTCTGGTAATATTCTTTTGCCCTTGAGTATTCTTTAGAATCCTTATATATTTCACCCAGATGGTAATATACAGAAGCCTTCATATCCAGAGGGAGCCCCTCTTTATCCGCATTTTTCTCCAATTGCTGGAGAAGTTCCAGGGCCTTTTCTCTGTTTCCCAGTTTATACTCGGCCCAACTCATTGTATCCTGGAAAAAGGGCAGCATATCAGGACTGCGTTCAATGGCCTTTTCAATCTCTGCTTTAGCCCTGGGAATATCCTTCCCTTCATATAAAAGGGCGTTGGCTAAATTATTATGATAAAACCCAATTTCAGGTTTAAGCTTAACCAATTGGTCACAGGCTTTCACTGAATCAGCATATCGCCCCATTTGAAAATATAAGGCCGATAAAATCTCATAAGTTTTAACATTCTTTTTGAAATACTTCTCCGCCTTTTGGGCATACTTCAAGGATTTCCGGGGGTCTTTTTCCATCAACTGAAGAGATTTTGTAGTTAAAAATCCATTATAGACTCCGGACATCATCTCCGAAGAAGGGTCCATTTTGACCCCTTTTTGCATATATCGGTCGGCAATGGAATCTTCTCCCAGTCTACCCGACACATACCCATACATAAAATAAGCCCGGGGATTTTTAGGATTCACCCTGGCTTCATTTATAAAATAAGTCCGGGAAGCCATAATATTACCCTGCCAGTAGTAAGCCAACCCCAGATTATAATTAGCATTCTTGGTGCGGGGGTATTGAGAAATCCCGGTGCTGAGAATATCAACAGCATCCTGGTATTTTTTTGTTTCAATCAAGGCTATCCCATATTTAACAAATAGGGATTTATTATGAACGGCGCTCTCTGCTGCAAGAGTATTTTTAAAATAGGATAAAGACTCTTTATATTGTTTATTATGAAATAATTCCAATGCTTTGGATTCATCATTGCCATACCCTGTTGAATAACAAATCCCTGAAACCAATATGAATATAAATATTCTCTGTATTTTTTTTATTCTGAACATCCGGGATTCCTCTAATAAAAGATGGGCAGCCTTCCATAAAAAAGGCTACCCACCTATTATATTACTGTTTTAAATCATCTTATTTATTCAACTTCAAAACCAGACAGTTCAACAGGAACGCTGGTATTACCGGTGAAATAAACAATACGATTATAGATTGTAACAGTGCTTCGGTTATCTGTCACAAAAGCATATTTGGTCCCGGCAATAGTGCCGATAACCATATCATTCGGACGGGAGATTTCACCATCAGTCCCATCACCTAAAACGGTGGAAGAACCAATCTGGTCTTCAGCTGAAACGGTCAGGTCAGAAGCTTTGAAGCATTGCATAAAGCCAGAAGCCAATCGGGTATTGGTCAGATAGAGAACCGGGTTGGCAGCATCAACTGAAGAATCTAACAGGAGACCATTACCAGCAATAGACTGGTTAGTGGTCGGACCGGTAGAAGCAGTGGAGAAATAATTGGTCGGGTCAGCCGGAGTTCCGCCTGTCCACTTCATAATCATTCCACCCTGGTTAATATAGATATTCCCAGAAACTGAATCATACTCGATATCACGAGGATTAAATCCAGAAATCGGGCTGGTGCTGCAGGTCCCCAAACTTAAAGTACCTGTGGCATTAAGAACCATGAACGGCTGAGTGGTACCCACTAATCGGGCAACGATCACTTTGCCATCACCAACAGCTTCAACGGCATTAATTCGGGTATTTCCACAAATGGCTTCAGAACCCAAAATTTCACCATCGCCGCCGCCCCAGGTCAAATCCAGAGTCGGGGTTGCGCCGGAAACATCATATTTACGAAGACGATCACCTACTGCAGTCCCTACTTCACATATGGTATAGAGTGCATTATTAGCCTGATCAAGACTCGCATAACCAAAATTACGGCCGTTGGGAACCGCAGTCAATTCATCAAAAGCTAAAAAGGTTCTGGATGTTGTTCCTAACGGATCAGAGACCTTATACATATTAAGCGTTGTAACCACACCTGTTCCATTATAGGTTCCATAATAAAGATTACCGGCTGCATCCATTTGTAAGGTTAAAGATGTCATGGTATTTCCAGCAGGTTCTGAGGAGAAGTACCCTGCATAATTCCATCCTGCAAAAGACATGCTGCAGGCTAATACAAAAACAAACGCAATTGCTGTTAATTTCCTCATCATTTTTCCCTCCATTTTTATAATATATTTACAAGATTTACTTACATTAGAATTTCCCATCAATTCCACCTCCCTTCCTAATTAAGAATCATTCTTAAAAACAATTATCAGAGAATTTATCATTGTTACATCCTGATGTCAATAAAATTAGTAAAAAGCAGAGAGAAAACTGAATATAAAAGGGGGATAACTAGAATAGACGCAAACGGATGGCAAAATTAGTCAACTTGATTACTTTTTAATATAAAAAGGTTAAAGTCTCTAGATTTATAGAGTAGGAGAAAGTTCACTCATTAATAATCGTTATTCAATAAGACCTCTATGTTTAGATTCACTCAAACAACCTGATTGTACAGTAACGTAAAATTAACCTATTTTTATTTGACATATAAGAATGATTCTATTAAATTATGTGTCAGAAGGGAGGTGATTTCATGAAAAATATTTTTAGAATATTGTTGGTTGTAAGCGTATTTGCTTCATTTTCTTGTTTTGCCCAGGCGGGATTAGTCATCAATGAAGCAGATTGTGACCAGGTGGGTACAGATTCTACTGAATTTGTGGAATTGTATAACACAGGCCCTTCAACTATTGATTTTTCGACCAATAACTACCAAGTGGTATTGTTTAATGGCTCGAATGACTCCAGCTATGCGGCATACAACCTAACATCTGGCTCAGTTACTGTGGGTGGGTATGTGATAATTGGAAACCAGCAGATTTTGGATGCGGTCAGTGCCTCTGTAGAAATTTTAATGCCGATCAATGGCCTTCAAAATGGTCAGGATGGAATTGGCTTATATTCCGGAACAAGTTTCACTGGAACCAATGAAGGAGTACACCTGAATACGGCTAACTTAATTGATGGATTAGTTTATGATACTGATGACGCAGATGATGCAGGGTTATTAGCCTATTTGGTTACTGATGGGATTCAGTTAAATGAGAATGAAAATATAACCGGCATCACTGATTCTGTCCAGAGATATCCTGACGGATCTGGCAGTCTCAAATCCGGGGGTGCCTTTGTGGTAAGAACCGCAACTCCTGGAGCAAGCAATGTACCCGTGGAATTATCTAGTTTTAGTACTGAATAGTATCTATTTATTCGATTAATTATCTATGAAAGAGGGCATTTTCAAAATGCCCTCTTTTCATTTACCTTTATAAAGAGAAAATAGTCAATCTTTTGAAGTTGCGATAAAATTTAATATAGGTTAACTTATTAAGCAGAGGATTAAGTTGGAACCCAAAGATAACATAGAAAAGAAGATACCAGAATTACGCAAAGACCCCATTGTAGGCCGATGGGTGATTATTGCTACCGAAAGAGGTAAACGTCCCAGTGATTTTGGCCAGGAATCGAATGCCCGTGTCGGTGGATTTTGTCCCTTTTGTTATGGGAATGAAGATAAGACCCCACCGGAAGTTCTTTCTTATCGGGATGCAGGTACCTACCCCAATTCTCCGGGATGGTGGACGAGGGTGGTACCTAATAAATTTCCTGCCCTGATGATTGAGGGAGAACTTAACAAACAAGGGGAAGGTATTTATGACCGGATGAATGGGATTGGCGCCCACGAAGTCGTTATTGAGACCCCTGACCATAATGCCAACCTAGCCAATCTGGATGAAAAACACCTTCAGGAAGTGATTTGGGCCTATCGGGACCGTTATATCGACTTAAAACGGGATCCTCGGTTTAAATATATTATTATTTTCAAAAATCATGGCAGAGCCGCCGGAGCTTCTCTGGAACATACTCACAGCCAGATAATAGCCACTCCGATTATCCCGAAACGGGCTATTGAAGAGATGGAGGGAGCTCGGCGATATTATGATTACCGGGACCGGTGTGTATTCTGTGACATCATCACCCAGGAACAGATGTTGAAACAACGGTTGGTCGATGAAAACAAAGAATTTATTTCTTTTTGTCCTTTTGCCTCAAGATTTCCTTTTGAAACTTGGATTATGCCTAAAAAGCATGCTTCCTCCATTGAAAATCTGAAAAAATCTGAAGTGGTAGATTTCTCAGGAATATTGAAAAACACTTTAATGAGAATTCAGAATACCCTGGAAGACCCCCCTTATAATTTTATTATCCATTGTTCGCCTTGTGACAGCCCAGAAATGCCTACTTATCACTGGCACATGGAAATCATGCCAAAGTTAACTAAAGTAGCAGGATTTGAATGGGGAACAGGGTTCTATATCAATCCAACCCCGCCTGAAGATGCTGCCCGCTATTTACGGGATACTGAACTTGCCCCACCCGTAATCTCTGAACCGGAAATCTATATCCCGGAAAGATCCACTTCAATGGCTGGATAGACAGCCATTACGATTAATACAAACTCTCTCCCCATACCTTCCTGTAACAGAGATCAATATTTCAACCCAACCATATAGTAAATCCCATATATACATCAAGATTTTACTGGTTTATTAGATTGTTTGACGTTTAGAAAAACTTTTATCATTTAGATACTACTCTAAATCAAGCCGTATGCGAGTGTTTTATGATCCCGAAATCTCCCCAAGGTGCATTTGGGAATATTATGATATTCACTTATTATTAGTAATTCAAAGTTTTCTTGCATTCCTTTATACAATTCTTTATACTTCTAAAATAATTTTACTACTAAATATAGGATTGAGGTGAATTGAATGAAAAAAATCTTTTTAGCTTTACTATTAACTAGTTTAGCCAGCTTTTCTTTAGCTAAATCTCTTCCCTATACAGGAGGTGTTGATGTTTTTCCCCAATATATTGCTGGAGATACCACAACACCTTTTGCAGTGCACTTCAATGCCACCGGTTTAGCCAGCAACTCAGATTATACAGTCAAAGTAAGAATTGGAAATTCAGTATCAGGTGGTGTTTGGGGACATACCTGGGGTGGAGCAGCTGGTTGGTTACCTGATGATTCCTCTTATGCGTCTTTTACAGATCCCGTCTGTAATGTAGTAACGGATGCTTCAGGAAATGGATCTCAGTGGTTTTTTGCAAGATGTACGACTGCTGCCAGTATTGTAACCACAAATATTAGAATTTGTACCAGCTCAATCTATGTTGATGGGGCCTCAGTTGCTTATCAAACAGCGCTGGATATGTCTTCAAATGGCGGTTGGATTATAGGTACTTTAACTAATTCTTCCAATGTAGTCGTATTAGCCAAGGATGCGGGGGGCAATGTTCTTGGGACAGGTATTACCGAAGATAACGGAATTACTGACGGTAATTCTTCTACGGATGGTTATTTTAAAATAGCCCTCCCAGAAGGTACCGTAACCCAGTTGGAATTCCGTAATCTTGATAATACAGCCCATGGATTCGCCCATACAGGTTCGTGGACAATTACAGCCGGTAACATTACAGATGCTGGAACATTGAATAGTTCAGTCCCAGTTGAATTGTCTTCATTTTCTATTGAGTAATATTTAAAAATTATTTTCATTAACAATTTTAAAAGCGAGTCGTCAAGAGATGATTTGCTTTTTTTTAATAAAATGATTTTTTAAAAATAATTAACAAAATATTGTTTTTGAAAGAACACCTACTCATGGAAAATGAACCCTTGTTTTTGACTGGTGTCAAAAGACTCTGGGTCAACCGGAATCCTGGGTAGGGGGATTGGATTTATCTGAATCTTCAGAGTTAGGCTCCTCCTCTTGATTCCAGGATGCCATCAGGGA
>DIVR01000032.1 GCA_002428325.1 bacterium UBP4_UBA6127
GAACCATAGATACCGTAGAGAGTAACATCATCATTCAGGGCTTCATCGTTTTCAGCGCCTTTCCAGGCGAAGAAATCAATGTAGCTGGGATCGAAATCCCAAGTAGCCATGACGCCATCAACCGGAACATTGTTCGGAATGATGAAACCTTCCCCATATTTCGGGGCGGCAACGAGTGAACCTTCCGGTGTCACTTCGTTCATCCAACGGCCAACAACCACGGAAATCGGGCTGTCATACATTTTGGCCAGTTTGACATAACCTTCCCAAAGGTTCAGGTCGCCATTGGTGGCCACATCGGAACCATTGCCGGTCCCGAAATCATTTTTGTACTTGATGGCCACTTTGGTCATCACGTTATCAGCTAAATCAGCGGTTGCCCACAGATAAATTTCGGATTCCATATATTTGGAATCATTACCATTATCCGGTGCAGCCAAAACTCCACGGGCTTCAATAGAACCACCCATGGTAACATTCTCAGCAGCAACGACCGGGGTCATTAAAGCTGCCAGTGCGAGAACTACGAGTAATTTTTTCATTGTGTAATAAATCCCCCTTAAGGATTTTAAAACATAGAGCTTAAGTCCTCAGGGTTGTTTTTGCTTCGGTGACATTTCACTCCACCGAAACTCCCTTATGGACTTTTGGTTTGGCCTGTAACTTAAAGTCTCTCATCCGAACCTTCCTGGCCTGGGGGATGTTACGCCTCCTTTCTGCGCCGGTTTGAAGTTTCGACTGAAACAATGCGGATTATTCAAAGCGTTCAAATAATCTGCATTTTACAGACCATTACATTTTAATAAAGATATTTTTCTTCTGTCAAGCTTTTCCTGCATCTTTTTTTTAATAAATTATCAGATAAAAATAAGATAATAAGAGAACAACAGAACTTTTCCGGTGGACAGCCCCTCCCGGAGAGAGACTTTATTTGTTGATTTCCAGGAGATTTATCAAACCCTCAGAATCGGCTGGAAGGCCTTTAAAATAAGGATTTGCAGCCATCCCTGGAGGATTATATTGATTCTGATATAATTTTCATCAGGCATGAATATCAGGGGGTATAATCAGAAATTATTCAGGGTAATTGATATGTTTTTGGTTGTATTTATCCCAAAAATTATTTTTCGAGGATACTGATGCAAGAGTTCTCTTTACGGAAAAAGACCCTTTTAGAGACATCCCATCTCATCAGTTACTGGGATTTTCAGGAAGAGGCAGGCAGGGACCGGGTTGCCTGTGGAGCCTATCCCTATAAATTAAAAGAGATGGGAGGCCCCATCGAAAGGGTTACGGATAGGGTTGGGGAGAAATACGGCGTCCGCATGGTCCCCGGGAAATGGTTTATGATTCCCAGAGCTCAGTGTCCTGCCTTGGACATTCATGGCCCCCAGGCTCAACTGACCCTGTTGGCCTGGATCAAACGGGAACCAAAGACTGTCCAAACAGGAGAGTGCCAGGCCGTCGCCGGCCTTTGGGATGAGAGCCGAAGAAAAAGACAATATTGCCTTTTCATTGATTTGCAAATTCACAATAGTAAGGATCAAGCCGGCGGCCATGTCTCCTCGATTGGCGGACCCACTCCCGGACATCCCTATTGTATGGATGCTGCCATCGGGAAAACCCCTATCAACCTGGATCAATGGCATTACCTGGCCTTCACTTATGATGGGGAATATGCCAGGGTCTATCTGAACGGCAACCTGGATTCCAGAGATTCATTTAATCCTTATTTATATAAAGGGGGATTATTCGATGCCGGACCCGAGGGAGCTGATTTTACCGTAGGAGCAGTGGATCGGTCCGGGGAAATGGGAAACTGGTACACCGGACTGCTGGGAGGGCTGGCTCTTTTTAATCGAGCCTTACCTGAGTCGGAAATAAGGCGGGCGGGAAAGATATAATTCCATGGCCTACAGGGTATCAGAGGTCTTAGCAGCCCGTCATTTCAACAATAGGCAAGGGATAAAAAGGCGATTTATTACCTTTCTGAAGATAATTATTTTCCTTATTTTTAGGGAGATAACTTGACAAAAGATTGGATTTTTTCTTATAGTTGAATAATCAATCCAAATATCCTGTTATCGAAACCCATTTAAGGGATACTCTTGTGTAAGGGTTACGGATTGCGAAAGGGGGTGTACTGATAAAATGAAGAAAGGTTTGGTTTACCTGATCCTGGTTGCCTCTTTGGCACTGATGGTTGGTTGCGCTAAACAGGAAGCTCCGGCTCCTGAAGTTGCTCCGGCTGTTGAAGCTCCGGCCACCGAAGCTCCGGCTGTTGATTCCACCGCACCGGCTGCTGACACCGCTGCTCCGGCTGAAGACACAACTGCCACTAAGTAATTGTATTTGAGTTTGGAACTATCCAAACCGTCCCGTTGAAGTCCCTTCAATGGGAAGCGGGACGAATGTCTTTATTTAACAGTTTTTTAAAGTGAACTGGAGGAGAAGAGGGGTATCTAACAATACCCCTCTTCTATTCAAATCAGAGATTTTCTCCTATGAAACCCTCTCGAAAAATAGATGGGTGCCCTCAAAGCATTTCCAAGAATGCCTCGAAAGAAGCGGCCCATCGGAAAAGTAATTCTGACTGGTCTGATTTCAGTGACGAGTTTGAATGTGATTCTTTGATGGAAGGAATCCTCCCTTCCCTTCAAGTCAGAATGGCCCATTCCCGGAAATTGTTTCTTCCCCCCACCGATATTATCGAAATGGAAATGGAATACTGTATTCGTATAGAGATTGCCGGACTCCGGACCGGACAATATACCCTGGAATGGAAAGGTTATGACCTGAAAATCCATGGATACCGGGAAGAGACCCCCTCACCGGCTCCCAGCCGTTACCATCAATTTGAAATCCTTTATGGAGCTTTTGAACGGATTATCCGAATGCCCCAGAATGTGGACCAGCATAATACCAAAGCCCAATATCAGGATGGGATTTTGGAAATCACAGTTCCCAAAAGTAATTCCGGAAAAACCATCCAAATCCCGGTCATCTCCGAAGACTAGACCTGAGATTTCCAGCCAGATACCCTGTCAGAAGTTAGAGCTTTCCACCCGGCAATACTGGTATAATTACTCCCAACCATGCAAAAGAAATATTTTTATTATCTGGTCATTGGGCTGATTATCGGGGTTGCCGTCTATTTCCGGTTCTATGAATTGGCCCTTCGGCCCTTGCACCATGATGAGAGTCTCCATGCCTTTTATTCCTGGTTATTCGAGACCAAAGGGTATTATCGGTATCATCCCATGCTGCATGGCCCGTTTCTGTATAATGCCAATGCCCTGGTTTACTATCTGCTGGGAGACACCCAATGGACCTCCAGACTACTGCCGGCATTCGCAGGGATATTGCTGGTCATCACCAGCCTGGGGTTAAAACCTGCCCTGGGGAAGGTGGGAACGCTGGCAACGGCAATCCTCCTCGCCTTTTCTCCCGCTTTTGTTTATTATTCAAGGTTTTTAAGGAATGACATCTATATTGCCCTTTTCTGGACAGGGATTTGGGTCTGTCTGCTGGGTTGGAAGCAAACCAAGAATCCAGCCTGGTGGTATCCGGCTTCAGGATTACTAGCCCTTTCATTCTGCGCCAAAGAAAACACTTATTTCGCCTTATTTTCGTTTATGAGTTTTGGAATAGGGCTGGCACTATTCAGGATTTTCTGGAGAAAGACCCTCCTTTTTTCAGATATTTTGAATTTTCTGAAATCATATTGGCTACCATTGGCCAGCTCATTTTTTATCTTCTGGATTATTTATTTACCCTTTTATACGGTATATTTCAGGTATCCCCAGGACTGGAACGGATTTGTTGCCGGGTTAAGATACTGGGCCCAGCAGCACCAGATTCAACGATTAGGGGCCCCTTGGTGGTATTACCTGCCGCTTATAGGGCTTTATGAGTTTCTGCCGGCAATCCTGGCCCTGGGAGCCTTTATGCGAATCCTGAGGGAGAAAATAACCGATTGGGTCCCCTGGTTTCTTCTGTGGTGGTTTTTCAGCAGTTTTGGATTATATACCCTGGCTGGGGAAAAGGTCCCCTGGCTAATGCTCCATATCAGTTTACCCATGATATTTCTGGCAGGCTGGTGGTTCCAGAAGGCCTGGGAGGATAATAAGGTCCTCTCCCTACTGATAGTTTTCCCCTTGTTGTTGATTAGTTTAAATACCCTGTGGAATTTGAATTTCCGGTATTCAGCCTATGAACCGAGACTGACCGGGAAAATAACTCATGCCGAGCCGATGGCTTATGTCCAGACCACTTATGATATTCCCCGAATGCTGCAGGATATGCAACGAAAGACTCCTGGACTGGGAAATGGCATCCTGGTAACCGGGGAAGCCTGCTGGCCCCTCTGCTGGTATTTAAGAAATGAGAAAGATATTTATTTTGCCGATGGCATCAGTTTTGGGAATCGGGCCTACCGATATGTCATCACAGACGGGAATAATTATTTTATCGACCGGGTTCTCCTGGAAGGGTTTTATGAACCCAAGGTCTATCAGCTGCGAAGCTGGTGGCCTTCCCGGCCCTGGCCCAAACAAATGCCCCTGAGCGAAGCCCTGAAACTTTTCGTTAAAAGCTGGGATTTAAAAAGTTTCAGCCGATTCTTTTACCTGAGGGAGACGGCTCATCCCCCAGGCTCCACGGAAATAATCCTTTGGACCCGAAAATAAGAGAGTCGATTTATAATTTGATGAAGATTTTCTTCTTATAAAGCCAGTAGAGGAGGCTCCAAATCAAAAAGTAGGCCACCAGCCCTATCCATAATTCCTTATAGGGGCCAAAGAGTTCAGCCAGCCTGCCTCCAGCCAATCGGGCTGCCACATCTGAGAATTTAATAAAAGGCCTGATAGCATAGGCTCCAATCGCATTAGCGCCTATCACCACCAAGGGGAATCCCCATCGCCGCCATTTTTTGACATCCATCACCCAATAGAATATGGATAAGAGTATCAGGCTCCAGCCACCAGCCACCAGGACATAAGAACTAGTCCAGAGGAGTTTATTGATAGGGAAGAAAAATCCCCAAAGCCATCCCAACAAAAGAGAAAGAATCCCGGCACAGAATAAGTACTGGGCTTTTTGGGTTTCTTTATTCTCACTTTGCAGCCAGATGCCCGCCAATACCCCCAGTAAAGCAGTAACAATAGCTGGGAGGGTACTCAGGAGACCTTCATTATCCCAGGTGCCTTGATAGAGGGAGCCGGGGAGATAATGGTAATCCAGCCAGTTTGCCAGATTCTGGTCCGGCAGGAGAACACTTTTACCGATTCCGGGAATCGGGATCAGGGTCAGAATCGCCCAATACCCCAATAAGACAGCCAGGGAGAATCCCGCCAGCTTTTTCCAATCCAGATTCAGATAGAGGAGGGATGCAAAGAAATAACAGATAGCAATCCGTTGCAGAACTCCCACAATCCTTAGTTCCGAGAGGGCCATCTTATTCATTCCCCCGGCCAGGATAAGCCCCACCACAAAGAGGGCCAGGGTCCGTTTAACAATATGGCTGTAGAGCTGGCTTTTTGCCATCCCCTGGGCCAGCCGTTTGGAGAAGGCAAAAGGAATGGCCACCCCGACTATAAAAAGGAATAAAGGAAATATCAGGTCCCAGAACACAAACCCATTCCAGGTTTTATGGTCTAACTGGGTCAGGAGGTTATAATTGCCGGAGGCTTTCGCCAGCAGGACCATGACCGTCCCTCCCCCGGTGATCCAGAACATATCAAATCCTCTCAAGGCATCCAGGGAGACCAGCCTTCCCGGAGCATACCCATCCGGTTTATCTTTCCTGGATTTCTGGAAGAAGATTCCCAACAGGACCCAGACAACTATTATCAGAAGAAAGGGAAGCCAGGAGGTAATATGGTTGATAAGACTATATGTGGGAAGAATCGAGGCTTTGAATTCCACCGGACTTCCCGGAACCTGGTTTAGTTTCACCAAAAGCAAATTACTGCCTTCTTTCAGGCGAACCGGCACTTTCACAAAATCCTCTGCGATATCCAATCCATTTTCCAGGGTATCCGAAATCGGTCGACCGTTCAGCCAGGCTCTGAGAGCTCCATTGGAAGCCAGTTTCAGCAGGACTTTCCCCCCAGTGGGACTGTTGATCTCGGTGTAGGCATAAAAGACACTCAATCCCGTCTCAACCACATAAGCCTGTTCAAGGGCAATGGTGCCGGATTCATCGGCATACAAAGGCAGCCACTGGTAATATTTCCCTTTATAGTCCACAGCGCTCTGGGCATACAATCGGGTGGAGGTCTCCCCGCCGCTGGCGGCAAGGTAATTGGTTTCAAACTGGGAACGCCAATGGGAAATCACAGTGGTCTGGGTGAAAGCTCCCAAAGATTGCCAGTTGGTCAGATAAGTTTCTGCAGAAGATGCCAAGACAGCTACGGGAAGAATGGCAATTAAAATCAGGCAGCAAAATACAATTCGTTTCATGAAAGTGGATACAGACATCAGTTTTATAACCCCTGTATATTTTATTCAATATAAGACCTTTCTATATTCCTTCACCCTCCTTTCACTGTCAAGAATTGACTTTCGTTACTCATTTTCTCTATTTCCCTCTCTCCCATCCCTCTCTGGAATTTCATTTTGATGGTTATAATTCTCGGAAGGATTCTCCTTTTACTCTTTCCCGGAAACGGGGTTGCATCGAAGTTATAACGGAGTGTCTCGGACCCACTCCGTTACTTCTCCGATACCAGTCTGATACTGGTCCAAACCAAAACCGGAGGGATTGTAAGAATGTTTCTTGATTGGGTGAGGTTAAAAAGGATTAATGGTTCGCCGGCCTCCGGAACAAAAGGAAGCTGAATCCCGCAAAAATCAGGGCAAAAAAGAAGACGATTAAGAAAAGGGTATTAAAGGGATATTTCCAGGCAATGCCATTTTCATTCATTTGAAGCAGGAGACTCATTAGGAGGACCGCCATCCCAATAGTCATAAAAGAGACTCGGGTCAGGTCTTTCCCAAGGATGGAAACAAATCCCCCCATGAGGAAAAACATCAATCCCAGCAGAAATAAATAACCCAAAAAAGCCCCAGAGCTTATATCCAAAGGAATCCCATTGAGCCTGGGGATATCCAGTCCATTATAAAACCGGTTAAGGGCAGCCAGAACCAGCATGGCAACCAGCAATTCAACCATGCCCAGAAACCATTTAGTCCCCAGGATTTCTTTCCGGCTNNTCCGGCTGAGAGGCCGGGTTACCAGATAAGAGAGGGTCTTCCCCACATATTCGGAAGCGAACATTCCCAGACCTAATATCAGAGCATACATCCAACTCAGCACCAAGGCTATCATCTGGGCGATGGCCTCGATACTCTCAGGTTTGATTTCAGTTGTTACTGTCGGCAGACTCTCCATATAACCCATCATGAGCCTGAGAATAATTCCTATCCCAATGACTTCCACCAGGAGGATCCGGTTTTCCATCCACTCTTTCTGTAAAAGGGTCTTATTCAGCCATTTCATCTAATTCTTCCTCCCTGTAAAATCATAGATACGCATGGGTCCAACACGACCCTCTGAATATTTCTCCACCACATACAATTTGTTTCCTATATACGCGGCTTCATCAGAGGGACTGAAGGTAGCATCTCTCCCGATAATTTTAGGTTTAGCAGGGTTAGATATATCTATCCGTAAAAGGCCTCTTTTATTAATAATGATGGCATCAGAATCGTTCACGATGAGATGTCTCCAAGACATAAATGGTCCATTATCATCAACAGCCCTGTCGGCAAACCCATAAGCAACGCTGGATACCTCTTTTAGTTCTGGCAGAGTCCTGAGGTCATAGACCCTCAAAGCTTTTTTATCTAGCGAAGTGTATAAATAGTTTCCCCGGACAGCTATCTCTTGATTCAACATCCAGGCAAGATCCCTGGACCCAAACTTAGTTATCTTCTTAAGCAGGCGGGGATGTTTCCAATCTGATGCATCGTATAAATTAAGCCAGGAATAATGCCTTTCATCTTCAATCCCAAAAGCATATTGTTGATAAGAGGCTCCGTAAACCCAGGGAGTAATGTTCATCATGCTATCCAGAGGTATAAACTCTTTTAAAGCCAGGGTATCTTTATTATAAACAGCACACCACCTTTTATATTCGAATTGTTTATATTGATATTTCATGGGCTTATCTTCCATAATCTGCCGGCCATCACTGCCATAATATAATTCCTTTTCAGGTAGGGAGAGAAATGCATATAACTCATTATCTTTACTGTAGAGATGAACACTTCCAGCAACAGTTTTGAGAGATAGAGCGGTGGCATGGACAGGAGGAAGTGCAACCCTTCTCACTTCTTGAACCGTTGAATCCTGACTCAAGTCATATTTTATAATTTCTCCTTCCGCTTTTCCTTCTACCCGCTTAAACCCATATAGGTAATTCTTATCAAATTCAATAAAGCCAGCCTCTAATTTCGGGTTCATAGTAGTAATCTTATATTTATTGGCATCAGCAGTATCCATATACCTGACAATTGTCGTTGTCAGGTTTGAGCTGGCATCATAGATTCTTTGATTCCAACAATTGTTAGTAACAATTCTATATTCTGTATAAACAGAGGCAGGCCGCATATCACCAAAATAGTTAGCATTGAAAAGAGCAAGAAAGACAAGAGAAGCAGGTATCATAGTCATAAATCCATTCTTCCATTCCAGTCTTTTCTTTAACCAACTGTAATAAACAACTCCAACTATTCCCATTGTAAAAATAAAAAAGACTAAATAATAAAAAACCGATTTATATAGATAAGCTTCCACAATCATAAAGTCTTTCTCCAGATATAACCCGGCATCAGGAAAAAGGTAAGTAGTAGTTGCCAAAAGAGAAGACATAATTGATAAGCCACCAAATCCCAGGAGAGAACTTCTGAGGGTGTCCTTAGTCATAAAGGAGAAAATCAGGGAGATAGAATAGAAAAGGGTCAAAACAAAAGCAGGGTAGGCACCAGTCGCAGCTCCTAGTTTTAAATTGAAAGCATTATGTTCATCAGATAGCAGACAGATGCCGATATAAACGCATAACATTATCATGCTCAACCCATATCCAGTCAGATATTTCACCAGGAAGAGAATACGAGGATGAAGAGGACGGGTAGAGAGATAATCCAGAGTCTGATTTTCTGTTTCCGAAGCAAAAGAACGTCCACCTAAAAAGCCGGTAAACAGAAACCCCAGGAATGCTGCTGATAATATATAAACGGTATTTACTCCCAGGAACAAAGCTATCAGGACAGGAACAGCTATTACAATTGCAAAGGCGATCCAGATTTCACGGATTTCTTTCCAGACCAGGTATTTAACCCCTCGGCTGGCTAACAGCGTAAAAAGCATTCCCGTAAATCCCACAAAAGAAACAGCAATCCTTACAACTCCACGGGAAGCACCTTTAAATATCGAACCAATTGATGAAAGTAATATTATTTCTATCAATACACACAGGAAAATGCCCAGTAGCATTCCCTGCCAGCCTTTCTTTAATCTCAAGGTTAAAAGGCGGGTTATCCCAAAATAAATAAAAAACCTCATCAAAAATTCTACCGTTGTAATCTCTTTCGAAAGAGCCGTTACAGGACTGACAAAGAAAGAAACGGCTTTCTCTGGAAGAGAGATGAGAATAATAATTTCCATTAGGAAGAACATAACCCGGAAAGGGATTTGCCATGATTCTTTTATCCCATTGATGCTACGTAAGCTCCCCCAGGCACCCTCAATAGCGCTGAAGGAAATCAATAGTAAGATAATTACAAATGAATACCCAATACTAGCAGCAGCTGTGATATCCAACTGTTCAATTAAATCAAAAGGGGTAATTAATTGTTCTAATCCTGCTATAACCACCCCAGTACAAAGAAACAGAAGGAAATGCTTGAGCCAAAAACCATATCTAGCCATTATATTTTCCTCACAATCACCAACACGCCAATGCCCATAGTATTTAATACATCAACATAATCAAATGAAGTCATCTGTTCCTTCATTTATCTTCTCCCCTCTTGAAATCATAGAGATAGATATCCAGACCTTGGACGTTCCAGACAAAAAGTTTTTTCTCAATATAAACAACCGGAAGCCGGGTCTCGATAGAATTATCCCTTCCTTTGATTTTAGGTTTGGCAGGATTGGAAACATCGATCCAGTAAACTCCCCGGGGATTGATAACGAAGGCATTCGGACCCTCAACGATTAAAGTTCGATTCAAATAATGATACCCCATTGAATCAAGCTGGCGGTCAGCGAATCCTAAAGAGATTTGGGATATCTTATGAATTTCCGGCAACCGGCTAATATCATAAACCTCCAGAAGATTCTTATTGACTGAGACATACAGATTATTCCCCTGGATAACCATCAGTTTTTTTATGTCGGATTTACTACTGTTATAAAAACTGGGCGTATCCAGCTTTAAAATTCTCTTGATGAGTTTGGGATATTTCCAGTTGCTCATCTCAAATAAACTGAGATAAGTATCCGGATAAGGGGTTTCAACGGCAAAAGAATACGGCTGATATCCAATCCCTTGCAATTTTACACTTAAATCCATGGAAGGGAGAATGGGGAAGAGTTCTATAGTTTTCAAACTTTCCTTATCCAATACCGCACACCAGGGCTTTTTACTGATAAAGGAATCAGAATATTTAACAGGTTTTCTATCCTTTATTGGATTACGGTGTTTATCTAAATAGATGACTTCTAGAGGCTGATATATTTCAGCGAAAATAGCGGTTGAATCAGTATATAACTGAGTGACCCATCCTGCTGTTGTTTGCAGCGAGAGCGGAGTGGGAGGAAGCGTCGGCAACTTTACCCTTCGGACCTCCCTGATGATAGTTTCCTGGCTGAGGTCATATTGAACCAACTCGGCCGGATTAATCCTTCCTACTGTATTGATATCATACAAATAATTTCTCTCATAAGCACTTCCCCAGGAAATGATGGGTAATGGATATCTTAATATGCTGTTTCGAATATGGCGGGGGTCCGAAAAATCAATACAGGTTATACGAATCCCTCTGCCATAGATTTCATAATCCTGATAATACAGCTTATTCCCCCAAAGATGGGCATTCTCCTGATAATTGATCCTGAAGGGAACTGTTGACTGATGAACATCCGCCCGCATATTCCCAAAATAAATACTGTTAAACAAGAAGGTCAACAACAGAGCGGCAGGAATCAACAAAGCAAACCCATTTTTCCAGTCAAACTTCTTTTTTAGCCAACAATAATATATAAACCCGGTTATTCCCATGACTAAACTCATCATCATGAGGAAATAGAATGTGGTCTTAACCAGAAAGATATTTCCTAACTGAATATCTTTTTGAAAGTAATAAAGCCAAATGGGAACCTCATAAAAAATGGTGGCTAAGCCCATAAAAATAACCGCCGTAGCCCCAAAACCAAAAAGCGAACTCCGCAGGCTGTCCCTGAATAAAAACGAGAAGGTCAGGCAGACGGAATAAAATATCAAGAGAGGGGTTGCAGAGATCAGAATGGAAATTATTATTTCTATAAGGGTAGCTTGATAAAGGGTCTTGGAGAAATTAACAGAACTGACAAGAAGTATATCCATCAGCATTATCAACCCGGCTCCGGTAAAGTATTTCACCAAAAAAAGAGTCCGGGGATGGAGGGGGCGGGTCGAGATGAATTCCAGGGTATGGTTTTCCGTCTCAGAGGCAAAAGAACGACCTCCCAGGAAACCTGCCAACAGGAAACCCAACGAAGCGGAAGAGAGAAAATAGGCTGTATCCAATCCGGCTACCACGGCCATTAGAAAGGGACATATCAGGGCAATAGCAAAAGCCACCCGAGTTTCTCTGAGTTCTTTCCAGAACAGTAATTTAATCCGGGTGGTAGTAAAGGCCATATACAGAATACCCACAAAACCCGCCAGAATAAAATACGCCAGTAACAACGGAGGGAATAGAAACCTCCCACAGAAAAGCACTGCAATCTGAATCAGGATGGAAGCCAGGATACCAACAACTATTCCCAACCAATTCTTATTATATCGTTTGGCAACCCACCAGGAGGTTCCATAATAAAGGGTAAACTCAACGTAATAACTAATTACCTTCCATAAGAGACCTCGGGTCATGACTAAATTATCAATAGATCGATGGCCTATCCATAACAGGATTAACAACTCGGTTAAAAACAACAGCATCCGATAAGGCGATTGCCTGGACTCTTTAACCCCTTCGATTTTACCCGTAGCACTCCATGCCCCTTCCAGCACACTGTAGAGCATCCACAATCCCCATATCAAAACGAAGTAGAAATCTGCGTAACTCTGGCCTGTTTTATGTATTTCAATCGAAACAATTAAATGGTCCAGGAGTCCGACCAAAAATGCGACCCCTATAAACATCAACCCATGTTTGATCCAAAATTTAGCCTTCTCGGTCATAACTATCTCCCTCTTTCAAATCGGGTGTATTCCGCAAAGACATCCTCAAGACTCATTTCAGAAAACTCAATATGCTCAGGATTCAGGGATTTCAAAAATTCGAAAGCCTCTTTTTCAGGGGTTTTCAGGATACATTCCCATTCCCCGTTTTTCTGAGTGGAAGAAAGGATGCCCGGATGGGCCGGAATGGAAGCAACCTTCTCTCCCAGCCGAAACAATACCCGCTTCAGAGATTCCCTGACCTTTTGTTTTTCATCATGGATAACCAGTCTTCCTTTGCAAATAATACCCACCGTATCTGCCAGCCGCTCAATATCATCAATCAGGTGGGAAGAGAAAAACACCGTGGTCCCATAATCAGCGCAGTAGGCCACCATTTTCTCCAGGATTTCCCGGCGAACCATAGGGTCCAGGCCGCTGGTCGGTTCATCCAGAATCAAGACTTCCGGCCTGCAAGCCAAAGCTGATAGGATGGCCACCTTGGCCACCATCCCCCGGGAGAGGGTTTTGATTTTCTTATCCGGGTCCAAGTCAAAATCCTTCAGAAGCTGGGCCGCTATCTGCTCGTCCCAGTTGGGATAAAGACCCTTATTGAACCAGAGGATTTCTTTGACCTTCATCCATCGGTACATACCTCTGTCTTCAGAGACATAGCCGAATTTCTCTTTCACTGAAATATCATTTCCCAAAGGGTCCATCCCCATTAGTTTTACCGTTCCCTGGTCAGGCTTTAATAATCCCACCATCATCCGGATGGTGGTGGTTTTCCCGGCGCCGTTTTCTCCCAGAAACCCAAAAACCGTTCCTTTGGGGATGGCAAGGTCTAACTCTTTGACCGCCTGGGTATTTCCAAAGCGTTTACTGACCTGCTGAATATCAATGGCAAAATCTGTCATTTTCCTTATACCTTTCTTCTCGCCTGATTTTCATTGCGTATATCGGGGGTTATGCCCCTTCTCCTTCAGGAAGCATGCTAAACTGAGCCAGGAGACTATCCAACTCCTTCTTAATATCATCTGCCGTAAATTTCAGCTGATACCCTTTCAGGATGGTTTGCATCAATGAATCATGAAGAAGCCGTTTCCGTTCCCTTTCCCTGGCTTGGAAATCCCAGACTGCCACAAAAGTCCCTTCTCCCCGTTTCACATAGAGAATCCTTTGCCGTTCCAATTCCTGATAGGCCTTGGCCACCGTATTCGGATTCACCCGAAGCTCAACCGCTAAATCCCGCCAGGAAGGGAGTTTCTCGTCTTCCTTTAACCGGCCGCTCAGGACCGCCACTCGGATTCCATCCATGATTTGTTCAAATATACTGATGGGACTGTCGGGTTTTATCTCAATATACATAGTCTGTTTCCTTCTTTCTACTCTCCCTGTTGGCTGAACACCATATCTCCAAGGCCATTAATACCCTCTTTTTCATCTAGGACCTTTTCTCCATGATCATCTTTTCCATCCGGCCCCACACTCCATACTCTAAAGTGATTGGTAGAAACTTTTTGATAATTCAGGGGAGCTCCTCCCTGAAATAAATCTGTGGGATATCTACTCAAATAGGCTATAGGGGTTGTTAATTCCTTTAATTCTTCTGGAAATCTCTTCTCATCTATATAAAAACTCATTAAAGCAGTCTGGGCAGTTCTTAGCCTAATATTCATTTCTCCCAGCTTCTGTTCCGGAGTCATTTTCATTTCTTCCTCAGTCAATTTATTGACTGGACTTACTTCTACCACCTTTTTATTCTTTTGCCCTTTGTAATACCAGTATCCCAAAGCTGCTATTCCAATCACCAGAATTAGTATTATCAGCTTTTTCATTTTTCTGACCCTTTCAATATTATATCGATACAGTGCTATAGTCGAGTATAGCACTGCAGTGTCTAGAGTCAAGCAAATTTTTTATTATTTCATATAAATATGATTTAAAAGGGGTTAAAAGGAAACTCCCTTCAAATTAAACTCCCCGACAGCCAGAAAAACCGAGAAATAATCAGTCTCAAACAGAGAAGAAAGAAGGGATAAAAAAGAAAATGTGGTATTATAAAGGGGAAAAAGCCATAAGAGGGTCTGCCCGGAAGAAGGATACAAATTCCTTCAGGCAGGCCGATTTTTTGTGTGCTGTTATCTAATTCGATTTCCTGAGACACAGGGAAAGAGGAAAGGAGAACTCTACATGGCAGCAATAGTAGATCTCGAAAAATGCACTGGCTGCGCCACCTGCGTAGATGCCTGTCCAACCAATGCCATTCAGATGAGCGACAATCATGCCGTTATTACCGATGAATGCGTGGAATGCAGCGCTTGCGTGGATGCCTGCCCGACAGAAGCCATCAGCCTCAGCTAATAAATCATCATTCCTTTACCGGGAATATTTAAAATTGAATGATCATTCAAATAAAAAAGCCAGCCTGTAGAAGGTTGGCTTTTTTATTTGGTTTTTAAAAAGACCTTCCATTTAAAAATATAACCAGTCCTAATATAATTTTATTCCCTAAATAAATAGTTGACAGGTATACCCTTATGTATAGTAAAATTGCCGTTAACTTCATCCCAGGAGGGTAAAATGAAGAAAAAATTACTTCTATTTTTATGTCTGCTGTCAGGATTTGCCATACTCATGGTAAACGCAGCCGCACAACAATCGAAAGAACTCATATCAGGAGAATTGAGTTCAGTTCCTATGGACACAGCGTTAGTTGTCATCGCATCACAACCTATTACAGGGGTTCCCATTTCGGTGTCGCCCCAGGACACCTTGGGACGACAGGATGGAACAACTAATTTCCAGAGAACCTATTATAGGTCCACAGATGTAACATTATCAGCGCCTTCTTCTTTTAATAACCGTTCTTTTATTCGTTGGGCCGTACAAGATGGTGCCTCTGGAAACAGCAATGAAATCACAACCTTAACGACCTGCACTGTAAGTTTACCTTCACAGAACTATACTTTTTATGCCGTTTATGAGACCTTAACTTCCAAATTAAGTCTCAGCCCCAATGAAAATTTAACGACTACAAAAAACCCGACCGATTCTTTTAATACATCTGAAAAAGTTTACACTCTGACCAACACAGGCAATGATGTATTGGATTGGTCCGTTTCAGTGAATCAAAGCTGGGTCAGCCTCTCATTAAGCTCTGGCAGCCTGGCTATTGGTGACAGCACTACAGTTACCGTCTCAATTAACAGTACCGCAGAATCTTTTACGTATGGTAATTACACCGCCCAGGTGGATTTCACCAATTTAGACAATGGGGTCGGTAATGCTCAGAAATATGTTATCTATGAGGTAGTCCCTTCAAATCCTCAATTAAGCGTTACCCCCGATGAAAATGTTTATTCCATTTTCACTGAGAACAGGGCGTTTCCTGCCACTGAAAAAGTCTATACTCTGTCCAACACCGGAAATGATATTTTAAACTGGTCTATTACCGCAGATCAGAGCTGGGTCAGCATTTCTATGGATTCAGGCTCTTTAGGCCTGAGTGAAAGCACCACCGTAACAGTGTCCATTGTCAGTAGCGATGTCGCCGCTTTCTCTTATGGCTCTTATACGGCAAATATAACTTTCAGTAATTTAGACAATGGCCTGGGTACTGCTCTTAAATATGCCATTTGCGATGTCATTCAATCTAATCCGGAATTAAGCATTTCCCCGAATGAAGATTTCTATTCCGACCGCACTACCAGCAGTTCATTTGTTGCCGAAGAAAAAGTTTATACGGTATCCAATAGTGGAAATAACCTTATGAATTGGACAGCTTCGGTTGACAAGAACTGGGTCACTCTTTCGATGGATTCCGGAAGCCTGGATGTCAGCGAAAATACCACTCTTACGGTGGCTCTTAATTCGGCTGCTTCTGATTTCACTTATGGGTATTATACCGCCAAGGTAAGTTTTTCTAACTTGGAAAATGCCAATGGCAATGAAGATAAATATCTCATCTATCATGTCATTCCCGACCCTGCGAATTTACCATGGGATAACGACATGGGTGATTTCGAACCCGCTGATGACACTGTCTTCTGGGCATTTGAACAGCCTGAAGGGACCGATGCCATGTGTCCTTATGACTGGATTTCTACTTTCCAGGGACGTACCGGTATCCTGCAAGTCAGCTGCGACACCCAGAATGCCGGCTTAAAAATGACCAGCATTCCCCAGTTTGCTTCTTCTGCAGCTCAGAATTGCTGGAAAATCACCGTGGATTATTACTCCGAAGCCACCGTCAGCATGCATTCGATTCTTCCTGCGCTCCTGTTATACAGCGACAACAGTAATTATCAGATCAGGGAAATCGGCGCCTCCTTCATTGGAATGGGCTTGACCCCTGTCAATTCCTGGCAGCAATGGAGCGGTTACCTTCTTAGTAAAGGTTCTCCTACCGGACAGCTTCAGCTGATCATGAAAAATCAGAATATGGAAGGCAACCTTTATATCGATAAGATTACCTTGAGCGAGATTACCACTGAAGAAATGCAGAACCCGGTTGACCTGAATGTCACCTGCGGCGATTTCGACCCGGCCACAGATACCACTCAATGGGGTTATGAAAGAGTCTTCAGCACTGATAGCGGAATGCCGGCGATCCGATATTCCAACGGTGGATGGGGTGGTCAGAATCAAATGATTTGGGGCTACTTCCAGCCGGGCCAGACTTTGAAAGTAACCTCCAAGGAAACCTTTGCCTCTGTCTCCGCTAACCATCGAGTTATGTTGACAGCCAAAGTCTATGTCTATTCATCCGGCACTTCCAAGGTTAATTTCCAAGCCAACATTTTCAATGAACAGAGCATGAGCAACTTTAATATTGGCGCTTATGCCGCCGTTGAAAATCTCCCGGGTAACACCTGGAACACCTGCACGGCGATGATGACGACTCAGCAGGATGTCAATCGTCTGCAGATTCAGGCCTTTAATAACAGTAATAATCAACAGATGATACTGTTTGATGATATCAATCTGTTTGATCTCGGTGAAGTCGCTATAGAACCTCTCGATGGCGCACCGGCAGCAGAATTAAAAGATTAAACTGATTTCTGTATTTTGCCACGTATNNAAAAAAAAGCCGCTTCCTTTGGGAGGAAGCGGCTTTTATTTTATGCCGTTATTATTCTACGAAAGCTTTTTGGGAACCTTCCACGGTATTTCCAATGGTATAAACTTTTTCCCCAGCTGTTTCCAGCTCTGCTTTAACCGCTTCGGCCTGGTCAGGAGCCACAATAACTACTAATCCGATTCCCATATTAAAGACATGGTGCATTTCTTCAAAGGGGACATTCCCATCTTTCTGGAGCAATTGGAAAATGGGAAGCACCGGCCAAGCACCTGATTTGATTTTAACATCAATATTGTCAGGCAGGATTCGAGGAATATTATCATAAAATCCGCCACCGGTCAGATGGGCCATCCCTTTGATTTCCATCCCTTTATCCAGGACTTGAAATACCGACCGGGCATAACAGCGATGGGTTTCGAGTAATTCTTCCCCCACGGTCCGGCCTAATGCCTCCACCGGATCGGTTACCTTATATCCATCCACTTCCAAGAGGATTTTTCGGGCCAGAGAATACCCATTGGTATGAAGACCAGAAGAGGCCAGTCCCAATACCACATCCCCGGGTTTAATGGATTTCCCGTCAATCAGTTTATCTTTATCAACCGCTCCCACGATGAAACCTGCCAGGTCATATTCTCCCACCGGATAAAAACCCGGCATTTCAGCTGTTTCCCCGCCAATCAAGGCACAACCTGCTTCCCGGCACCCGGCAGCTAACCCTTCCACCAGTCCTTCAATCACCCGGGGCTCTAATTTCCCGGTGGCAATATAATCCATAAAAAATAACGGCCTGGCACCCTGGACCAGGATATCATCCACACAATGGGAGACAATATCAATCCCCACCGTATTATGCTTATCCAGCATAAAAGCAATCTTCAGTTTGGTGCCGACCCCATCTACACTGGAGACTAAGACCGGATGGTTCATTTTATCAGCCAGCCCTTTGGCAGAATATAACCCGCCAAAAAGACCGATATCACAAAGGACCTCCGGGTTAAAGGTTGAGCGGGTATAGTCCTTAAGTCTTGAAATGGTAGAGCTTTTGGCGGCAATGTCCACACCAGCTGACTTGTAAGTAATGGGTTCCATGCTTGGGTTTCCTTGGAAGTATAAAATCGTTCAAACATCTATTATCCCATTAGTTAAGCCTCCGGGACAACCAAACCCCAGGAATTTCCTCTATAAATGGTTTAAAACCTTGTTCATTATCCGGATATTTAGGGACAGGGAATGCCTATGATAAATAACTTAGTTAAGGTTGACAGTCCAATAAACTTCTCCCCCTCCACAATAACCATGGAGATATTCACTCCCAACAGAAGATTTGGACAGATAGAACCTTTTTGACAGTTCAATCCTTCTCCCAGATATAGCCCTTTTGACAGCTGTCAAAAATATAGAGTGTTGGAATAAATAGGGTTAAAAATTGAAGGGATAGCTGTCTATCACTTTCTGAGGCCTATACTCCATGCTTTTGGGGGAAGGGGAAAGAAAGTCTCATCAATATAAAAAAAAGCCTCCCTACCCAACTCTGGGAAGGGAGGCGGTCAATGCAATAAAAGTTATTTCTTAGCCGGTGGAGCTATTGGAGGAACCGGAAGATTAGCTTTTCCGGTCGTATCCTTAGAAGGAACAGACTTCACCTGGTTAATTCTGGCCAAACCGGCCTGGGCATATTGGGCCCATTGAGACTTGGGATACTCCTTAACCACACTTTGGAACAGTTTCTTAGCCGTATCCAGGTCATTGAGGGACCCGGCATACACTTCACCCATTTTCATAGTGGCCCATGCGGCTTTATCCGGAACATTCTTATCAGAGGTAATCTTGGAATAAGCAGCAATGGCCTTTTTGTAAGAATCGATGGCCTTAGCATTCTGTTTATTTTTCCTATAGATATCCCCAATCATCACCTGAGTATAGATACTCACTCCCTGAGCATATTCATTACCTGGATATTTACCCTGGAGAGAGGTTAGGGTCTGAACCGCCTTCTCGGTCTTTCCGGCCTTGGAATACATCCCGGCCAGGCCCATAGTGGCTTCAATACTGGCATTTTCAGACGCTATCTTGGGAAAAGGTTTAGGCAGTGGATAATAAGCCAGCACATCTTTATAGGCGGCTTCGGCTTTGGTCCAATCCTGCTGGTCTTCATAGGACCGGGCGATATTGAATTTCGCCTTGGAAGCGGCCAGGGCATTGGTTGTATCCTGGCTGAGTTTGGTCCAGATATCTCTTGCTTTATCCCAACTGGTGGAAGAAGCATAACAGGCGGCAATCGCAAACTTGGCGCCCATATTCAATTCACTTTTTGCGGGATATTTATCAATCACTTTCTGGTATTCCTGGACGGCCTTATCAAATTTTCCCTGAGCTGCATAGACTTCGCCTATCTGGAACTGGGCATTTATAGCCCGAGGGTCATTGGGATATTTTTCCAGGAAATCTTCTAATTTAATAATAGCATTGGGATAATCCCCCTGTTTCAGGGCCTCTTGGACATCGGCAATGAATTTCTCAGGAGTTTTACGGGCGCATCCTGCTGTTCCCAGAAGGATGGCAGTAGCGGTCAATACCGCGAGTGAGGATAAGATAATTCTTTTCTTAACCATGAGCGTCACTTTCTTCAGATATAGATTTCATCGGTTGGAATGTCGAGGCCAGAAGCCCGAATCCTTCCCGGATTAACGTACTGAATTCATACCAAGTTTTGACCTGGGAAAGCCTTAACCAGATAAACCTTGGTTGTAAATGATACGACCGAATGGCATAGTTTCGCAACTTCCAAATTTCTTCAGGGGGCAGCTGTTCGGTTTTGACCACCGGGAAAGCTACTGAGTTGTCCAACACATCAATATCCGCCGAGGTCCAACCCTTTTCAACGGCTTCCTGGCGGAAAGGAGTCCCCATCTTGGGAGTGGCGATATTGAAGGAGGCGAAATCCGGCAGAATCTCCTTGGCAAAGGCAATAGTCTGCAGGGCTGATTCCTGGGTCTCTCCCGGTAATCCCAGGATAAAATGGCCCAAAGTCCTCATTCCATGAGCTCGGCAAAAAGCAAAAACTTCCCTTACCCGCTGGGGTTTTACCCCTTTATGGTAATGTTTCAGGATTTCATCACTCACCGATTCCACCCCAAACTGGATGGTATGGCAGCCGGCCCGGCTCATTAATTCCAGGATATCTTCATCCATCACATCCACCCGGGACAGGCAGACCCAGCTCAAATCCATTTTCTTGGCAATCAACAGTTCCAGGAACTCTTTCGTCTGTTTTTTATTGACCGCAAAGGTGAAATCTTTGATCCAGAATTCTTTAATCCCAAAATGCTGATGCAGG
Organism: bacterium UBP4_UBA6127; assembly: GCA_002428325.1. Classification (GTDB taxonomy): domain Bacteria; phylum UBP4; class UBA4092; order UBA4092; family UBA4092; genus UBA4092. The sequence continues at coordinate 20,858 of DIVR01000032.1, forward strand.
TATTCGATTTCCCCCACGGCATTTTCAGGTTTCCGCAGTTTCAAGGGAACGATTGAGCTGACACAAAAGGAACATTTAAAAGGACAGCCAAAATTGGTCAGCGTGCTGGCAAAAGGCATATAACGGCCATGGGGAATCCGGTACCGCCGCCAGGGAAAGAGTTCCAGCCGCGGATAAGGCATTTCAAACTCTTTATCCTCGGTATAACGCCGACCTTCCAGAATCTGGCCTTCCCACCGATAAGTAATATAATCGGTTTTCTCCCCTTTCAGCTCACCTCGGAAATATCTCAACAAGACATCAGAAGTGAAATCCATCAAAGCAGCGCTGATAAAAGGATGTTTTTCCAGTATCTCGGTGGAACGGCTCAGGAAAATATCCCCAGTGGTAATCACTTCATCGATTTCGGGTTTGGCCTGGAGGATTTTCCCCACAAAATCAAAATCCATTCGCCAGGAAACTCCCCCGGTCAGGAAAAAGAGGGTATCAATATCCATCTCCCGAATCTTATTTAAGGCCTCTTCGGGAGTAAGCCCCAGCACATTGGCATCCAAGGCCACCAGTTCGTGTTCCTGGGCCAGAAACCCTGATTGGGCTACCAAATCATAAGGATGCCAGTAATATTTGGCCTTACTGGAATGGCTGCAATAATAATCCCGGAGATAAAGTTTATCTCCCGGAGGATTCAACAGCAGGATTTTTCGTTTCTTTATATTCATCATTTATTTGCTCAGCTGGATAAGCTGCTCAATACCATATTTAATATAATTAATGACTTCTTTGGGCGACCGGACCTGCCGCAATGTATGCCAGATATAAGAGGGACGCAACAGAAATCTCCGAATCGCCTTTTTCCTTAAATGGGCCAGTTGTTCAATGGAAAGATGCAGAGAAGGAATCACCGGAGAATCATAGGCTTCTTCGGGAAAAAAGTCCTCGGGTAAAAGTCCCAGTTTCACTGCTTCATCATGATATTCGGTCCCCGGAAACGGATATATATAGAAAAACTCCACAAAATCAGGGTCCAGTTCCAAACCAAAATCCACTGTTTTCATAAAGGTCTCCTCAGTTTCCCAGGGAGCCCCGATCAATAAATAAATGCTGGTTCGAACTCCCACCTCTTTACATAATTGCAGGGCTTTACGGGCCTGTTCCAGGTGGGCTCCTTTTTTCAGGTGAGTCAGCATTTCCTCAGTCCCGGCCTCGATCCCGAAAGCAATCAACCAGCAGCCTGCCTCTTTCATGGCATGAAGCCGGTCCTCATCTATGGTATCCACCCGGCTGTTGCAAGTCCAATGGATATTTAATCCTGATTCTTTAATCTGGCGGCAAAGTTCCAGGGTCCATTTCTTATCCATGGTGAAGGTATCAGACCGGAAAAGGAAATTCCGGATACCGAACTCTTTTACGCAGCTTTTGATTTCTCCCAGGATATTTTCGGGAGAACGGGCCCGCATCCGGGTTCCGGCCACCTGTCTCGACAGACAATAAATACATTGGAAAGGACAGCCCCGGTTGGTAATAATATTAGTTTGGGGTTGCCCGGTATCCGGCCGGTAATAATGCCGGTTATCCACCAAGTGACGGGCCGGATAGGGTATGGAATCCAAATCCTGGATATACCCCCGGTCGGGATTTCGGATAATCTTTCCGTCTTTTCGATAGGTGATTCCCCCCACCTGGCTCCAATCCTCGGTTGTTGCCAATTCCCCGGGCGTAAACTCATATTCTCCCCGGAAACATAAATCCAATTGGGGATAAGCTTCCATACTCTTTATATCCCGGGTATTGAAATGAGCGCCCTTGGCGGCCGTTATAATGGAAGGATTGACCTCTTTGGTGATGGTACAAGCCTCCATATCGGCGGCTAACGAGGGCGTCGTAATGCTGAAGATAACCATTTCAGGGGCAAATTCAGCCAGTTCTTTTTTAAATTCAGGCCATTCCCATCCCAAGACAGGATAGTCTCTGACCCGGCATTCCACCCCTTTTTGCTCCAGACCGGCGGCCATATAAAGCAAATCAATTGGGGGTCGGGGAGCAACCGTTTTAAGTTTATCGATGGGAGTCTGGCACCTGTCCTCCCGGATAAAATTCCCGGTAGGAGGCACCGCCAACAAAACCCTTTTCATTAAGTACCTGTTCTACGAATACCTGCGGATTGACGATCCATAAGGTAGGTATCGGTTACATAAATTACGGCAGAGCTTGGTCTGCTGATGCTTACATTCTACCTTACCCCCTGCAGGGGTTCAAGGTAAGTAATCTCCCCGGAAGACTTCAACTGATTCTTTTTCACTCTCTCCCCTTAAATAAGGGATTCTTCTCTTTTATAAAAAAACAATTGACACTGGGCAACTAACTCGACTAAATTCAAGTTAGAAGCGACTGCCAGACGAGAGGCGGATTTTAAAGCAGACCGGCTCATTAAGTCTATCGGAAGGATACCTGTCTGTGGATCCCGAGAATCGTATGCTGAAAAGACTGAATACATGCTTCCAAAATAATCATGTTCATCAGGATTTGAAGATTCTGGCAGGTTATCTCTTTCTTTTAATCCTGATATTACTGGCTGGGGGCTTCCACCTGGCAGGCCAATTCCTCTATTCCATAGGACTTCCTTATACCCTCACCCATGAAATCATCCTGATGCTGATGCTGGCAATGGGAGGGTTTATCCTATTTATCCTGAGGCAATTAAAAGAATGCCGGATAAATGAAATAAAACTGGCAACCTTGACCCATGAGGTTGAGTCGGCTCAGGAACGGCAAAAAGCTATTCTACACAATATTCCAGCAGTGATTTATCTTCTCGACTCCCAACAGAATTATAAAATGACCTGGACTACTCCCAATATCCAAGAAATCACCGGATATACCAAGGAAGAATATTTTTCCTCGGCTGATTTCTGGATAAGCCGTGTCTATACTGAAGATATCAATCATGTTTCCAAAACCCTCGCTGAGTTTCCCCAGACCAAACAGATGGACATGGAATATCGATGGCGATTTGCAGATGGTACTTACCATTGGCTCCGAGACAGGTCCATCCAGACAGACCAAAGGTATGAAGGACTGGGCGATGTGGTCGGATTCTGGTTGGATATTACTGATTCCAAGCGAATGGAAAACTATCAAGATGCTTTGAGGCAACTGACCATTCAATTAAGCGCTGCCCGGTCTTATCAGGAAGCTGGAAATTTTATTCTTATGGAAGCTGATCGGCTCATTGGGTGGGATTCCTGTTCCATTAATATCTACGACCCGGATCGGGAAACCCTCCTGATGGATATGAATTATGACTTGATTGGCGGTAAACGGCAGGAAGTTCCGACCGTCATCCGGCATGCAAAACCCACCCCTATGATGATAAAAACCATGGAGGAAGGACCCCAGTTAATCCTTCGCACAGAGGAAGAAATCCAACAGCCGCCTGATGATTTTGTTGCCTATGGAGATGCAGGAAAACGGTCTGCTTCCATGATGTATGTCCCGGTTCGGTATGGTAAGGATGTGGTGGGATTCCTGACGATTCAAAGTTATACCCTGCAGGCTTATACCCGAAAAGATTTAAATACATTACAATCTATTGCTGACCAGTGCGGAGGGGCCATTGACCGAATCCGAGTTGAAAACCAGCTTTGGGAATCTGAAGAAAAATACCGGCTACTGGTTGAAAATATCAATGAAAGCATCCTGATTACCCAAAATGACAAACTGATTTATTTCAATAAACGTTTTTTGGAAATGCTGGGCTATTCCCTTGAGGAGCTCTATCACCAGGATTACCAGGTTATCTACCCTCCTGCCGGATTGGACCTTTTAGAGATGCGGCGGCAGCGGCGGGAAAAAGGTATCAATGTCCCTCCCCGATATGAAACCACCATGAAACGTAAAGATGGTCGCTTAATTGATGTGGAAGCCAATGTAACTATCATCAATTATCAGGGAACCCTGGCGACCCTGGCCGTCATAAATGATATTACAGACCGGAAATTCCAGGAAGATCAGATTCGGTACCTGGCCACCCATGACGGATTGACAGGACTCAATAACCACCGGGAGTTTTACCGAAGATTTAGGGAAGAAGTGGAACGAAGCACCCGGTATCAAAGGACTTTCTGCCTCTTGATGGCAGATTTGGACCATTTCAAAAATATCAATGATACCTATGGACATCCGGTGGGAGATGATGTGCTTAGAACGGTCGCCCAACTGTTGAATGATGATATTCGAAATGTGGACATCATTGCCCGGTATGGGGGAGAAGAAATCTCCATCATTATGCCGGAAATTGGAAAACAAACAGCTATCTTTATTGCCGAACGCCTTCGGAAAAAAGTGGAGGAAATCTGGATTACTATTCCTAATGGGAAAAAGGTCCAGGTTACTATCAGTATCGGGGTTGCCGTATTCCCCGAAGATGCGGAAGATGGGGACAGCCTTATCCAGAAAGCCGACCAATGCCTTTATGCGGCAAAAAGAGCCGGCCGAAATAAAGTCCAGGCGACTCCCCTGCCTTCAGATTCCCAGTATTAAATCAGTTTATGAAATGAGTCCTTCTTTGATTTTCATCCTTATCAGTCCTTTCTCCTCTGCCTGATTATGTTAAAATTATTGAAAACTCTAAGGGATATTTAATAGTACTCCTCATGGAAATTCTTATTAAATCAGCCTCTTTGGAAGATGCTTCCGGCCTCTTGGATTTACAGCGTCTGGCTTATCAAAGTGAAGCTGAGCTCTACCCTGACTCTGCCATTGAACCTCTGTCCCAGAGTTTGGAAGAGATCGTAAAAGAATTTGAATCAAACCTGATATTGATAGCCATCCGGAATGGAGAAATAATCGGTTCCGTCCGGGGACGGCTGGAAAAAGACACCTGTTATATCGGTAAATTGATGGTTCATCCCCAGTTTCAGAATCAGGGGTTGGGAACTAGGTTGATGCAGGAGATTGAATCCAGATTCCCCCAAACCACTCGATTTGAATTGTTCACCGGGAATTTGAGTCTCAAAAATCTCTATCTTTATCAGAAATTAGGTTATCAGGCTTATCAGGAGAAAAAGATAAACCCTCAACTGAGCCTGATATTCCTGGAAAAGAAAATAGACCCAACTCCTTAAAAGTAAACAGGATTAATTGAAAGGATTGTTAACTAGATGGATTCATTTCCCCTTATAACCCCGCATCAAATGATTAAACCACGCCGGAAGATTACCGGGATGTCCGCCATTCTCCTCCCCTTCAATTCCGATTTAACCCCTGATTGGAAGGGATTTGATGCCCATCTGCTCAGGACCCTGGAATCAGGGCTGACCCCCGCTGTCAATATGGATACCGGTTATGCCAGCCTTCTGGACCGAGGCACCTATCTGGAAGTGTTGAAACATTCCCAAGCCCTTTGTGCCGGTAAAGATTACGTGGCAGGGGCTTTTGTGGGAGATACTCCCGATTCGTCTCTGGACCTGGAGGCTTATCAAAAACAATTTGAATTGATACAGTCTCATGGGGGGATTCCGGTCATATTTCAATCCTTCGGATTGACCCGGCTGCCCGAAACGGAGATTATCCAAGCCTATCAGGTTTTTGCCAATGAATGCCCGCGATTCATTGCCTTTGAACTGGGTACCATGTTTGCTCCCTTCGGTAAAATCTATTCCCTGGATACCTATGGAGAATTAATGAAGATACCCCATTGTATCGGCGCCAAACACTCATCCCTTCACCGGGAACCTGAATGGGAGAGGCTTCTGCTAAGGGATAAAATCCGGCCTGATTTTAAAGTCTTCACAGGGAATGATTTGGCCATCGATATGGTTATCTATGGCAGTGATTATCTGTTGGGTATCAGCACTTTTGCTCCTGATATGTTTGCCCTCCGGGATAAATATTGGGAAGAAGGCAATCCCTCCTTTTATGAATTAAACGACCTGTTGCAATACCTGGGGAATTATACTTTCCGGGCTCCGGTACCTGCCTATAAACATAATGCGGCCCAATTTCTGAAACTTCGGGGTTGGCTGGAATGCAACCAGACCCACCCTCAGGCACCCCGGCGGCCGGAAACAGATATTCCTGTCTTACAAACTATTCTGGACCGATTAAATGTATGGAGAGAAAATTCCTGATGAGCCAATATCCTCGAATCGCCACCCTGAAAACACCGGAAGCCTTCAAAGCCCGGCTGGATGAACTTAACTTGAATATCCCTTTTGATAGCCGATTGGAATCGGGTCCGGAATCTCCTCTGGCCCAGACCCTGGAAATCCATGGCAAAAAAATCGGCAACCGATGCTGTATCCTGCCCATGGAGGGATGGGATTGTGAATTAGACGGAAACCCCAGTGAACTGACTTATCGCCGATGGCGGAACTTCGGGTTATCCGGTGCAAAATTTATCTGGGGCGGTGAAGCCACCGCTGTCCGCCATGACGGCAGAAGCAATACCCGCCAGCTGATGATTACCGAAAAGACCCTCGGCAATATCGCAAAATTAAGAGAAGCCCTGGTCAAATCCCATATCGAATCCATGGGTTCGGATATGGGATTATATATCGGCCTGCAATTGACCCATTCCGGACGGTTTTCCAAGCCGAATGATGACCATTTGATGGAATCAAAGGTCGCTTATCGCCATCCCCTCCTGGAAAAAAGGTATCCTTTCCATGAAAAATGCCATGTCATGACAGATAGGGAAGTCAGGGAACTGATTCAGGACTATATTAAAGCGGCTGCTCTGGCCCAAAAAGCCGGGTTTGATTTTGTCGATGTGAAACATTGCCATGGATACCTGGGCCATGAATTCCTGAGCGCTGTGGACCGGGAAGGTGAATTTGGCGGCAGTTTTGAAAATCGGACCCGATTTTTCAGGGAAATCGTGGAAGGAATCCAAACCGAAGTCCCCGGAATGGAAATCGGGGTTCGGCTCAGTATTTATGATTATATTCCTTTTAAAAAGGATGGGGATGGAAAAGGAATTCCGGAGACTTGGGAAGGGAAATACCCTTATGCTTTTGGGGGAGATGGAACCGGTACCGGTTATGACCTGACTGAACCTCTCAGATTCCTCGACCTCATGGAATCCTATGGGATTCGGCTTCTTTGCGCCACTATCGGCAGCCCCTATTATGTCCCCCATCTCCAACGGCCGGCATTGTTCCCTCCTTCAGACGGATACCAGTTATTGGAAGACCCCTTGATTGAAGTCGCTAAACATATTGAGATCGTTCGGGAGGTTAAAGAGCTGCGGCCCCAAATGGTGACAGTCGGTTCAGGGTTAACTTACCTGCAGGAATGGTTCCCCCAGGTGGCTCAAGCCCTGGTTCGTAATAATCAGATGGATTTTGCGGGAATGGGACGGATGGTCCTGGCCTATCCTGAGATGTACCGGGATATTCTGATGGGAAATGAATTACAGAAAAAGAAAATCTGCCGGACTTTCAGTGATTGCACCACTGCCCCGCGCAAGGGACTGGTTTCCGGTTGTTATCCCCTGGATGCCTTCTATAAAGGGCTTCCGGAATGGGCTAAACTAAAAGAATTGAAATAAACCAGGGGGGAGAATCCCCCCTTTTCTATTTTTTTTCTAGAGCAGGTTTGGGGTCTCCGCCGACTGTTCTGGCTTCACCCGGAGCCAGCCCCAGCAGCCGTTTCAAGTTCCCGCCCAGGATTTTTTCAATTTCTTCTTTGGGCCAGCCCAATCCCCAGATAACTTCCAAATCCCTTCGAATCTGGGGTTCCCGGTTATAGGGGAAATCCAATCCGTAAATCATCAAATCAACCCCGGCCTGCCAACGGACATCATTCAACCCTTCGGGTCCCAGGTACCAGTATCGCTGAAATTCCCGGTCCAGGACACTGGTGATGCCGGCATACAGATGATTTCCATTATTCCGATTGTTGGCAATCACCCCCAACACTTCCCGGTAATAATGCCATCCTCCCACATGTTCAAAAACCATCCTGAAATCAGGAAAAGCATGGGCAATCTCATCGGTTAATAGTGGGTGGTATTCCTGGATTCGATGCCAGTGCATCCCAATATGAAAATCTCCCACCAGCCCGGCTTCTTCCAGGCAGGCATAGGTTTCTTTTGCCCAATCCCCCCACATGTGAAACCCCTGGGCAGCCGGATGGAGCTTCACTCCTTTGAATCCCAAATCTTGGATTTCTTTTACCTGCTCCCGGGGGGAATGATTAGGATTCAGGGTTCCATACCCCTGAAGAGTCGGGTAGGGTTTGATTTGTTCTGCCAGCCATTGGTTGGGATTTAATCCCAAGGGGTCCGTCTGCCAGGAAAAGGGCGCAAAACAAACCCCTCCCTGAATACCCACCGAAGTGGCAATCTCCCAGAAAGCTTCGACTGAGGCATCTTCAGAATAACAGCCGGCCGGCATCAAATGGATATGGTTTGCAAACATCAGTTATCTCTCCCCTTTTTTTAAACTAAAATGATTTTAACCCAAAACATCCCCGAAAGGGGATAACCTTCTTTCAGATTGAATCTAATCCTGGAACCTTGGATTATCCCGAAAATATCAACATTCTATTTTGGCGGCTGTCAAAAATAATATCTCTCCATCATCCCGATATATCCACCTTCCCAATATCCTCTCAATAAATATCTTTTTTTCTTCCCCGGAATAAGATTTGACGAAAGATCGGGTTTTAATTATGATTTCACCTTTATCAGTTATAAGAAATGATTCGTAAACCCTTCCCCTGAATTCCGGGTATTCTGAATTAATCTCGAAATCTATTAGATAAAACAGGTTTTATTGAATGAAACGAAATAATCTTTATTTGACAGTCCTATTGACCATGACCCTGCTGGGAATGGCTGGAATTGCCGCCGCCCAGACAACCCAAACCGTTCCGGCCGCTTCAACGACACCCGCCCCGGCGGCTCCCCCCGCTCGATACCAGTTGACCGGACCCATTGTGGATACTTACCAATCCCCCTTTCTTTATGTTTATGGTTCCATCAGCCCTAACCCCTTCGAAAACAATGTCATAGAGAAAACAGTCCGGGATGTGGTGGATCGGTGGAAACTGCTTAGAAATAGGGTGGTTCCTTCTAAAAAAGATGTGGATGTAACCGAAGCGGATATCCAGAAATACCATCTCATCCTTTACGGCAATGAACATTCCAATAAAATCCTGAAAGAAATCGGGTCCCAGATGCCTATCCGGTTTACTGATGAAACCATGATTGTCGGAGACCGGGTTTATAAAGATTATCAATATGGCGCCATTTTTGTTCACCCCAACCCCCTGAATCCGGCTAAATATGTATTAGTCTATGGGGCTATCTCCTATCATGGGTTCCCGGATATCAATGCCGTGAAAGCTTCCGATACCGATTTTGTCGTCTTTAACGAAAAATCTAAAATGATGATTTATAATATGAGCGCTGCCCCGGTGGAAGCGGGTTATTTTGATAAAACGGATCCCCTTCACTGGAAGGTCAAACCCTCCCCGGCTCCAAAGGCTTCCATCCAGGAAGAAACCTCCTATCAACCCCTTCAAAAGACAGCTCCCAAAAAACCGGCTGCCGGAAAAACTAAAACGAAATAAATTCATTTCTTTATTTCACAGGCCGGAGTCTGCTAGAATTATTATTACGGTCTTTTTACACCGTGCTTTGTTTTGCGCCCGTAGCTCAATTGGATAGAGCGTTAGCCTCCGGAGCTAAAGGTTGTGCGTTCGATTCGCGCCGGGCGCACCATTTTTGACAAACTGAGTCTTCTCTCCCCCATAAGGGCCATGGAGAAAACCGTTGCTTGGATTAGAACGATATTCCCAGTCGGCTCTTGTTAATCGTTTCGGACCTGATTGATTGGATTTATTCATGTGTCAGGATTTTACCCTGCTTTTAATGCCCGGCCCCTCCCGGTCGGGTTTCCCTTCGATAACGGAGTTGGACCCAGGCTGATCGCTTCAGCCTGGGTCCAACTCCGTACTATATAATTGCTTAAAAGATTGATAAATCTGAAGATATCACAAAAACAGAGAAACCGGTTGAATTATTGGGTTGAATTGGGGGTTTTGGGTTGAAGCAGGGGCCGTTTAAAAGCAATACCGGGTTTCCGGGGATACCGGACCGGAGTGGGATTGATTTTTCGAATCAGGACACAACTTCGATGGGGAATATTCACAATCTCATCCATTTTCAAGACTTTTTCCAGTTGCCCCCCTGTCTGGGAGATAGCATATTGAGCCTGATGGAGTTGGTTTTGGGCATCCTCACCCAGTTGAACCAGGTAAATCCCTCCTATTTTGACAAAAGGAAGGCAATATTCCACCCCGGTGGGGAGTTTAGCCAAAGCCCTGGAAACGACCACCTCAAAAGATTCTCTTAATGCTTGGGGTTCCTCCATCTTGGAAAGGATTTCAGCTCTTTGATTGAGGATCACCAATCCTTCCAAGTTTAATTTATCTTTGACCAGGTTCAGGAACTGGGCTTTTTTACCGACTGTTTCCAATAGATAAACTTTTAGAAGCGGTTCAACAATAATCAGGGGAATACCCGGAAACCCGGCCCCGGTCCCTACATCCAAGACTCGCATCCCCGGCTGAAAATCCACTGCCAACCTGCCGGATAATGAATCAATAAAATGGCGTCTGACCATCTCTCCCGGCTCGGTAATGGCCGTTAGGTTTAATTTCCGGTTCCATTCCCGTAACAGCTCCAGGTATCCCTTGAATTTATCCAGCTTTTCAGGGGAAAGAGCTTCCTTAAAATGAAGTTCATACCACCTGGACAAAGGGTCTAATAAGTCTGTCATTGATATCGGGTTCGTCATAGTCATGGGTCTGGCTTTCGATTGATAGTCCATTATAACTTATAGCAGGAGGCGGCACAGCTGGAATCAATCCTTCCATAAAGCTTGCCAGCATCTCGGATTTCATCCAGAGACAGGATATTTCTATCTTCCCTCAGCTTGTTATCTATATAACCCTAAAACCATTTCAGTTTGATTCTTGACCTTTTCCATGATATAAATAGAATTGAGGTCGATAAGAGAGACAAGTATGTTTTTTGGGTAAACCTTTTTCAGTAATGAAAGGAGGTGAACCATTTGTTTAATCTCTTTGGAAAGAAGAGACATGCTGTTCTGGTCGTTCCTCCCAAGCAGTTTGACGAGTCGGAAATCCATGCTATCGAAAAATCTTTTAAACGGCATGGGATTAAGACCCGATGCGCTTCCAGCACTACTGTAGGTTCCATCTCCGGTTTACATGAAGGTAAAATCAAACCCTGTATGCGATATACCGAAATCCCCCTGGCCGAAACCGATGCGATTATTTTTATCGGGGGAGTTGGGGCATTGGATATCTGTAATGATTTTAATCTTCATAAGATTATCCAGAATGCCAATAAAGCCGGCAAGGTCCTGGGAGCCATTGATTATGCGCCATTGATTCTGGCTCATGCAGAAATCCTGCGGGATAAGAAAGTTACGGTTCTGGAAACAGAAGTCCACAAGATCGAAGCCTCCGGCGCTCAGAATACCGGCGCGGCGGTGGAAGTGGACGGTAATATTGTTACTTGCAAATCGGCTTCTTATGCCACGGATTTTGCGGATATCACAGCCCGAATCATTCAGCAGGCAAGCGTAGCACAACCTCAGGCGAAAGCCTCTTAAGGAACCAGTCAGCTTTGTTAGGAACAGGATATTGAACCTGTGAGATGAGGGTCTGGAATCGGGACCGGCAGGAAGAATACATCCTATTTGCCGGGTAACGGACATTCTGGAGGAGGGGATTGTTGACTTAATAAACGTATAATTCATTCCGATTTCTTAGTTATAATCAAGCCTCTTGGTTAATATATCAAAATCAAATCAAAGAAGGGTTCAATTAAAATCATGAAAACTTCAATCAGCCGAAAGATTCTCCTGGTACTGGGACTAGGTTTATCCTGGGTATTATTATCGGGATGTATCCCCTCCCTGTATCCACTTTATAATGAGGCTGATTTGATTTATGAACCCGGATTGGAAGGTAACTGGCTGAGCGCTGACAGCAGCCAGATTTGGACCTTTTCGCAAAAGACCCAAGTGGTTTATTCGGGTAGTTACCTGGGGACAAGCACTGATTCGGTTTCCCAGAAATATTATCATCTGGTCATTAGCCAGATAAAGGAAGGAACCATCACCGATACCCTGGAGGCACGGTTGGGGAAATTGGGAAATCAATATTACCTGGATTTAACCCCTGATATAGAAGCATTGAATTTGAATAAAGAGGGGATTACGGCCCTGCATCTGATTCCGGGACATACGTTTTATCCTATGGATTGGGATGGGGAAAATCAGTTTAAACTCTATGCCCTGAATCCGGATGTATTGGAAAAGGGGATTAAAGATAAAAAATATTCATTGAAACTCGAAGAGATTGATTCCCGGCCCCTGCTGATGTCTCCTACCGGCCAACTCCAGAAATTTATCCTGGCCCATGGGAGAGATACTACCCTCTTCCCACCCTCGGATTCTTTTTATAAAATACCCTAGGCATCTTGCCCATAAAAAAGCCTGAGCCAGGCTGAAAAACCCTTTCTTTTGACAGTTGTCAAAATAGCAACCCTATGATTATCAGCCTTATATGTTTTTGACGCCTGTCAAAAGAATAAATTACCTATTCCCCAAATTTCTGTTTTGACACCTATAAATACCCGGAAAACCCCTATTTTGGGATAGCCCTAAATAAGTATCTGTTAATGAGTTCTAAGATTTTTTGAATTGTTTAAGTGCCAGGGTGGATTAACCCGGAACAATAATTAAGTGACTTATGTAATTAAGTTGCTTTTATGATAAAAACAAAAGATGCTTCCTCGCCTTATTTGACTTAACTAGTATTATCCATAAATAAATGATTCTATTGTCACACCCCTCTTACTCCTTAAATACTCATAAAAGAAGACTGCTGATAGCGTAACCTATATATTATCAATATTATACCTGTTAATTACCTAGCCTAATCTTTTTATTTAAATAAAAATATTTTATTTTTTAAAAATAAATGTCGGGAAATGGGCTTCTCATGTCTCTGTATATATTGAAGTCTATTAGCTCCTTATATATTAGGAAACAATCTAGGATTAATTCTTAATTTGAAGATAACAAGAAGAGGTGTGAACCGATGAAAAGAGTGATAGGACTGGCAATACTATTAGTAAGTTTACTGGGAATATCGCAGGGAGTTACGATAGAGCGGGATGAAAATGGCCTGTTGAAAGTATACCGGCTGCAGCTGGGAGCCTATCCTGAAGAGAGTACCGCTTTAGTGATACAGTCCCAGGCTCTTGAATCGGGATTCACTCCTGTGAATATCGTGAATGAAAACGGTTATTACAAGGTCCAAGCTGGAGAGTATCCGGATTATCTGACCGTCAAAGAAACCCAATCCCTTCATACGAGTGCCTGGAAGGGATGTTTTGTGGTTATAAAAGAGATATCCGAGACCGAGAAGGTCTCTTTGGGAATAGAAGAGAAAAATCATTTATATGAAGAAGATATGGAGCGGGCTGTCCAAAGGCGAAGCGAGGGGCCGGAGGAATTATGGGAAAAAGGCTTATTGGCCTGGAAGAGCGCCGAAACTGTTGATGATGCCATTGAGTGTTTTGCCTGCCTAGCCCAGAAATATCCTGCTCATGAGAAAAGCCAGAAAGCCCGGGTCAATCTAGGGAACCTTTATGCATCCAGAGCTTACCGGATGAAGATAAAAGGAACCGGAGATCCCCAAAGCCAATATCGGAATTTACTAAGTTCCGCTTGTTTAATGAAGGAATATCTTAAGAAGAATCCGAATGCTTCTGATGTTGCTGCAGTACAAGAGAAATTAGGCAAAATAAAATATTCTCTTTCCCGATACCGTGGGGCCTCAAGACAAAATATTAATGAGGCGATCGAGCAGATTGATTTAGCCTTGGGTAATACGCTTGGTTCAGATAGTGCGACTTATTTCCGGATGGAAAAAGCGGCCTATCTTTTGGAATTAGCGCGAAACAAACAAGCGACCTACGACACTGTCATCAATGAGATCAATAAAGCAGAGAAGGAATCGTCCGGTGCCAGGGATAAGGTGAAGGCCCGGTTGCAGCTGATGAGAGCGGAAGTTTATGTGGAAACAAATAATATGGATTTAGCGGAATATGTGGCCGATAACCTGGTCAGCCGTTATACCACCTTGAATTCTGAGAAGGCTACGGCCCAGTTTATCCAGGGCTATTGCATCATGCAGAGCCAGCATTTCCGGATAGCCATTCCTATGTTTGCTTCTGTTTTAAAGGATTATGATTCCCAGGAAGATCCATTAATAAAACTGACTCAACGTGAGGCTCTTTTATGCAAGGGGATATGCGAATACAAAATAGGTGAAGAAGACCAGTCCAAGGAAACATTGAAATCAGTGATAGAAAAATATCCGAACATGAAAGAATCGGTTGTAGCTCAACGATACCTGGACCATATGCAATAGAAAGCCTACCGAGGGAGAGATAAAAATGAAAACTAATTATAAATTAACATTTATTCAGATAATAAGCGGCTTTTATTTGTTAACTGCCTTGGCATTAGGTGGTACACCTAATTGGTTCCAGGATTGGACTCAAGATTCCTACTATAATCCATGGATAGATGGCCGGTGCCTTTGTAATGAGGATGGGAAACCCACCGAAAAAGGTTCAGTTATAGATATGACCAATGGGAATGTAACGATAGAAGAGGCTTATCCTGTCTATCCAACTATTGGGGAACCCATCACTTTAATACGGCGGCATTTATCTTATGCTGATCCTGCCAAGACATTATCTTTTTCTTCCACCTCGATTGCCAATGGCGGCGGGGGCGGCTTTGCCAGCACTGTATATACATCTGATTATGATCCTCTTCCAAACTTCGGAAAGGGATCTTTATGGAGCTATTATGAATTCATTAGGGAACCTGTAGTTGCTATGACGGGATATGATGATGGTTCAGGTAATTTATATGATATGTCCACCGGTAATAAATACCTGACCCTGTATAAAGGGAATCATATGGTCTTGGTATATCGGCAGAGTTCAACCGATCCAAGTAAGTTTTATCCACCTGAGGGCATTAAAGACACAATCATCATGGAAGACACCATTTTCCGAAGGGTTACAGAGGATGGCCTAACCTTTGGATATTATCGTAATGGTAGTGATTACTGGAATAAAGGGAAACTTGCATATGTTCAGGAACAACATGGACATAAAATCAAACTGATTTATGGGGGATCCCAGATATTTATATGTGATAAATCGAATAATCAATATGAAATCCGATATACAAGCAGTGGTAAACATCGATATATATATTATTTGGATATAAATGGTAGAAAATGGCATTATTTTTATTCTGGTTCTACAACGGATGGAAGTGCGGATCTGGTAAGGGTTAATGATGAGAAGTTAGGCAGAAATACATATTACAGTTACGATAACTCTCATCGGATAAAGTCAGTTTCATACAGTTGGAGTCCTATCAGTACTGCTTATGTCTATGATACTTATGGAAAATGCACCCAAAGGACTGAAGTCAACCGGGAGACCAGTCAAACCAAAACCTGGTATTATGCCTACGACAGCACGAATTATAGAGCAACAGCGATAGATCCTTCAGGTGTTGCCACTTATTATGAATATACAGCTCAAACCTGGCAACTCTCCAAAGTGACCCGCGGGGGAAAGGTCCTGGTCCAGCTTACTCATGATGCGC
>DIVR01000007.1 GCA_002428325.1 bacterium UBP4_UBA6127
TTCTGGGGCACCTGTCAGCCTATCTCCCTTTTGATTGACACCTGGATACTTTAAGATGAAGTAATATAAAACAAAATTAAGAGGTATCCTCTGATTTTGACAGTTGTCAAAAATACAGAAGATTGATTTTAGGGATGTTAGTTTTTTGACAGCTGTCAAAAGGCAAGGCCTGCCAGATGACAGAACAGTTAAAAGGCTGGAATTATCGGAAAACAATACCGATAAAAAGACTGAATAAGGGTTCTCAATTTCAGGAATGTTTCTTAAGGAAAGAAATATTTATCAGGATTTAGTTTTGGAAAGTTTAAAATGTTCACAGGCTTGTTTGGCGGCGCTTTGTTCGGCTTCTTTTTTAGATTTACCGTTACCAATCCCATAAATATCAGCATTGACACTGACCCTGATTTCGAAACGCTTATCATGGTCAGGTCCTGATTCTCCAACAATGCTATAAACAGGAATGGTATTAAATCTTGCCTGAATATGTTCCTGAAGGATAGATTTGTAATCCAGGCAAAGGCTTTCCTGGACAATGGCCTGCAAATCATTCCCCAGCTGATGCAGGATAAATTTCTGAACCGGCTCAATGCCTCCATCGAGAAACATGGAACCGATAACGGCTTCAAAGGAATTCCCCAGGTTGGAGATTCGTTCAGCTCCCCCCGATTTCTGTTCCCCTTTACCCAGTTGCAGATATTGTCCCAACTCCAGGGATTTGGACCTTAAAGCTAATACCGGTTCACTGACTAAGACCGATTTCAATTTTGCCAGCCGGCCTTCCGGCATTTCCGGAAACATCCGGTAGATATGGTTGGAAATGACAAAATTCAAGACAGCATCCCCCAGAAATTCCAATCTTTCATTATCTTGGATATCAGGAGATCTTGCCTCATGCCGATAAGAACTATGGGTCAGGGCCTGGTCCAGATAGGCCAGGTTGTTAAAACTATATGAAAGAGTCTTTTCTAATTCACTCAGAAGCTGCCGTCGGTCATCATCCATAGGTAAATATCCTAACATAATCTTATACAATACTGATTTGCCAGATGATAGAATAGTCTTCTCTCACCTGGCCCCAAACCCAGTACCGCAGATTAGTTTAACACTCTTTTATTCAGTATATTTTTTCAGAAGCAAGGTGGCATTATGCCCGCCAAACCCGAAGGAATTCGATAAGGCTGTCCGAACTTCCTGTTTACGGGCCTGATTAGGTACATAATCCAAATCACATTCCGGATCGGGGAATTCATAGTTGATTGTCGGATGAATGACACCCGTATGGATCGTCATGGCAGAGGCGATACATTCTACGCCCCCGGCCGCTCCCAGCAAATGTCCTGTCATAGACTTGGTGGAACTGATGGCCAGCTTGGTGGCATGTTCGCCAAAAACTTTTTTAATAGCCAGGGTTTCACCTTTGTCATTCAGGACGGTGGAAGTCCCATGAGCATTGATATAATCCACATCCTCCGGCTGCAGTCCGGCATCATTGATTGCCATTTTCATGGCTGCCGCCGCGCCATCGCCATTGGGATCCGGCTGTGTAATATGGAAAGCGTCTGAGGTCATGCCATAACCTACCACTTCAGCATAAATCCGGACGCCTCGCTTTTGAGCAGATTCGAGGGATTCGAGGATAACCATTCCCGATCCTTCTCCCATGACAAACCCGTCTCGCTGGGCATCAAAAGGCCGGGAGGCCTTCTCGGGTTCATCATTTCGAGTGGAAAGGGCTTTTAAATTCGTAAAACCACCGATACCCAGCGTGGTCAAAGCGGCCTCGGTACCTCCGACCACCATAACATCCGCATCCCCGCGCTGGATAATCTTGAACGCGTCGCCTATCGCATTGGTTCCGGACGCACAGGCTGTAACCACCGAAGTGCTGGGGCCTTTCAGCCCGTATTGGATGGACACATAACCTGCGGCCATATTGATAATCTGCATGGGAATCATAAACGGACTGATCCGTTTAGGACCCTTCTCAACCAGAATTCGATTTTGTTTCTCGATGGTATCCAGTCCGCCGATTCCGGAGCCGACAATCACTCCGCACCGATGCTGGTTCAAGAGGCTGAAATCAATCCCGGCATCCCGGATCGCCATCTCGCTGGCCACCAGGACCAGCCAGGTGAACCTGTCCATCCGCCGCAATTCTTTCGGATTGATATACTCTTCAAAATTCAAATTCTTCACTTCTCCACCGAATTTAACGACTAATTCAGCCGTGTCGAAGGAAGTGATTGGCTTGATTCCGGTAATACCGGAGGTCAATGCATTCCAGAATGCGTCCAGGCCGTTCCCATTGGGGGCCACTACACCCATTCCGGTTATGACGACTCGATTTGTTATCATGCAAAAAGGTTTCCGTTAATGTGTGAAATAAAAGTAAACGAACCTATGGGTCATAGATTCGCAACTCAATTTTCATAGAATTTTAATTATTTGTTTTCGGGATGTGCTTCAATATATTTCGTTGCATCCCCGACTGTCTGGATTTTTTCAGCATCTTCATCAGGAATTTCAATGCCGAATTGTTCTTCCAATTCCATGACAAACTCGACTAAGTCGAGAGAATCAGCGCCGAGGTCATCAATAAATTTTGCTTCCGGTTTAACTTGTTCCGGAGTAACGCCCAGCTTCTCAACAATAATTTTTGTTACTTTTTCCTGGACATCATTGGCCATGATCGTTCTTCACCTCCCAGTGTCAACAATTGGACCTAATATCATTTACCTTATTAGATTACCATTCCGCCGTCAACACGGAATACTTGTCCTGTAATATAGGAGGCCTCTTCAGAGGCTAAAAATGCAACCAGCCGGGCTACATCAATAGATTCTCCAAATCGGCCCAGGGGAATCTGCGCAATCAATTTAGCTTTCAGATCCTCTCCCAAGTCTTCCGTCATCCGGGTCTTTATGAAACCCGGGGCGACCGCATTCACCCGTATGTTGCGGGAAGATAATTCCTTCGCAACGGATTTGGTGAATCCGATCAACCCGGCTTTGCTGGCGGCATAATTGCTCTGGCCGGCATTTCCCATCTGGCCTACCACGCTGGTCATGTTAATCATGGCGCCCGAACGCTGTTTCATCATCACTTTGGCAGCCGCCCGTGTGCAGAAAAAAGCGCCTTTCAGATTGGTTTCCAGAACAGTATCCCAGTCTTCTTCTTTCATTCGAATCAATAATCCGTCCCGAGTGACCCCGGCATTGTTTACCAGGATATCCAGACGGCCATAGGTATCCAAGGCAGCTTGTATCAGTTTCTCACAGGATTCACTGTTAGTCACATCCGTAGGGACAACCAGTTCCCCCGGGGCCACTTCTTCCTGTTTTGCAGCGCTTCGGAAGGCTCGGACCACTTTTGCGCCCTTATTTCTTAATTCCTGGGCAACCACCAGTCCAATCCCGGTCCCGGCGCCAGTAACAATCGCTACCTTATTTTCTAATAACATACCTGTATCTTTCGAATGCTCTCAATTCCAGCTTATTTTCTGAAATTTAAATTTTACCAGAATAACAATCATAAGACAATTCAACCTCTCTTTACAAGCTTTTCATCTCCCAATCCAACCCCGCCGAGACTGCAATTTTCCCCTTTCCGGAACGGAGTTGTAACGGAGCGGGTCTGACCCGCTCCGTTAATAAACCGTTCACTGGGAAGACCCGAAGGAGGGAAATTTAAACCTCAAATCCAAGTCATTTCAGGGGGAAGAACCGGATTCATGTTAAAATATAAAGATTATGCCCGCAAAAAACTTACCTATTGTAGCCATTATTGGCCGTCCCAATGTCGGAAAGTCGGCGTTATTTAACCGGCTGGTCGGCAAACGGTTGGCAATTGTCGAAGACACCCCCGGGGTTACCCGGGACCGTAATTATGGGGAAGCTGATTGGAATGGACGCGCCTTCACCCTGATTGATACCGGGGGATTCATTCCCGGTTCCCTGAATTTTATTGATACCGAAGTCCGTAAACAGGCGGAGTTTTCCATTCATGAAGCCGATGTCATCCTCTTTATTGTCGATGGACAAATCGGGTTCATGGACCATGACATTGAAGTCGCTAATATGTTACGGAAATGCAAGAAGCCCGTCATCTTAGCGGTCAATAAAATAGATAATCCCATGGACTATTCCAGCTGGGCTGATTTTCACCGGCTGGGACTGGGAAATCCCATGCCGATTTCCTCCCTGCATGGACATGGAGTGGCCGATGTGCTGGATGAGGTCATTGAGAAACTCCCCGAAAAAGGCAAACATGAAGAATTGGAAATGGCTGCCCGGATTTGTATTGTCGGCCGGCCGAATGTCGGGAAATCCTCCATCATCAATCAGCTGCTGGGCAATTATCGGTCCATTGTATCTGAGGTGGCTGGAACGACCCGTGATTCCATTGACAGTTATTTGAATTATAAAAATGAAACTTTTGTCCTGATTGACACAGCCGGGGTTCGCCGAAAAGCCAAAGTCGATGAGGACCTTGAATATTACACCGTCAACCGGGCCATGCAATCCATTCGGCGTTCCGATCTGGCCATCCTGGTTCTGGATGCCCGGGAAGGGGTTACCGCTCAGGATGCCCGATTGGCCGGGTATATCGCTGCCCATGGGACCAGTTGCATCATTGTCATCAACAAATGGGACCTGGTGGAAGAACAGGTGGACAAGTTCCTGGCAGAGATTCATAAACGGGAGAAAAAAGATCCTGTTTATGAAGATGAGCATTTCCCCAGGAAGAAATTGAATCAACGAGACCTCTTCGATTCAGCCGGCAATATCATCATTAATCGGCTGCCGAAAGACCGGGGTTCCAATATTGAGACCGCTATGCGGGAATATGTGAAACATCTCCATAAGAATCTTTATTTTATGACCTGGGCTCCTGTCTTGTTTACCAGCGCCTTAACCGGGAAACGCATGCAGGATATCATGGAACTGACTCAGGAAGTAATGGTGGAACGGCAGCGAAGGGTTACAACCGCCCAACTGAACCGATTCCTCAAAACAGTGGTCGACCATTGGCAGCCCCCTGAAATCCGAGGGAAAGAAATAAAGCTTTATTACATGGCGCAGACCGACACCACTCCGCCTCATTTCACATTATTTGTGAATCAGCCCAATTCCATACCCGATGATTATCTTCGGTATATCTTAAACTGTATCCGGAAAGAATTTGGATTTATCGGAGCGCCCGTAACTGTTAATATCCGGGCCAAGAAAAAAGCACCTAAACCCTGAGAAACGCCATGGCAGTCCAATTATTCCTAAGCATACTGGCTGGGTACCTGTTGGGAGCTATTCCCTTTAGTTTTATCCTGGGGAAACTCTGCAAAGGTATCGATATTCGGAAGGAAGGCAGCGGTAACCCCGGCGCTACCAATGCCCTTAGAGTCCTGGGAAAACCCCTGGGCTTCACGACCCTGCTGCTGGATATCGGCAAGGGCTGGGCCGCAGTGGAATTTGCCCGGCAGATAATGGGAATTACCTTCGAATGGGGATTGGTCCTGGCAGGGCTGGCAGCCGTACTGGGCCATATTTACACCCTTTTCCTCAGATTTAAAGGGGGAAAAGGGGTTGCCACCACCTTTGGTATCTTTCTGGCATTTACTCCCATGGCCACTTTCTGCACCATTGGGATTTTTCTGGTTACAGTCGCCTTGAGCCGCTATGTTTCCCTGGGGTCCATTCTTTCCGCTCTCAGTTTCCCGATTTGCATCTACATTTTTTATCAACAGCCTCTTTATATCGGGCTGTCGGTAATCCTGGGAGCTTTTATTATCTGGAGGCATCGGACGAATATTACCCGGCTCAGAAACGGCACTGAAAGTAAAATCTTCAACAAGAAATAAACCTCCTTAATAACCCTCTTTTACCCTTCTTTTGACAGCTGTCAAAACTGTATATTATTGGTTTAATATAAGTTATATTTTTAACACCGATCTATAGAAACCCGGAACCAGCTCCCTTTTGATTCCATAATAAAGCCCTCCCTCAATCGCCGATGTTTATCTGATTTAGGACAAAAGCATCACCTTGGGATGATTTACAGCGAGGGGGGTTAGCGGTCGGTAAGATTTTTCAATCTCACCCGGGAAGGAAAATTACTTATTTAAAGATTTAATTTTCTTTTTAGCTTTTTCGAGGTAATAGCCAGCATCGGGAGGGGCATATTGAACATAAGCCTGATAGGCTTGAAGGGCCTCTTTTTTCTTACCCAACTGGTCCAGAAGCTGGGCTTTGGCATAATAGGGGTCCGGTAATGAAGGGTCCAGTTCCGAGGTTCGGTTATAATCGGCAATAGCCCTGCGAATATCCCCTTTGGCAGCATAAACATGGGCCCGATTACTCCAAGTCTTGGAATTAAGCGGGTCCAGCTCAATGGCTTGGGAATAATCAGCAATAGCCTGGTCATATTCCTTCATATCCTCATAGATAATTCCCCGGCTGGATAAGGCTTTGGTATTTTTGGGATTCAAAGAAAGCACCTGGTCATAATCTCTCAAGGCTTTCTGATATTCCATTTTCTGCTGATAAATCGTCCCCCGAAGAAAGAAGGCATCCCCCAAGGCAGGCTCACCCTCCAAAGCTTTTTCCACATCCATTAAAGCTTTATCGGACTGTCCCAGGTCCAGATAGACCCAGGCCCGGTTATAATAGGCCCGAGACATAGCCGGAAGGAGGTCTAATGCCCGGGTCAAATCAGATATGGCATGGTCATAATCCCCTTTTTGCCGGTATAACATTCCCCTTTCGTTAAAAAGGGTCGCATCTTGAGGGGATTTCTCGATTTTCCGAGTCAGATAGGCTATCTGGGTATCCACAATCCCGGCAGGACTGGAATCCCTGGAAAGAGAAGAGGAAAAGGATGACGGATGGGTCGATTCCACAGAGGTATTATCAAGAGAAGCTCCAGGTTTTGAGGATTTCAAATATTCCGGGGAAATCTCAAGCTCTTCCACCGAAAAACCCAATCCTCCACCTCCCAAAGCCATGAATGCCGATATACATAAAACAACTGAAACAATCCGCCGCTGTTTTTTCACTTAAACATGCTCTCCTTCAATCCTGAATATAACAATCACAGTTATATTACCATCTTTCAACCCGATTTTAATGGACCCGCCAAAAACCATCCTGTCAGTTCGAAGGATCCAATACCAATATCACCTTTTCGGCAGGAAGAGTTTTTCGGGTTATTCTCCAAGTGGAAGCTTTTAACCGAGTCACATTCTTCTGTCCGGTAAGAAATTTCTCGACAGGTAACAGGGGCAAATCCATTTTAGCTGTTTTATAATGCATCGGAATCACCACTCTGGGATTCAGCTGTTGAATGACTGATTTCATTTCATCAGGCTCCAGGGTATAGACAGCTCCGACGGGGGCCAAGAGAATATCAAAGGGCCCTTCCTTTTGAATCTCCCGAATCTTCTTAGCATTCGGAATTTCCCCTAAATCCCCCAGGTGGCAGATTCGAAGCTTATCAATGGTAAAACAATAAATGGTATTTTTACCCCTTAATGTCCCCCCGGCTTTATCATGGTTGGAAACAATCCCGGTGATGAGGATATTTTTCACGGTTTGAGTTCCCAGGCTTCTCAGGATGAGAGGATTGCCGGAAATTGAACTCACCCCATTATGGTCGGCATGCTCATGGCTGACAGTTATAATATCAGCCGAGTCTTTGATGGCACTGTAACGGAATTTCTCCCCAAAACCATCAGGCTGATAAGGGTCCGTAATGAGCTTTATCCCATTATCGCTTTTAAACAGAAAAGCCGCCTGTCCATACCATTGGATTTCCAATCCCTGAACGGGTTGAACCCTCCCCAGGCCCAGTATTAATATGGGTAAGACATAAAAGTATTGCCATTTCATATTCATAACCTCCCTGAAATCCTAAACAGAAAAAAGGAAAGAGCATCAACTCTTTCCTTTTTATCATAATCTTGAAATTCAGGCTATATGGGCCCGATGAAAACGACTCCCGATTACCGGGTCTTTTCCATATTATTGATAAATTTTTGGAAAAGGTAACGGGCATCATGGGGTCCGGCAGAAGATTCAGGGTGGTATTGCACGCAGAAGATAGGCAATTCTTCATGCTCCATCCCTTCATTGGACATATCATTCAAATTCAAATGGGTAATCTTCAGGCCGGAATTCTTGACTGAATCCAAATCCACACAGAATCCATGGTTCTGGACAGTGATTTCAATCTTGCCGGTTTCCAGCTGCTTTACCGGATGATTCGCTCCTCGATGGCCAAACTTTAACTTATAAGTCTTGCCGCCGAATGCCAACCCCAATATCTGCTGACCCAGGCAAATCCCAAAAATAGGCTTTTTCCCAATCAGCTTTTTCACATTATCAATCAGATAAGTCACAGCTTCAGGGTCGCCGGGTCCATTGGATAGAAAGATTCCATCCGGATTGTAGGAAAGGACTTCTTCGGCTGAGGCGGTTGCCGGAACCACTGTCACTTTGCATCCATGGGCTGCTAACAGCCTGAGGATGTTCAGTTTGATGCCGCAATCATAAGCGACCACATGGAAAGGAGCTTTCTCCGCATCATATTCACCCTGGAATCCATTCCATTCCAAATCAGATTTGGAGGGCTGGAACTGGTAAGGCTTATCAATGGTTACTTCCTTCACTAAGTCTCTTCCAACCAGGTGAGGAGAGTTTTTAGCCTTTTCCACCAGGCTTTCAGGATTCAAATCAAGAGTTGAGATGACTCCCTGTTTTGCGCCATAAGTCCGCAAATGCTTGGTCAACGCCCGGGTATCGATTCCTTCGATCCCATAAATATTGTTTTCCTGGAGATAATCACCCAGAGCCTGTTCGGACCGCCAGTTGCTGGGTACCGGAGTATATTCCCGGACAATAAATCCCTCCACGAAAGGCCGCCGGGATTCCACATCTTCCCGGTTCACTCCATAATTCCCTATCAAGGGATACGTCATTGTTACGATCTGACCTTTGTAGGAAGGGTCCGTTAAAATCTCCTGATAACCCGTCATGGAAGTGTTGAAAACTACTTCACCGTAGTTTTCTCCATCGGCTCCAAAACTGTATCCATGGAAGATTTTTCCATCCTCGAGGGCCAGAATAGCAGGTTTCTTGTATTTACTCATAAATTAAAATTATACCCTAAATGGGGGGTCTCCTGATATAGGAAAAGCTGGCGGCTACCAGCCTCCAGCTTCCTGAATAATTCATTTTAATAAGGTTAGGCTATTTTTATTAATTCAAATCAGCCAGTATTTCCAGGAAGGTATTTACATCCCGTTCCTTGATTAACTCATTGACATGGGAGAAACAGACAAATCCCTTCTTATCAATGACAACAGTCGCCCGCTGAGCAATTCCTTTTTCCTCGTCATATACGCCATATTTCTGGGCGGTTTCACCTTTGGGATGAAAATCAGAAAGCATAGTGAAAGAGGCTACTTGGCAATGGCCGGCAAAGGCTTTCAGTGTATATAAAGAATCCACACTGATAGCAAATATCTCAGTATCTTTCTCAGTAAATTCTTTCATGTGTTTATCGAAATTCGGCATTTCCACACTACAGACCGGAGAGAAAGCTAATGGAAAAAAGAAAAGCACCACATTTTTCTTCCCTTGATAATCTGACAGTTTAATTTTCTTATCCCCAGTGGTACCCGGAAGCTCAAAATCCGGAGCTAGTTTGCTTTTCTCAATCACCATAGTACTATCCTCCTTAAAAATGAACCTGCCAGAAGTAAAATTCCGGCAATCCCTTAATAAACAATCCCAATCGTTTAATGGTTCCGGATAATCCTGCCTGCCAAAGTGCCAGTATGGATACCTTCCTCAATAATAACACTCCCGTTGACAATAACATAATCTATCCCAATGGGGTATTGATGAGGTTTCATGTAACTGGCCATGTCTTTTATCCGGCGCTGGCTGAATATAACCACATCGGCAAAATTATCTTTTTTAAGTAACCCTCGTTTTTTAAGGCTTAATATTTCCGCATTCAGCCCGGTCATCCGGCGGACTGCTTCTTCAACACTGAAAAGGTCTTTTTCTTTCGCATAATGAGCAATCACCCTGGGAAAGGTGCCATACGCCCGAGGGTGAGGTCTATCTGCGTTCAAGGGAGGATAAGGGGCCCTGGCTGTCGTATCAGAACCGATGCCTACCCAGTTTTGGGAGAGGATATGGTCGGTTTCTTCATCATTCATTGAGAAGAAAATAGCCGAGACCAACCCCTCTTCTTCCAGAAGGACATCACAGATGGCCTCCGGAATAGACTGGTTCCTTTCAGCGGCGACCGACTGAAGGGTCATTCCCTGATAATGATTGTTTTTTTCGGTATGGACTGCCGAAATCAGGGTATCTTCATATCCTGACTCCTGCCCGATATTCGCAATGATTTCATCAATGATTCGTTTGCGGATGTCAGGGGTTTTCAGTCTCTCCATCATTTTGAGGATTCCGCCGTCATGAGCCCAATCCGGCAGCAAAGTGGACAATTCTGTGCTGGAGGCGATATAGGGATATCGATCGGCATGGACTTTGAGTCCAGCTTCCCGCGCCAGAGAAATCAATTCCAAAGCCCAGATTCCCTTTCCCCAGTTCTTGTTTCCGGCAACTTTCAGGTGGGAAATCTGCACCGGGATATTGGCCCGCCGCCCGATGGTAATGGTTTCCACAATAGATTCCAGAAGCCTTTGGCCTTCGGAACGCATATGGGAAGCATAAATCCCCCCCTTGGCTGCCGCCACTTTAGCCAGTTCAACCAGCTCATCCATATCGGCAAAACAGCCCGGAGGATAAATCAATCCGGTAGTCAGTCCCAAAGCCCCCTGGTCCATGGCCTTATCCATCTCATATTTCAATTTATCCAATTCTTCCGGGGTTGGGGCTCGTTTACCTTCTCCCATACAATAGGTACGAAGGGAGCCATGGCCCAGGAATGTCCCATAATTAGTCCCAATGCCCTGTTTTTCCAATCGGCCGAAGAATCCAGCCAAATCTTCCCAGTCAATTTCCAACCCATGTTCTTTCATGAAACTCCTGGTTTCAGCAAACCCTTCCTCTCCGATAGGGAAAGGAGTCATTCCGCAGTTGCCGGAAATATCGGTCGTAACCCCCTGCCGGATTTTACTTTCAGACCGGGGATTCACAAACAGGGAACAATCGGTATGGGAATGGATATCAATAAACCCGGGACAGACACAGAGACCCGTAGCATCAATCACCCGCTGGGCTTTTTCTACCGGAATCTCAGGAGCCAAATCCGCTATCTTATCTTTTTTGATTGCCAAGTCGGCTTTTTGCCGGGGTTTCCCGGTTCCATCGATTATTTCGCCATTTTTAATCAGGAGGTCAAACATGGATAAAACTCCTTATTCTCAGGAGATGATTCGGATGGCCTGTTGACAGGTTCGGTCGGCCAGTTCCGATATCTGATTGACATAGAACCCTACGACATCAGATTTTAAAGTATTATTCAAAGGAGCCGCCCATTTAGCAGGAATCCCTTCCACACCCAATAAGGCTCCCAGAATGGAACCCACAGTCGCTCCATTGCAATCAGTATCCCAACCGCCCAGGACTGCCAGGGTAATACCCTTTTCGAAATCCCGGCCAGCATACATCAAGGCCATAATCACTACAGCCGCATTATTGATGGTATGGACAGCATGGTATTTACCATAAGCGTCATGTATCCGTTGAGTCGTCTTTTCCGGGTCATTATCTTCCTTCACCCATTTCATGACATTATGAACTGCTTCATAAAGCCGGGAAGTTTTGGGAATCTCCGCCAATCCGGCCAAAATAGCTTCTTCCACTGTCTTGGCAGCGAAAGCCGCCGCAATAATAGCAGCCATCAGCATTTCCCCATAAATCCCATTTTTCACATGGGTCAGGCTGGCATCCCGATAGGCCAATTCCGCCGCCTTTTCAGGCCAACCCGGAGCCGCATACCCAAAAGCATCGGCCCGAATCTGGGCGCCGATCCATTCCCGGTAAGGATTATTGAGGCTGGCAGACAAGGGAGGTTCTATATTATTTATCAAGTTGTAATAAGCCACCCGTTCCGCCGTATAAATCCTCAAATAAGGGAGCCGGGACAGCCAGGTCATAGCAACATCCTGAGTTTTGAAATCCGGCCCGAATTTCTCCAGGTAATATAGACCCAGGATGGTATAGTCCAAATC
The DNA here is from genome assembly GCA_002428325.1 of bacterium UBP4_UBA6127. Classification (GTDB taxonomy): domain Bacteria; phylum UBP4; class UBA4092; order UBA4092; family UBA4092; genus UBA4092. The sequence goes on from DIVR01000007.1 coordinate 12,206, forward strand.
ATCATCCCGTTCGGCAGCCTTGAGGTTTTCTTTGGCGCAGGGAATATATTCTTCATCCCAGGCCTCATAATGGACATATTCGGGAATTCCTTTGGATAATCGGGGCAGGTAGTCTGATAGGGGAAGAACTCCATGCTGGCTCATCACATCCAGCATCATTTTTCGGTTATGGCCCAGGGGTTCTACCGGTTTTCCTAATAGGCAGCCGGCGCATCGGCCCAGCCACGCCCCCTGAATTCGGGTTTTCAGTTCCGCCTCCCCCAGGATTTTTTTATAACGCCGGGGGCCTCGGCTTCTTTTTTTTAGGATTTTAGCGAATTCACTGGGTTCCTGATAAGGAAAATCCTTTCGAGGTTTAAGCCGGGATGCCTTCTTATATAAACGGGCGGCCAGTTTCTCGATATCAGGGTCTTCTTTCTTCAGAGATTCATATTCTTTTTTCAGTTCAGTGGTATCGCAACCTTCTTCTTCCAATTGAGTTATCTCAATTTTCATCAGGTAGAACAGGGTCTCGGTGTAAGGCATATATCCTCTCTCTGCAATCAAAAATAAATCTCACCAAATAAAAAAGGGCATAAAGCCCTTATATTATCAGAATTATAATTAAATTAAAGAGGTATTCAAGATTATTTTACTTCAGAAGTGCTGCTTTCATCCGATTTGATGGAAACAATAGCATTTCTGGAGACTTCAATTTTCACATTATCCGCAATCTTGACTTTGATAGGATCATCACTGGCATTGGCTACGATTCCATGAATCCCGCCGGAAGTGATTACTTTATCGCCGGCTTTGATTTTACTCAGCCGTTCCTGGTGTTTTTTCTGTTCCTTGCGCTGGGGATAAATCAGGAAAAAATAGAAAATCACCATGATCACAATCATCATAGTTATAGGATTGGCATACCAGGGGGCGGTTTCAGTGGCTTGACCTGCCTGAGGATTAGCAGCCATGGCATAAGCATTACTTATAAAAAATCCAAACATAATAACTCCTTTATCTAATTTATATTTTTGGGGTTCAGGAATCCAAACCTGACTGATACTTGGCAAAAAATTCCTGTTTATATTCAGAAAACCTGTCTTCCTGAATAGACTTCCGGATTTGACTCACTAATTTTAACAGAAAATAAAGGTTGTGTAAGGTACAAAGCCGGAAACCCAGAATCTCACCGGCCCAGATAAGATGCCGAATATAGGCCCGGGTATAATTCCGGCAGGCATAACAGTCACATTCATCGTCCATGGGTTTAAAGTCTTCCGCATAGGCTCCATTACGGACAACTAATTTTCCATGGGCTGTGAAAACCGTCCCATTGCGGGCATTCCGGGTCGGGAGGACACAGTCAAACATATCCACTCCCCGTTCAATGCACTGGAAAAGCTCCAAGGGAGAACCCAACCCCATGAAATAACGGGGTTTTTCTTCCGGCAGCTGGCTGATAGAAGCCTCCAGCATCTCCATCATCATTGGAACACTTTCCCCGACACTCAATCCCCCGATGGAATAACCGGGAAAATCCAAGTCCACCAGCTGGCGGGCGGATTCAATCCGAAGTTCCGGATACATCCCTCCCTGGCATATCCCATACAAGGCGGAATGGGTCAAAGGTTCGGCATCCAGTTGTTTCTGCCATTCTTCTTTGCAACGGGCCGCCCAGCGGGTAGTCATTTCCAGGGATTTTCGGGCATACTCTTTCTCCGCAGGATAAGGAACACATTCATCCAGGCTCATAATAATATCAGCCCCCAGGTCCATTTCAATCTGGATGGCTTTCTCCGGACTCAGATAATGTTTGGACCCATCCAGATGGGATTTGAATTCCACCCCATCCTCCCGGACCTTTCGTAAATCCGATAAACTGAATACTTGGAATCCCCCTGAATCGGTCAGGATTGGCTTCTTCCAGTTCATGAAACCATGCAGACCCCCTGCCCGTTTGATAATGCTTTCCCCGGGACGGAGATATAAATGATAGGTATTGCATAAAATAATCTGGGACCCTATTTCCACCAGTTCTTCCGGGGACATACATTTCACAGTCGCCTGAGTCCCAACCGGCATGAAAATAGGAGTTTGAATTTCCCCATGGGCAGTCTGAATCAACCCAGCTCGGGCCTGAGTCCGGGTATCTTTTTTCTCCAAGGTAAACTTAAAATCTGGTTTCATCTGTTCTCTCAGTCTCTCACCCTCAAGGTAAATGGATTTTTCTCCCTGATTTCGGGGGGTTCCGGGTCTGTTGTTGGCCGAATCACCCAATTTTACAAAGTATTATTATAAACGACCCTTGGAAATATCACCTTTTCCTCTTCCGGCTTACCCCTTTTTCTCCAATTTCCACCGGAACGAGACCCAGGCTGTAACCATCAGCCTGGGTCTCACTCTAATCACTGGAAATAGTGTATAGAGGTTAACCATCATGGGAATCCGGGAATAAGGGTGATAAAATGAATAAATACCCCCCTGGTGATTTAGGAATGGGAATAGAGATTTTGAATTGGAAATCAATGAGAAATTTTGGCTTGATAGGCAAGGCTCCGATAGGATATAGAGTATGAGAAGGGTTCAACGCCTCAACCGACGGCAGTTTATCCGGGCATTGGCTTGGACCAGTTTTTCCCTGGGATTAGGCGGCACCTCTTATGCAACCCTATGGGAACCCAGCTGGGTCAAAGTTCAAAAGATAAAACTGGCTTATCCTGACCTCCCCCCCGGATTGGAGGGACTCACCCTTCTCCAGCTTTCGGATATTCATTTAAGTAGAGTTGTCTCAAGGAGTTATCTCCGACAATGCATCCAAATGGCTAACCAGCTAAAACCGGACATTGTCCTTTTGACCGGAGATTACATTACCCGGCAGAAGAAATATATCCCACTGATGGCAGAAGAATTAAGCCACTTGAAATCCCCCCTGGGTTCTTATGCAGTCCTGGGAAACCACGACTACTGGACTCATGGCCCTATGGTCAAAACAGCCCTTCGGAAAGCAGGAATCCATGTCCTGACTAATCAGCATACTCAAATCCAGGTAAAAGATACCGAATTATGGATATTGGGAGTTGATGACCTTTGGGCCGGTATCTTTGATTTGGAAAAGACTTTTCACGGGACCCCGGAAGACCGGTTCCGAATCCTTTTAATGCATAATCCTGATGAATTTGAAAAGGCTTCCGGGTATAATCCGAATCTTATCCTCAGCGGACATACTCATGGGGGACAGGTTTCACTGCCTTATTACGGGCCCATTTTGACCCCTTCCCGGCATGGAAACCTCTATGCCTCCGGGCTCTTCAAAAAAGAAGAGACCCTGATGTATGTCAATCGAGGCTTGGGATTAATATCTCCCCCGGTACGGATGGGAGTCCGGCCGGAAATCTCCCTTTTCACCCTGCACAGGGAAACTCGTTATCCGGCATAGGTTGTTGAATCGGCAATGCCATGAATCAACGGACAATATTGAGAGAATCCCGGCGATTCTTCTTTACTTCATACATTCGGACATCGGCTTCTGCAATCAGTTCTTCAATCGTCAAATCCGTCTGGTTCGAGTAAAATGAAATCCCCAGGCTGGCAGATAAAGGCAACGGTAAATGGGATTGGATGTTATTTTCCTGAATTTTCTCCATCAGGCGGCTTTGCAAGAGTGATTCACACCCATCATTGACATCCACAGCCAGAACGAGAAATTCATCTCCACCTATACGGCCGATAATATCTGATTCTCGAAAAACTTTTTTGAGCAACTGGGCGAAGGCCTTCAGGTAACGGTCCCCTTCCGGGTGGCCATACTCATCATTCACCTTCTTCAGATAATCAATATCCATATAAAAAAGCACCGCTCGTTTATTCATCCTTCGGCATAGCTTTAATTGGCGATGGGCCAGCCAGAGAAATCCCCTTCGGTTGAATAATCCGGTTAAATCATCTTCTACCGAAAGGTTGCGAAGGGTCTCTTCAGAATGTTTCCGCAGGGTAATATCATTCAATACCAGCATAGTCCCCAAAAATTGATGGGTGACATCCTGCATTCGAGTCAGCTTACACTCATACCAGAGTTGATTCTGGTGATTCTGGAATTGCTTTTCAAATTCCATGTATTGATTATTCTCCGAATGCATCTGTTCCAGTTCTTTTTGAATCCAACTCAGGGATTCACCCACATGATAAGAATGATAATAAGCATCCCCTGGAAGGGATTGAGACTTGTACAGATGAATAGCCGCATCATTCATGTGATTGATCAGGTTAGATTCGTCTAGGATGAATACAGGCTGGGGAAGGCTTCCAAAAAGGGCCAGATACTTGTTTTTTTCATTTGTAATATTACGGCTGTAGGCTTCCAGAGCCTGGATTTTCTCATCTGCCGTAGTATTATGCCAGGCGGAAGAAATCATTATCTCCATCTGGTCAAAATATCCCTCCAGGTAGGAACAGCACCATTCGTGGGTTTCCGTTTCTAACATGGACTCCATAAGGCATTCCTTATAAGCCCGGCGGTAATATTTAAATAACCCTAAAAACAACTCGATAGGTATCCCCCGTTGCCGATGGGAACGGACTATTTCAATACAAAACCTCATAGAAGGAGAATTCGGGTCATTATCAGAAGGTTTCATCTGGGGGATATCAGGATTCAGGATGGTATACTCCGAGAGTGTTTGAGTAAGGCCTTGTACCGACAAACGCCACGCTTCCGCCAAAGTGGAAGTATATCGGGTGAACTGGTATTCTCTGGCATAATATAATATCCGTTCCATCAACCATATTTCCTGCCGATGCAACAGCTCTATTAGCTTAGTTCTTCTGGTATGGTTTCCATGACCTGACATTATCTGTTTGACTTTCTTAATTGGATATCAGGTTCATGAAAGAAAGAGGGGTAATATTAAAGACACGAACCCTAATTTTTCACCAGACCTGACAAATAGTAAGGTTGGATTATTCAAAACCGACCCTAAAACAAATAATATTATCTACCTTATGCTTTTATCATGTCAATACGGAATAAAATCCAACATGAAGAAATATACCCCAAAAGCTCAATCAAGATTGATTCCATGGATGATAATTTCGATATTACAATATCTTAATCAATGCAAAATATGGCAAGAAAACCGACAGGGCAATAAAAAGGACAACACTCCCCACCACCAGCACCAGAATCGGTTCTATGATTGAAGTGATTCCCCGAATAGTGACATCAATTTCTTCCTCATAAGTCATAGCAATCCGTTCCAGGACTTCTTCCAGGGTTCCGGCCTGTTCACCCACAGAGATGATATCCACTGCCAGGGGAGGAATAATATCGGAATCTCTTAAGACCTCCTCAAAGGTTCCTCCCTTGACCAGGTTGTCATAGGCATTCTGAATGGTAATAGACATGTTCAAGCTGCCGGTAACTGCTTTGGATAATTGAAGGGCTTCCAGGAGAGGCACCCCTGAATGCAACAGGACAGACATGGTCCGGGTAAATCGGGCAACCACTACCTTGGTGTATAACATCCCGAAAACCGGAATCTTCAATTCAAATCGATCATAAAGATATTTTCCACGCTCCGTATTTTTTAATATCCAGAATAATACCCCTAACAAACAGAGGGCCACCAATACCAACGGCCAATGCATCTGCAGTATTTCAGATACAAAAATAATCATTTGGGTGGGAACTGGAATTTGAATATTCCGCTCTGAATTCTTGAATAACGGGATAAACACCGGGATTACTCTCATTAAAAGAAAGATAATCACCCCGAGAGCTACCAGCAATGAGACCAGGGGATAAGCAAAGGCTGATTTTAGTTTCTGGCGAAGGGCAACACTCTTTTCCATCAGGTCGGCAATCCGATGTAATGCCTCATCCAGGGTCCCCGAAGATTCCCCCACACGAATCATACTGACAATCAACGGATTGAAGTATCTTGGATAGTTCTCCATGGCACGGGAAACAGTCCCTCCATTTTCCACAAAGCGAGCAACTTCGCCCAATGCCTTCCTTAATTTAGGCTGGCTGGTACGTACTGCCAGTGTTTTTAAGCTTTTCAAAACCGGAATCCCCGATTGGATCAGGATGGAGAACCCCCGACAGAAAGATGAAACATCTTTCTGAGTAACAGGCGTCGGAAACTGCCAACGCAGGGCTTTACGTATCTTATTCGTTTTTTCTTGAGCCATGAGATTACCCCTCATAACCGGTATGAGATTTTTCTCAGAACCGGATCTAAAAATTCATAACCCTCAACATCTCTTCCACTGTGGTTGTCCCATCCAATACTTTTTGAATACCACTCATATTCAAGGTGGACATGCCTTTTTGGATTGCGGCTTCACGAATCTGCGCTTCCGGGGTTTCATGCACAATCAAATTTTTCATATCCTCATCCATGGGCATCACCTCGAATACGCCAGTACGGCCTAAGTACCCCGTCCTAAAACATTTATCGCATCCAGTTCCCTTATAAATCTTGGTTTTGTCCTTAGAAGTTATCCCCAGCATTTCTCTTTCTTCAAGGGTTGGAGCATAAGGTTGCCGGCAATTCAAACAAATTTTCCTCATTAAACGCTGAGCAATCACTCCCACCAGGCTGCTGGCAATCAAAAAAGGTTTAATTCCCATATGCTGCAGGGTTGTGATAGCTCCCGGAGCATCATTGGTATGCAATGTAGAAAACAGCAAATGGCCGGTCATGGCCGCCCTGACAGCAATAGCCGCAGTATCGGCATCCCTGATTTCACCCACCATCAGGACATCGGCATCCTGCCGTAGAATAGCCCTTAATCCAGTTGAAAAAGTCAGATTGACCTTAGGGTCCACATTGACCTGATTAATCCCTGGAAGTTGATACTCAATCGGGTCTTCAATGGTCACAATATTGGATGTCATGACATTGATTTCATTCAGGCAGGAATAGAGTGTCGTTGTTTTTCCACTCCCGATAGGCCCTGTTTCCAGAATCATTCCATAGGGTTTCTTACACATTTCTTTAATTTTATGCAGATCGCTGGGTTCGAAACCCAGTTGAAATAATCCTTTTAATATCTTGCTCTCATCCAATATCCGAAGGACCATTTTCTCCCCCAGATGAGTCGGTAAAGTTGCCACCCGGATATCGTAATATTTCCCCTGAATATCAAAACTGAAATGACCGTCCTGGGGACGTCTTCTTTCAGTAATATCCATATTGGAAATCACTTTCAATCGTGAAATGACCGGTAATTCCTGTTCTTTACTCAGGGTCATGACATCATAAAGCATCCCGTCAATCCGGTAGCGAACCCGCATTTGGTTGGGTTGAGGTTCCACATGAACATCCGTTGCGCGTGAATTGATAGCTGATGAAATGATACTATTCACCAGATTGACCGTGGAGGCGCTCTCAACCACATCGACAATGCCTTCCATCCGGGGCTTCCCGGGCTTTTCACCTTCCACCAGCCGGGTGGCCGCTTCCTCCTGGATGGCTCTGGGTAACATAACGGCAATATCTTCGGAGAAAAATTTATCAATCGCCTGTTTCAGAGAAACCTCTTCCACCAGTCCCGGCTGTATTTCACATCCTGTCATCAGCGAAACATCATCAATCAATGATTGGCTCAAAGGATCAATCATCGCCAACAAAAGCACATTTTTATCTTTCCGTATCGGCAAGACAGAATGATTCCTGATAAATTGTTCAGGCAGCAATTTAACTATCTGTGAATCCAGTTCCTGCTCCTCTAAATCCAGATAAGGGATATCCAGAAATCGGTCAAAAGCATCCCGGACCTGTTCTGGGGTCAGATATCCACCTTCCACCAGAATCTGTCCCAGGGGTTTTTTCTCAATGCACCTTTTTTCAAGCGCTTCTTTATATTTCTCTTCAGACAGGATTTCCTGCCGGACCAAAAGTCTCCCAATTAATTTTTCCTGTATCATCTGGCGATGATACTTAAGGATATCCGATACCATTTTAGGCGTGACAAATTGACGGTTTATCAGCACCCGGGCCATGGGGATCTTCGTCTGTTCTGATTCATTCCTGGCCAAATCATACTGCTCCTGAGAAATGAAACCTGCCTTTAAAAGAGTTTCACCGATATCCGCCTCCCCGGGTTCACAGGAAGAAACTATCTGTTCGAGTTCTTCTTCTGTAAAAACACCATCCTTTACCATTTCCTCCATAATTTCGTCAGTTTTTTCACGCCCGCCCGAAATAGGAATTTCATAAAGCAATAGTTCCTTAATGGTTTTAAGGCTTATCTCCTGGAAAAGGATATCGGTAAAAGCCTTTTGCGATACCTGGTATTCCTGCTCAACAAGGACCCTTTGGTCCTCTGTCAGAAGTCCCGCATCCAAAAGAAGCTGGCCTAGCCGGGTCTCTTTTTTCTTTTTATTTTTCGCCATTCAAGACCTCCATCAATGTCCTCTTGGGGAATCGCCCGGGACACCTTCCTCTACCCAGGCTGTCTTTAAATTACCCGACTCAGGATCCGTCATCGCCACCAACATTCGCTCTCGCTGAAGGCTGGATCTTCTTTCAATCCTTCCATAAGAATTGATTCGAATCCCCCCTTGGGTAGATGAGCCAGAGTATTCATAAAGGACTCGAACTTTCAAATACCCCATAGCAGCATCCTTTCCCATAGTTTCAAGGGTAAAATCCCCATGACCCTGAACCTTCCCCGATGCAATTTCATCCATAGCCCTGGCGATCCCGGCCCGGGCCCCATAATAAGTCTGCATATTATCCCGAAGCATCACTGTCCGGTGTACCAGATAATAAGAATACCCCGCATAAGCGGCTCCCAGAATGCCTATTACGGAAAGAAGGGAGATAACCATAACCAGCACAAATCCTGATTCTGAGTTTCGGATACGGTCCATCATAGCCCCCCCGTTCGAATAATCCGTGTCATTTCCAACCGGGCTTTCGGATCCGACTGATGCGCCAATTTTATTTTAATTTTCACCAATTGAGGCAGGACCTGTTTTTCTGAATATTCATTGTTCCAGCCGCCTGTTGATATATTTGAGGTGTCAGACAGACATTTCACTTCCCAGTAGTATTGGGTATCCTTCAGACCTAAACCGATAGAACGGGTTGTTTCCATGGCTAAGGAAGATGGTTTGGATGGTTTATCTCCCAGGTAATTTAACTTTCTAATAAATTGTCCGGTCGTTGAAAGGGTATATTGAATTTGGGCAGGATAAGATTTCCCTTCAGATATTATGGCAATGGAGCGTATAAACTGAAGACGTTCAGGGTTCTCCCCTTCTTTGGCAGGTGACTGTAAAACAAATCCTCCGATATCAACGTTTTCCGGAATGGCAGAATGTAAGTCTCGGGAGAAATATTCCAGCACCAGCTGGGCCTCTTCCAGTTGTTCAGCCCGATGAAAACCGGTCTGAGACAATCGAATGGAGACAATATAAGTTTGGACAATCATCCCCATGATGACAGTTGCAATAACCAACCCAATAATGCCTTCCACCAAGGTCATTCCTGAAGTACTCAGGAAAAGATCTTTAGCCCAAGAGGAGTTTTTCATGGTTGCCCCCTCCCCTCAGTCATTAATTGCACTCGATGGAATCCATCAGATTCCTTCCACTGGACTTCAATCTGGAAAACATACAGAGTTTTGGAGATATCGGAAGGCTGGGTTTTCAATCGAACCTGATATTCACTTTTCCCGATTTCCTTTGAATAGGTCGTATCCGAAACCCAGTCAGAAGCTGGTTTAAGAAGAGTTTCTTCCAATTCACCTTCAGCCAGATACAAAGCCTGGGTATATAAGGAAGCGTGCAAGGAAGACCCCAGTCCGGTTGTAAAAAGAAGTGTCAATCCCATTAAAGAAAAGCCGATAACTGCCAAAGCTAGAATAGTCTCAATTAAGAGGTACCCTTTAACACCGCTTTTTTCAACAACCCCATGTTGGTTCATACCTCACCCCATTTGGGTATGACATCGTATTACAGAATGACCTCCCGGAGATTATTACATTGTCCTTATACCGGGCTTCCCGTCATGTTTTCAATTTAAACCATTTGATACTATTCGTCAATGGATAATTCGAAAACTGCTTATCAAAGGTTCTTTGGTTACAAAATATTCCTGGTTGAATCAATCACTGTTTTCAATACTTTCACCCGGGCATAATATTTATCTTCCGCTTCAACCACTGTCCAGGGTGCGTAAGTAGTGCTGGTCCGCAAAAGCATTTCTTCCACCGCATCCCGATAAAGTGGCCATTTCTCCCGGTTACGCCAATCTTCCCGGGTAATTTTCCATTGTTTAAGAGGATTGTCTTCCCTGGCTTTAAAACGTTTAAGTTGTTCTTCTTTAGAAATATGCAGCCAGAACTTCAAGACAATGGTTCCAAACGAAATCAGTTGCTGTTCCATCTCCCGAATTTCCCGGTAAGCTCGATTCCACTCCTCTTCGGAGCAGAACCCTTCCACCCGTTCCACCATCACTCTTCCATACCAGCTGCGATCGAATATAGTGATATGTCCTGCTTTCGGCATACGAATCCAGAATCTCCATAAATAAGGCCGGGCCTTTTCCTGTTCAGTAGGAGCTGCCACAGGAACCACTTCATATCCCCGAGGGTCCAGTTCATAAGTCAGTCGGCGGATGTTTCCCCCTTTACCTGCCGCATCCCATCCCTCAAAAACAATTACCATGGGAATCCGTTTTCGATAAAGGTCATATTCAACTTCCCGTAATTCTTTCTGGTATCGGGATAATGTATCCTGGTATTCCTTCTTTTCCAGTTTCAGGGATAGATCCGCCCGGGAAAGAAGGGAGGATCCGGTCTCTTCCTTCTTTTTTTCAGTCTTGGGAATGACAGTTTTAGTCTTTGGGGCAGGGTTTGATTTTTCTACTGGAGACTTCTGGGATTCCAGCACATTTTCCCAGACACTTACTGTCTTCTGGATAATTTTGACGGTTGCCCATCGTTCATCAACCGCTTCAATAATATGCCAGGGAGCATATCCCGTATCGGTATCCTGAAGCATTTCCTCAGCGGCCTTAAGATATCGGTTATAATCTTTATTTCGCTGCCAGTCCTGGGAAGTGATCCGCCATCGGGTTTGGGGGTGAGATTCAAGAATCTTAAATCGTTTTCGCTGTTCTTTCTTATCAATCTGGAGCCAGAATTTTATCAGGACAATTCCTGCATCTCTTAGTTGTTTCTCAAACGAATTGATTTCAAGGACAGTTTGGTGGATTAAATGCGGCGATAGTTTTTGCTCCACCTTTTCCACCCAGAGTCTTTGATACCAGCTCCGATCCAGCACGGCCATCCTTCCTGCCGAAGGAATTTTAATCCAATATCGCCACAGATAGGGCCGCAAAGCTTCTTCTTCATTGGGAGGTTTGATAGTAAATACTTTAAAGCCCCGGGGATCCAGAGGCTGTATCAACCGATTGATAAGGGTCCCTTTTCCTGAAGCACTCATTCCTTCAAACAGGATAAGCTGGGCAATCCCCTTTTCACGGCAATGCCTTTGAAGCTCTGCCAGATGGCCTGACAGGTCAGGATAAATCCCCTTAAATATTTCTTTCTCTATTTTCAGTGAAAGATCTAACTCTTTAAGCATGGGTTTTAATCCTTCAACTACAATGCAGTATCTATCTCAGGCTATATTAGCACAATCAACCCGTTATCCCTGGTTAAGGGAATGAGAGTTTCCCCGGGAAACCAGATAGGATACCCGACTAAAAAAAAGAAGCCCGTTCCTTCCTGAATGGGTATACTTTACACCCTCGGTTTTCGATCAATTCAGGTCTTGGTTCAGGCTTCTTTTATTTATCTCTTAAAAATCCGGAAAAATATTTTTAATCTTCAGGCTTGGCATTCCAGGCTAATAAAGGTAACAACAGCGCAAAAAATGAGGCAATCACCCAGAAATGTCCAACTTGGGTAAAATCATAAACAGGGTTTCCATCAATTCCAATAACCTTATGGGCATTGATTAGATATCCACCAACGGCTTCCTGCAACCAGGCACCCGCATAACTGAACAAACCTATCACTCCCATGGCAGCGCCGGTCGCTTTCTTTGAGCAAATATCCACGGCCATCAATCCGCCCAAATAAGTCACCAACGCATAGACGGTATAACCGAAAACCATCATACTAATATAATCAACCCATAAGTATTTTACCGGCATATAAACAAAGGTGGCTGTTGATAATACAAAGAATATACCGAAAATCAAACAAGGGATGCTTCGGTTTCGATTAAAAAACTTATCGGATATCCAACCACAGGTAATAGCTCCCACGATGCCAGAAAACTGGGATATCGATATGATCCCACTCGCCTTCATTAGTGTGCATCCTTTAGCGCCTGTTAAAAAAACAACTCCCCAGGATTCAAAGGCATATCGGGTCACATAACAGGCCGCTGAGGATAATCCTAAAATCCATACCGCAGGCCGCTTAATCACTGCCAACTGGGCTTTAAATAAAGGTTTATCTGCCGCTTTCATCTCTGCTTCAGTTTTTTCACCTGAATAAACCGCTATTGGAGGCAACCCATAAACCTGGGGACGGTCAAACATGAAATGATGCAATAAAATGGCGGCCAGGATACACATCACACCCGGAACAAAGAATCCCATCCGCCATCCGAAAGTTATTACGATGTAGGCTGTTACGAGATAGGTCAGTCCGGTACCGATATTGTGGGCGGAAAACCAAATACCATATAAGGTTCCCCGCTCTTTATCGGAAAACCACTGGTTGAGAGAAACTACACTGGGAGCGGCGCCAAAGGTTTGAAACCACCCCGAAATGCCCCATAAGACAGCAAACAGATAAAAAGACGAACAAAAACCCATCAAAACCATCATGGTAGCAGAGACCAGCAACCCTAAAGCCATAAATCGTTTAATATTCAACCGGTCAGCTAAAAAACCATTCAGGCATTTACCGATCATATAGGTAATAAAAAAGACCGACCCGATAGCTCCCATCTGCAAAGGATTAAAGACACCCTCATCAATCAGTACTTTTTTGACGACTGAAAACCCCTGGCGAACCACATAATACATGGCGTAACCCAGAGTAATCGATAAGAATACGGAGATTCGATTTTTTCTGTAAGTCTGTTGGATTTGGTCCTTGTCTGTCAGTGGATCCGCATTGGCACCCGTAAGGAAAAATTTTATTATCGCTTTAAACAAAATGCACCTCTATTTAAAATAAAATTTATTTGATAAATACTATATTTTTTCAAGATATTAAGCAAACCCTTTTTGCCTTTCCCCCGAATTTCGGATAAAAATGAATTAAAACCAGGCTTTCTCTCAGAAAGGACAGGGAGCTCAACACTTCTCAGAAAGGTCATTTATGGAATCCCCAACTGGGGGAGAGTATAATCCTGTGGTAAGACTTAATTTCAATCACAGTAAACATAACTTATAGGATGAAGGATATCCAGAATGCCCAATTCAGATAATCGATATTATGTCAGTGCGTATGGTGCGGTTGGTGACGGTCTCCATAATGACACAGACGCTATTCAGCAGGCTATAGACCAATGCCATCAGGATGGCGGCGGCACCGTATTTATTTCTTCTGGAAAATATCTGGTAGGCACTTTCATTCTCAAGAGCCGGGTGACTTTAGATTTAGGCACTGGAGCCTGGTTGATAGCCAGTTTAAACCAGAACGAATACCAATTGGTGGAAGCCGCTCCGGAATGCACCCAAAAAACTACCCGTTGCGGCTTGATATACGCTTATGGAGAAGAAGACATCACCCTGACCGGAGAGGGACAGATTACCGGTCAAGACAAATCCTTCTGGATTCCAAAAACGCCGGAAGAAATCGGTGAAAGTTGGAATTCCACCCCTCCCCGGTATTGGCCGGCTGAATGGAGGCCCATGCTTATTCTGTTTGAAAACTGTCGGAATGTATTGATTGAAAAGGTCTCCATCAGAGAGGCGCCGGTTTATGCCGGATGGCTGATAAAATGTGATTCTGTAACTATTAATCGAGTTCATGTGATAAATGATTTCTATGGCCCTAATACTGACGGGTTTCATCTATCCTCCTGTTGTATGGTCCATATATCAGACTGCCATTTTCTTACTGGAGATGATTCGTTGGCGATAGATGGAAATGGTTCCCGTCCGGCAGAACACATTTACATCACCCGCTGCCGCTTCAATACCTCCGTAAATGCTTTACGTGTCTATACAGGACTTGATAATGATTTGACCCCGAAAAACAAAGTTACAGCTATTGTCCGAGACCTGGAGATGTCTGATTGCACGGTTACAAATGCCGCCGGAGTGGTAAATATCACGGCAGAGTGCGGACTCATAGAGAACCTTTCATTTTCAAACTTTACGGTGGATATGGAACAGGAAGGGACTGTTTTTTATCTGATGAATATGGAAGGGACGATTCGAAACATACGATTCAGCCGGATGGAAGCTCGATCCAATGGGGCGGCAACCCTGATAGGAGTTCCCGACCATTACCTGGAATCAATTCAACTGGATAATATTCATTTCCAGATCAAACCCAAAAAGAAATGGCATGGATTAGAGATGCCAGACCTTGTCCCCTCATATGGCCACCACCATTTTGCGCCCTACAGTTTGTTTATCCGTTATGCCCGGAATATACTCATTCAAAATATTACTTTTCAATGGATGGGATCCGATTCAGAAGAGGTAAAAACAGATAGTCTTTTAAAGTGCCGCCATATAGAACACCTGCAGGTAGAAAATTTCAAAGGTTCTTTCCTGGGAACAGCTCCCTCCTCTCCCATTATGGATTGGATTGATGTTCAGGATAGTATCTTTAGGGAATCAGAATCTGGGGAAGAAAGTGCTTTCAGTTAAACAATAAGGAGAATAAGAAAGGACGACTGTCTCTATCCTGTCATAGCTCATCATGGAGTCATAAGTCCCCATCACATTCAACTGACTCGTCACAATCATTGCCAGGTAACCAGTTAAGGATTTAAATTTTCATCAGAGTCATCCGGATTCCAAGACTCGGGCATTTCACCCATATCCAGAGAATTCAAGTATTCAGAAATAATGAAATCCGCGGCTTCAGCCTCATCCCGAGGGACCACCAGGCAACCGCATTGTATCAGGCAGATAATATCCGACTCTTTCAGGATGCTTTGAAGAATAGTTCCCTGAATAGGATCTTCTATTTGAAAAACAGGTACCATTGCTTCTTTGGGAATCTCTTCTTTTACCGGAGGTTCGGCTTGAAGCGGAACTTGGCAATCAGAACATATTGTTATTCCAGGCACAAATTCTGCGCCGCATTCAGGACACCATGGCATATCAACACTCCTGTATTCTCAATAAATTGATATAATTCATTTTTTTCTGGATATTCAGACTAACGCTTTTATCATGAATCTTCAAGCCATTCTTCCAAGACCGGAACCCTTCTTGCATAATTCAACAAGCTCTTCATAGTTTCAGTCACCTGGCTGGTTCCCAGAGCTTGTTCTTCTGTGTTGACACATTCAAACCCCAATGAACGTTTCAAATTATACTCAAGCCAATCTAGTTTACTCAGGTAACCGCTCTGCAAGATTAACTTTCTATCAATTTTCTGTATTATCGAACACTCTTTGTATCCATTTAATACTGAAATAAATTTATCTTTAACAGGATTACCTTCTGAATCCTCGGACCAATAGATTAATACCTCAATAAGTTCCTGCAGGGGATTTACATATCCCACCGATTCCCAATCAATAATGACCGGTTTTCCCTGGTTCCATAATACATTCTTCGAATCCAAATCCCGGTGGCTGATGACTCTATCAGAATGAAGAATTTTCAGGGCTTCCAGGGACTGTTGATTCCAGAGACATAAATTATCTATATTTTCATTCAGGTTCAAGCTCCATGCAGAATCAGATTCCAGGCCCTTCTTTAAATAATAATTCCAATCCGCCTCTGGTTTATCATTCCAGGGTCTATCTGCCATGCCAAATCCTGAATAATCTGTTGAATGGATTTTAGCCAGATAATTCCCCATCACTCTGCAATGTTCAGGCTTTATTTCATCCGGCTTCAGAGACTTTCCATCCACCCAGTTAAATACCATATAGTACTGGCCATCAATACAATTAAGGACATTCCCGTTAAAGCTGATAGCGGCTAAAGCAGGTATTGAGTTTGATAAATGGGTTGCAATCCGTTCAGAATTAATCAGGGCTTGAATTACACCCGGTCGGCGCATTATTTGTGGATTGAGGGCTTTGACTGCATAGTTTCCTTTATCTGTTTGAATCCCATACATCTTATGCAGCAGTCCACCGGTGATTGCCTGTGTTTCCCTTATAAGATTACTTATCCCTAACACCTTAAAAAGCTTATCGATTTGAATATTATACTGAGTATCGTTCACTATAAGACTCTTACCCTGTAATGGCTCCATCACAATTTTTTTAAAGAATGTTTAATCTATATATTTCCATATCCCATAGAATCCGGTTAAGCCCAACCGGATTGAATAATCTATCTTCTCAGTTTGCTTTACGGAATAACCGTTATTCTTCCCCGGAGGTTGAATCTTCTTCACTGGGAGGAGACTCTTCCATCGGATGCTCTTGAAGGGACCTAAGGTATTCATCCAGGATAATTCTGGCCTTAGAAGCATGGGGCTGAAGGACCAGTAATTCTCCCCAGGCTGTTTGTCCTGCTTCAGGAAGATAATATTCCACCACATTCAGATTCCTGATAATGGATGGAATTCCTACTCCCTCAAGAACAGATTGCAAAATCGGCCCTTCTGTCTCATTTTCCAGGGTAACAACAGACTCCAAATGGGAGGAATCCGTCAGCTCCAGGCTCCCCCCCATGGGTGGCAGGGACATATTTTCACCACAACTGGGACAGAAGGCCTCTCCAGGCTGAATATTTATTCCGCAAGCGGGACATTTAAGCATAACCCCATTCTAAACAGAACCCTCTCAGGTTGCAACCTGATAAAATCCTAATTAATCTTTTATTCTGACGGCCTACTGACCGGTCTCACCTTCAATCAGAAAACTATCGGGAATCGGACCTGGAAAGGATTTTTGTTATAATCACTAACCTAAAAGGACTCACGCTTTTTTATGGAGGTTACTGGTGAAAATAATGGCTCTCAGAATCCCTGAATCCATCTTGGCAAAAGGATTATTATTAATAATCAACCTGACTTTATTATCAGGATGCGCGACAACCCATCGGCATTTTGGTAAATCTACTGAAACAGGATTAGCCTCCTGGTACGGCAATGAATATGCAGGCCATACCACGGCTTCAGGTGAAATCTTCGATCCGCAGGGAATGACGGCAGCCCATCGTACCCATCCCTTCAACAGCTGGGTCAGAGTGATAAATCTGGAAAATGGAAAAGAAGTGGATGTCCGAATCAATGACCGGGGCCCTTTCATCAAGGGGCGGGTCATTGATGTCTCCTATGGAGCGGCAAAAAAACTGGAGATGGTCCAGAAAGGGCTGGTCCAGGTCAAAGTTAAACCCATTAAAGCTAAGGATTAACAATAACCAGACATTATGAATACTACTATGAAAACTAAAATCCCTTTATCCATTGCCATTGTGGCTATGAATGAAGAAGCGACTATACGCCGTTGCCTTGAAAGCGCTCTTTTTGCCGATGATATAGTGCTGGTAGACTCTCACAGTATCGATAGAACCCCAGAGATTGCCCGGGAATACGGCTGCCGGGTTTTTATTGAAGACTGGAAAGGAGATGGGGCCCAGATCAACAGCGCCATTGAAAAATGTAAAAATGAATGGGTTCTGGTGTTGGATGCCGATGAACAAGTTCCGGAAGACACCCGGGAAGAGCTTATCCGCTGGATCAGCAAGCCTAAAACAGTGGAAGCCTACCGTCTGCCGAGAAGAAATTATTTCCATGGCAAGGTTATCAAAGGATGCGACTGGTGGCCGGATGAGGTTGTTCGGCTCATAAAAAAAGGGACCGGACATTATGAATCGTTATCCCATAAACGCTGGGAATCCTCTTCCGCTCCCGGGACAATTTTTTTACCCCTGGAGCATTATAGTTATAACAATTACTCTGACCTGCTGACCATGATGGAATCCAGGTCCAATATCATGGCTCAGGAGCTATATGATGAAGGGAAGAGGGCCAGGATTACAGATCCACTTTTCCATGGAATAGGAATGTTTCTTAAACTCTACCTGCTCAAAAGGGGTATTCTGGATGGGTTTGACGGGCTGATTATTTGCCTAGCCAGAGCCACCGGCAGTTTTTTTAAATATGCCAAACTCTGGGAGCTTCAGAACCACTGGGAATGGGTTCATCCCCCCCGGAAATAATCTCAATTAAGAACTGATTTTTTGCTTTTTCTTGAGCTGTTGGGCCTGCACCATTGGATAAAGCCATGCCAGGAAACCCGTTAGTATTGACAGAATACTTCCGGTACTGAAAGTTACTATCTGGGTCTCAGTAAAGCTTCCCACAATCATAATGACCGTATAAAGGAAAAGTATCCTTCCCATAAAAGTATCTTTACTCAACCAGCTGTATTTCAACAGATACCAGAACATCCAGACCAGAACCAATAATCCCGGAATCCCAAAACTGGTCAGCATATAGAGAATACTGTTATGGGGATGGTCAAAAGACCTGAACTCAGGGGCAATCCAGCTGCCATTAAACTGTTCCAAAGCATGTTTGTATCCACCGGTACCGGTTCCTATCCAGGGATGCTGGGCAAAACTTTGCAGAGCGCTGGACCACATGTGGATCCGAAGGCCATTGGAGGTGTTCACATTCATATTCTGGTAAGCCTGGATATCAGATATTACCAGGCTGACCCGGCTTTGAACTGTAGGGGAAAGCAATAATAGCACCAGAGTCACCAGACTGATGATGGCCACCATATGATATCGCTTGAAACGGGAAAAATCATAGATTATGACCGGTAAAAGCAGAATAAAGGCCAGATAACCGGAACGACCCCAGGCTACCATCAAATCACAGAAAAGCAAAAGAAAAACCGCCAGGTAAATATACTTCAGCCTCTTCTCGTTATTTTTCCGGAAAAAAGTCGAAGCAATGACCATCCCAAACACCAAAAGGAGAGAATGGGCAATATGCCCGATATATCCTGCAGGAAGCCCCTTATGCAAAGGCACGATTCCAACTGATTGTAAAAGAGATATCACTGCAGTAAGGCAGATGCCTCCCAGAAAGAAATGAACCATCCTCCGTATCAGATTCTCATCTTGAGGTACTGAAATCATTGCCAATGCAAAAAGCCAATAATAAGTCTTTAAAGCAAATTTCAATCCCAGCTTTACATCGGGACTCCATAGTAACCCCAGCCAATGAAGCAACGCATAAGCAAAAAAAGGATAAACCCAAGCCTGCCCCCACCATTTTTTACGATCCCGCCAGGCCATCCCGGAAATTAACCAAAGTATCAGGACAGCTCCCCCAAAAATGGAAGAAGGAGAAGTAGCAACAGGTATAAAAAATAACGTTAAGCAAAAGAGGATAACCAACAGGTTGTCCGCCATTGCCTGGATTTTATCAATATTCATAAACCAGGACCGACCCTTAGTATTTTGTATCAGGAAAAGATTTGAACTCATTAATTATATCTACACCCGCTTGTTTTAGAGAATAACATAATTATTACCTGCCTATCATTATAATCCAACTTGTTTATTTGCCAAGCACTTGGATGGCTTGACATATCAAAGCATTTTTAATAACTTATATCGTATGTTCAATCTGACAACACAAGAAAAACGAGTTTTAACCGGGCTGATAATACTGGTTCTGGCTGGATTCATCCTTAGCTGGTATATGAACCGGCTGACACGTTCTTCTACCCAGTTAATATCCGGTTCTGAGAGTCAGAAAGGCTCTACCCAGAAAACAACCGCTGCCTGGGCAAATGGGACAACCGGGAGGCTGATTATTCATATAGCGGGGGCTGTCAAGAAACCCGGGATATATGAGCTTCCCTATGGTAGCAGGATTTATCAGGCGATCAGATTGGCAGGAGATACAACCGCGGATGCAGATACCCGGAATGTTAATTTTGCAGAAACGATATCGGATGGAGAAAAGATTGTAATCCCTTCCCGGATTCAGGAATCAAACCCAGCTCTTCTGGCAATGCCACCAGGGATTCCCTTCACCCAGCTCCAGGAGTCTTCAGCCAATCAAGGAGCAATGATTAACTCCCTGCCTTCTTCCCGGAGGATAAATATTAATACTGCCACTGAATATGAGCTGGATCAGTTACCGGGAATTGGAGCCACTTATGCACGGAGAATTGTGGAATACAGGCAAATCCATGGCCGATTCAGGCGAATTGATGAGATAAAGAATGTCCGAGGCATAGGAGATAAACGATTTGAAGACATCCGCAATCAGATTACGGCTGACTGAGAAACTCTTTTAATGACTGGAAAGCCGGTCCGGGTTCTCTCGTAAATTCCATATATTCCTGGGTAGCAGGATGTTTTAATCCCATGACCCTGGCATGCAAAGCAATACCCTGAAGAGCTTCCATCAAATCTTTCATTTTATTGGTAAAACGGGCATCCGTCAGCCCGCCATAGATATCATCTCCCAGCACAGGATGGCTCAGATAGGACAAGTGAACCCTGATTTGATGGGTTCGGCCAGTGGTCAGCTTACATTCTACATAGCTGAAAGGGAGTGTTTCAGAACCCAGTTTTTTCTGGTAAGATTCAAGGCTCTTATAGAAGGTTCCGGCTACTCGGCCGCCTTCTTTTAGAACAGTCATTCGCTTTCGGTCGGCCGGATGCCTGCCGATTTGAGTCTCAATATAACCATCCTCCCCATGAAAATGACCCTTGACCAAGGCAACATATCGACGGGAAAGTGTCCGGGTCTTCAATTGGCCTGACAAAGAATGATGCGCCAAATCAGTCTTAGCCACTGCAATCAATCCGGAAGTCCCCTTATCTAACCGGTGGACAATCCCGGGCCGCTGTACCCCGCCGATACCCGATAAAGACTCAAAATGGTACAACAAAGCATGGACCAATGTCCCGGTATAATTACCGCAGGCGGGATGGACTACCATACCCGCCGGTTTATTGATAATCGCAAAATGTTCGTCTTCATAGACAACATCAAGGGGTATATTTTCCGGCTTCACTTCCATCGGCTGGGGATCCGGGATAGTTAGATAGACAGTTTCTCCGGGAGAAATCTTATGGCTGGATTTAACCGGTTTTCCATTGAGCAGGATATCCCCCTGCTCCATCAAGTGTTGGATATAACTTCGGGACAACCCTACTTCAGGCTGGTCTACCAGCCAACTGTCAATTCGGACCGGGCTGGAATCGGCCGGAATATTTATTTCCAGTTGTCTTGGCATAAGCCCCTTATTCCCTTAGGTATTAACAAGATATCATTCCTTATTCAAGGCCCTGGTATAGACTTCAGGCTTCAGAATGCCGATATAGGGAAGGTGCCGATACCGTTCGGCATAATCCAGTCCATATCCCACGACAAACTCATCAGGAATGCTGAATCCCATATAATCGATATCGAGATGCACTTCATGGCGGGCTTTTTTGCTCAAAAGAGAGCAGGTCTTCAATGACCGTGGTTCTCGAAGCTTGATATGTTCAATGATATATTTCAACGTTCGTCCGGTATCATAGATATCCTCAACAATAATGATATCTTTGCCCTTTACATCTTGCTTCAGGTCCATCACCAGTTTCACATTGCCGGAAGAAACCATCTTATCCCCATAACTGCTGACGGTCATCAGGTCAAATTTACAGGGAACAGTAATTTCTCTCAGCAAATCTGACAGGAAAAGAATAGACCCTTTCAGGACGGATATCAGTAACGGTTCCCGGCCCTCAAAATCCTTGGAAATCAGGCGGGCAATATCTCTTACCCGTTTTTGAATTTGCTTCTCGGTTATCAGTATTTCTTTGATATCGGGATGGTCATGAAACACAGCCGGTTCCAGGGATAGAGTGTTCATTTTTCCTGCCTTCTCAGGCGGGGTATCCGGCTCATTAAGTACATACCAGACTTCTTTGCGAGCTCGGGTCAGGGAGATTCCATGCTTAGATAGGGTACGATAAGCAATACCTTCCCCTTCTCTTATCAACCCCAATAAAAGATGTTCCACCGAAACTTCATGATGTCCCATGGTATGGGCTTCTTCACGGGCGCTTTCAATCACTCTGGCACCATTTTGAGATAGTTTAATATCATCAAACTTTAAGTTTTCTTCCTCAGCCTTTTTAGCTTTCGCCAAATTAATAACATCATCTCTGAGGATATTTAAATCAGCTTTAAACCGGAGGAGAGCCTGGCAGGCATGGTTATTCCCATCCTCCAAGAGGGAAATCAGGAGATGTTCGCTGTCAATCCGTCCATGTCCCATTCGGAAAGCGATTTTACGGGCATCTACGTTCAGAATTTTCTGAACCGAGTCTGTTAATGAAAGAATCATAATATTATTATTCTAGCGAGAAATACTAACTGCTGACAATGGCGACCCCGGCGCTGGCGCCAATTCGGGTGGCCCCGGCTGCTACCATCGCCAGAGCGACTTCCGCGGTCCGAATGCCACCGGCCGCCTTGACTCCATAATGAGGGCCTACCACATCTCTCATGAGCTGGACATCCGATTCAGTGGCTCCCGTAGGGCCAAACCCGGTGGAGGTTTTCACATAATCCACTCCAGCCAGTTTCGAGAGAATGCAAGCGGTTATTTTCTCCTGCTGGGTCAGGTAAGCATTTTCAATAATGACTTTGAGAATATGGCTGCCACAGGCTTCTTTGACCCGGGATATTTCTTCCCGAACCTCATTAAAAGCTCCCGATTTCAGCAGGCCGATCTGCAGTACCATGTCTATTTCATCCGCCCCATTATCCAGAGCGATCCGGGTTTCCGCTTCTTTACAGGCGGGGAGGGTTGCTCCCAGAGGAAATCCGATGACGGTACAGGTTTTCACATTGGAGCCCTGCAATAATCGGGAAGCCTGGTTAACATAAACAGGATTGATACAGACACTGGCAAAATGGTATTCTCTGGCTTCACTGCAGAGTGATTCAATATCCTGAGGATTGGCATCCGCCCTCAGAATAGTATGGTCAATATAAGCGGCCAAGTCCCTGGCCCCTGCCGGAGGGGGAGGAAACTCCATCGAGACACGAGGCCTTAAATCATGATAATCAGATTCATTTAAGCCCTGGCTGCGTAATATTTTGTTTATATGAAGTTGCAGTTCCATAAGAAGTTCCCTCTCAATCAGACTTATTTCAAATATTTCCCAAGGAACAAACCCAGCTTTTTACGAGCGGCTGCTGGAATTTTCTTTTTATCGGTCATAATGGCATTTTGCAGGGCTGAGGCACACGGGCAGGTCCGTTCACCTTCTGGGACTTCAGGCACCAACCGGGTAATGATTTTCTTGGCATTATCCACATTTTTCAGCAGGTTCGCCACCACCATATCCACTGTTACGGATTCATGTTCCCCATGCCAGCAATCATAATCGGTCACAAAAGCCAGGGTGGCATAACAAATTTCAGCTTCTCTGGCCAATTTAGCTTCAGGAAGGACTGTCATCCCGATGATATCCATCTTCCAGGACCGATAGAGATTTGATTCGGCCAGGGTCGAAAAAGCGGGACCTTCCATACAGACCAAGGTTCCCTTGTTATGGACTTTAATCTCCAGCCCTTTAGTTGCCCCGAGAGCGGATTGCCTTAATTCTTCACAGAAAGGCTCGGCAAAAGTGATATGCCCGACCACGCCATTGCCAAAATAAGTATTGGGCAGGCGGCGGGTTCTATCCAGCACCTGGTCCGGAATCACCAAGTCCATGGGTTTATAATCTTTACGCAAGGAACCGACTGCGCTGACAGAAATAATCCGTTCCACCCCGATACTTTTCAAGGCCCAGATATTAGCTTGTGAATTCACTTCGGTCGGCAGAATTCGATGCCCTCGGCCATGCCGGGGAAGAAAAGCCACTTCATGTCCCCCCAGTTTTCCAATAACGATTGCATCACTGGGATTGCCGAAGGGAGTTTTAACTTTTAGTTCCCGGACATCTTTCAGCCCTTCGATATTATAGAGGCCGCTGCCGCCGATAACCGCCAGTTTCACAGCTTGAATTTTCTTTGCAGATTTCGTTTTTTTAGTTTTTTCGTTCACTTCAATGTTCCTCCTGAATCAGTTCCCCTGGGGAGATTCCTATTATTATGCACCAGACCCGGCAGAATCGAAAAACCGGGGTAAAAATATTTTCAGAACGAAGACCTCTTAAAATCTAACCGGTTGGGCCCCGGGCCTGGCTTCGACCCTAATCAAGACCGTCCGGAATTTCTGGGGAAAATACCGATAAAGCAAAGCATCCGGCCGGCTGGTAACCGGCGGAGCAACCATAATATCAGCCAGTAACGGCAGGGTCCAGCTTTCAAAATCCCCTTCCGGGATCATGATAAATGCCTGGTTGATCCGATTTAATTCCCGATTGATATTAATCTGGATATCATGCAGGCAGACATAATCTCCCGGCTGCAGTTTTTCCAGGCTATAGGATTCTACAGGCAGCCCCGACCAGTATCTCACTTTTATATTATTCACGCCTTCCCGATAACTTTCATTATCCAATATTCGTTTCCCTTGGAGATTTTCTTTCATATACAAAGCAGAATCTTTAATATCACCAAAAGTCCCCCTCTGTAGGAAGATAGCGGTTACCGCAAAAATCAGGCTGAATAAGATAGCTCCCAGCACCAGCATCTGTCGCCCGGAGGAAAAAGCCTTCTTTCCCTTTTCCAGAAAATAGACCATCCCATACCCGGCCGGAATGACGCACAGAGATAACAGAGGAATAAAATAACGGTATTGGAAGGACTGAAAAGGCGCATGGCCCAACAGCCAGAAGAGAAACAGAATACCCAGCCCCCTATAGAAATTTCGGGTTTTCTTATCCCAGGCAGTTCGAAAAACACCATACAAGGCAAAGAGGAAAACCGGATATGTCATTTCATAAGGATAAAAAGCAATGAAACTTTCACCCATAGTCAGGTAAGCCGCCAGGGTACTGCCCCAGCTTTGTCCCATTCTTTCCGCATATTGCCCCATGTGTCCCATGCCTCGAAACATCCACCAGGCCGGGGCCCCAAACCAGGCAGCGAATGCCAGCAGCCAGACCCCCATAGCTCCCAGCATGGATTTGATTTCCGGCAACGCCGGAATCGGTTTTCGGAATACCTGCCAGGTTCCCCACAATAAAAAGGGTAAAAGCCCCAACCCCTGATACCGGGTCAAAGTGGCCAGCCCTCCGGTCATCCAGGCAATACCGAGGGCTAAAGCCGGATGGGTAATAAATTCTTCGGAGCCATCCTCTTCTCCCCCGCCAACAGCCTCTTGCAGCTGCCATAATGTCCAGAGAAAAAGGGTGCAGAATAAAGAATCGGTCATAACTCTCAAGTGCCATCTCCAGATTTCGGGAGAAACACTGTAAAGGACACCGGCCAGCATGGCAGCCCGATACCCATATAGCCGCTTTGCCATAAAATAAACAGGGATTAATCCAAGGGTCCCGGCAACCATGGAAACCAGTTTTCCACTCATCTCCATATCCCTGAAAAGAAGATTGAACAGGCTGGATATCCAGGTATAGAAAGGCATAAAGAAGGTATTGGAAGAAGCAGAGGAAAACAGGGTCAGCTGAAGAATTCCATCGGTATATTCTCCCTGATTCCATTGAAGGAATATAACCCGTAAAGCAAAGGTAAATAATATAAGTCCCCAAAATAGTTTTTGTTCTATTCCCTGGAGGGGGAGACCCTTTTTATTCTTTATTGAATCAATCATCCAATCCTCATTTCAACAACCCTGTTTACTGAATAACAGTTATTATAATGCCATTTTCCACTTCCTTCATGCTCATCCGCCATTTGTTTAGGTTGCTCCGGGTCTTTTTCCCTTATTGACTCTGTATATTTTCAAACTCACTTCATCCCCTGTTAGAAAACCAGAGCCATTTCCCGCTTCTTCCAGGTTTTTGACAGCTGTCAAAAATATCCCCTGGAAGAGCCTCTCCGTTATTATTGTGATTGCCTAAATATCGGATAAATAATTGTTATGATAGAAGTTAGCCAATCTATCCCCACTTTGGGACAACCGTTTCAGTCATGATTTCAAATCCCATTAAGACCGAGACCCAGGCTGATGGTTACAGCCTGGGTCAAACTCCGGGAAAGAACCGATAAAAAACAAGCAGTGATTCAGTGATAAGGGAATCTCTGCAAATTGAGGAATCTGTTGATTTTAAAAAAGTTAAGAGGAAAGTCATCTTTTCAGGAGGAAGCCGGGTATAGGGTTTGACGCTGTGTTGGAATATTTTATAGTTCAAACCTGCCGAAGATGCTGATATACTGATTTCGAAAATCAAAACCCAAGGAGCCCATTGTGATGAAGTTGATTAATGCCAAAACCCTTCTAGCCGGCTTGATAGGAATAAGTCTGGCTATAGCTGCCCAGGGAGCCCCTGGAAAAGCCAAACCAGTGGAAAAATCCACCGTAGTGATTATCCCCAAGCCCCAGAAAATGACTCTGGGAACAGGCACCCTGATTTTGAAAGGAAATCTGACCTCTGAAGACCATTATACAGATAGTGAAAACCGGATTGAGAAAACCTTAGAAGCCCTGCCGGCAGGATTAGGCATTCAACCCAAAGAGAAAAAATCCATTCCCCTGTTTTTAGGGATCAAAGGGGTAGAACCGGCTGTATCCAAACGATTGCAAGATGAAGAATTAACCCTCCCGGACAAACCTGAAGCCTATGCCTTATCGGTTTCCGGCAAAGGAATAACGGTCATTGGCCAGGATATCAAAGGTCTTTTTTATGGTCTCATGACCCTCCGCCAGTTAAAAATAGATAAAAAAGGGGTCGCCGTCCTCCCTTATGTCAAAATCGAAGATTATCCAGCTTTAGAATACCGGGGTATTCATATTTTTACCGGAAAAGATGCCCTGAAAGAACAAAAAGCCCTGGTGGATGTCATCGCATTACATAAAATGAACAACCTTGTCCTGCAATTGGATTTTATGGAATTTAAGAGCCATCCCGAATTATGGTATGAACCTATGGGAGAAAAACAGTCAGAAATCAAGGAGCTTATCCAATATTGTAAGGACCGGTTCATTGATATTACCCCGATGGTCAACACCCCCGGCCATGCCGAATGGATTTTCCGTGATGGAAAACATCAGGAAATCTGTGAAGACCCCAATCCTACCAAAGAAGGCGCCTCTCCCTATGCCATCTATATAAATAATGATTCCACCTACGTATTTTTGTTTGAACTGTATGATGAAGTCGTCGACCTGTTTAAACCCAAATATTTCCATATCGGACATGATGAGCCGGATTTGCCTGATTATGTAAAATTCCCCGGCCGTTCCCAGGGATTTACTGTTCGGGAACTGCTGGAAATGGATATCCGGAGAAATGCTGAATATTTCAAGGGTAAAAATATCGATATTATGCTCTGGGGCGATACCATGCTTCATCGGGGGGATTCGGTAGATGCCTGTAACGCAAAAACCAAAGAAGATGCCATTGAATTGCGAAATATGCTGAAAGATATTGAGTCCCAGCCAGGCGCACCCAAATTCTGCATCAATGACTGGCATTATGCTTCCGCCAAGCCGGAAGGCTATAAATCCCTGGCAATATGGAAGAAAGAAGGATTCCCCACTCTTGCCTGCCCCTGGTATGGCAGAGACAATATCCTGTATTTCACTCAAGAAGCGATTAACACCAAGTCCATGGGATTGCTCCAGACCACCTGGGCTGGTTTCAATTTCTCCATTGAAGCCAACACTTCCTGTTATGAACAGTTCTCCGCCTATTTACTGGCAGCCGATTATTCATGGTCGGGCCGAACTGAAAAAGCTGTGAATCTGGATTATGATGCCAATACCGTATTCTTTAACGACTTCAAAGCCTTTAAGCAGGGTAAGCAATCGCTGCAAGTCCATTAAGTTGTCTGAATCTGTTTAGCCATACAGGGGAGAAAGCATTGGCTTTCTCCCCTGTATTATTTTAGTATAACGAAAAAAGACTATAGTATTACCGGTTTTAAAATTAAAAGGAGTTTATATATTATGTCAAAATGGTTTTGGGTATTAGGCTTAACTCTAGTGTTAACCGTTCAGGGATGGTGTGAAGGAAATAATGCCGAAATAATAGGAAAAGGGCAGAAAGTATCGGCACAAGATTCCAGACCCGTTATTATACCTAAGCCTCAATCTGCCACATGGCAGGATGGAAGCTTACTTTTGAATAAGCTCATCTATCCTCAGCCCCATTATTCAGATATCAGTTCACGAATCGAAAGAGCAACGTTAGCTTTAAAGCAATTTCTACAACCCGCCAGCCCGGTAGAAGGAAGTATTCCCCTCTATTTAGGGGTTGTCGGTTATGACAGCACCGTTGCCAAAAGGTGTATCGCCGAAAAAATTACGGTACCCCATAAAGCAGAAGCCTATGCATTATCCGTCTCCTCCAGCGGGATTACGGTGGTCGGATATGACCTGCCGGGATTATTCCACGGAATAATGACCCTGCGACAGATGAAACAGAACAACAACCCAGCCACCCTTCCCTATGCCAAGATCCAGGATTATCCCGCATTAGCCTACAGAGGACTTCATATTTTTACCGGGAAAAATGCTCTCCAGGAACAAAAAGCCCTGGTGGATGTCATGGCTTTACATAAAATGAACAACATCATCCTGCAATTGGATTATATGGAATATAAAAGCCATCCCGAAATATGGTATGAACCTATGGGACAAAAGCAATCAGAAATCAAAGAGCTGCTCCAATATTGTAAGGACCGGTTTATCGAAGTCAATCCCATGATAAATACCCCCGGCCATACCGAATGGATTTTCCGCAATGGGCTCCATTATGATATCTGCGAAGACCCCAATCCGACCAAGAAAGCCATTCCCTATGCTCTTTATGTCGATAATGATTCCACCTACCAGTTCCTCTTTGAAATTTATGATGAAGTTATCGACCTGTTTAAACCTACCTATTTCCACATTGGACATGACGAACCGGATTTACCAAAATATGTAAAGTTCCCCTGCCGTTCCCAGGGTTTCACCGTCAGAGAACTACTGGAGATGGATATTCGGAAAAACGCTGAATATTTTAAAAACAAAAACATCAAAATCATGATCTGGGGCGATACCATGCTTTATCCAGATGAAGCAAATGACAACTTCAATGCCAAAACCAAAGAAGATGCCATTCAGTTAAGAAAAATGCTGAAAGAAATTGAAGCCCAGCCCGGTTCGGCAAAATTTTTAATTTGCGACTGGCATTATTCTCCGGCAGCTCCCAAGGATTACAAGTCTATTGCTATCTTCAAGAAAGAAGGATTTTCGGTGATTGTCTGTACCTGGTATTTCAGGGAAAATATCCGGTCATTGATTCAGCAGGCAATGAAAGACCAGGCCATGGGGATGCTTCAGACTACTTGGGCTGGCTATAACTTTTCAATTGAAGCCAATACCACCTGCCATGACCAATTTTCCGCTTACCTTCTGGCAGCTGATTATTCCTGGTCTGGCCGAAAAGAAAAAGCCAACAATCTGGGATATGATGCCAATAAAGTTTTCTTTGATGATTTTAGAACCTTTAAACAAGGGAAACAATCTCTGCAACTCCAATAGAGAGAATGCTTATATCCGACTTATCAGGGGAGAACCTAAAAGTTCTCCCCTTTTTAAATTGGATATTAACCCAAAAAGGACTAAAATAATGGCAGTTGAGAACTAAACAAGGAGTTTTAGAGTTATGTCTAAGTGGCTTATGGGATTAGGGTTAGTAATCGTATTAACAGTACAAGGCTGGTGTGGAGGATATTATACCAATATTACCGAAAGATGGTTTAAACCACCCACGCAGATAGGCTTTTCTGATAGCAGTAGCAATCTCTATATCGGGGATGCAGCTATTGATCCTGTAACAGGGTACCTGCTGGTATTAGATGGAGCCCGATACGGGACCTCTCTTTCTACCTGGAGCACCAAAGTTGACCCGGCAGATACTATAGCCATTGCTGTCCTGGACCCGGAATCAGGGCAAATGTATGGCAGAATCACATCCATCCCATTCGTCAATGGATGGGGCGTCTCCCCCACTCGGATATCAGTAACGGAAGACGGGGTCGTTCTGGTTCATGGATATGAAGGGTCCATCATAAAAATATCTTCAGCGACCACCCTGAATGCCTCTAATTCACCCTTAGTATTAGGTCCCAGCACTTACCAACCGGAAGATCCCAGCCAACCGCTATATGGGGGTTCCATGGGATTTTCAGTCATAGGGAAATACAAAGAAGGCCGATGTTATATTGTGAACCATCGGGGAAACACCTTTTTCCTTTACAAGAACAGCCCTGGAGATATCGATTCTTTCAGTTTGATACGGCATGGAGCTGTTGCTTATGGCACTACCTCCAATACTTCCGACATGATCCAGGGATTAGAAATGACCAATGACTTGAGAACAGTCTATACCTATCGAGGGTCTAACCTGGGAGTCCGAAAATTTGCCGGAGAACCCTTTGAAGGGTATGTGCGGGATACCAGCACGAATTATAATTTTCTCTGGGAAGCCAGTATGGATTGGGATCCAGACTATAATCTGATTGCCGTCGCCGGGATCCATAATGATTTGGGAAGCAATCCCAATAATGACTATATTCGAGTCTGTTTCCAAAACCTGCAAGGGGAGACAGTCGGAAGCGGGAATGAATCCGCAGGGGTCTATACCCGTTCCTCAACCCCAAGAGTAAATAATGAATTAAGGGTTGGAGTTGCCATTGATACCACCCGGGGCAACATCTTTGCTGTCTCTAACTGCGGAATCATTAAATTTGCCGGAAGCAGAGTCACAACGCCCCCGCTTGCCCAAGATTCCGCTCCGGTGATTCTACCGAACCCTCAATCAGCCTCTTGGACCGAGGGAAGCTTATTACTAAATAAACTTATCTTCCCCTCAAATCACTATTCAGATATCAGCACCCGAATAGAAAGGGCGACCTTAGCATTAAGGCAGTTCCTGCAACCCGCCAGCCCGGAAGCCGGCGCAATTCCTTTATACCTGGGCGTTATCGGCTATGACAGTACCGTTGCCCTCAAATGCACGGCTGAAGGAATCACAGTGCCTGGCAAGGCAGAGGCTTATGCCTTATCCGTTTCTACCAGCGGGATTACCGTCGTTGGATACGACCTGCCAGGATTATTCCATGGAATTATGACTTTACACCAGATGAAACAATACAGCAGCCCGGCTATCCTTCGCTATGGAAAAATCGAGGATTATCCCAGCCTGAGTTTCAGAGGTATTCACACCTTTACGGGAAAGAATGCCCTGGCGGAACAGAAACGGCTGATCGATATGATGGCCCTCTGGAAGATGAATAATATTGTCCTTCAGATCGATTACATGGAATATAAGACTTATCCTGAAATCTATTATTCTCCTTGGGGACAAAGCCAGGCCGATGTAGCGGAATATATACAATATGCCAATGACCGGTTTATTGATGTGGCCCCTCTGGTCAATGGACCCGGCCATTTTGAATGGGCCTTCAGGACCGGCCACCACTGGGATTTAGCTGAAGATTCCACTCCTTCCAGCGGATACATCCCTTATGCCTATTGCATTACTTATGATTCAACTTATAATTTCCTTTTCAATATCTATGATGAAGTAGTGAACCTGTTCAAACCCAAATATTTCCATATTGGGCATGATGAAGTTTACTCGACCTCGTATTCCACTTTTCCTGACCGGTCTGTCGGATATACCGTCAGAGAATTGATAGAAATGGATTTTGCCAAAGTCTCCCAGTATTTTGCCAATAAAGATATCGACCTGATGTTCTGGGGAGATATGCTTCTGCACAGCAGTGAATCCCCGGGAGCCGCTCTGGCTGCTTCCTATGCAGATGCCACTGGGATGAGAGCGAATCTGAAGGCAATCGAAGCCAATGCCGGATATCCCAAATATAACATTGCCGACTGGCATTATGGAGCCACCGCCCCGGAAAATTACGGGTCTCTGACAGTCTTTAAAGCCGAAGGATACCCCACCTTCCCCTCCCCCTGGTATGACCATGATAACATCAGGAACCTGGCTCTGGCAGGGATTGAGCAGGGAAGTAAGGGACTTTTGCAAACTACCTGGGCTGGGTTTAATTTCAGTATTGAGGCCAATACCGGCAATTATTATCAGTTCGAGGCCTACTCCTTGGCAGCAGACTATTCCTGGTCCGGTCGAAGGGATTATATCGTGGACCTGAAATATTCACCCAAGACCCTCTTCTGGAACCAGTGGAATACCCTCAAGTCCAACAATGAGACAGTCCTGGCTTCTGATTTAAACGATGTAGATTATTGGTATTTATTAAATTAATTATAAAGGTTGAATTATTTTGCTTATTCGAGGGACCTTTTTATAAAAAAAGGTCCCTCTTTCTTTGATGAAGTTTATGGGAAAAAATCTACAACATCAATACAGAAACCTTTGATTTTCTTCTTCGAATTTTGGATTCAGGCCAATAAGGGACTAGAATAATGGCAGTTCCAAATTAAGAAGGAGTCTTAATATCATGTTTAAATTTGGTTTGGGAATAGGGTTAGCAGTATTGTTAAGTATTCAAGGTTGGTGTGGATATTACACCAATATCAGTGAACGTTGGTTCAAACCACCCACCCAGATAGGTTTCTATGAAAGCCCCGAGAACCTGTATATTGGAGATGCCGCTATTGATCCGGTTACGGGTTATCTGTTGATTCTGGATGGGGCAAAATATGGGGGTACCGTATCCACCTGGAGCACCAAGGTAAATCCGGACGATACAGTATCCATTGCGGTACTAGACCCGGAATCAGGGCAATTTTACGGAAAAATCACTTCAATTCCCTTTTTAAACGGATGGGGGGTCTCTCCCACCCGGATAGCCGTCAGTGAAGATGGGGTGGTTTTAGTTCATGGATATGAGGGTTCGATTTTAAGAATTTCATCCGCCACCACATGGAATGCCTCAGGGTCGCCGGTTGTATTACGAGCTTCCACCTATCGGCCGGAAGACCCCAGCCTGCCATTATATGGGGGTTCTATGGGATTTTCGGTGATAGGGAAATATAAAGAAGGCCGATGCTATATTGTGAACCATCGGGGAAATACTTTTTTTCTGTATAAAAACACCCCTTCTAATATTGATTCATTCAGTATGATACAGTATGGGGCTATTGCCTACGACACGACTTCCTATTCATCAGAAATGATTCAGGGATTGGAAATGACCCATGACCTCAGGACAGTCTACACTTACCGAGGGTCAAACCTGGGAGTCCGAAAATTTGTCGGAGAACCTTTTAAAGGGTATGTACGGGATACCAGCACCCATTATTCTTTCTACTGGGAAGCCAGTATGGATTGGGATCCTGAGTATAATCTAATTGCTGCTGCCGGGATTCATAATGATGTAGGCGCTGATACTACCCAGGACTATATGCGAGTCTGTTTCCAGAATCTTTCCGGACAGCCGGTGGGAACCGGTAGTATATCCGCGGGAGTTTATACCCGGGCTTCCACCCCCAGGATTAATAATGAAATTAGGGTTGGGGTTGCCATTGATACCACTCTGGGTAATATCTTTGTAGTCTCCAACTGTGGAATGATTAAATATGCCGGAAACAGAGTCACCAATCCCCCAGTTGCCCAGGATTCGACCCCGGTTATAATGCCCAAACCTCAATCGGTTACCTGGTCAGAGGGAAGCTTGCCATTAGACAAGCTGATTTTCCCCTCTGCCCATTATGCGGATGTCAGTACCCGAATTGCCAGAGCCACCCAGGCCCTTCGCCAATTTTTGCAACCCGCCAGTCCTAGTGCCGGCGCCATTCCTCTTTATCTGGGAGTCCTGGGATACGACAGCACCGCTGACCAACAATGCCAGGCCGAAGGAATAACGGTTCCAGATAAAGCTGAAGGGTATGCCCTGTCGGTTTCTGCCAATGGAATCACTGTGGTTGGGAAAGACCTGCCCGGACTCTTCCATGGAATAATGACCCTCCACCAAATGAAACAATACAGTAATCCAGCCATCCTTCGATATGTAAAAATGGAGGATTATCCCAAGTTAAGTTACAGAGCTATCCATACCTTTACCGGGAAAGATGCCTTGGCGGAACAGAAACGGCTGATCGATATGATGGCCCTTTGGAAGATGAATAATAATGTTCTTCAGATCGATTATATGGAATATAAGAATCATCCTGAAATCTATTATTCTCCTTGGGGACAAAGCCAGGCGGATGTGGCTGAATATATCAAATATGCCAACGACCGGTTTATTGATGTGGCTCCTCTGGTCAATGGACCCGGACATTTCACCTGGGCCTTTAGAAATGGATATCATTGGGAAATATCAGAAGATACCACTATCACTGCTGGGACCCCCTATGCCTATTGCATTACTGATGAAGCCAGCTATGTATTCCTTTTTGATATCTATGATGAGGTGGTAAGTTTGTTTAAGCCTAAATATTTCCATATCGGGCATGATGAGGTTTACTCGACCACATATACCACTTTCCCAGAGCGGTCTGTTGGATATACAGTTAGAGAACTGTTGGAAATGGATTTTGCCAAAGTCTCCCAGTATTTTGCCAATAAAGATATTGACCTGATGTTCTGGGGGGATATGCTACTGCACAAAACCGAATCTCCGGGAGCCGCTCTGGCTGCCACCTATACAGATGCCACTGGGATGAGGGCTAATCTGAAGGCAATCGAAGCCAATGCCGGATACCCGAAGTACAACATTGCCGACTGGCATTATGGAGCCACTGCCCCGGGAAACTACGGGTCACTGACCGTCTTTAAAGCTGAAGGATACCCGACAATCCCTTCTCCCTGGTATGACCATGATAATATCAAGAATATTGCTCTGGCAGGGATTGAGCAGGGAAGCAAGGGACTCTTACAAACCACCTGGGCCGGGTTTAATTTTAGTATTGAGGCCAATACCGGAAGCTATTACCAGTTTGAAGCCTATCCCTTGGCTGCAGACTATTCCTGGTCCGGGCGAAGGGATTATATCGTAGAACTGCCATATTCACCCAAGACCCTTTTCTGGAACCAATGGAATACCCTTAAATCAGGAAATGAAACAGTAGTTTCTTCTGACCTGACAGATGTAAAGTACTGGTATTTATTGGATTAATTCTTATATCCGGGAAACCTGAATAAAAGGGTCTCCCGGTCCTGTCATTAAAACTTATATTGAGGGAATCTTCTTAAAAGGTTCCCTTTTTTTTAAACCTCTTTGACCCTTCCTTTTATTTTGACAGAAACCCTCTAAATCCTAACTTCTTTATTATCAATAATATAATCTTTTGACAGCTGTCAAAAAGGATAAATACTCAATGATTCTATATGTCATCGTCTTTGTATATTCGGAATCATTACTGAAATCAGAAGGATATCGGAAACGGCACCAAGGGAGTGTCAACAAGATAAAATAGGGATGAAAAAGAGTTCAAGTGAAAAATTCTTCCCTGTTATAAAATCCCCAGCAATCCTTGATATTCATCCGGGGATAAAGGGGGAAGCTTGGATATAGCCAAATTCTCATTCAAATGAGAAAGATGGCTCATACCTACCAGACAAGAAGATAATCCGGGAACAGAACGGGTAAATTGTAAGGCTTTCTGAGCCGGCCTTTCAAGAGATTCAAAAGCAGAGGCCAGATGATCCGGCATATCCCCAATTAAATCTCCCTGTAAAAGGGGAGCGCTGGCATAGGTAATCATTTCTTCAGAAGCCGCAATCGAAAATACGGTAGCCGGTTCACCCTGATACTGTTGGTTTAGTTCCAACCAGCTTTCAGTCATTGCCATATTATAGGGAAACTGAAGGGCGCGAAAATGATGGGCCTCTCCCCCTGCCTCTCTGGCAATATTCAGAATTCGGGATAAATCCAAGAATTCCGTTTCCTCGGGTTCTACCCGTAATCCTTTCCAGGTAGAAATACCATAATATCGAAGTTTCCCAGCCCGGACCCAATCTTCCATGCAGGTAAAAAGTCGGCTTAACCTTTCATATAACAATTCAGGTTCAACAGACTCCAACTGGGTCTCAGGGTTATGAATAAAATAAACATCAATGGTTTTCAATCCCAAGTTATTCAGGCTTTGTTCCAATTCTGAAAAGATAAAATCAGGCGACAGGCAATGACACCCCATTACCAGGTCATCCATAGAGGCCAACCCCCTGTCAACATAGTATTTTCTGAAATAGTCCAGGTAGTCTTCCTGCCCCTGCTGAACAGAAAGAAAACCGCCCTTGGTTGAGATAACCAGTTCATCCCGTTGACAGAATCCTTTTTCCAGAAGAAGGCGAAGGGTCTTCCCAACAGTCTTCTCACTATGTTGGAACCGATAATTCAGAGCCGTATCCAGGACATTACAACCCATCCGTACTCCCTGGAGGAGGGTTTCAGCATATCTGACATCTGTGGAGACATCCGGAGTCCCCAGATAGGTCCCCATTCCTAATGAAGAAAACCACAAATCTCGAGCTTCTCGATAAAACAGGGAATGGGTAAGAGGAAGCATTCGATTTCGATATCTGTCCGTACCCACTTTTGTGGCATATCCAATGATTCTTTCCATCGAAAACCTCCTTTCATCAAACACCTGAATAGACTCTATGGCTTTATATGTGAAATAAATGAATAAACCAATCTCCCGACCTAAAGGCAATGAATCCTTTTCATAGAAAGCTATACTCCCCAAGCGTCTCGTTTTCTGAATGGACAGGCCTTCCTGCCCTATTGTAACCAAGAGAAGCAATGAATGGCAATTCTCCTTTGTTGAAATCTCCCTATAACAAAAAGAATGTAGACCCCTGCCAATCCCAGTGCTAGAATGAGGCAGGAGGGAAAGACAATGATACTAGGAGACCAACTAAACAACCTGCTGAAGATCATTGATGTAATGAACCATACCATCCCTGCCGAAGAAACTTGCAGCATTTTTACCGAATCCTGCAGGAATATGTTTGCCTGTTCCTGTGTGGCCGTAATCATGTTGGATGAGACCACCGAGGAGCTTTACATCCGAGGCTCCCGAGGAATCAGTTATACCTTTACCAAGGAATTCAAGCGCTCTATAGGGAAAGATATTGTGGCTGAAGTCATCAGAGCCCAACAACCTATCTTGATTAATGAGATTGGTCCCGACTCTCCTTATTATGATGATTTAAAACTAGAACAGGATATGCAATCCTGTATTCTGGCTCCCATTGCTTATGAGCAGAATGCGGCAGGATACCTTTATGCCTGCCACCCGGAAAAGAACCATTTTCTCCCAACGGATCGAACTCTCTTTTCTATTTTAGGAAATGTAGTAGGCTTGGCCATCCATAAAGAACGCCTGATTCATTTGACTCGAAAACTGGCAACTATGGATGAGAAAGCCCATATTTTTACTTATTCCTATTTCCGGGAACGGGTCGAATATGAATTAATCCGGGCCAGAGAACAAAAATATCCGGTCAGCCTGATGCTGTTTGATATCGACCATTATAAAACCTATCGGGAAGTCCATGGAGAAAAAGCAGGGGAAGAATTGTTCCGAACCATTGTCGATATCATTCGGAATGAATTGACCGCTATTGACTTGATTGGCCGGCATGGACTCGATGAAATCATTATCTGTAAGCCCAACACAGATTTCGACAAGACCCATTCATGCGCCAAACGAATTCTGGAAAAAGTTTCCCTCTACGATTTTGGTTCCGGAGTCACAGTGACCCTGAGCGGCGGCATTGTCATCACGAATCAACATGAACCAGTCCTGGTTGACCTCTTCCAGGAAGTAAGGGTCGCCATGCTC
Organism: bacterium UBP4_UBA6127; assembly: GCA_002428325.1. Taxonomy (GTDB): domain Bacteria; phylum UBP4; class UBA4092; order UBA4092; family UBA4092; genus UBA4092. Next base: position 50,193 of record DIVR01000007.1, read on the forward strand.
AAAGCCCAAAGGGCGGGACGAAACAAGTTTTGTGTAGCGGGCGAGTAATGAATTTCCTTGACCCCTTGGCTGAAGCATTCTATCATTTGGAAGTGATTTTGATTTATTGATTACTATAAAAAGGAGACTTTCATGGGAACCTTAATTACCGGAGGCATGTTGATGATCGTCATACTGATTCTATTGGTTCTGGGAATTCTTTATGCCATCGTCCAATATAATCGATTGATACGCATGCGGAATCAAATCGATGAAGGATGGGCACAAATCGATGTCCAGTTGCGACGACGTTTTGACCTTATTCCCAACCTGGTAGAAACGGTTAAAGGATATGCTTCTCACGAAAGAGAAACCCTGGAAAAAGTAACTCAGGCCAGAGCTGCGGTTGCCAATGCCGGGTCAGGTGTCGCAAATCAGGCAGAAGCCCAGAATATGCTGACTGGTGCCCTCAAATCCCTGTTTGCGGTAGCGGAAGCCTATCCTGACTTAAAAGCCAATCAGAATTTTCTGGCATTACAGGAAGAATTGGCCGGCACAGAAGGAAAGATTGCATATGCCCGCCAGTATTACAATGATTCGGTAATGCAATTCAATGCCCTGCAGCAAACATTCCCGACCAATATTATTGCCGGGATGTTTGGATTCAAAGAGAAGGAATATTTCCGAATCGAAGAAGCGGCGGCACGGGAACCTGTCAAAGTCAGTTTTACCAAATAAATAAGCATCTTAAGGGAGGAGGGTTGGAGGAACCGGCCCTCTTCCTTTTTATCATTTCAATCCCATTATGATTAGAAATATAATTCAAGCCAATAAAACCAAATCCTGGCTGATTGTCTTTTTCTTTATGGTATTTGTCATTATTGCCATGTATATCATCTCTTCAGCCATGGGATATAGAGAGATTGCCCTTCCTTTTGCCCTGCTAGTCTCTTTTCTAGGGACATTTTTCAGCTATTACTATAGTGATAAGATTGTCCTGGGAATGAGCGGCGCCCGGCCTGCCACCCATGAAGAAGACCGCATGCTGGATAATGTCGTTGAAGGCCTGTGTCTGGCAGCCGGGCTTCCCAAACCCAAGATATATGTCATAGAAGATTCTGCCCCTAATGCGTTTGCTACCGGGAGAAATCCCCAGAATGCCGTCGTTTGCGTAACCACCGGACTTCTTGAAAAACTCAATCGAAGTGAACTGGAAGGGGTTATCGCCCACGAGCTTTCCCATATCAAGAATTATGATACCCTGCTGATGACGGTTACGGCTGTCATGCTGGGGACATTGACCCTGTTATCGGAATGGTTCATGCGTTCTCTCTGGTGGGGTGGAGGCAGGGGAAGATACAGTTCCCGGTCTGATGACCGGCGGCAAGAAGGCGGCAGCAGCAGTGGAGCCGCTATTTTCCTGGTGATTGGAATCGTCTTTGCCATCCTGGCGCCCATTGTTGCCCAATTGATTCATCTGGCCATTTCCCGGCGAAGAGAATTTCTGGCCGATGCCAGTGGAGCCCTCTTAACCCGATACCCCAAAGGGCTGGCGGATGCTCTTAAGAAACTTTCTGCTGATACTGAACCCCTGGAAGCTGCCAATAAGGCAACCGCCCATCTTTATATCGTGAATCCCCTGATTGAACATGGGGGGCTTGTCAATAAACTCTTCAGCACTCACCCTCCTACTGAAGAACGGATTGCTGCTTTAGAGAAGATGTAACCTCCATGATAAACCTTACCTCCCGAGAACGTTTTTACCGAATGTTTAACCACCAGGAAGCTGACAGGATCCCGATTGTCGATGATATCTGGGGAGCGACCCTTGAAAGATGGCATCAGGAAGGGTTACCCCAAAATGTCCACATCCCGGAATATTTTGATATTGATTATCTCCCCCAGATATGGACCGATATTTCTCCTCAATATGAAATCAAAACGATTGAAGAGACCGATGAGTATATCATTCAAACCACGGCCTGGGGGGTCACTCAAAAGACCTGGAAACATCGAGCTTCCACTCCTTTATTTCTAGACCATGCTATTAAAGACCCTGACAGCTGGCAACAGGCTAAAAACCGGATGCTGGCCGAGAGTCCTGTCCGCATCAACTGGAAACAGCTTGAAAAAGATTATGCCTTATGGAAAGAGAAGGATTACTTTATTGAAGCGGCATTCTGGTTTGGTTTTGATGTGACCCATTCACAGGTAGTCGGGACCGAACGGTTATTAATTGCCATGGCAGAAGATCCTGAATGGTGTAGGGATATGTTTAATACCTTCCTGGATTTGAATATTACTTTGTATGAGCAAATCTGGCAGGCCGGTTATCATTTTGATGCCATCCACTGGTGGGATGATATGGGATATAAGGAGCATCCCTTTTTCTCCCTCTCCATGTATCGGGAACTACTGAAACCTGTCCACAAAAGGGCAGTTGATTGGGCCCATGCCAAAGGTATCAAAACCCATCTGCATTCCTGTGGAGATATCAGGACCTTCATTCCCGATTTAATAGAAATTGGAGTCGATGCCCTGAATCCTCTGGAAGTGAAAGCCGGGATGAATCCAGTCCAATTAAAAAAGGATTATGGAGATAAATTAGTTCTCCATGGAGGTGTGAATGCAGTTCTCTGGGATGATTATGCAAGTATTACCGATGAAATGAAACAGGTTATCCCCATTCTTAAGAAAGATGGCGGTTATATCTTTTCCTCAGACCATTCGGTCCCCTCTTCAGTCAGCCTGGAGAACTTTAAACAGATTATTAAACTGGCCAAAGAATTAGGAAAATATTAATAAGAGATTTGATGAAGCAAGATACCTCTTGAATACATGGGGATAGCCCTCATCAATCATTCTCCATCACTGTTTATAATTCAGTTCAAAGGTTCAGAACCCCACTTCACACCCTATAACCTCTTACCCTCAGCCACTTATCAAAAGTGGCTGACTCTCTTTGCCTGTTTATTATCCATTAAAAAAAGAGGAAGAAACCTCCCCCCCGGAAGGAATCTCCCTCTTTACTCGACAGGCGATTGCCTGAAGTCCTCTATCCAAAAAGAACTTCTGTCTCAACCGTTACTCTTTTCCTCGATTTTCCTCTAACGATATTCAGGCAACCATCCCTTATGAGCCTCGATCAAATCATCACAAAGGTTTTTGATATCATCAATGTTGAGTTCAGATGAAGTATGGGGATCCAACATTGCCGCATGATAGATATAATCTTTTTTACGGGTCAGGGCTGCTTCCCGGGTCAAAATCTGAACATTAATATTCGTCCGGTTTAGGGCCGCCAACTGAGGAGGCAGATTCCCCACATAAGTCGGGGTTACCCCACTGGCATCCACAAAACAGGGAACTTCCACACAGGCTTCCGCCGGTAGATTCGGTATCAGTCCTGTATTCATGACATTCCCGCCGATTTTATAAGGCACATTGGTTTCCATGGCCTCAATAATATAAGAAGCATACTCATGGGTCCGCTGATGCTCCAGCTGTTTATTGGTAATCAGTTCTTCCCGCATCGTCTCCCATTTTTTAATCTGATCTATGCATCTGCGGGGATATTCATCAATTGGGATATTGAGTTTTTCAATCATTTCAGGATATCGATTCTTGATAAAGTAAGGCATATATTCTGCATTATGTTCGCTGGATTCGGTCACATAATACCCAAACTGTTTCATGATTTCCAAGCGGACCATATTGCCATGGCGTTTGGTTACCTCTGAAGCCCGTTTTTTGATTTCGGGATACAGATCCTTACCATCCCGAGTTACTTCTAACAGCCATGCCATATGATTGATCCCGGCAATTTTCCACTGAACCCGATTGTCATATTCCATCCCCAGAAATTGGAATAAGTCCGGCACACAAATCTGAACGCTGTGGCATAACCCAATGGTTTTCATCTGGGTAGCTGTCTGCATGGCGCCTGCCAACATTGCCATGGGATTGGTATAATTCAAAAACCAGGCATTCGGACAAACTTCTTCCATATCTTTAGCAAAATCCAGCATCACCGGAATAGTCCTTAATGCCCGAAAAATACCCCCAATTCCCAAGGTATCCCCAATAGTCTGCTGTAACCCATATTTTTTGGGAATCTCAAAATCCGTTACCGTACAGGGTTCATACCCTCCCACCTGAATGGCATTGACCACATAGTCAGCATTAGCCAGGGCTTTTTTCCGGTCAGTATAGGCCGTAATCTTGGCACGGCTCTGATTGCAATTTTCATTAATATTCTGAAGCATGCTCTCAGAATCTTTCAGCCTTTGTTCATTAATGTCATATAAAGCAATCTCTGATTCCTGCAGGGCGGGGGTCAACATACAATCCCCTAATACATTTTTAGCAAATACTGAACTTCCAGCACCCATAAACGTTATCTTAGGCATATTATTTTTCCTCTACCTCGAATTATCATATTTTAAATAAATTCTATCCTTGAAAATCCCCTAGAGTAAATGGAAGGTTGTTGAATAAATATGGCATTATGTGAGATTATTAAATATATTTAAAATATTATTCATCAAATTATGCTTGAAAATATAGAGTTAACCCGATTAAACCTGACTGATTTAAGTATGTATCATTGTGGGACAGAAGAATGCGCACCCTGTCATTCTTTCGGGCCCTGGGTTCGGGACCATTTTCTTATCCACTACATCCTGAAAGGAAAAGGGATTTTCCAGGTGGGAGATAAAACCTACTCCCTGCAAAAGGGACAAGGATTTCTTATCTGCCCCGGAGCTGTCACCTATTATGAGGCAGATAGCCAGGACCCCTGGCATTATATCTGGGTGGGGTTTAACGGATTAAAAGCAGAATCTTATCTGACCCAGGCTCGCCTAAACCAGGAAAATCCCATCTTCAGTGGAGGAGAGGATGATTTTATCCGGGAATGTTGCTGGGATATGTTGGAAGCCAGACATTTAAATAAGGCCAGAGAAGTGAGGATGTTAGGATATTTATATCTTTTTTTATCTCATTTGATTGAGTTAAGAAAAGAGATGACCTCCCTGAGACCAATTGAAAATCGAAAAGAAGAATACATCCGAAGGTCTATTGAATATATTGAAAAAAATTACTCCCGCAAGTTAACTATTCAGGACCTGGCAAAGCAGGTCCTGCTGGACCGTAGTTATCTCTGTTCCCTGTTCAAAGAAGTCCTCCAACGGTCTCCCCAGGCTTTCTTAATTGATTATCGAATCACTAAAGCCTGTGAACTAATGGAAAATACTTCTCTCTCCATTGGAGATATTGCCCGATCAGTCGGCTATGAAGACCCCCTCCTATTCTCTAAAATGTTTAGGAAAATCAAGAAAATAACTCCTTCCGAATATATCCAGGAGAAAAGGTAGCGGCTATTCAACTAATCCAAATACCAAAACCAGTGAGGAAGAAGCTCAGGGCCCTTATGAGTTTTCCCCTCCCGCATCATAAAAATAACCCCGATGGTGAGTGTCCCAAACCCAAAACCGCCGGTATAAAAAAGAATTCTTATTGGTTCACCTTCATGGACCATTTATCCGCAAATTGGGCTGGCACAGAATCCGGTAGGGGATATCTTTCATCCGAACCTGCTTGTAACTTTCCTGATTGGATATCATTTACCTCAGCTTGAAATTGAGGAAGTGAGTTTTCCAGTTTTTTCTTTATAAGAATATTTCTTAATTCTACGGGTTGGAAAACTTCAGAAATCACAAGGATAGAGGCAAGAGGATTAAATTCTACGAGTCATCTCCAATACCCCTAATGAGTCAGTATCATAATCCAATTATATCAATACCGAATAGACACCTTATTTTAATAAAGTTATTTGAAATCAACTCCCAATAACCTCCGGCTCGCTTTCAAAATAGAGTTTACATCATATCCCTGGTCTTGGGACAATTCATCCTGAGTAGAGCTTTGGGTGAGCAGATGAGTCCCCAGGGTTATTTCAGAAGCCCCCTTGGCGATACCCAACGCATCCAGAGGAAGTCCTGCCACTCTTAAGAGAGAAGCATGGGGAGGAACCAATTCATCCATTTTCCGAAGACTGTATTCTGCCTGAGAAACGGGAAGATTTAATAAATTAATTACAGAAACCTGAATTTTCTTCTCAGGATAAAGGAGCCGAAGTTGTCGGGCAGCATTCAGGGAAGAATAAACTTCCCGGCCACAGGTCAGAATCACTAAATCAGGAGAATCATATCGAGGGCCGACCACATATCCCCCGGAAAGGAATTCCTTATCGGTTATGTCTTTGAATAAATCCAGACAATCTTCAGGAGGAGTAAAAGCAATCATTTTCAGGTAAGCCATCTTACGATGAAGGATACAATCTTCAAAAATCAATTTAGCTTCCCGGGGATGGGCAGGATAATAAGACCAGACACCACATTCCCAGGGTCCTCCCCATTGAGACACCGGCCGATCGGGGAGGTTTCTGAAAACAGTATTAGCGGAAGTCCCTGGCTGATGGGTCAGCCCCTCCCAGGCATTGGTCTCAATTCCCAGAATCAGAAAACGGGAACCCTCCAATGAACCCTGCTTAACCGATTCCGAAACCAGTAAACCAAACCCATCCAGGATGGGGATGATGGGATAACGGCCCTGGCTATTTTTTCCCAGTCCGGCAGTAATGGCTACCGCAAACGGGTCCGCCAACCCTGCCCGAATCACAAAACCTTCAGGATGTTTCAGGGAATACATTTCTCCTTCCACTGAATCAGGCCCTGAATACTGAGGCAGAAGCCCCGGAAATTTACCTAAATCCGGATCTACATAAAGGATTGTCTTCCTGCCTTCAGGGGTATGAATCAAATATCGGAAAGATTCCTGGACCGCCTGCAAGGGACTTCGGGAGTGATTGGCGGGAGTGGGAAGTATCCCGGTAAAACTGACCTGAGTTCCTGACTCCTGCATTAAGTGTCTCTGGGCATTCTCCTTCAGCCGGGAAGATAACTCCCTGAAATATTCCAGGACCTCCAAGGGGGGAGGAGTAAATAACGGCATATCTTCCCAACCATTATCTTTTCGATATTGTTGAAAAGTCTCCTCAGTCAGGGTATTCATATGAGCATGATGCCCCACTGACTGGGGATTCGGCAGCCCATGCCATTTATCGGTTTTCGCCACCACAGCAGTAGGCCTTTCACTGACCTGGATTTCCCTTTCGAAATCCGAGAAGACTTCCCATAGTTCTGCGAGGTCATGGCCATTTTGCGCGACCAGGACATTCCATCCGAAAAAGCGGAAATAATCTTCCAGGGGCCTTTCTCCCATTAAGTGAGAAGTTAATCCCGACATTGACTGCCGGTTATCATCCACAATAATTCCATAATGGTTCAACCGATTCAGCTTCGCAAAACGCAAGGATTCCACACCCATGGGCATGGTGAACTCGGCATCCCCCAGGTTGACCAAAACTCTTCGCCCCCGGCCTTCTATCTTGTCTCCCATAGCCTTCCCACAACAAAAGGGCAAAGGAAACCCCATACACCCGGTGGAGATATCCACTCCAGGTGTCAGCCAATGATTCATATAGGCCTGGCAGGGACTGTTTCGCTGCCGCAGGGTTTTCAATTCCTCCAACGATAGTTCTCCCAATAAATATAAAAGCACATAAACTACCGGACTGGCATGAGGTTTCCAGGCAATAAAATCATAAAAAGGATTCGCCAACCGAACTATCTCCGCCAGACTGATTTCCACAGAAGAGGTGGAACTCCCATAATGGCCCCTTCGGGGAGCGTCCTGATTGGCATAATAGATGGATTCAACCATCAGCCTCCGAATATGACGGGCCGATTCTTCCAATAGTCCTTCCATGGCAGAATAAGTATCCTTGCACCCTTTTTCCTTTATCACTGATGGATTCATTTTCTTCCATCCTCCCTTTCCTGGTCTTCCTCATCCATCCTCATGGTATATAAGTCACTTTCCTAAGTCAAGATAAATATTTCTTCACAGGAAATTAATTTCCTTTATAGCATTCCGTTTACTTTCCTCTAAAATTCAATTAAACTGATATAAAGTCATTCACGGGAGGAGACCGATGCGCCAGAGTGAAAGCAGCAAGTCAGATTTTCAAAAAGGGGTGGAGCTATTTCTGCGGATAGCCCGAAAAAGGATGGAAGAATTGCAAGGGGAGAATATCACTGTCCGGGAGCTGATAGACCGAGCCATTGAGAGGCATCACCTAAGCCGGGAAGAAGCCATCACTCCCAGTTATTTATCCAGGATTTTGACCGGGAAACTGGTTCCCAAAACAGAAGAGACCTATGATAAGCTCTCGCTGATACTGGATATCCCCACTTTGTTTGATGTAAGGTCTTTCATTCTCCCCCATGATGAAGGATGCGTCCATATCACCCGCAAGGAGATGGATAATCCGCCGGAAGATTGGATGACCTTGTCTTTTGGAGGGATTCCCTACCGGACCACTAAAGCCAATATCATCGATGCCCAGATGTTCCCCTTTATCGTGGAGTTGCAACCGGGAGAGAAGACCAAAAAAGGAAGATATAAGGCCGAAGCCGGAGAAGAAGTCGCAGTACTTCTGGAAGGTGAAGAGTTCACCCTGCGATTTGATAATAGCACCAAATACATCATTAAAAAGGGCGAATCCCTACATTACCTGGCAACTCAGCCCCATTATTCAGAAAATACAGGCAAACTGCCGGTCCGAATCCTGGTCATCCGGCATGACCCTTCTCTGTTTCGAATCATCTCAGAAGCTTTCAGAAGCGCTGACGGAAAAAACAAATGAAAGGGAAGAATAGACTCTCTCTTTTTATAATCGAATATAAATATGACTAATCAACAGAGATAAGAAAAGGCCACATAAGTAATCAATTCTTTTTTAATAAATCTGTTATGCTGTTTTCCCCAAAGAATGTTTAAGTGACCGAGAATCCAAGATAATGGTTATTTCATCCCCATCCCGGAATTGATAAGGCCCAAACCTGGCACCATGCACGAAAATATGTCCTTCTCCCGGTTCGTATCCGCTAAATTCAACATAACCTTTAGAATCGGTATGTTCATCTGAACTCATAGCATGACGGGGTTGGGTATATTCCATAACGACACGTTCTCCGAGCATAGGTTCCTGGGCTTCATCCAGCACTCGAATTTTGAAGGTTGCCATAGTAACATCCCCCTTTACCTCATAGTACCCCGAACTCCAATTCTTTTCAACTCCTACCCCGGGTAATGAATAACTATCGGCTGAGAGAATAGACACTTCATGCCAAGTAAGCTAAAATCCAAATAGATGCATGCGAATGGAGGGTCTTATGGATGAGTATTCTCAGCAATTCACCGAGTTACGCAAATTCCTGGCCCCAGAAATCATATACGGGCCCGGCGCCCACTTAAGAGTCGGACAGTATGCCGTAAACATGGGGATTCATCGGGTTTTTGTTGTTACCGATGAAGGAGTCATCAAGGCAGGATGGACTGGGCAGATCCTGCAGATTTTGGAAAAAATGGGTCTTTACTACAGCCTGTTTTCTAAATTAACTCCCAATCCTAAAGATTATGAAGTTATGTCCGGATGGGAACAGTATCATTCCGACCAATGCAATGGGATAATCGTAGTAGGCGGGGGGAGTTCCATAGATTGCGCCAAAGGAGTCGGGATTATAGCCTCCCACCAAGGGTCTATCCTGGATTATGAAGGTATTGATACCTTAAAAACCCCATGTCCGCCTATGATTTGTATTCCTACAACTGCTGGCTCTTCAGCCGATGTGTCCCAGTTTGCCATTATTACTGATTCTCAAAACAGGCGGAAGATTGCCATTATCAGTAAAGCCCTAGTTCCTGATATTTCCCTGATATCCCCGGAAACAACCCTGACTTTAGATTCCCAGCAAACGGCCCAGACAGGAATGGATGCCCTTTGCCATGCGATTGAAGCTCTGGTTTCGAATGCCAGTTCTCCCGTTACTGATTTATTTTCACTCAATGCCATCAGCCTAATTTCTAACCACTTGTCCAAAGCCGTTAATAATCTAAAAGATATCAAACATCGAGATCCTTTGATGTTGGCCAGTATGGAAGCTGGTTTTGCCTTCTCCAATGCCAGCTTGGGAGCAGTTCATGCTATGGCCCATGCTTTGGGTGGGTACAGTGATGCCAATCATGGAGAAAGCAATGCCCTGTTATTACCCCATGTCATCCGATTCAATTTCAAGTCTGCCACTGACCGTTACTTAAGGATTGGCAAGGCAATGGACCTTGATTTTGTCGGAAAGACCCAGGAGCAGGCGAGAGATATTCTCCTTAATCATTTAATCCAGTTAACCCAAGAATATGGATTGAACATGAAATTATCCAATCTAGGATATACCCTGAGCGATATTCCCCAATTAGCGCGAACAGCCATTAAAGACCCTTGCCTGTTAACCAATCCACGGCCCGTCAGCATTGGGGAACTGGAGGAACTCTATGCCGAAGCCCTCTGACATTACTCCCCAGGAGAACAGTCTTCGTGAGAAATTACTGGGGCTGGGACCCTCCTCTGTCCATAAAAGCTATTTTTCAGAGTTGCAAAATAAGCTTCGGGATTTGGAATTCTCCGAAATAAAATATCGGACCATTGTGGAATCCTCCCCGGTCGGGATGTTGTTTTACCGGCTAGAACCTGAGAATCAGCTCATCTTGACGGGAGGAAACTCATCTGCAGTCCGAATATTGAAACTAAAAATATCTTCCCTGATTGAGAAGACCCTGGAAGATTTGTTCCCCGGCATTGAAAAAACAGATATTCCGGCTATCTTTCGGAAGGTTGCCCGGGATGGCATCAGTTGGCATGCTAAAGATTTTTATTATCAACATCCGGACCATTCGGCCCATTATGAGATTTACGCCTTCCAGCCGGAGCCTAAGGCTGTTGCTGTTTTTTTTACGGATATATCCGAACAGATCCACGTGGAGGAAGAACGTCAGCAGCTTTGGCAAGCGGTAGAGCAAACCACCGATTCTATAATTATCCTGGATAAAGAAGGGATCATTCTCTATACGAATTCAGCCTTCTGCCAAATGACAGGATATTCGCATCAGGAATGCCGAGGCAAAGATTTCAACCAACTTCACCTGGCTTCCCAGAATCAGGAAACCTGCCAGGAGATTATGCAGGCGTTTCGTTCTGGAAATATCTGGCAGGGACAGGTATTCAACAAACGTAAAGACCAGTCTGCTTATATTGAAGCTATCACCCTGACCCCGGTCAGAAACCCTCAGGGCAAAATCCTCCAGTATATTGCCGTATCCAGGGATATCACCCTGCAGGTTAAAATGGAAGAAACTCTCCAGCAGCAGCAAAAACTGGAATCCATGGGAAGGCTGGCAGGAGGGATTGCCCATGATTTCAACAATCTCCTGACTCCCATTCTGGGATATCTTGAACTGTTGATGGATGATTCTTCCCTCAGTCAGACTGCCAGAGAAAACTTAATGACTGTCCGGAAAGCCGCTGAAGGAGCTCAATCCCTTACTCGGGAATTACTGACTTTCAGCCGAAAACAAAAAGTCGAATTGAAATCCATGGATTTGAAAGTACTATTGGTTGATTTTAAAGAAATGCTGGAAAGGACTATCCGGGAAAATATTCAGATTTCGTTAAAAACCGGAGATGCCCCCCTTTTTATACAAGGAGATGATTCCCAAATTAAGCGGGTAATCTTGAATCTGGCTTTAAATGCTCAGGATGCCATGCCCCAAGGGGGAACATTATCCATAGAAACACGTCCAGTGGAATTGGACTCCCAATGGTGTGAAGCAACCCCTGGCAGCAAACCCGGACAATATATCCTCTTATCGATCGCTGATACGGGTAGCGGGATGAGTAAAGAAATCCTTGAACACCTGTATGAACCCTTCTATTCTACCAAAGGAGACAGTGGAACAGGCCTGGGACTGTCGACAGTCTATGGAATTATTCAGCAGCATCAGGGATATATACAAGTACAAAGTGAACCGGCCCAAGGCACTATTTTTCAGTTATATTTTCCTCGAAGCCAAGCCAAGAGTTCTCCACCGGTAAGGACCACTCCTATTAAACAAATCATTAAAGGAACAGAAACTATCCTGGTGGTCGAAGATAATGAGATGGTCCGCAAACTGGCGTGTTCAATTCTCAAAAATCATGGATTTAAGACTCTTGAAGCCAAAGATGGGATTGAATGCCTGGATTTATATGGGAAGAGTTCCAAGAAAATTGATTTGTTATTGACTGATGTGGTCATGCCTCATATGAATGGCAGGGAATTATACGAAAAGATACATGAGCTTCGGCCTGATATCAAAGTGCTATATATGTCCGGATATCCTGAAGATATTATTACTCCCCAAGGAGTGGTTCCTAAAGGATTACAATTTCTCCAAAAGCCATTTACCTTCAATACCTTGCTGGAAAAAGCCAGAGAAGTCCTGGACCAGCTTTGATCAGTCACACAATTGTAGATTTCTTTGAATCCTTCTAAAATGATTGTACCCCTTGAAAGGGATATATTTTTGAAAATGCATCTAAGGAGTTCAGAAATCTCATGACAATCCCATTTCCCAGTTATTTTGGTATGAACAGCCTGCCCTTGATATCCGGAGTAGAGAGCCGTTCGATTTCCCCTGAGAACCCCACCGGAGAGCGAGCTAACGGAGCCAAAGCAATCCCTGATGAGAAAGCCGCCGCCTCCCGAATGGGTAAAGGTTGGAAAATTCGTCCTTATATTAATATGAAAAAGGGAGAAACAGCAGTCCTGGCTGACATTAAAGGACCTGGACAGATCACTCATATCTGGCTGACTCTCACCGACAAAGTCTATCGGAATTTTATCCTTCGGTTCTATTGGGATGGGGAAGAAACTCCTTCTGTGGAATGCCCGGTTGGAGATTTCTTCTGTAACGGACATGGACTTCGTTATAACGTCAATTCCATGATGGTTTGCGTGAATCCCACCGGAGGTTTTAATTGTTATTGGCCAATGCCATTCCGTAAATCCTGTAAAATCACCATGGAGTCCCAGCATTTTGAAGATATCGACGGACTTTATTACCAGATTTCCTACACTCTGGGCCCGGTGGCGGAAGAAGCTGCCTATTTTCATACCCAATTCCGCCGTGCCATGACTACTCGTGAGAACCCTGATTATACTATCCTCGATGGCATCCAGGGAGAAGGCCATTATGTAGGAACTTTCCTAGCATGGACCCAGATGTCCAATGGTTGGTGGGGGGAAGGTGAAATCAAATTCTTTATGGATGGAGATACTGAATATCCCACCATCTGCGGAACCGGTACTGAAGATTATTTTGGGGGAGCCTGGTGTTTCGGAGAAACCTACTCCACCCCATTTTTGGGATATCCCTTATGGCGAAAAGAACCTGGAGAAGTACCCCGGCATGCCAATTACCGCTGGCATGTAATGGACCCTATCCGATTCCGGCAGGATTTAAAGGTTACCATTCAAGCTTTAGGCTGGTATCCAGATATGAAGTTTCAACCTCTGACCGATGATATCTCTTCAGTAGCCTACTGGTACCAGAGAGAGCCTCATGCTTCTTACCCTGCATTACCGGATATGGTAGGTCGTTTCTCAAGATAAATAGATTCTTACAAGCCGGTTCACTGTCTCCAGAGAACCGGCTTTTTGATTCACTTAACCGTCCCCTCCAAGTCCATAAAACTATGATATTATTAGAACCAGTATCCTTGGCTATTTGACTTTATTACTTGACTGGAGAACTTATGAAAAGGAAAATCTTCCTATTTACTTTAGTAAGTATCTTATTCGTTTCGACAGGATGGACTATGACACTTAGCGATCTCTGGACTCAAATCTGGAACCTTGAAGAACAGGGCGAGTTTTCCAAAACCTCCCAAATCATTTCTAATTATCTCACCTCCCAGGAAGGGGAATCCCTGAATCTTTCCGATAAAGAATCACTGGAATATGAAATTGACAGGCTTTATCGGATAGCCAGAGATTACCGGAAAACTCCGGATGAAGTTTATTCACAATTAACAGCAGATGTTAAAAATATGAGTCCTGAAGAATTCCAAAAACTCATCGATACCCGATACCTGGATTGGAAAATCATTGATGGAAATTTGAAGTTTTTTAATTCTTCCAAATCAAATTTGTTTATCCGGTATCCAGAATATGCCGCCCGTAAAATAGTGCCGGCTGAACCCAGCCATGAACTGATTGCCTGGGATTTCTATCAGAAAGCTAAAGCTGCCGCCCAAAATACTGACAGCCCTTATGTCGTTCCTCAGAAGTATCGAATGAAGATGACCATCACCGTAAAACCCGATGGGGTGGAAGAGGGGAAAATCATCAAATGCTGGATGCCCTACCCTCGGGATCTGGCTTCCCAAAAAGATATCCAATTCATTTCCTCAGATCCTGAGGTCAAAATTCTGGCGCCAGGGGATGCCTGGATGCGAAGCGTTTATTTTGAGAAGCCTGCCCAAAAAGGTGAACCTACCGTATTTACCTTGAATTATGAATATACCGGCTACGGAAGATATTTACCGATTGACCCTGCCAAGGTAAAACCCTATAAAACCCAGTCCGCTGAATATAAGAAATGGACTCAGGAAAGGCCTCCTCATGTGGTCTTTGACCGAAAAGTCAAAGAACTTAGCAGGGAAATCATTGGCAAGGAAAAGAATCCTTACCTGAAAGCCAGGAAAATATTCGACTGGATAGCTTATAACACCAAATACAGTTATGCCCATGAATATTCCACTATCCCCAATATCACTGATTTTGTCCTGACAAAGCGATATGGTGATTGCGGCCAACATGGCATGACCTTTATTACCTTATGCCGATATAATGGGATTCCGGCTCGATGGCAATCCGGATGGAGCCTCCGTCCGGGTGATGAGAATCTTCATGACTGGACTGAAATCTACCTGGAAGGGTATGGATGGGTTCCCTGTGACCCTGATATGGGGGTCTGGGTCACTTCTCAGAACACAGTCCTGACAGATGAACAGTCGAGACTCTTAAGGGAATACTATTGCGGCAACTTGGACCATTACCGACTGATAGCGAATAATGACCATTCTCAGCCTCTGATACCCCCCAAGAAATCTTTCCGTTCGGATACCGTGGATTTCCAGAGGGCAGAACTGGAATGTGAAGGTCAAAACCTCTATTTCGATAAATTCGGTTATGACCTGGAAGTCACCCGGTTTTAAATTGATGGATGTTAATCAATCAAAACCATTAAAATGGTTTTTAAGAGAGAGTTGTGATTAATACCCCGGGCTTTAAGCCCGGGGTATTCAGGCCTAATGAGTTGTATTGAAACCATTTCAATGGTTTTCTATGATTACAGGGAATGAAGTCAATCTTAATTGAGTTCCCCCAAAGGGTACCAGTTCGATAGTTACCACTGGTTCATTCGATTCCAAAGGAGACTCGGGTAAATCTCCTGCCGAGTTATGTTCTAATTTCCACTGAGGAAGTTTCTTTCCCTGGGCCAGTATCTTTACCGGTGTTTCTATAGAATCATAAGGCTGTGAGGGCATCCTTGATTCTATGGTTTTAAATGACTTTTCCGGTAATTCCTTATCTATTACCAATCCATAATTCCATTGGGTCACAGGTTTGATTTCCCAAGTCGGACAAGGTTCAGGTCCTTTCAGTTTCGACCAGGCTTCCCCTATCTTCAAAGCATAGACCAGGGGACCCCGTTCCACGGAGACAGACTCATGGTATCCCTTCACAGTCTTGATTTCCATGGGGAACCTGAGTTCCAGCTGGTCTCCATCTTTCCATTTATTCTGCAGGTTCCAATACCCCTTCTCAGGAGTATTTTCCATCTTCCTTCCATTGAGCCAAAGCCCTGGGTTCTGGCACCATTGGGGAACCCTGAGTTTCAAAGGAAATGAGGTTTCTTTTTCCAGCATGAAACTGATTTGAACAGATTCTCTGAAGGGATAATGGGTTTGAACCTGTATTCCGATGGAGGTTCCATCTTTTAATTGAGTCTTGATTTCACAGGGAGCATAAGAGAGGGCTGCCAGCCCTCCTTCCTGAGTGGCCATCCAAAGTCTCATGGCATATTTCGGCCAACCCTGATGCAGGTTAGCAGTACAGCAGCCAAAATTAGGTTCCAGCCCCATCAGGTTGGAATCATCAAAATTAGTGGTCCATTCCCTTTTTGCCAGGGTCATCAGGACCCCATTAGGCTGCTGGTCATAACAATGTCCCCACAGGTCGGGAGTCATGGAGGCAGGCAGGGCATTAAAAGCCAGCTTCTCCCATCGGTCGACCCACTGGGCTTCTCCAAAAAGACTCATGATCCTGCCCATAGAATTCATTAACTCCACCACAGCGCAAGTTTCAGTTCCCTGAGTGGGATTATTCCCTGCCAGGCATTCATCCCCTGAGAAGATTCCGGTAGGCATCCCATGATATTTCATGACATTCTGCCAACCCACTGAAAGGGATTCATGGGTATCCGGGTTTTGAGTCAGGCAATATCGGTAAGCCGGCTCAGCAAATCCCATGGCCACATTCACCACATGATTGGGATATTTCCAGCTATCAGCTTTTTCCTTAAAAGGCATTTCCTGGAAAAATCCTGCCCAGTCAAAGGAATCTTTCAGAATATTCTTCCCTAATTCCAATAAGTAATCTTCCCGGGTCAGGTTATATAACCAATGGAGATTTGCCAGTTCCTCACCCGTCCGATACCATGCCCATTGATTGGTTTCTTCCAGTTTCAGGGAATGGGATTTCATCCAGTCTTGCAGGTAGAGATAATATTTTTTAAGAAACTCTGGGACCCTGGGGTCTCCTGTCCCCTGATACCAGAGAATCAGAGCCTTATTCATGACCATTCGGGGCCAGGGATCCTGGAGTTTGGCAGGCCCATAATTCCCATCATCCCGCTGGCTTTGAAGGGCCCAGTCCACCCATCGGCGGGCTTTGGCAATTAAAAAGTCATCTTTCAATAAGAAAGCCAGGGGTATTAATCCATCACAATAATAGGGGCCTCTTTCCCAAGATTCACCGGTTCCTCCCAGCCAGCCGCTGTTCTCCCCTAAATCTTCCCAGAAATCTCCAATATGCCCGGTTATCCCAATCCCCTGCAACCATAATTGCCGCCTCAGCCAACCCTGAGGCTGGATATGCCCTAAAGGTAACTCTTTATATACATCTTCGATATATGCTGTATCCATTAAAGTATCCTTCTCCTACTGACTGATCTCACTGGAGTTTTGCTTCACTCCTCATTAAAATCAATCTATCATGATTGAACTACCCCTCAAAACGCAAGAGGGGTCATCAGGTTATATTAAAATTACCTTGGCTAGACAGAACTGACTCTCTCACAGTACAATCTGAACCATGGAGGATTCATAGTCCATGGAGAATCAAGAGCCTTCGCTCAAAATGCCTCAGGGATATTCACTAGCAATGGTTTCTTTCATACTGGGATTGATTGGGTTGCTGACCTTAGTTTTCTGCGTGGGGATAGTGTTTGGGATTGCCTCCTTGATCCTGGGATATCTTTCCTTAAGGCAATACCGGCAATCGGGAAATAAAACCGGCAGAAACTTTGCGCTGGCAGGGATTATTCTGGGGATTATCTGTATTATCCTTTTTGGATTGCTCACCGCCGGCTTTTTCTATCTCCGATTTCTCCATTCTCCCAATGATTCTATCATATCGAAATTTTCCAGGGTAAGAAATGACCATCGAAGTATAGCTATTGCCCTGGAGGCCTATTATGTAGAAAACAATTACTACCCCCAGCCTGATTTTGATGAAGAAGGCCGGCCGGTTACTCCCAGGATACTGACCACTCCTTTGGCCTATCTGAATAGTCTGGCAAAAGACCCTTTTAAAAACCAGGGAAAAGGCCTCTATGAATATGGGGGAGGAGACCTGAAAGGGGCTGACCCTCATACCGGCTGGTTCAAAGATGGATGGATTGTCACCAGCTATGGGCCGGATAATACCCCCGGCAATGCCCTTTACCCTGATGGAAAGGAAATTGACCCTTTCCAGGCCTGGTCGGATAAATTACTGGGTCATAAACTGGAATCATCTTCCCTGACTTATGACCCCACTAATGGACTGAAAAGCGCAGGGGATATCTGGAGAAGAGGTCCCTGAGATTCTCCATAAAAGGAGTATTGAGCCATGATAAAACTTGACTCTTCCACAAAAAAAGCAGGATTCCTTCTGGTTGTTTCCCTTTTCTTAATGGGATTGATCTGGCAAGTCCTGGCAGCCAATCAACCTCCGGAATTAGGGGAAGAATCCACTCGCCTGATAAAAGTCCAGAATGATTTACATAAAATTTCCATGGCGGTTGAATGTTATTTTGTAGATTGGAACTATTATCCCCCGCCGGCGATAGATGAAGCCCAAAACCCTGTTATTTCCAAGGCTCTTACCACCCCGATTGCCTATATTCCTTCCCTTCCTCAGGACCCTTATAAACAAAAAGGGATGGGGCTTTATGATTACCAGCTGACAGCAGATTCCCACAGCTGGCTGGCCAGAAGCCTTGGCCCTGATATGGTTCCTGAAAATTATCTCTCTTTTACTCAGCAGACTGAAGCTTCTGAACTGGAGATATCCCTGCTGAATATCAAAGAAAGCCCTTTCACCTATGACCCTTCCAATGGCATTGTCAGCCCGGGAGATATCTGGGCATCTTCAAAGGGATATTATTCCTTTGCTGTCTGGGATATGAAAGAAGAAGTCCCCTGGGCCCCTGAGAAACAAGTCCCCTGGGAAGAGGCCGATTATTCCACCAAGACTTTGGAAGAAAAAATCCTGGTTACCTGTTTTGACATGAGATTCCTTTCCAATGCTATCGAGTGTTATTATGTGGATAACAGCCAATACCCTCCCCCGGATATTGCTTCTAATGGTAAACAAGTCCTATCCCATCGGCTGACCACTCCTATCGCTTACATCCCTCACCTGATGAAAGACCCTTTTAGCCTTGGGGGAACTGAATATTACTCCTATTGGTCTATCCCTACCTCATCGGGATTTATCCTTTCAGGATATGGACCGGATAATGCCAGTGGAAACAAGCTAGAACCGGGGGGAACTCCCCTGAAACCCCAGGAGGCTTTTCAGAATAATAAAATCGTTTGCTCTCCCTGGACCTATGACCCGACTAATGGCATCAAAAGCCCTGGGGATATCTGGATAAAGGGTCCCCTCAGAAGTCCCAACCAGCTGGAAAATATTCAAAAGCATTTTATGAACTCAAAGACTCCCTGAACACATGGAGTCCACCCTCACCCAATCCTATTCTCCTTATTTACTCCTTAAATAATAAGAATAATTATCACAATTATTACTTCCCGGATACGGAGAGGTAACGGAGCAGGTCTGACCCACTCCGTTTACCCTACGTGGTTATTGCAAGAATGATTCCTAACATACTTCTGCCGGATACCCGGGTTGATTGAGATTGACAGATGACGGTTAATAGAATGAAAATAAGTGATAAGGCACAAAAACGGGGACTCAAGGGATCAGGGTAAAGTGATTAGGTATCAGGAGGGTGTTCCTATGAACCGGAATAGCCGATATTTTATCATTGCTTTAATACTGCTTTTTATTCCTATCCTGGTCTGGACCAATTCCAGCGGTCCCCAGGGTAATTATACAAATGACGCCGGAAACAATAATTGCACTGCCTGCCATAGCAGTTTCACCCTGAATTCAGGAAGTGGAAATCTGATTCTGACAGGGCTGCCTTCCCAGTTTGTCGGGGGGCAAACCTATAACCTGACCCTGCAACTCAGCCAATCAGGCCAGTCCCGATGGGGTTTTCAGATTAAAGCCTCCGGGGGGACCTTATCGGTCGTCTCTTCCACCATCACCCAGCTTTATGCAGGAACCATTGTAATGCATAACTCGGCAGGCTCTTTCCTGGGGCAGGCAAATGCCGCCCAATGGCCTTTCCGATGGACGGCACCCACCACCTCCAGCCCGGTAACTTTCTATTTTGTGGGGAATGCCGCCAATAATAATGGAGCCACCAACGGTGATTATATTTATGCCCGGACTACCACCCTCAGCAAAGCGCCTCCAGCCGAAAATGTCAGTAATTTTAAGGTAGAGAATCTGGGGTCTGGCCAGGTACAGCTCTCCTGGACCAATCCTGCCAGTAATTTCAAAGCTGTCTTGATACGCCGTAAGTCCAGCGGGTTTCCTGCCAATACGGCTGATGGCTCCCAAACCTACTGGTTCAACGGTACCAGCGTGACAGAATCAGGACTGTCCTCTGACAGCCTCTATTTTTACACTGCCTTCACCCAGGATTCTTCCGATAGTTTTTCTTCGGGCGCCAAAGCCTCAGTGATAGTGTCCAATCCGGTTCCTTCTATTGATAATGGGCTGCCGGCCCTGAAATTATTTATCAGCCAAAGCCTGCCCAATGCTTTTGACCTGGAAGACTTCAACACAGATGGCGCCGGTACCAGCCATGCCCTTATCCAGAATTTTCAGGGGCTGGCCTCCCTCAGCGGCAGTACCCTTTCTCAGGGAGCTTATAGCCAAGCCACCCTGGGAGAGAACTCGTTCCAGATAGCCAATTCCTTTGGAACCGTCACAACCGCTGGAATTGTCAGATACTCTACTTATAAAATAATGAAGCTGCCGAAAATCGGCATTAATATCGGGACATCTGTTGATATCCCGGTGGGGTTGTATTGCCGGGACTCATCAGGTCCAGCTCTACCGCCATCCTTTGGGGTTTCGACTGCCATTTGGACTGAGGATTCCACCGCTTTAGCCATCAACTGGATGGATGACACGGTCCTTCGCATCACAGCCCTCTCCGGCATGACCGCCCGGAAGGATGTTTTTGTCATTGCCACCGATGCTCCCGACTCCAATGATTATGATATCGAGAGAATCGAGGTCTATCCCAATCTTCTAAAAGGTTCTACCTTTACCTCCGCCACCGATACTGTGAATTTTGCTTATCAGCTGCCTGATGACAAGCAAATCCTGCCTTCTATCAGTTGGGTCTCTACCTTGACCGATTCAGCGGGAACCAGTGCCCAGGGGGTGGCTGCCTTCACTCTTTCCAATACCTCTTGCGGAGTCAAAGCAACAACTGTTTTCGGAAATATGCTTCCTTTGGATAAAGGAGAAGCTTATATTGGTCGAATGAGAATCGCTTCACCCAATCCCGGCAATGATATTCAGTCCCATCTATTCATGTATAACGGGATTATCCCTTTGGACCCCAGGATCGATGTATCTGCCAATATCCTCTTTGGGACTCCAACCGTCTGGACCTGGGTAGAGACCCCTATGCTCTCCCATGGAGTCGGTACAGGGTATGGGCAATTCTTTTTTAAAGCAGGCAGTAATCCCGCTACAGTTTACTTGGATGAAGTCCAGATAATCCATGCCCTTCCCACTCTGGGAGATGCAGGTCGAGGTAATAGTCTCCTCCATTATCCCTACAGAAATTTCATGTCATTACCAGAACTGGCCATGGGTTGGGCCACCTCTGAATCTTATGCGTCGGAATATCCTTCTAAATCAGCCTTTGGACTTTCTTCCAGCGGCCAGTTACTGATGGATTTCAGCGGAGCAGGCACCGGCTCCCTGCAAAAAGGAGCCAAATTGACAGCCCGTAACAACACTTCAGGAGTCTATACACCTGCGTCCACCCCTGGCAGGGAAGTGGGAATGACCATGACCATCAGACCGCTTTCGGGGATATTTAACTCTTATGAGGCCGTGGTTCTCCTGGCGTGTTATGGAGTTGAGACCAATGGGATGTATGAGTTTTATCTGCCACCCGGACAACTGATGGCATCAGCTGAATTTGGACAGCTGTCAGGAGGGGAATATTTTACAGTCGGAGCCGGCCGAAATGGTTTTCACCAATTCCAGTTCTCCGCTAAGAACTCCCAAGCAGGCATATTGGCTTTTGATAATGTGGATTTCCTCAGGGATAATGATGACCCCTGGTATGGAAACCCCTCTCTCTTTTTCAAATAAACCTATTATTTATTAATAATAAAAGGCAGACCTTCTCTAAACAGAGACAGCCTGCCTCTTTTATCAGCCTATACGAGTTCTTCCGCAACCGGGAATCAGGGTGGATATTATTATCAGGGAATCACACTCAACAAACTTCCATAGGCTGACATAAAGGTAAAAAAGATAAACCCCAGTATCAATGCGGCAACCACCAACCCTGCTTTCAGCATATAATCATACTTGAATTCCAGGGCAGAGATACTGAGGGCAATCAGGATAACCAGGGCCAGGGTTAACTGGATATTATTTTTGACCAACCGAGCGGGTGATGATAGGCTGACTCCCATATCATTCGCCATAACCACCACTTTGGGGACAAAAAATATCAAGAGCAATAAACAAGTCAGGAACCCTCCCCACATCAAGACTCTCCCCACCCATCGTGCCATTGTGTTCATAAGAACCTCCCTCTTTATGGCGGGCTGGAATGCCCGTTATTCTTTGGACAAGGTCTCTTCAATCTGGCTCTGAACCTTTTTCAGTTCCTCCCGATATATCCGGGTTTCCTGTTGATATCCTCTTATCATCAGGACGACCCCCATTATGAGTATCGGAAGACTCAAAAAAACAAGGATGGAATATAAGGTTGGATGAATCCCGAATTCTTTGGCGGCTGGATTGGCTGTCATCACAAAATACGCTGCCAGAAGAGCATTTGCCACAAGGGTTCCCAAAACCAATAGAGAACCTGCTCGCAGTTTTTTTCTCCCGGCCATGGCCTGCCGCACCAATTTATCATCCAACAGTTTCATGTTTGAGATGCTCTAACCCACTTGGATAAATTAACCTGCTCATTTCCAGTCGGTTCCATGTTATCACTGAACCCCCTGGCTGTAAATCAGATTTTTCAGTCCATAAACTATCCCTTTAATTATTTATTATTATCGCTTTACATGCATTCAGTCATTGCATATAATGCAACCATCTTGTTTTTTGGTGGCAGGGATAAGGTAAAGGGAATTGTGTTGAAAATATTATTGATAGCGCCCAAGATGAGCCTCCGGCCCATGGATTCTGAATTCAAGCGAGTCATGTCCCCATCTCTGGCTTTATTAACCCTTGCCTCCCTGACTCCGCCAGAACATGAAGTGGCCATCTTGGATGAAAATACAGGTATCAACCCCCATATGGAAACCCCTGACCTGGTCGGGATCACTGTGAATGTGGATAATTCAGACCGGGCTTATGCAATCTCCGCCCAATATCGTTCAAAAGGAATCCCTGTTGTCCTGGGCGGTATCCATGTTACAGCCAATCCGGGAGAAGCAGGCCAACAGGCAAATGCTGTCTGCCTGGGAGAAGCAGAGGACCTTTGGGAAACCATCCTTCAAGATACCCAAAACCATTGTTTAAAACCTTATTACAAAATGGAATCCCCTCCTGATCTAGCTAAAATCCCTCCCCTGCGATGGGATTTGCTGCCAGCCTCAAGATACCTCTATACCAATATTCTTTATTCCTCCCGTGGCTGTCCATTCCGCTGCGAGTTCTGTTATAACAGCGCTGATGGTTATCGGGAAAGAGCCTTCCGAACCAGGCCGGTCGAAGATATTATCCAGGATATCCAGAGAATGGGGACTAAACATATCATGTTTATTGATGATAACTTCATCGGAGATCCCCAACGGGCAAGAAAACTGATTCGGGCCATGAAACCCCTGGGATTGACTTGGAACACAGCCGTCTCTGCCAATATCCTGAAATTCCCAAGACTCC
>DIVR01000064.1 GCA_002428325.1 bacterium UBP4_UBA6127
GTTGAAGTAGAAGGTCCATTAAAACAAGGATTGAAACTCGTTCCAGGTGCCAACTACAGAGATGGAGCCGGTCGAGTTGAAGTAGAAGGTCCATTAAAACAAGGATTGAAACAGATAAATTTTAGGCATGGTCCACCAGGTCGGAGAGGTTGAAGTAGAAGGTCCATTAAAACAAGGATTGAAACCCCAAAACGTTTTGGATTTATACCAAGATTTTTTAGTGTTGAAGTAGAAGGTCCATTAAAACAAGGATTGAAACTTCCGCCTTTTGTGAGGATTTGAAAAGGTATAGCGTTTGTTGAAGTAGAAGGTCCATTAAAACAAGGATTGAAACAAGTGGCGTGGACTTCTGATAGAAATCTCAAAACATGGTTGAAGTAGAAGGTCCATTAAAACAAGGATTGAAACACCGGACAGGCTACCAGTCCCTGGAGGATTATGGAATTGTTGAAGTAGAAGGTCCATTAAAACAAGGATTGAAACTTCCTGGGGGATTGTGACATTTTCTGATAGCGCAAGTTGAAGTAGAAGGTCCATTAAAACAAGGATTGAAACCAGCGGTTGACTTGTCCTTCTGGGAAACTTTCCGACTGTTGAAGTAGAAGGTCCATTAAAACAAGGATTGAAACAAACCACTGAAGAACAAAACCTAAGGTCTAAAAGAGAACCTAAGAACATAGAGCAGCAGGGGGGTCCCCTGCCACTACTGAAGAACAAAACCTAGGTCTAAAAGAGAACCGAAGGACATAGAACAGCAGGGTGGTACCCTGCCACTACTGAAGAACAAAACCTAAGGTCTAAAAGAGAACCGAAGGACATAGAGCAGCAGGGTATTACCCTGCCATTACTGAAAAGCAGGATCTGTCAAAAAGGATGAGAAAAAAAGGTGGGGAACAATTCCAGTTCTATCTGTCTGTAGGAAAATACATAAAAGCTCAACACCACCCCCAAACCCCCTCCTCATCTGAGGAGGGGGAAATACATAAAAGCAGCAGGGTGATACCCTGCCACTACTGAAGAACAAAACCTAAGGTCTAAAAGAGAACCGAAGAACATAGAGAAGCAGGGTGATACCTTGGTATTACTGAAAATCATATAAAAGCTTGAAGGGATTACATATCCCAGGGACGAAGGATATCTTTCCAGCCTCTGCCTTCATGCCGCCATTTAAGTTTAGGGGGTTGGTCGGGATCAGGGTTCACTGAATCGGAGTTATTCAATTCAGGGAGAATTTGGTGCCAGGAAGTCGGTTTTTCTTTCGGTTGGGAAGGGTGAAGTTTCTTCTCTTCCCGGAATTTTTTCAATCGTTCCATCTCATCATATTTAGCCAGGGTTTCAAAAAGGAGGTTCTGGGTAAAAAGGGTGGTGAGAGAGAAAGAGAAAAAGAAAAGGCCAATCCCGGTAATCAGGCTCAGGGTCAGGAGGCTGAAAGTCATCATCCCGGAGAGGATAGTGATCCCCAGGTTATCGATAACCAGGAGGAGGGTCCTGATAAAAAGTTTTTTAATGGGGGGATTTTGCCGGGTGATAAGGGGATAGAAATATTGGAGGGAGAATAAAGCCACCAGGCTGAGCCAGAAAAATAACCCCGCCAGAACTGCTCCCATCCATTTGATCTGAGGTCCCAGGTTAAGGTAAAACCGGATATTGAGGCCTGCCAGGAAAAAGACCAATACCCAGAAGAGGGTATAGAGGGCAGATTGAATCCCCCAGAACTTGATTCCCAGGAAAAAATCTTTCAAGGTGATATCTTTCTGGTCCACCATTTTCTGGGTCACAAAAAACAGGCCGGACAAAGAAGCCCCCAGCCAACCTATTCCGGGGATAAGCATTCCTGCCATCATCAGGTAAGGCATTTTGACCGTCAGCCCGAAATAGACCATTAATAAAGCCGGCAGACTGATAAAAAACCACAGTAAGTTAAAGAGAATGACTTTCCCCAGGTTATCATAAGCATCCCAGAAAAAGCCTCCCATGATTTTTGGAAACATAACCGGTGAACTCCCATTAGTTTAGCCAGACTCTTCCGGCCAGATTATTTCACTCTCTGAATTTGGGCTCCCAGGCTGGAGAGTTTCTGTTCCAGGGCTTCATATCCCCGGTCGAGGTGATAGACCCTATTAATGGTGGTTTGTCCTTTAGCCACCAATCCGGCCAGGACCAAAGCGGCCGAAGCCCTTAAATCGGATGCCATCACCGGGGCTCCCGATAGGGAAGGCACTCCGGTAATGAAAGCATTATTACCCTGAATCCTGATATTGGAACCCATCCGCATCAGTTCACCGCAATGCATGAACCGGTTTTCCCAGATATTTTCACTGATGACACTGGTCCCTTCAGAGACACACATCAAGGCCATATACTGGGCCTGTAAATCCGTAGGAAATCCCGGGTAAGGCTGCGTCTTGATATCGGCTGACCGAAGATGGTTGGGAACCGATACCAATAATCCATCCGGTTCCTGGGTGATTCTGACTCCCACTTCCACTAATTTGGTATGAAGGGCCAGAAGGTTTTCCAGGACAGCTTTCTTGACTTTGACCTTCCCCCCGGTAATGGCTCCAGCCATGATATAGGTACCGGCCTCAATCCTGTCCGGGATGACTGAATATTCAGTTCCCTGGAGGGAGTTGACCCCTTCAATTTGGATGATTGAAGTGCCGGCGCCTTGGATTTTGGCGCCCATCTTATTTAGGAAATTAGCAATATCGGCAATCTCAGGTTCCAAAGCCGCATTTTCAATCAGGGTGGTTCCTTTGGCTTTCACTGCTGCCAGCATCACATTGACCGTGGCTCCCACACTGGGAAAATCCAGGTAAATATCGGTTCCTTTAAGGTTATCTCCGGTCGCATTGATGTAACCTTCTTCAATCTGGATATCGGCTCCCAGGGCTTGTATTCCTTTGATATGAAGGTTGACCGGCCTCAGCCCGATAGCGCATCCCCCCGGTAATGAGACTCTGGCCTTTCTGGCTTTACCCAATAAAGCTCCCAAGACATAGATGGAAGCCCGCATTTTTCGGACCAGGTCATAGGGGGCTTCAAAACTGTTTAAACTGGTGGGGTCGATCATGAGGGTATGATTGGGGTATCGGCCTACTTTGGCTCCCAGGGTTTCCAAGACCAGGCACATGGATTCCACATCCTGGACCATGGGGACATTATGCAGCAGGGAAGGAGAGTCCGCCAGCAGACAGGCCGGCATTAATGCCAGAACAGAATTTTTAGCGCCGCCTACTGTAACTTCTCCCTGAAGAGGGATACCGCCGTCAATGACTATTTTATCCATACGAGGTTGATTCCTTTTTTTGGGCTATGGCTATTCGATCAAGGTTGGAAAAATCTTTTTTTATTTCAATAGATTCTATCGTATATGCCCCTGAATGTTCGAGCTTGTTTTTGATGGCATCCCCCTGGTCATACCCGATTTCCAGAATCAGCCAGCCTCCGGGTTTGAGCCATTGGGTTGCTTGAGTCAGGATGATATCCAGGATTTCCATGCCATCCGGCCCTCCGTCCAATGCCAAAACCGGTTCATAATCTTTTACATCCGGCATCAGGGTTTCTATCGCGGAATGCTGGATATAGGGGGGATTGCTGACGATATAATCAAATCCCCTGGACTGATATTCCCGGGGAATCCCCTTGAAAAGGTCGCTTTGTATAAAATGGAGCCGGCTGTGAGGGGAGGGGGATAATCCATTGAGCCTGGCATTGGCCTGAGCCAGTTCCAAGGCTTCATAACTTAAATCGGTTCCCAGGACATTCAGCTGGGGAGTAAACCTCACACAGGAAATCGCAATGCACCCGGACCCGGTACAAAGGTCCAGCAGGTATTGGGGGGATTTCCCCGAACCTTCCACTTTAGCCAGGATTTCTTCCAGGATATATTCCGTTTCCGGCCGGGGTATCAGGACCCTCTTATCCACCTGGAAAGGAAGAGAATAAAACTCTATAAATCCGGTGATATAGGCTACCGGCTCATGGTTGACTCTTCTTACTATATAGGACTTATATAAGTCTCGGTCGGATGTTTCTATCTGCCGGTCAAAATCCAGATAAAGCCTGGCTCTTTCAGTCTTCAGAAGGCTGGCCAACAGGATCCCGGCTTCCAAGGCCGCCTCCGGGATTCCGGCCGCTGCCAGTTCGGATTCCCCCCATTTCAAAAGGGTGCCGAGGGTTTCTGGAAATGCATTGTTTTCATTTTTGGGCATAAAGGGTATTAAACCTTTTTAGTTTTAGGTCTGGGGATATGGAAAATCATGGGAATTCTTTTCATATCCCTGTCTCTGAATTATATCAATATTAAAGAAAGCCTGCTGTGGCCCCGGTGAAAAATGATTTCCAACCCTCCTTCCAATTTCGGTTGTGGCGGCCCATTTATCCCCTGTCATTACTGAAGTACATAACCAGAGGTCTAGTAGTGGCGACCCATTGGGTCGCTTTGGAAAGAACCAAAGGACATAAAACAGCAGGGTGATACCCTGCCAATACGGAAAAACAGGATCTGTCAAAAAGGATGAGAAAAAAAAAGGTTGGAACATTTCCAGTCTTATTCTGTCTATAGGAAAATACATAAAAGCTCAACACCACCCCCAAACCCCCTCCTCATCTGAGGAGGGGGAAAATCTTAAAAACAGCAGGGTAATACCCTGCCAATACGGAAAAACAGGATCTGTCAAAAAGGATGAGAAAAAAAAGGTTGGAACATTTCCAGTCTTATTCTGTCTGTAGGAAAATACATAAAAGCTCAACACCACCCCCAAACCCCCTCCTCATCTGAGGAGGGGGAAATACATAAAAACAGCAGGGTGATACCCTGCCACTACTAAAAAACAAAACCTAGGGTCTAGTGACCTATCAGGTCGTTTTGGAGAGAACCCAAGGACATAAAACAGGGTGGTAAAACCAGAAGTCTAGTAGTGGCGACCTATTAGGTCGCAACCTATCAGGTCGCTTTGGAGAGAACCCAAGGACAGTATCCTGTGACGGCTAATGGAAAATATACTAACGAGAATGAGGACGGGTAAGGGTCAGGTAAAGACCGGTAAAAATAAACAAAGCCCCCGGGTAAGTCCCCCAGGAAGGGGATTCCTTAAGAAACAGGCAGGCCAGTAGGGAAGAAAGGAGAGGTTCCACATAGATCATCATTCCCACCCGGTGAGCGCTGAGATATTTTAGGGACCAGTTATAGAAAGAATGTCCAATCAGGGTTGGTATCAGGGCCAGCATGATGATCCAGAACCAGGCGTTGCCGGAGTAACCCGTCATAGGGGTTCCGGTCAGCCAGGCCATTAGGCCCAGAATAACCGCCGCCGTCCCATATACTAAAGCCAGGTAATTGGTCAGCTCTACCTGATGCCGGGTCTTTTTACCGGCCAGGAAATAACAGGCTCCGCAGAACCCGGATAATACCGCCAGAATGTCTCCGGTGAATTCCCGGGAACCCAGTTGGATATCTCCGCCGCTGATAAAAAAAGCGCCCATAAAAGAGAGGGTTAACCCTGCTTTATCTCTTTTCCGGAGGGGTTCTTTGAATAGTTTGATTGCCAGAACCGATACAAACAACGGCTGCAGGGAGACCAAAATGGAGGCGCTGGCTACCTTCGTCAGAGTCAGGCTGTAGATCCATAACCCGAAATGGAGGCTGAGGAAAAACCCCGCCAGTAGTACATAGGGGACTTCTGCCCCAGGGATGACCAGTTTGAATTTCCGATTTCTGGACATTGCCAGGCCGAGGGTAATCAGGGTGGCTAATACCAACCGATATCCCCCGATAATAAAAGGAGGCGCCTGGCATAATCGAATAAAAATGGCAGCGGTGGACGCCGCTATCACTCCCAGTCCCAAAACCAGATAGGGAGGAAACAGGGGGGAGAATGAGTCTGTCTTTGGGTTTTGCGGGGTTGAGGTCTTCTCCATAATTAAAATACTTTAAGGCATTCAGCCTTGATTTTAAAGGATAAAATCCTCAAAAGCCACGGCGAGGCAGAAATTTCTGATTTTTTACTTGCGACCCTTCCTATGTTTTCTTTATAATAATTAAACCTTGTTAAAATGAGTGTTCACCGGGGCGGGTAGCTCAGTGGGAGAGCATCACCCTTACAAGGTGGGGGTCGCAGGTTCGAGCCCTGTCCCGCCCACCATAGAATCATCCCACGATTCGGCAGGAACTTGCCAAAGAGGTAAAAACCTGCTAATGTGGACATAATCAATTTTTTACGGAGCGGTAGTTCAGTTGGTTAGAACGCCTGCCTGTCACGCAGGAGGTCGCGGGTTCGAGTCCCGTCCGCTCCGCCATTTTTTGTCCCTGGCATATTACCCCGCCGCAAAGATTCACATAATAATTAACCTCATTCATTAACAAGCCGATTACTAATATAACGAAACATACTTTAATTGAGCGAGCAGGTCAAAAGTATTCCCGTTTCTTCTTTTTTATTTTTTATGTATATAATGTAGTTATTGGTCTTAGGCCTGATTTTGTTGACAGACTTACAGAATCAGAGAAAGAAAATTCATCTTCAGGCACCCCTTTAGGGAGGTTTGAGTATGATGAAAGTCCAATAATCAGAAAGAGTTTTGAAAAAAAATTCTTGACAGCAACATGAGACTAAGGATATAAAATAGTTCACGAGTGAACGAAGAATTAACGGGGTACTAGAGAATGGTTCCTGGTCTTTAGAGGGAACAGGTACTCGGAGAGAATGATTCATGCCAGACATAATTCCAGAAACCAGTTTTGTCGGGATTGATATCGGAAGCAGTTGGATTAAAGCCGTTGAATTACGCAGAGGGCTTGGGGGTTACAATATATCCAAGCTGGTACGCCGGGAGATTTCCATCCCGGAAACCGATTCTGCTGAAGAACGGCAGAAAGCCACTATTGAAGCGATATCTTCCATTCTGAAAGAAAATGGGCTAGCCTCCCGTAATGTTGTTGTCGGCCTTCCGGGTTACCAGATTTTTGTCAGGAAACTCCGGTTACCGGCTGCCAGTGATGACCGATTACGGAAAATCATTCTATATGAAGCCCGCCAGCAGATTCCTTTCCCCATCGATAAAATCCAGATTGATTACCATGTCAAAAAAATCCCCAATTCCAATGAAGTAGAAGTTCTATTGGTCGGCAGTAAAAAAGAGATCATAGCCGACTATATGGGATTCATTCGGAAAAGCGGACTCCGGCTTAAATATCTGGATGTTTCTCCGGTCGCCTTATACAATTTTCATCGGCACGTGGACCCCACCTTGGAACAGGAAGCCACGGCCATGATCAATATCGGAGCGGCCACCACCGATATCAGCATTTGCCGGGAAGGGATTCTCAGTTTTACCCGTACCGCGCCGGTCGGTGGAAATGACATCACCAAAAATATCGCTAAATCCTTAAAAATAGATTTTAATAGAGCCGAGTCTTTAAAATTACAGCATGGCCGAATTCCCCTGGAATATGAACTTGAGCTGGGGATAGAAGACTCCGAAGCCGGGTCCATCGAAGGCAATGCAACCCGTCAAGCGGTCCTGTCCGGTCTTGACCGGATCGTCAATGAAATTCGCCGAACCTTTGATTATTATATTTCACAGCCGGACGGTGTTGCTATCAGCCGAATCATCATCAGCGGCGGCACCTCCCTGTTAACCAATATTGATGGGTTCCTGAGCGAGAAGCTGGCGATTCCTGTTACCCTGGTAACCAAACTGACCGAATGGCAGAAAATGGATAATATTGTCGAGAAGTATGGAGATGACATTATCTGGGCAACCAACGCCATCGGATTGGCTTTGCATGGCGCCAGCCGAATCCCGAAACTGATTCGGGTTGATTTCCTCCCTGAAGACCTTCAGGATATTCGGAATTTCAAAGAAAAGAGACTCCAGATATCCATTGCCTCCGCTTTATTGCTGGTCGTCATATTTATGGGGTCCCAGTTTGGCAGTGATGAAGTCTCCATAAAAAAACAACAGGCGACCGACCTTCAAAATAAATCTTTAAACGTTAAAAAAGGCTATGAGAATTATGAAGCCTTGATGAAGAAGAAAGATTCTCTGGCTAAAGTCTATACCGATTTACAGATGGTGCTGGGGAAACGAGATTATTGGATTGGGATTTTATCCCAGATCAGTGAGAATGCGCCCAAGGATATCTGGTTTAGCCGAATCCAGGGGTCTCCGGAATATGTCGAGAAAGAAGACACTCAGCAGTCCCAGGGCCGGTTTGGTTTATCGGGATTATTATCGAGCAGTGACAAGACTCCCGACTGGATGCTGGTATTGGATGGGAAATCGGTTTCTGAAGGGTCGGTCAAGGTTTTTTCTGATAAAATCGGTAATTTACCTTTTGTCCGCCGGGATAAAGATGGCAAACCCATGGTAAAACCAACCCATATTTCCAGTCCAGCCATGGATGCTAAAGCCGGGAAGATGGTGACTTCTTTTACTTTTGAAATCACCTTGAATCCTCCCAAAGCAGCGGAGCCTAAATAATAGTAAGCTCAGGATGGGGATAATCAGGTCGAAAGGGTTGAGGGAGCAGGTTAACTAAACATGGCAAAAGAAACCAAATTAGATTCTCAGGAATTTCTAAAGCTCATTGAAAAAAATACCGAGTATGTGGTCATTGGTGTTCTGGGCCTGGTGATTGTCGTGATGATCATATTTATGGGACGTAAACCGTCTTTGGAAGTGCCCCAGCCGCCGCCGATTGATACTTCAAAAATCCAGTATCCTAAAGAAGCTGAAAAAGATATTCAAAAAGCAATCAACGGACAGGGTGCCATTGAGCAGACTCCCTATCAGAAAGATTTGATTGACAGGAACCTGTTTTCGCCTGCAAATACAGAGGGTTCTTAAGATTTATGCAGGGCCTCGGATAGGAACGAACCAAGAGGGAAAATAAGTTTTGTATCCGGTGCTTTTTAGAAAGTATGAATTGTGATAGGATTACGCTAAACCTTTTTGCGTATAAATATATCAGGTCGTTTAATTGAGAAAGCAAATTTTTTGTCAGACAATAAGCTTGGAGGATTTTGACTGTGCAAACCAAAACTAAGCGTTTGATTATTGTATCCCTGGCAGTAATAGCCTGTTTGTTGGGATTCCTTTCTTTAGGGGTTGCTGCAATCCCTAATGATACGGTAGTCGCCAAGCGGACTACTCAGGATAAAACAGGGGAGTTCCTACAACAACGCCAGGAAGCCATTGATACCTTTATTAAGGATGGCAAAGACCTATTTAATAAGAGCCAGTATTTAGAGGCGAAGGTCAAGTTTGAAAAAGTTCTGAAAATAGATTCCAACAATGCTGTGGCTAAAGATTATATAGCTCAATGTGATGAAAAGCTGAATGCACAGTCTCCAACGTCTGCTGTTAAAACGGATAAACCGGCAGTGACAGCTTCCCCGTCGGTTTCTACAGAGGTTAAAGCGGATACTACAAAGGCTCAAGCTGCCGCAGAAAAGAAAGCGGCGTTGGAAAAAGCTGCCGCTGAGAAGGCTGCTGCCGATCAGGCCAAATTAGAAGCCAAGAAAGCCGATGCCGCCCGTAAAGAGGCTGCCAAAGCCCAGGCTGAAGCTGAAAAGAAAGCTGCCGCAGAGAAGAAACAAGCTGAAATAGAGAAGGCTGCCGCTGAAAAAGCTGCTGCCGACCAGGCCAAATTAGAAGCCAAGAAAGCCGATGCCGCCCGTAAAGAGGCTGCCAAAGCCCAGGCTGAAGCTGAAAAGAAAGCGGCTTCAGAGAAGAAACAAGCTGAAATTGAGAAAGCTGCCGCTGATAAAGCGGCCGCTGAACAGGCCAAATTAGAAGCCAAGAAAGCCGATGCCGCCCGTAAAGAGGCTGCTAAAGCCCAGATTGAAGCAGAAAAGAAAGCGGCTGCGGAGAAGAAACAAGCTGAAATTGAGAAAGTTGCTGCTGAAAAAGCTACTGCCGATCAGGCCAAATTAGAAGCCAAGAAAGCTGAAGATGCCCGGAAGGCCCAGATTGAAGCTGAAAAGAAAACGACTGCTGAGAAGAAACAAGCTGAAATTGAGAAAGCTGCCGCTGAAAAAGCTGCTGCTGACCAGGCCAAATTAGAAGCCCAAAAAGCTGAAGATGCAAAAATAGAAGCGGCACGTCAATCTGCCGAAGACCAGGCAAAATTGGAAAAAGCCCAGAAAGATGCCCAATTAAAGGCTGAAGCCGAAAAAGCCCGTGAAGAAGCCCGGAAAACAAAAGAAGCTGTTCAATCCCTTTTAATTGAAGGGAAAGATCTGTATAATTCCGGGACTTTAGATGATTTGAATAAAGCTTTAGAAACCTATGATAAAGTCCTAACCTTGGATCCTTCCAATAAAGAAGCAATCAAATACAAATCCCGGGTACAGGATAAAATTCAAAAAGAAGAAGAACGCCTGAAAAAAGAAGCGGAAGCTCAGGTTCAGGCATCCAAACCCCAGATTGAAGAAGTTCCCGCCAATGGCGCTGATAATCCGGCCCCGGCCAATAATGTAGTCGAAGAAAAACCGGCTGAGGCTTCTCAAGTAGCTGCCCAGAACGAAGGTCCTAAAGATGACCAGTTGAAACGGGCTGAAGAAGAAGAAAAAAGATTCCGAGCTGAACGGGAACGTGAAGACCTTACCCGTAAAGCCAAAGAAGCCGAAGCCCATTATACTGCCGGAGTTGCATTCATGAATCAGGGGCAAGTATTAAAAGCCCATGAGGAATGGAATGTGGCACTGGCCCTGGTTCCGAATCATGCCGGTGCTACCGCCATGATTGCAGAATCCCGAGGCGAATATGAAAAGGCTTTGGAACTGCAACGTAAGCAGGAAGAATTAGCCCGCCAGGAAACAGACAATATGTCCCGGATGCAGGAATCCATCATCACCATTGATGTGACTGATCAGGAAATTGGCGATGTATTGACTCAAATGGGTGCTGTTGCCGGATTTAACGTTGTTATCGGTGAAGGTGTCAAAGCTAAAGTCAGCGCATCCTTTACCAATGTATCCCTGAAAAAAGCCCTGGATACTTTACTTCCTCTCTATGGTTTCAAATACGAACGACAGGGAGATATTATCCAGGTGGCTGTGGATTTAAAGACTAAAATCTTTAAATTGACTGATGAACAAGTCCAAAAACTAAGATATGCCATGATTGAAGATAAAATCATCCAGCGGCAGCTTTACGGCCCTGATGCCCGTCCAAAAGTCGAAGGACAGGAATTGATCCTGGATGAAAGAGCCCATCTGCTTACGATTACTGATTCGGCTGTCAATATTGCTAAACTGGATGAAATCGTCAAAGATTTACCCACGGCGCATCCTGAAGATTTAATCACCAAGACTTTCACACTCCGTAAAGGAAATGTGGAGGAAATTAGAAAATTATTACAATCATTATCATCTGCCAGCCTCGTTAAAGGGGTGGATGA
This sequence comes from bacterium UBP4_UBA6127, assembly GCA_002428325.1. Lineage (GTDB taxonomy): Bacteria > UBP4 > UBA4092 > UBA4092 > UBA4092 > UBA4092. The sequence goes on from DIVR01000064.1 coordinate 11,411, forward strand.
TGAGGAGCGTAAGGTTATTCTTGAACCGGGCAGCAATACCCTGGTCATCCGGGATTCAGCAGAAAATATCAAGAAATATGAAGAATTCCTGATGGATAAGAATTACCTCGACAAATTGACCAACCAGGAATTGGCAGTGAAAGTATTCCATCTTTCACCCGAAGAAAATGTCATGGAACCTGAAGCTTTAGCCCGTAAGGCTGAACTGGTCAATAATGTCGGTGAAGTCCTTGAGACGATGCTCTATTCATCTGAAGGCCGGGAAAAAGCCTATGAAGCCGGGCGACGATTCTTTAAGGATCCCCGTTCCGGGACCATTACGGTTGTTGATAACCAGGCGAACCTCAGCAAGATTGAAGATTATGTCTCCCAGCTGCCGACCGGCCAGGAACAGAAGATGATGAGCAAAGTTTATCAGATTAAGAATGCCGATCCTGAAAATCTGAGAAATGTCATTAATCAGATTATCCAGGAATCCAGAGCCGGTGGCGCCGGTGGTGGAGCGGCCGGTTCTTATGTGACCGGTGTTATTTCAGTCGGTGCCGGAAACGGATTGGTCTTCATGGATTGCACCGTGGAATTGAATGCTGTTGAAGGCGATACCACGACTCCTCAGGCAAGATTATACATCTACACTCCATTAAGAGACCGAGAAGTAACTCTTTCCAAGGGGAACAGTGAATTGGTGGATGAATACCGTGTCCGATTGATTAGCGCGGATTATGACCGGCAGGAAGCTGAAATCGAAATTCGATTAGCATCCTTTGCGGCCCAGCAGCGTTCCATGGGGAACTATGGTACGGGCGGATATAATACCGGAAATACCGGCATGATGGGCGATATGAGTGGTGGCATGGGGCAGACCGGAATGATGGGCAGTACTCAGGGAATGGCCTACGGTACCAATCAGCCATCATCAACCCAAACAGAGGCCCGCAGACCGACTTTAAAAGTAGATAAGAGTACCAATAACATTATCGTACTGGCTTACGACCCGGCTGATTTACAAATGATTGAAGAATGGATAAGCAAGTTGGATGTTCCAATTCTTCAGGTTACCATTGAAGCCAAGTTTGTGGAAGTTAATGAAACCAAAGCTAAAAAACTGGGAATTGACTGGTTGATTCCGAGCCTTTCCAACTGGGGAAGCTGGGAACCCACATTGTCTCAGGTTGCTTTTGGGCAGGGGAATGAAAACATCCCGGATCCCATCCATAATACAAGTTCATACGATCCGTTGATTACAGATTTACGCAGCAATAACCTGTTAGCGGGCGGAGTTTCCTTACAGTACATGACCGTGGGTGGATTAAGTATGACCTTAGAGACCCTGGAAGCTGAAGGGGTTACCAATGTCATCAATTCTCCGAAGGTTACTGTCTTGAATGGTGAAAGAGCCCTTCTTCAGGTTGAGCAGGAGATTCCCTGGTTAAGTTATGATATTGATGATAATACCGTTACCATGACCTGGGAGAGCGATTCAGTAGGTATCTCTCTGGAAGTGACTCCTACCATCCATGCAGATGGGTCTGTTATCCTGGATATTGCTCCGAAAGTAGATAAACTGGTTGGAAGAATTGATGGCACGGATGCTAATATCATTTCAAATAATATCTTATTAGGTTCCGGCCAATATTATAAGAACTCCATGGCAGGCAAACCGATTATTGATCGTCGTTCACTTGAAACCCGTGCTCGGGTAAATGATGGCGGAACGATAGTCCTGGGTGGTTTGATTCAAGAAAAGGAGTATAACGGGACTTCTAAGGTTCCATTATTGGGAGATATACCTTTCATCAAATATCTCTTTAATAGGACTCAGACAACAGTTGATAAGAACAGGCTCTTTATCTTCTTAACAGCGACAGTTATCCCGTAAATCTGAAACGTTTATGCTGGCCGTCTTGATAAACAGTCATGACGGCCAGCTTTTAATAACTTTAATTAACGAAACAAGAGTAGATTCGTATCGTTTTTAACTTTCCAAACGTTTAGTTTAAAATCAATTACCTGCATCATATCCTTTAAACCTTTTATCAAACAGCTAATAAAGAAGATTAGTTTGTAAATCTTCACTTAAAATAAGCAATTCTGTTCCAGATAGATAAACTCATCCTTTTATGTCAACCAAGAAAATGATGGTCCTGGATGGCAGCGCGCTTTTATATCGTGCTTATTATGCATTACCAGACCTGAAAAATATCCGGGGATTCCCGACGAATGCAATATATGGTGTTATCACCATGGTCAGTAAGCTCATGGATGAACAGCATCCTGAATATATCTGTGCCTGTTTTGATTTGCCGGAACCCACCTTTCGCCATATTGAATTTGCAGAGTATAAGGCTCAACGGAAACCCACGCCGGAAGATTTAGTGGTCCAGATCCCGGCGGTAAAAGAGACCTTAAAGGCCATGGGAATCCGATGTTTGGAGAAAAGCGGATTTGAAGCGGATGATTTAATGGCCTCATTGGCGTTATTAGGGGAACAAGAAGGCTTGGAAACTTATCTGGTTACCGGCGATAAGGATATTCTCCAGCTGGTTCGGCCGGGGGTTTATGTCTTACGGATTACCCAGAATTCAACCGAATTATATGATGCCCAAAAAGTGACAGAAAAATATGGGGTTGATCCCAGGGGGCTGCCAGATTATCTGGGGCTTACTGGAGACAGCTCAGATAATATCCCAGGTGTCCCCGGAGTAGGGGAAAAAACAGCGAAGTCCCTTTTAATGCAATATGGCAGCTTAGAATCCATCCTTAAAAATATAGAATTGATCGGGAATAAGCGGGTTCGAAAAGCCTTGGAAGAAAATGCAGGTTTAGCAAGGAAATCCAGGGAACTGGCAGTATTAAGGGAAAATGTTCCTGTTCCCGGACAACTGCAGGATTATATCCGAGGCGAATTAGATAAAGAGACTCTCAGAAATTTATTTATTGAATATGGTTTTCATCGGCTTCTGGCCCAAATGGGGATAGAGCCGCTCCAACCCCGGCATGAAATATCAATCTTGGATATTCAAACCCAAGAGTTACTGCTGAAGTTACTGGAGGCTGTTAGCAAGATAGCCATAGATTTGTCTCCGGAAGATGGAAGGATTTATCTTTATCCCGGGGGAGACAACGGATATCGAATTTCTCCAGAGGTCTTGGTCTTGATTCTGCCTGATTTAAAAGGTAAAACTCTTTTTGGATTCGAGTTAAAGCCCCTGTTTAAAAAAGTGTTGGAATTAAAAGGGAAGTTGGATGAGGGTATTATCTGGAAGGATTTAGCCCTTGCCGGCCATCTGATGCATGCTTTTACAGGAACACCCGTATTAAAGACCCTGACCATGGATTATCTTCAAAGGGATATAAACCCTGTCTCGCCGAATCAGGAGAATGAACTGGATTTAAGGTTCCCTGAGGAAGTTTTGAAGGAAAAAGCCTTGAAGATACAAGCTATCTATGACCTGGGATTGATCTTTGAAAATAAAATCAAAGAAGAGAAGTTAGAATCATTATTCACCGCTGTGGAAATGCCTCTGGTCATGGTATTGGCGGAGATGGAATCAACAGGGATCAAAGTTGATATACCCTACCTGGAGAACCTGACAGGGGAGATGACCCAATCGATTGAAATGATATCCAAAGAGATATATCAGCTGGCCGGCGAGGAATTTAATTTGAATTCACCCCGGCAGTTATCGGTGATTTTATTTGATAAAATGAAGCTACCTGTGGTAAAAAAGACTAAGACAGGATTTTCAACTGATGTAGATGTCTTAGAGGCCTTGTCTGAAGAACATCCTCTTCCGGCAAAAATACTTGAATACAGGACTCTGTCCAAGGTACAATCAACTTATGTTGAGTCCTATCTGCAATTAGCCCATCGAGGGACAGATACCATTCATACAACTTTTCAGCAGATGGTTGCCAATACCGGAAGAATCATCAGCTCTGAGCCCAATCTGCAGAATCTTCCCGTATTCAGCCACTGGGGGGATAAGATTCGAAAAGGATTTATTCCCCGAGATCCTGAAAATGTCTTTTTAAGCGCCGATTATTCCCAGATTGAGCTCCGAATGCTGGCTCATTTAAGCCAGGATGAGGGATTAGCCAAGGCTTTTCGGGAAGGAAAAGATATTCATACCGAAACGGCTGCATATATATTTAAAACGGATATCGAGCGGGTCAGCCCTGAGATGCGAAAAGCGGCAAAAGCTGTTAATTTCGGGATTGTTTACGGCATGAGTTCTTATGGGCTTTCCAAAAGCATTAAAATCCCAGTCGATGAGGCGCAGGCTTATATTGATGCTTATTTTGAGAAATTTCACCGGGTAAGGATTTATATGAAGGGTGTTCTGGAAGAAGCGCGGGAAAAAGGTTATGTGGAAACAATATTGGGCCGCCATTGTTATATCCCGGATATCCAGAGTTCTAAATCAAACCTTCGGGAAGCGGCGGAAAGACAGGCCATCAATGCTCCTGTCCAGGGAAGCGCTGCTGATTTATTGAAACTGGCCATGATTCACCTGCATCAGGCTCTGGTGGACCAGGGATTATCCGGCAAATTACTGCTGACCATTCATGATGAAGTCGTCTTAGAATTACCAAAATCCGAATTACAACCAACAAAATTATTAGTTGCAGAAAATATGGAATCTGCATTATCCTTATCGGTTCCTGTCAAAGTGGATATCAATATTGGATTGAATCTGGCCGAATGCTAACTTCCATGGAAAGTAAGAGAGAAAGATGAATAGTGAAAAACATTTAATTCCCCTGATTGGAGTGACCGGAGGGATTGGCTGTGGAATGACAGCCGTGTCCCAAATCCTGTCCCAATGGGGAGGGGTCTTGATCAGTGGGGATCAAGTGGCCCGGGATATTATGAAAAAGGGTGAACCGGCCTATCAGGAGACCTTGAAAGCCTTTGGACCTGAATATTTATTGCCGGATGGAGAATTCGACCGAAAAAAACTCGGTCAGCATGTTTTTTCAAACCGGGATGAATTAGAGAAACTCAATAAGGCTGTCCATCCTTACTGGGTAGAAAAAATCAAGGAAAAAGTAACCACCGAACGCCGGAATGCCCAACCAGGAACGTTCATCATTCTGGATGCCGCTTTGTTGATAGAGACGGGACTGGATGTCCTGGCAGACAAGCGGGTCGTGGTGACGGCTCCGATGAAGGAAAGGCGGCAGCGGATCTGCCAGCGAGACAACCTGGATGAAACTCAAGCCGATCAGCGGATTTTTATACAAATGCCGGTTCCCATGAAAGTATTAAAAGCCGATTATGTCATAGATAATTCAAGTACTCTTGAAGATTTGAAGATTAAGCTGCAGGAAATACGAGACTCATTGTTGAGCTCTGAAGATGTAAACGATAGTAAAGGAGATAGATAATTATGCCACGGGCAAGCTCTGATGAAAATAAAGAGGGTAAAGATCTCAAAGAGACCCTGTCAGAAGATAACGGCAAGAAAAAAGCCGAGCGGGCTCCCAAACCTGAGAAAGCTGAAAAAGTAGAAAAAGCTGAAACTCCGGTTGAACCTAAACAAGAAAAACCCGATAAAATCGAGAAGGAAGAACGGGTTGAAAAAACAGTAAGAACTGATAAGCCCTATCGAGCGGTTCGTTCAGATAATGGCAAACGTCCCGGTTTTAATGGCGGACATAATAATGCACATACTGATAACCATTATCCTGTGACCGGAGATAAACCTGTGGAAACGGCCATGGATATTGCCGTACTCCAGAAAATGACGATTGGGGACCTGAATCGAATAGCTATCGAGATGAATATTGAAGGCCACAGCGGACTGCGTAAACAGGATTTGATATTTAAAATCCTGGAGACTCAGGCGAAACGGGCCGGGGTATTATTCGGAGAAGGTGTCCTGGAGATTTTACCGGATGGGTTTGGTTTTCTCCGGTCACCCCAGTATAACTACCTGCCGGGTCCGGACGACATTTATGTCTCTCCTTCCCAGATTCGCCGGTTTGATTTAAGGACAGGCGATACGGTTGCCGGGCAAATTCGTTCACCCAAGGAAAATGAAAGATATTTTGCTTTATTGAAAGTAGAAGCCATCAATGGGGAAGATCCGGAATACGCCCGGGAAAAGATACTTTTTGATAATTTGACTCCTGTTTATCCGGATAAACGGATTCAGCTGGAAACCATTTCTGAAAATGTGTCCGGCCGAGTGCTTGATTTAGTAGTTCCCCTGGGTAAAGGGCAGCGTGGGTTGATTGTTGCCGCGCCCCGGACCGGTAAAACCATGTTGTTGCAGAATATTGCCAACAGTGTCAGTGTGAACCATCCGGAAGTCTTTTTGATTGTATTATTGATTGATGAACGGCCTGAAGAAGTAACAGATATGAAACGCTCGGTGAAGGGCGAAGTCATCAGTTCCACTTTTGATGAACCCCCCGAACGGCATATCCAGGTGGCCGAAATGGTCATTGAAAAAGCCAAACGGCTGGTGGAATGCGGACGGGACGTTGTCATTCTGCTGGACAGCTTAACTCGTTTGGCCCGAGCCAATAATGCTTTGGTTCCCCACAGTGGAAAAATCCTGTCCGGAGGTGTGGATGCGACCGCATTAGCCCGTCCAAAACGGTTTTTTGCCGCCGCCCGAAACATTGAAGAAGGTGGCAGCTTGACCATTATCGCAACCTGCCTGGTGGAAACCGGCAGCCGGATGGATGATGTTATCTTTGAAGAATTTAAAGCCACCGGCAATATGGAAATCCATCTGGACCGGCGTTTAGTGGATCGACGAATCTTCCCAGCTGTCGATATTTTCAAATCCGGGACTCGCCGCGAAGAACTGCTGTTGACCGAGAAAGAGCTGCGCCGCGTCTGGCTGCTGCGTAAAGCCTTATCCGAAATGAATGTCATTGAAATCATGGAAATGCTGGTACAGAAGCTTTCCAAGACCCGAAGCAATGACGAATTCCTGGATAAGATGAACCAGTAATTTTGAAAGTTCTGAATACCAGAGCCGATGAGGCCTCCTTCTGAACTTTTACAGTCAAAAGAAGAAATCCGGCTTTCTATAGACAGCCATCGGTTCATCGGGTATAATTATAAGACTAAGTTAATTATTATGGACATAATAATAGGACAGAAGGCTTGTCCTGTTGAAGGAGTTAAAGTGAAAAAAGGAATTCATCCCAAATACCAATACACAACCATTAAATGTGCATGTGGAGCAACCTTTGAAACCTGTTCCACTCAAAAGGATGTTCATGTGGAAATTTGTTCTTCCTGTCACCCGTTTTTTACCGGGAAACAAAAGCTGGTGGATACCGCTGGACGGGTTGACCGATTCTACAAACGTTATGGCAAGAATGCAGACCAGACTGCTTCCAAGTAGTTTATATGAATTGATGAAAAATGCAGGACGATTGCGATTGTCCTGCATTTTATATTTTCCTCTCCTGATGGCCCGTCCCAGTGAATTAGCGGTTGGCGGCCAGGCGGTCATCGAAGGTGTGATGATGAGAGGGAAGGCGGGGTATGCCATAGCCGTTCGCCGGCCGGATGGCAAGATCGTTATCAAAGAAGAAAAGAAAATCCCCTGGCATACTAAGTACAAATGGCTGGGATTCCCCCTGATCCGGGGAGTGTCGGTTCTTTTAGAAGCCATGGTGGTGGGGTTTAAGGCTCTGGAATATTCAGCCAATGTGGCCATGGATGAGAATCCGGGTGAGAAAGAGGAAGAAATTCCAACCTTAAGCCGGGGCCATATGATTTTAACCTTCTTCGTGTCCTTTCTTTTTGGAATCGGCTTGTTTGTGGTGCTTCCCAATCTGGTGACCCAGTTTTTAACTTATAATGAAGCGGGAACTCCTGTCCTATTCCATATCATTGCCGGAATTATCCGGATGGGAATTTTCCTGCTCTATATTGTCCTTATTTCCATGTTCAAAGATATCAAACGTGTTTTTGAATATCATGGCGCTGAACATAAAACTATTCATGCTTATGAAGCTGAAAATGAATTAACAGTGGAAAATGTGAAGCAGCATTCCCGGTTCCATCCCCGATGCGGCACCAGTTTTATTTTGACCGTCATGATCGTCAGCATATTTGTTTTTGCCCTGGTCACCGGAGTGATTGTTCAATTCTGGCCAGGTTTTATCGCTTATCCGGTCTGGCTGCAAAAACTCATTCTGATACCTGTTCACATCCTGGCCATGATGCCAGTGGCGGGGTTATCGTATGAGGTCAACCGGAGATGCGCCAAGACCATGGATTCTCCAGTAACCAAAGCTATTATTACCCCGGGACTCTGGTTTCAACGGCTTACCACTCGCGAACCCGATGGCAGCCAGATGGAAGTGGGAATCACCTCTCTGAAGAAAACCCTTGAATTAGGAGACGTATAAGTCTTTTATGAATGATTTTTTAGTTAAAAAGCTCAATGCCCTGGTCGACGAAAAGGCTGAGTTGGAAAAACAACTTTCCGACCCCTTGGTTATTGCCAAGCGGGAAGAGTTTGCCCGAATCAGCCGTTCACATAATGAAATAACCGAAATCGTTAATTTGTATAGTCTGTATAAGCAACTGGAAAGACATTTGGAAGAATCCAAATTAATGTTAACGGATTCCGACCCTGATATTGTATCCATGGCCCAGATAGAAAACGAGTCCCTGACTCGCCAATTGGATGAGATGGAAACTAAAATCCAGGTGGCAATTTTACCTAAAGATCCCAATGATGAAAAAAATATCGTTGTTGAAATCAGAGCCGGAGCCGGGGGAAATGAAGCCGCTCTTTTTGCCGGTGATTTGTTTCGGATGTATTCCAAGTATGCCGAGCTGCAAAACTGGAAAATTGAGATGGTGGATGATCATCCGGCCGAGGTCGGGGGATATAAGGAAATCATATTTAATCTTCAGGGAAAACGGGTTTATAGCCGGATGAAATATGAGCAGGGGGTTCACCGGGTACAGAGAGTTCCTGCCACCGAGGCCAGCGGCCGAATCCACACTTCCACTGCTTCAGTGGCTGTTCTCCCCGAGGCTGAAGAAGTTGATTTACATATTGACCCAAAAGATTTAAGAGTGGATATCTGCGCTTCCGGAGGACCTGGTGGACAGGGAGTCAACACGACTAATTCAGCGGTACAGATTCTGCATATTCCTACGGGAATGATTGTCCGCTGCCAGGATGAACGATCCCAGATAAAAAATAAGGCTAATGCGATGAAAGTCCTTCGGTCTCGGCTTTTTGAGCTGAAAAGACAGGAAGCTGAAAAGGAATTGACCGAAGCCAGACGGTCCCAAATTGGCAGTGCTGACCGAAGTGAGAAAATTCGAACTTATAATTTCAAAGAAAACCGATTGACTGATCATCGGGTCAACATGAGTTGGTATAAACTTGATCTCATCCTGGAAGGGGATTTGGCTGAAATATTCGATGCTTTGACCGATAATGACACTCAAAGCCTTCTGAAACAGATGGGTGTGGAAAACAAAACATAATAAAACCGGAATCCAACTAAAAACTACACAATAAAGCCCGATGTTAACTTTAAGGATTACAATGGATTGCCCTTACTGTTAATTTCGGGTTAATTTTTTGCTTGATTTTTTGGGATGTATCCCTTATGCTGAAAGCACTTATGAAAAACTCAGCCCAAATCGATAATAAACCAGGGTAGCGATCCATGAAGCAATTAAAATGGCGTCCAGACGATGATTATATGAATCCAATGGAAGACACTCAATATTGGTCTGAAGACGACTGGGAAAAGTATTTTCAAGAGCAGGATAAAAGGGTCGGTGTTCTCAGCCGGAAAACCAGGGATAAATTGAGTGGTTATAAAGAACAATATATTGGTGTTCAGCCATTTATCTGTTCAGATAAAGAAGATTTAATGACCGTTGTTGATTCTCATTGGCTTTCCTGCCAGGAGTTAGATGACAATCCAGCCTGTTTCGATTTAGAGCCCCTTTTTGAGTTTAAATCCTCCGGGGAAAATCCGGATGCTTCCCAGTTTACGTTAGAAACCCTCCCGGTATATCAATATGCCCTTTCTTTAAGCGATGATTTTTCAAAATTTATTTTGTACCATATGCAGAAAGGGAAGGAATCCCCCGAAGTTCATTTAATAAACACCCATTTTTTCCAGATTCAGTCCGATATTGCATCAGGACACCTGTTGGGATTTGGCCGGGAAGGATTAGCGGGAAACATTGCCAGGCTTAAACGGTCCCTTCGCTCCATCCATCGATGCATCAATGCGTTAGTTTCAATGAGACGCAAAGAAATGGATCATGAAGACAGGTTGGAAATACTGTCCCAGAAATTAATTACCTTAAGGGATGATGTGATTAAATATATTTATGATTTGAGGAATTATGCCTGGTGGGACTGATAAGATAATCAATCTCCAGATGATTTCCTCATTTTAAGTAGCCATCTACCAATAAGTGCCTATCGTGGTTTTTTTATGTTTGTTTTCAGCCACCCCTAAAAGAATGTCTCTTCCAATCTCTTGGATTGTCGTCATAACTTGCAGAGTAAAGTTATTCCTGTATATAACTATCAATCTGGGGTTAGCGAGTAGTTAATAGTCCACAGTGGTTTTCCATCCAGAAACAGACAGTTCCCTTCTCATGAACCAATTTACAGGAAAGCTCTGAGACCCAGGAAGAAGAGAAGGGCCTTTACTATGTTAAAATTTTACTTATGAAACAAGCTAAGACAATTGCTGTCGCCATGAGCGGAGGGGTTGACAGCAGTACGACAGCCGCCCTCTTGAAGAAGGAGGGCCATAATATTATAGGGATTACCATGAGGCTTTACACGGGATTCTCTGCCTGTTGTGGGTTATCGGATGTGGAAGATGCCCGCAAAGTCGCCGAGGATATGGGATTTCCTTTTCATGTAATCAGTTTTGAAAAGGAGTTTGCCCATGATGTGATCGATAGATTTGTGGGGGAATATCTGAAGGGCAGGACACCCAATCCCTGTGTTTTATGTAATCAGCAGTTAAAGTTTAAATTTCTGCTGGATAAAGCCAGGGAATTGGGAGCGGATTATCTGGCAACAGGCCATTATGCTCGAAACCTCCTGGATTCGGCAACGGGCCAGTATCAGTTAAGGAAAGCCAGTGACCTAACCAAGGACCAGTCCTATTTTCTTTTTACCATGGGACAGGAAATCCTTTCCAGGATATTATTCCCCCTGGGAGAATTTACTAAAGATGAAACCCGAAATCTGGCTAAAGACCTGGGATTAAAGATTCATAAAAAAAGAGAATCCCAGGATATTTGTTTTGTTCCTTCAGGAGACTATGTTCCTTTTATAGAATCATGGATACAGGCCCGTAAAGAGTTTTTCCGGGACCCATTGCCCGGGCCCGGTCCATTTGTTGATCCAAAGGGGCGTGTCCTGGGATTGCATCAGGGGATTTATCGTTATACTGTCGGGCAGCGAAGCGGTCTGGGAATTGCCATAGGAACTCCTGTCTATGTGAAAGAAATCAATGTGGAAGAGAACAAAATTGTTCTGGGCAGTATTGAAGAGATTCAAAGTGATTCCTGCCGAGTGACCAATGTATCCTGGGTATCTGGAGAAGCTCCCACTGGAATTCTGAAAGCAACAGTCAAAGTCCGGTATCGTCATCCCGGGGTTGAATCTGAAATATCTGAAGAAAGTAATGGAAGCTACAGGATTCAATTTCAAAAGTCTCAAAGGGCGGTAACACCAGGACAGGCAGCTGTCTTTTACCTGGGGGATAAAGTAATCGGCGGAGGCTGGATTACCAAAGGGTAAAACAACCTCCGCCGATAGATAATTTCTTAGGCTGAGATAGAGTTGATCTAACTCTGAACCGGGGCTTGATAATCGGCCATCAATCGTTGATTCCGCTTAATAGTCGCCCGTTTTCTAAGGCCCCTTAAATATTCAGTAAAGGCTTCCTGTTTCTTATATTTCAGGACGGTCTGAGTGAGTTTATCTTTAACTTCCAGATAAGTAGCTTCATTTCCCGGAATACGGGATTTCACCCTGATAAGGAAATACTGGATAAATCCTTGCCCCATCGGATCTTTAACAGTGATTAAGCCGCTGGTCTTTCCTTCGGGCATATAGAAAGCGGTTGTCAGCAAGTTGCTTCGTTTGCCTAATCCCGGGATTTCTGTAGCCGAGGTGACTGGTCCCAGTTCACTGATTTTGTTGTTATTATCAGTGGCAACCTGTTCCAGGGTCATCCCTTTTTTCACTTCTGCTTCAGCTTTCGAAGCGGCTTTCTGAGCTGATTCCTGAGCCTTATTAAAGAGAACCCGTGCTTTGGCTTTTTCTGTTACTTCCGTGAAAGGAGGAATCCGGCTTTCTTGTTTATCGGCTAACTGAACCAGGTAAAATCCCTTATCGGAACGGAAAGGCCCATAAATGCCTCCTTTTACCATTCCAATCAGTTCTGAGCTGAATTCTTTGTTTTCTGACAGAATGGGCACATTCTTATTGGTAAACCAATCAGAAGACAATGCGGTTAAACCATTTTTAGCGGCCATATCCGCGATCTTGGGATTATTAGCGGCTGCTTGTTTAAGAATCTCCTCGCATTTGGCTTCCGCGGTTGTATCGGCCATCAGGCTTTTCAGTTTAGCGGTGATTTCACCTTTTACTGATTCCAGAGGTCTGGTTTGAGAGATTTCTTTCTTATCTACCATGAGGATATGAAACCCATCTTGCATCTGGATGGGCTGGCTGGGTTTATTGATAGCCAATTTGAAAATAAAATTCTCAAAGTCAGCCTGTCCGGTTTCTCCCCGGCTGAGCCATTGAGAATCCTGTTCCGGAGTGGCCTTGGAATAAACTTTGGCTACTTTATCGAAGGGTTCCCCTGCCTGCAACTTTTTAGCGGCTTCAACGATTTGCTGTTGGGCGGCCTGAGCGGCTTGAGGATTTCCATTCTGAGGGATAGGAATAATCAGGTGGCGGACATGAGCTCTTTCCGGTATGACAAATGAACCGATCTCATTTTCGTAATAATCTTTGATCATGAGATCCGTAACTTGGACACCCGCTTCATAAGCCTTGGGATCCACTGTCAGGTAACTGATTTTATAAAGAGTCGGAATCTGATATTCACTCTTGTGAGCATTATAATAGGTCTGGGCTTCGGCATCGGTGGCATTCACTTTGGAGATATAATCCGGAGTGCCGAAACGGACATATTCAATTGTCATCTGATCTGTTTCTTTCCGATAAGCTTCCCGAACTTCCGGTTCACTGGTTTTGACAAAATCAGTCACCAACCGTTGAAGCCGACCCAGGGTACGCTCATTTTTCATTTCATTTTCATAATATTCAGGAGTCACGCGCTGGGCGGCCAACTCCCGACGATAGACAGCCGGATCGAATTTCCCGGCGGTCTGGAAACTGCGGTTGGAGCGAATACTGATATTAATCTCATCATCGGTCACGGTAATGCCCATTTTCTTAGCTTCCTGAAGGAGTAGTTCCCGGTTTTCCAATTCCTCCATTATCTGGTTGCCGAAATTCATTTCCCGGGCAACATCCTCATTAAACTTGTCACCATACATTTGACGGGCTTGGTCTAAAAGCCTCTGGTATTGCAGGTGGTAATCCTCAATGCTGATGGTTTTGCCATTTACCTTGGTGGCATAGGTTGCATTTTCATCATTACTCCCGGTGATGGAACTCCATCCGTAAAACAATACGAAGGCTGGAATAATAAAGATCAAGGTCCAAAGCATGATTCGTTTGACGTGTTTCGGGTTACGTAAGGTCTTAAGCATGATACCTTTGCTTCTCCTAAGAGATAAAAATTTTGCCAATCTATGGATAATAAGAACGTTATTATAACAGAACTTTCTGAATTCTCCACTATTTCAAGGCACCTCCCGGAGAATCCTTTATCAGGAACATGCCTGAATATAAAATGAACTATAAAAAGGGACCTGTCTTGGCCTCGCTATAAAATCGTTATTGATTGAGATATATTTTTATATTGAATATTTCTATTTAATTAGGTTACTATTATAGCCAAGGCATAATTTTGAGTTCTTTGTTAATTATTAATTAAAGAAAAATCCTGATTATATTATGTTTCAGAGGGGTCTGAACGGGGTGAAATCAGAGTTTTCTTTTTTGAAATGAATTTTCTTTTATTGAGGATACAAATCCAAAAAATAAAAAAAAAGCTTGACAAGGGAAATTCAGTATGTATACTCGAAATTAGAGCTTTATATGGGGTACCATTTAAATCATTCAAAATGGAGGGTTTTTAGACGTGCTCAAATTCCTTTCTAAAAAAAGTGCCATCCTAGGTGTAGATATTGGAACCAGTAGTGTCAAAGTGGTTCAGGCACGGACCTCCGGTAAAAAAGTTGTCTTGGAAAAAGTCGGGTTTGCCCCGATTCCAATGGATAACGCAAGAACCGAAAAGCTTGAACCCAGTGATTTGTCTATTGCAGATGCCGTCAGGGCCGCTATAAAAGATTCCGGTTCCACCTATAAAGACATCTGCTGCGCTATTTCCGGGGATGCTGTTATTGTTCGTTATTTAACCATGCCCAATATGACTCAGGATGAGTTGGATTATGCGGTTCGGCTTCAGGCGGAGGAGTATATTCCTTTTCGCCTGGAAGAAGTTAACTTGGATTTTTACCGACTGGATCCTACCGGGAAAGAAACCTCAAAGAAAATCGATATTATTCTGGTGGCTGCTCGGAAAGATTTAGTGACCCGCCGGATGGAAATTCTTAAGTCCATTGGTTTAAACCCCGTTATGATGGATATCGATTCCTTTGCCATTCTCAACTGTATTGAAGCCAATTATGTTTTTCCTGCGGATGAAGTGATTGCTTTGGTGGGCATTGGCGCTACGAACTGCAACATCAATATCTTTGAAAACGGTGTATCAAAGTTTGCCCGCGATATTCTTGCCGGAGGATTCACAGTAACCCAATCCATTGCAACCCGATTTGGGCTGCCATTGGATGAGGCTGAACGAATCAAAATTGATGAAGGAGCGGTATTTCCACAAGATAGTTCTGCTCCCCCGGAATCCAGTGGGATTGCCGAGGTTATCAAGGATACTGTAGAACAGATAACCGGAGAATCAGTGGATACGGATAGTCGGAAGAATAAGTTGGCTGTATCCATCCGGCAGCCTATTCAAAATCTGATTACTGAAGTCCGGCGGTCTTTACAATTCTTTGAAAACCAGGCCAATGGAAAACCAATCAACCGAATTCTCCTGACAGGTGGAGGATCCAAACTTAAGAATTTGGACCATTATATGTCTGAACGGCTGGGATTGCCGGTCCAAGTGGTCAATCCCCTTGAAAATGTGGATGTTACCGGGTTGAGTGCAAACTCGGGTAAAATCAAGGATCTGGCTCCCCATTTGGCGGTTGGGATCGGGCTGGGACTCCGACGTGTAGGGGATAAATAAAACCATGATCAAGATTAACCTTATTCCTCAAATCGTAAAGACCAGAAAGGTCTCTCAATTACCACCCTTCTTTTTTGTATCTGTTGTGATTATCCTGGCCTTGGTGGCTTCCGTCTGGATGTTCCAGAAACATCGTATCACTACGATGAAAGCTGATATCGCTTCCTTGGAAAAAACCCGGAAAGAATTAAAACCCCAGGTAGAATCTCTGGAAAATACTCTCAATGAGCTGGAACTGAAGGTCAATGCCATTAATGAGCTGGCAGGGCAGGAACGGCTTCTGTGGTCAAAGAAGTTCAACGCTCTCTCTGATTTGGTCCCGCAGGATGTGAAATTCAAACACATCTATATCGAGGTAAAAGATACCAAGAAATACCTGAAAATTGAGGGGGTGTCTTATTCCCGGAGCGGTGAAGAGCGGGTGGCCCTGATTGCCAAACTTTTACAGGCATTAAAAACCAATAAAGCTTTTTATGAAAAAGCCAATGGTGAACCCAACTTTGGGGAAATTGAATTTGTTGAAGCTGCCGCCAATGCGGAAAAATTGGACGGGTGGCTCATCTGTGATTTCATAATCCAGATGGAAATCTTATAACAGGGGGAGTGACGAGAAATCTTATGGCGAAGCCAATGACAAAAGAAGAGAAACAATGGGTCTTCGTGACAGTCATGTTCGGTCTGATTATTCTCGTTGCCTTCTATTTTCTGTACTTCCAGAAGTCAACCAAAGATTATCAGGCTTTAATTAAGAATCGTGACAGTGTCAAGGCTGAAGTGGATAAATATAACCAAATGCTGAATGACCCCCAGTTAAAAGCCCGTATTGATGATATGCGTGCCCAGATTGGCCAGTTCGAGGAACGTTTGCCAAGCGAAAAGGAAATACCCTCTTTATTGGTATTCCTGAAAGAAGCCGCGGATTCAGCAGGCATTCAATATGTCACAATCGTATCGAAACCCCTGACCCAGGCCCAATATTACACCGAGGTCCCTTTTGATGTGATCTTGACCGGGAAATATCATAATATTGGCAAAGTGATTAACCAAATTGAGAATCATAAACGTTTAATGCGGGTGGATGATGTTGATTTGACCGGGGGCGATAAAGCAGCTACGAAAAATAAGCATCAGTTAAAGTTCCAACTGACGACTTATGTTTTTAATGAAGATCAGCCGGCAGAATCAACTGATACGACTGCAAAGAAAGCAGGCTAAGGAGACAACCATGAAACGCAAACTTTTCATACCAGTAATAAGCATTGCGGCTGTTTCATTGGGCGCTTCCCTGGCCTTTGGCTTGGAAGCCTCGAATTTAACAACCAACAATACCACCGAAACAACTATTACTTTACCGGAACCTGTCAAATTGGATATGGAACCCAAATTCTTCTATGAGAGTAAGGGAAAAACCGATCCCATGGATTTACCCTGGGCAGGAAAATCTAATAAAGGGGACGGACAGGCTGTTTCAGGTGAGCAAGCTCCTGAGGTTGAAGTAGATCCTATGACAGTGATTAAGCCTGAGGTGAAAGGGGTCGTTTATTGCCAGGAAAAACCGGCTTCTTCCCTGGTTATCTTAGGGGAGAATATTTTGAAGGTCGGTCAGACCACCACAATCAAAGGACTTCCTAAAACAGTCAAGGTTGTGAGTATTCAACCCAATATGGTTACCGTCAGTTATCTGACTAAAAATTACAAAATTAAAATCGTAAACGAATCGTATTTTTAACGAGCGCCAGACCCGATGGGAGGAAATCCAGCAATGAATCTGGTTACTAAAAAGCTATTTCAGACGAAAGGCAAATTAATTTTGAGTGGATTGGCCATAGGGCTTCTATGTTCAATACAGGCCCTGGCAGCCATTAATTCCCTCAAGATCAATCAGGAAGGGGACCTTATCAAGATTGTGATCCCCGGGGTAAGCGCTGAGGCCAAACCGGGCTCTCTGAATGCTCTTAAGAATATGGTCTATTTTGATGTTACCGGAGAGTCTGTCAAACCACCCCTTATTTCCGTTAAATCAGGGGATGATAAATGCGCTGTCATGAAGTGTGTGGTGTCTCAGTTTGAGGCAAAAACACCTTCTGTTGCCCGGTGTGTCATTCACATGGCACCTGCTATCAGTGGTAAATCAGCCTTAGGAGCCATTGTGGTTACCAATCAAAAGGATGAGATGGTTATCACTGTGGATGCTGCCAAGATTGGGATGAAACCGGCAGCCAGAAAAATGGATAAATCAGCGATGCTTGAGATGAAAGCTGAAGAGGCCATTCCGGCTCCTCCCCCGGTGCCTCCTATTGAACAAAAGGTCTCGGTTGCATTTTCACAGGCTAATTTGCCGGATGTTATCCGTGTGTTAGCCATGAAATCTGACTTGAACATTTATGCCGGACCGGAAGTCCAGGGGAAAGTAACTATCGAAGTCAAGGATCAGCCAGTCGGTGAAGTTCTTA
>DIVR01000001.1 GCA_002428325.1 bacterium UBP4_UBA6127
TTGATTCTTATCCAATTTACCCTATGCAATCATTATCAGAAACAAAAAATTGCCGTTCAGTTTTACCTTTCACTACTGTTTTTACTATTAAGCATCCCTTATTTAAATGAATATTACAAAACGATTCAGTATGGTTTCATGGGCCATATGTTTTCATTAAACATTTCCATGAATGACTCCCTACTAAGATTATTAGTCGCTGCCTCCCTGGTTAGCTGCCTGTTTGCCGGGCTATATCCCTTCTGGACGAAGACTCGGCTGAACTGGGTAAAAACCCTTTTACCCGCCACTGTCCTTATCGGTTTTTTTCTTTGGTTTATTCCGATAACCCTTTTACCATCACCCCCCAAAGGCTCCCTTATTCCTATTGATATAGGTAATGGTTTTGCTCAAATCAATTTCTCTTTAAGCGATGGAACCATGGGCGTTATCAGTCAAAATAACAACGGTGACAGAAACCCCAACCTTGGCGTTCACCTTTATGTTTTTTCGGATAAAGGTTCTTTACTCCAGAAAATGTTATTTACCAGCCCCGATAAGCAACCCTATAACAGATTGGAAGGTTACAGCCAATCAACTGATAAACAAATCCTTTTATGTTATGGTGTTCCTACTCCATATAATAGTAACGATACTACTCTAAACATTTTTAGATATGATTCATTATCAAGATCCTTAAAAAGTTTTCCAATTACCCTTTCAAAAAAGTCCTCAGAGGAGTATTTGTTAAGTAGTCAACTATTCCATAAAGTCGCCTGGACCCCAGACGGTAAATTAGCGGCTTTTTTTATTCCTCTTCAATCTTCCCACGATACCGTTTCGATACCTAAAGAATATCAAGCTTTATCGCCAACGATCGATTCCCAATTAACACCCAACTATTCATTGATCCTCTATGATCGGGAGAAGGATAAATTTAATAACCTTTTCAATATCAAGGGTCATGTCAGTTCACCTTTTTGGCAGCAAGATGGAAGCCTGGGGTTTTTTAAAACAATGACTCATTATGGAACCTTGGTAAAAAACACAGTATCCAGCCCTACTTATTATCGCTATGTGCCTTCTGGCTATTCGTCTGATATTATTCAAATCCCTGCAAGGGCTTTACTCTCTTCCCAGCCCCTGAAACAAGCTAAAATCATCCCGTTTTATCAGAATCAGATGAATTTTCAGGTAATAGTTGAACCTGATTCTCATTGGGCTTTTTCATCCATCGGAAAAGAAAATAATAAATGCGATATGTTATTTGTTGAGCTGACAACCGGCCGGTTTTCCCAAGTTACCATAAACAATGGCCTTAAAAACATGCCTATTTTCAGGCCTGGAAACAATAACGAATTCATCTGTATGGAAACGGTGGGGGAACAAACAAAATTTGTTCTTTACTCCCTTGCTAACCCCGATAAAAGAAAAGTACTCTTTCAACAAAATATTCCTCTGTTTTTTAGTAACTGCAGATGGGTTAATAATAGATATTTGATGATATTTCATGGACACAAAACCTTTCTTTTAGATACCCAGACATCACACCTTAAAAACATTTGGCCTATAAGAAGTTTTAGTCCTTTGGGTCCTCGGTATATCAATACAAATTATTTTATTTTTAAATATCCTGTTGTTACAGACTCTTTCATGATTACGCCAACCAGTCCCAGCCTTTTTAATAAAAGGGATGTGAAGACCCTGCTCTATCGGTATGATCTGCCTTCTAATTAATCTTAAAAGTCCGGATCATACAAATTTGACCGACAGGGATAATTTTTACTACAATGATGTAACAATCATAAAACCTGCTTGAGCGGTCAGGTCTAATCATTATTAAGAGGAAGGAATCACCCTAATGAGAAATAAGTTATATGCTTTAGTAATGGCATGCCTGTTGATAGGGATGGCATCCCTGAGTTTTGCAATCACCGATGAACAGCAAATTAGAAATGCCACCTGGTACACCCAGCAAGTCGCCCCCGGGGTGAGCTGGAAGACCTGCCGATTCACCAATTTATTCAGTTCCCAGCAGGATATTTACGTGGGGACTATGGATTTAAACACTTCTACTGTCCGATTGAGTTTTTCTTATGCCTCCGGAGCAGGAAAAACCGTCAGCACTTTTGCAGCCCAGATTCCCGGCACCATGATTGCTGTGAATGGGGATTATTACAATACCGCCAACCATATCCCGGTCCAGTATTTACGGGTTACCGGTTACAGTTATGTTCCGGAACAGGCCTACTCCGGGTCGGGCGCAGTGGCCGCTGATTCCACAGGCAGAAATGTGAATATTCTCTTCAAGACCAATATTGGGGGAAACTGGAGTGTTTTGCCTCAATCCAATATCATGGCGACCCTTTATGACATCCTGAAAGCCGGAAACAATGCCACTTTGGCGAATGATACTTATATGTGCTACACCCGGCATCCCCGGACGGCTGTCGGCAAAACAGCTGATAATAAATTACTGGTAGTCGTGGTGGATGGCCGAAGCTCCCGGGCTGCCGGCATGACCCTCCCCGAGATGCAGGTTTTGATGAAAGCCCTGGATTGTGTAGATGCCATCAATATGGATGGCGGCGGTTCTTCTACCTTCTGGGTCAAAGGATATGGCTCCAATGGGGTGGTCAATATCCCTTCTGATGGCAGCCAGAGAGCCGTAGCAAACGCCATTAACCTGGTGATTACCGCGACTTCCAATAATAACACTTATATTTTTGAATCCCGCAGCGGGGGACAGAATTTTTCTTATTATACTGAATCGGGCGTCTGGGGAAATAATGATACCCCCTGTGGAGCTATCGGAGTTACCGCCGGTTTAGGAACCCGATATGGGTCCACCTATCAATCAGTGGCCGGCCTCAAAAAGGCCACCTTCCAACCCAGCCTTTCCCATGGAGGACAGTATAAGGTTTATGCTGCCTGGCCTGCCGCTTCCAGCCGGAAAAGCAATATCACCTACCACATCAAACATTCCGCCGGGCTTTCCACCGTCATGGTGGATCAGTCGGCTACCTCCAATGAATGGGTGTTACTCGGGACTTACCAGTTTAACGTGGGAAGTGATGGGTATGTCCAGATCACAAATGAAAATACCGATGTTTCTGGCAGTATGTATGCCGGCGCCATCAAATTTGAGCTGCTTTCACCTACCCAGGATTGGGTTAATTATTAATTGATTTATCGATAACACCAGGAATTACCGGTAAAAGGGAGGGGATTTATTCCCCCTCCCTTTTCTTTTGCCGGCTCAGGGATAACCTTTTGTTTCATTTCTCTCTCAGAGTCTTTTTGACAGCTGTCAAAAGGAACTTTTAGGACTTCCCAGGACCCACCTGCCATGACCTTTTAGATGAGATAATCTGTTGTAATCAAAAGGATTAGCATTTTATTTCTGGATAAAAAGATTGAAATATTTATTCCCTGGCTGAGTCTTCTCTTCTTTCTGTCCGATTCCTGTGGGATAACCAATACTCTTACTTATAAACCTCCTGGAATTCATCAGACCCCCCTCTTTTTCCGGAAATAATCCTCTTTTTTTCTGGGGGAGACCCAGGCTGATGGTTACAGCCTGGGTCTCAATCCGAATCCGGCCCGAATCCACTCCGATTGCTTTTCGGGAAAAGAAGGCTCGAAATGCGAAAAGAATACTAGTAATTCTGGGGAAAATGGCTATAATTTAAGGGAAAACATCCCTCCGGAAAGGGTTTAGGATCAAGGGTCATGAGAAAGACTTCTATTCACAGTTATCTGTTAATTTTACTGCTATCTATTCTTATCTTTAGTATTACCAATCAATCAAACGCCAATATAGTATATCGGAGTTCCTATGGTTCGGCTGGAAATGGGTATCATTACCCAGTATGCGACCCAGGGGGAGTCATCTGGGTCTGCTCCTATGATGACGCAAACCTGAAAGCTTTTCATCCCAATGGAACCCAAGCCCCTTTCACCCCGATAACCCAGGGGAAAGAGGCATCCGGGACCTCGGTTGCCTTGGCAGGAATATCCGGATTAGCCGTTGATACTGCTGGAATTATCTATCTGGCAGCTGATAATGGAACCTCTGGTTATATCTATAAATATCAGTCCTGGGATGGAGTAGCCCTGCCCGGTTTCGCAGTATCCTTCCGGCCGGGAGATATTGATATCGATACATCCAACCGGATTTATGTCGTTGAGAAAGTTTCGACAACTGTCAAAACCCGGTTTTTTGTTTTCAGTGAAAATGGGACTGGCTTAGGCGGTTCTCCCGTTTCGATTTCAGGAACAGGCAGTTTCATTAATCGGGGTATCGGAGTTGCTAAAGATGGCACGAAAGTTTATGTCGTCTCTGAGACCGAAGGGAAACTTTTTGAGTTTTCCGGAGGAATCACCGGGACCACGGCCAATTACCCCAGTTCTACTGAAAAGCTCACCGGACTATCTTCTCCGGGAGCTGTCGATGTGGATGCTGATGGGACATATTATGTTTCCTGCACCGGGGATTCCACTCTCCGAATATATCAATCCAATGACACCCTCCGGGAAATTCTTTCAGGGTCAGGCCTGGCAAAACCCAAGGGAGTCGCTTTCTATCCCAGCAAACAGGCTTTGTTTATCGCTCCTTATGTGGGAACAGGCAGCCTGCAACGATGGACCCAGACAACCGTCCAGCAAATCCCGGTCTTGGGATATCACGACATTATCGACAAATGGAATTCTACCCACAGTATGTTTGTTTCTACTGATAATTTTGCCGACCAGGTAAATTTTCTAAAAAAACACGGTTATACCGGGGTAACTTTGGCCCAGATTGATGACCATTATGTTCATGGGACTGATTTAGGTGAGAAACCGGTAGCTTTCACGTTTGATGATAATTATGAAGGAGAAGTCCTTAATGGCGGAAGCATCCTCAGCACCGCCGGCTGGAGTGGCACCATTTTTGCGCATACTTATTATGTGGGATATGTAAATGGAGTCGGCGCCCGAGGATCTTGGACCCAGTTATCTACGGCCCGACAGGCAGGTTATATGGAAGTCCAGTCCCATACGGTGAATCATTTGAATTTGACCTCTCTAAGCGAATCAGGAACTTATGGAGAATGTACCGGCTCCCGGGCTGCTATCATGAAAAATCTGCCGGGACACCAAGCTCCTTATTTGGGGTATCCTTATGGAGGAGACGGTTTTACCTCTTCCTCCTACAGCCCCAGGGCCACCGTTCCGGGATTGGCAGCTAAAGCAGGATATATTAATTCTTACAGTTATGCCGGGGGATTTTCTTCCCGAACCACAGCTCCCCATAATATGCCCCGAGTTGTCATGACCGGAGCGATGACCCTGAACCAATTTAAGTCGGCAATCAATTATGCCGGCGGAAGGCTGGATACCGACCCTTACATCGTCAATAATGATGGAAATGGCGATGGTTCCGTCTCTCTTTCCGGTTCCTGGAGTACTCAGGAAGGGGTCAGTAACAGTTATATCGGCTGTTATGGTACTAATTACGCTTATACCGCCGCCGGAACCGGCAGCAAAACCGCCACTTTCACACCCACCCTTCAGACGGCAGGCCAGTATGATGTTTACCTCTGGTGGGATGCTGACACCGACCGGGGAACCAATATCCCTGTTACTGTCCAATATTCCAGCGGAACGGCCAGCATGACTGTGAACCAGCAGCTGAATGGATTCAAATGGAATTACCTGGGCAGGTATTCTTTCAATGCCGGAACCAATGGCAAAATTATCCTGACCGATGCGGCCAATGGTATTATTACCGCTGATGCGGCCAAGTGGGAGCCTGTGTCCACCACCGGTATCGGTCCTGAATGGGTTTTATATCAATAAATTTTTCTCCCTGAACAGATAGAAGCCTCATGGTTTATTTTGTCTGCTAAAGGGATAATGAAAGATGAGGGTTATGATGAGCATTATGAAAAAGTTGCGGTCGGCATTATTACTTCTGGTGGGAGGAATATTCCTTCTGGGTTCCATCGCTAATGCCAGTTATAACAGTTATGCTAATTTCGGAGCCACCGGGAGCGGATATCATTATCCGATTCTGGATAAAGGATACCAACTCTGGGTTATTGAGACCTCTGCTTCCCGATTAAGAGTCTTTCATTCCTGGGGAAATGAAGCCCCTTTTTCCAATATTACCCAGGGGAAGAATGCCTCCGGGTCTAATGTCCTATTATCCGGTTTATCCGGGTTAGCAGTGGATACGGCCGGAATTATTTATCTTGCCTGCAACAATAGTTCTTCCGGATACATTTATAAATTCCAGTCTTGGGACGGGAAAGCCCTAAATGGGTTTGCCTTGTCTTTCCTGCCGGGAGATTTGGATATAGATTCCTCCAACCGGCTTTATATTTCCGAAGCAACTACGGTGAATGCCAAATCCAGAGTCCATATTTTGAGCAGTACCGGGACCGCTTATCCCGGCAGCCCTCTTGAAATTTCCGGTACCGGCACTTATGCCAATCTGGGCCTTGGAGTCCAGAAAGATGGAACCGCCATCTATCAGGCTTCCCGGACTGAGGGGCTTCTTCGCAAGTTTATAGGAGGGTTTTCTAACGGGACCGCCAGTTTCTCGACAGTAACGACCTTCTTGTCCGGACTGACCGATCCGGTTGCCTGTGATGTCGATCGAATCGGCCGGATATATATATCCGACCCGGGGACTTCTACTGTGTCTGTGCTGGAATCGAATGGAACCCTTTACCAGACCCTATCCGGGACAGGCGCTGAGAAACCTTTCGGTATTGCTGCTTATGAGAATCAGCAGCTTTTGTTTCTGGGCCGAGACCTTGCCTCCAGCTATCTCCGTTCCTGGGGTGAAGCGAATAATCTACAAATACCGGTGATGTGCTATCACAATGTAACGGCCTGCTGGAAAGCATCCCATAGCCTGAAGATTTCTCCTGACCTTTTTGAAGACCAGCTGAAATTCCTGAAAAACCATGACTACCACACTATCACTCCCGCCCAATATTATGAGTGGTGGATGAATGGGACCTCGTTGCCTGAAAATCCCATCCTGATAGCTTTTGATGACAATTATGAAGGGGAATATGACTGGGGTGGAAGCCTGTTGAAACAATATAACGGCACTGGAACAATTTTTGCGATTACCAAATCAGTCGGAGTTGACGGTTCCTGGTGGAATCATGGAAGTTGGTCGGATTTCTCCACCGGGGAAGCGGAAGGATTTATTAACGTAGAATCCCATACCATGACCCATCTTGAGGCTACTTCCCTCAGCCAGAGTACAGTCCTGATTGAATATACCAATTCCAGGCTGGCCTTCCAGGCAAATATGTCCGGTAAGACCTGCCATTTTCTGGCTTATCCTTATGGTTCAGACACTTATACCCTGTCGGGAAGCCAGCTGCCGGCTGCAATACCTGTTCTGGCAGCCAGGGCTGGATATAAGATGAGTTTCTCAGTAAGGGGAAGTCTCTCCAGCCGATTCTCTCCCCCTCAGAATATCCCCAGAGTGGTTCCTGACGGAGACCAGACCCTTAACCAATTCAAACAGACCATTGGTTACAGCCTGGGCCGAATCGATTCCGACCCTTATATCGTCAATAATGACGGAAATGACGATGGTTCCACTTCCGGCACCTCCGGATGGGCCAGCCGAGACTTTAACACCCTGGCCGATATCGGCTGTTATGGAGTCAACTATGCTTATGTTAATGCTTCCACTACAGCTGGAAACCAAACTTACACCTTCACCCCTTCCCTGGGAAAAGCAGGCAGTTATGATGTATATGGTTGGTGGCCCCAAGATAGCGTCCACGCTACAAATACCCCGATAACGATTCATTACCTCAGCGGTTCCACCACGGTCAATGTTAATCAAAGAACCGATGGTTATCGGTGGGTTTTCCTGGGAAGATACAGTTTTGCCGCCGGAAGCGCCGGTACCATTGTAATTTCCAATCAGGCTAATGGAGTGGTGGCTGCCGACGCCGTCAAACTTGAATGGGTTGATCCGACCGCTGTAAATGACTTTATGAAATATGCTTCTGGTGAGACCTTCTAAATAAGAATCGATTAATATTTCTGATATTGCTCGAGGGGATGCCTCTATTACCATCCCCTCGAATTTTTTTTACTCCTGGATATCCGGTATTTTCTCTTAGGTTTCAGGCATAGACTTACTATCGGTAGATTCCACTTTTCGGCCGGATTGACATACTTTTAAAACCAGGAAATGCCAATCCCCCAGGGATGTAAAACTGAGAAAACAGTCGATAGATGATTTCCCCCGACAAAAAAAGCTTCTTCCCTCATTGAAAGAACCCCATTGAGAAAATATTATCCACAAAAAAGAAGTTATCCACTTTCCCCTGTGGATAAGTTGTGGAAGAATTGTATACAGATTCTGAATAACCCGTTGAAAAGGTATGGATAAATAAAGGGGTGGGCATGGATTGGATACTCGACTGGGCCGAGACCCTGAAGGCAGGCACAGAAGAAGCCGGAGGTAAAGGATGGAACCTGGGACGGCTTTATGACTATGGATTCACCCTTCCCCGGGGTGCTGTCCTGAAAGCCAGCGCTCATGGGCTTTTTCTGAAATCGCTTTCATTTAAAACACCTATAACCCTTGATTTATCAAGGGTTTCTACTGATATTGAAAAAGACTTGCTCTTCCTGCGAAACCAGATTCAGGCAGCGCCTCTTCCCCTTGAGGTTGAGAGGGAACTGAGGGAATTCCTCCAACAGCAAGGGTGGGAAGAGACCCCTTTAGCTGTGCGTTCTTCAGCCTCATTGGAGGATTCTGGCCGCTGGAGTTTTGCAGGAATCCATGAATCTTACCTAAACCAAAAAGGGGTTGTGAATATCCTGCAAGCTGTGAAAAACTGTTATGCCAGCCTGTGGACAACCCGGGCGGTTGCCTATCGACAAAAGATGCAAATCCCCCTTGATAAGCTGAAAATGGCAGTGGTTCTGATGGAAATGGCAGAGGCAACAGCATCCGGGATCGGGTTCACCTGCGACCCTCGAAGTGGAAGAAAAGACCTCCTGGTAATCAATGCCGGATATGGTCTAGGAGAATCGATTGTCGGGGGGCAATCAGAACCTGATGAATATCTTTTAGACTCACGAACTTTTGTCCCTTTAATCTTTTCTAAAAAAACAGGCCGGAAGACAAGCCAGACTATCAACCTTCCGGAGGGGGGAACCCAAAGGGTTCCCTTGTCTCCTGAAGAATCCAGCCGGCAGGTCTTAACCGATGAACAAATAATCCAGTTAGGATTATTGCTGCTTAGAGTCCATGATGCGCTGGGAGATGATGGAGACCCGGTGGATGTGGAATGGGCCTGGAATGGAAAGACTTTTACGCTGCTGCAGGCCAGACCGGTTACATCCTTGCCTCGATATACTTTCCCAGCCTTAAAAAATCAGCCTGACTACTGGTCGAATGCCAACATAAAAGATGCGATTCCCATGGTTCAAACCCAGCTGACCCGGAAGATGTTTCGTAATATGGTGCAGGCCTTGCTGAACAAGCCTTTTGATATGGCAGGCTATCAAAGGCCAGAAGGAATATCTTATTATCGCTTATATCAAGGAAGGGGATATTTTAACCTCTCTGTCCTGCAATGGGCTTATTATGACTGCATCGGAATGCATCCCTCGATTACGAATCGGTTGACGGGAGGGCATCAACCGGAGATTCAAATCCCCTATGAGGGAAAAGCCTCTTTCAGAATGAAACTCCTTCGGAACTGGCGAACCCTGAGATTGGCAATCCCCTCCCTGAAAGCATTGAAAATGGCCCCTCATATATTCCATAAAAACCGGAGTTATTGCCGGAAATGGCGGGACATGGAACAACTCCCCCTCTCTTCCCGGGATACCCTGGCAGCATTGGAAGAACTGGATGCACATAGCCTGGGGCTGACTCCCACCATCGCAATCATCAATGGAATGTCCGGTATGCCCCTGGTACGGCTGAGTGAACTACTGAAACAAAGATTCCCAGGAAGAGAAGTCGCCCTGACTAATGCGCTGATGGTTGGGAAAGGACATATCGTAACTGCAGAACAGGGGTATCAGGTCATAAGCCTGGCAGAGATTGCCCGGGAAGACCCGGAAGCCCTGGCCTTTTTCCGGGAAAACCCCTTCACCCCCCTGAGCTGGCAGGAGAAGATGGATGACCATTCTGAATTTAAAATGGGGTTTATACAGTATCTCAAAGATTTTGGCCATCGGGCTGTCTATGAAGCAGAAATCCTTAATCCCCGATGGAAAGAAGACCCTTCCTATCAACTGGAGATTATCAGGAGCCTGATTCCAACAGCAGATTTGAAAGCCCTCCAGGCTAAACAAAAAAACATCAGGGATAAGGCTTGGAATGAAATAAAGAGTAAGGTCCCGGTTTATTTGCAATGGGCTATTCGATTTCAGTTACACCAGGCCGTCAAAGGGGCTGAACTTAGAGAAGAAGCTAAATCTGAGATGGCAAGACTCCTGCTTCCCCTAAGGATCCTTTCCCGTAAACTTGGGGAAACCCTAGCCCAAAGAGGAATTTTAGAGAAATGGGAAGATGTCTATTATTGCCAATGGGCGGAAATCATCTCCATCCTGAAAGAAATATGGGATGGAAAGGGCTTGAAAAAATTGGTTCTGAAACGCAAACGACTCAGGGCATATCAGGAGACCCTGGCGGCCCCGGACTTCATCATCGATGATACCCCTCAGTTAATTAAAGCCTCGACTCTCCCTGTCAAAGGGAACTATTATTCAGGACGGGGGGGAGCTCCCGGCAGGGCAACCGGTAAAGCCCGGCTGATTCATCATCCCTCAGAAGGAAACAGGCTGGAAGTTGGTGATATCTTGATTGCTCCATCGACGGACCCGGGATGGTCTCCCTTATTTCTGAAAGCTTCCGCCCTGGTAATGGAATCCGGTGGCTCTCTTTCTCACGGAGCCATCATTGCCAGAGAATACGGCATTCCGGCTGTCCTGAATATCCCCGGTATCATGACCCGACTGAAAGAAGGACAAACCCTGACAGTTGATGGCGATGAAGGCCGAGTCTATCTTTCAACTTAATTCTTAAGATAACATTTACACACCGATACCGATAGAGATACAATCGTTATTCATTATTAATGAGAGTTGATTTTCTTCTTCATATTGACCTGATTGAAAGGAGTCCTCATGCAAATATTAGATTGGTCGATTGTGGCTTTATATTTTGTAATCAGTGCTGCAATCGGAATATTTTACGCAAAACGAGCCGGTAAAAGCACCCAGGAATTTTTCCTCTCCGGAAGAAACCTTCCCTGGTGGCTGGCTGGAACCACCATGGTGGCAACCACCTTTGCCGCCGACACACCGCTGGCAGTTACCGAATTAGTCCGGCAAAACGGGATTGCAGGAAACTGGTTGTGGTGGAATGCCCTTTTTGGAGGGATGCTGACTGTCTTTTTCTTTGCCCGATTATGGCGAAGAGCCGGAATTATGACAGATGTGGAATTTGTTGAAATCCGGTATTCCGGGAAACCGGCTGCCTTTTTACGGGGATTCCGGGCCCTTTACCTGGGAATCCTGATGAATTGTGTGGTACTGGGTTGGGTCAACCTTGCCATGGCTTCCATCCTGGAAGGGATGTTTGGAATTCCCCATAGCCAGGTAATTTTTTATGTCGGGCTGGCCTTGGTCATTACCGCTGTTTATTCCGCCATTTCCGGGTTATGGGGCGTAGCTGTTACCGATGCCTTCCAGTTTTGCCTGGCCATGTTTGGCTGTATCGTCTTAGCCTATGTTGTTGTAAATGATGCTGCCATCGGAGGATTATCCGGGCTGGTGCAGAAACTCAATGCCACCCATCCGGGAGTTTTGAAATTCACCCCGATTATCGGACAAGGGGATGGGTCGGCTTCCCAACCGGGAATGCTGGCAATCACCGCCTCCACCTTTTTTGCCTGGGTCGCCATTCAATGGTGGTCTTCCTGGTATCCGGGAGCGGAACCCGGCGGCGGCGGCTATATTGCCCAGAGAATGATGTCGGCCAAAGATGAGAAACATTCACTGTTTGCCACTCTCTGGTTCCAGATTGCCCATTATTGTGTCCGGCCCTGGCCTTGGATTCTGGTAGGGCTTTCTTCCCTGGTGCTTTATCCTGAATTGTCCAATGATAAGATGGGGTTTGTTTTTGCCATGCGGGATTATCTGCCCACCGGCTTAAAAGGCCTGCTGGTAGCCGCCTTCTTTGCCGCTTATATGTCCACTATCGCCACCCAGCTGAACTGGGGCGCTTCCTATATCGTCAATGATTTCTATAAACGATTTATTGACCAGAAAGCCGATGATAAGAAATCCGTCCTGATTTCCCGGTTTGCCACTGTTTTTCTCATGATTGTCTCCCTGGCTATTCTTCCCTTCATGGAAACCATCAGTGGAGCCTGGAACTTCCTGCTGGGAGCTTCTGCCGGCATCGGGATGGTCCTGATTCTCAGATGGTTCTGGTGGCGAATCAATGCCTGGACCGAAATCACTGCCATGATTGTTCCGTTATTTGTGTATGCCGCCACCGTTAAAATGCACATCAAAGCTCCTGAGAACCTTTATTATATTGTTCCCATCACCACGGTTTGCTGGCTGGTCGTTACATTCCTGACCCGGCCCACTGATAAAGAAGTCCTAAAGAGTTTCTATCGCCGGGTTCATCCGGGCGGTATCGGTTGGAAACAAATTGCAGCCGAACTTCCTGACGTCAAAGGGGACACCGGGTATGCTGGTTTATTTGTAAACTGGATAGCCGGCATCATTCTGGTCTATTCAACCCTGTTTGGGATTGGCTACCTGATTCTGGGTTCTCCCGAAACCGGGGCGATTTTCCTGGTGGTGGCGCTGGCAGCTGCCGGGGTTATTTATGCTGACCTTTCTAAACGAGGGTTTGATACTCTGGTCAAATAAATCTCTCTCTCTTGAAACCTTTTCACAGCCCTGATGGAACCTTAATCCATCAGGGCTTTTTAAATTTCTAAAGCATCTCAGGCAGAAAACTCAGGGGCTAGGCTATAATGAAAGGGATTTACAAGGAGGTAGAAAACGATGAAAATTGCAGCAAGATTCAGCATGGCTTTACTGATCGGGTTATTGTTATTGGTACTTTTCGGAACTCGATTCTTTGTTAATTTATATACCGACTGGCTTTGGTTTGGGGAATTGGGATTTCCTGTCATTTTTTCCACCCGATTAGCGGCTCAAGTCACTTTGGTAGTGGGGATGTTTGTTATATTTTTTGGGATTGTCTGGGGAAATATCAAATATGCCCTCAAATCTCTTCCCACCCCCCATCGGCAGGATGAAAATGTCATCTATATAGATGATATGCAGAAATTCCACCTGGGGACTTCTCGTGTCCTGCTGTATGCGGTGTTATTTTTAGCATTTGTTACTTCCATGAGCGGACAGGCCCAATGGAACAATATCCTGGCCTTTCTAAGGGGAGTGTCTTTCGGGGTCAAAGACCCGATTTTCCAACAGGATGTTTCCTTTTTTGTTTTTGCCCTCCCGGTATTGGAATTCCTCTCCAACTGGTTGTTTTCGATTGTCATCTTCTCCATATTGGGAACTTTGGCAACCTATGCCCTGTCTCAGGCCTTATCCTTTTTCCAGGGGAAACTCAATTTTCATCCCAACTTAGTCCGGCACCTTTCAGCCCTTTTAGGGGTATTAGCCCTGTTAATGGGATTCAGGTTCTGGCTGCAGGGCTTTGATTTACTCTTTACCCAGCATCAAAGCTGGACCGGAGCCTTCTATACCGATGTCAACGCCCGGCTTTTTGGGTTCAGGATTATGATGGGATTAAGTGTTGTGGTATCCCTCTTCATGTTCGCGAATATCTGGAGAAGGAAAATCATCTCTCCCATGGTTGCCATGGCGGTCTGGTTTGGTGTTTCGGTAATTTTTATAGGCATCTACCCGGCCCTGTTGCAAAGATTTATCGTAACTCCCAATGAGTTATCCAAAGAAGCCCCCTACCTGGAAAACAATATCCAGTTTACCAACCGGGCTTATGGGCTGGACCAGATTCAGGAATCCCCCTTCCCGGTGGTTGAGAATCTAAATCGGGATGCCATCTCCCGGAATATGCTCACCATCGGCAATATCCGGCTTTGGGACCATCGGCCCCTGATGGAAACTTATAAACAAATTCAGGTCATCCGGCAATACTATGATTTTATAGATGTGGATGTGGACCGATACCAGCTGGGCAACGAATATGTTCAGGTGATGCTGTCTCCCCGGGAAATCAAAGTTCCCCAGGCCGCTAAGACCTGGACCAACGAACGGATGGTCTATACCCATGGATTTGGGCTGGCTATGACCCGGGTCAATGCCGTGGAAAAAGAAGGCCTGCCTAAATTGATGGTAAAAGATATTCCCCCCATAGCGCCGGAAGGTTTGAAAATCACCCGGCCGGAGATTTATTTCGGGGAATCCCAGACTGATTATATCCTCGTGAAAACTAAAGAAAAGGAATTCGATTATCCCAAAGGTAATGAAAACGTTTATACTTCCTATTCTGGGAAAGCCGGAATCTCTATCGGGTCTTTCCTAAGAAAGCTGGCTTTTGCCTATCGGTTTGGCAGTACGGATTTACTTTTTACCAGCCGGCTGAAGCCTGACACCCGCCTTTTATTCCGCCGGAATATTACCGAGCGGCTGGAGACCCTCTTTCCTTTCCTTCAACTGGATAAAGACCCTTATATGTTCATCTCCAAGGGGAAGCTCTATTGGCTGGTGGATGCCTATACCATAACCAATCGGTATCCCTATTCCAAGACCATTGGAAACCGGTTTAATTATATCCGGAACTCCGTAAAAATCGTGGTGGATGCTTATGATGGAACGGTGAAAGCCTATATCACCGATCCCCAGGACCCCCTGATTCAAACCTGGGCTAAGGTTTTCCCGGGAACTTTTATTCCTAATGACCAGATTCCTACGGATTTCCGGGCCCATTTCCGGTATCCCGAACAGCTCTTCCGGGCCCAGTCCTATATCTACGCCCAGTATCACATGAAAGATATCCAGGTCTTCTATAACCAGGAAGATAAATGGACTATCCCCAGTGAGACTTTTGATAACCAGACGATGGAAGTGGAGCCTTATTATGTGATTATGCGGCTCCCCGGGGAAACTAAAGAAGAATTTATGATAATGATACCTTTTACTCCGGCTTCCAAGACCAATATGATTGCCTGGATGGCCGCTAAATGCGACCCAGAAAACTATGGCAAACTGGTCCTCTATCAGTTCCCTAAAGATAAACTGGTCTATGGCCCGCAACAGATTGAGGCCCGAATCGATCAAGACCCGACTATCTCGCCCCAGCTTTCCTTATGGAATCAGCAGGGGTCCAGGGTTTTCCGGGGGAATCTGTTGGTTATCCCTGTGGAAGATTCACTGCTTTATGTGGAACCTGTTTACCTGAAATCAGAACAATCCCAGATTCCTGAACTGAAACGCATCATCGTGGCTTATGATGAAAGAATCGCCATGGAATCCTCTCTGGAAGAAGCGCTGCTGGCTATCTTCGGCGGAAAAGCGCTCCCCCAGGGCCAGGATTTGGAACCCTCCACCGAAAAGAAAGCTGAAGGCCAGGCTCAACCGGCTCAACCTGCCGCCTCTTTGACCCTTCGGGAACTGGCCCGGCAGGCCAGCCAAACCTATCAGAAAGCCCAGGATAAAATGAAATCCGGCGACTGGTCAGGATATGGACAGGAAATGAATAAACTCAAAGATATCCTCAAACAAATGGAACAGGCGGGCAAGTAAACTTTTCCCCCTTGAAACAAGGGGTTCTTTGAGGGTTATCTTCTATCTTATTCCTATAAGACCTATAGAATCTATAGGTCTTATAGGTTTTTTTGGGCCTATTTATTTTCCTTATCCCCAGGCTCATCTCAAGAATTTCCCCTTTTCAGTCTATTCAGAAAACCGGAAGCAAACCTCCGCCAGTTCCAGGAGATGAAACACCGGCTAGATGAATAACAAGAACAGACCCCGGTTAAAATTAAATATTATTCAACCAGTTGAATATTAACTAATCAAGAGTATAATAGGGTGAAAATAAAATCCCAAAGGAGAAACTTGTCTTATGCGCTTGAAACCATGGTATTCAAAAACGTTCCTCAGTTCTTTGGCTTTCATTTTATTATTATCCATCAGTTGGTCCCAGGTCCCGGTTCCTCCGGCACCGCCTCTGCCCCCACCCATAGGAGCGCCCCCCCCTCTGCAACCTGCAGTCTTACCGCCCCTTCCGGCACTGGCTGATCAATATGCCAAGGGGATTGTTTTTTCTGATAAAAATAATAATGGGATTTTTGATAAGACCGATCGGGGTATAGAAAAGGTTGCTGTCTCCAATGGAAAAGATATTGTCCTGACCGATGAAGCTGGGCGATACAGTATCCCCGCTGATGATGATTGCGTTATCTTTATCATTAAACCGATTCATTACATATCTCCGACCGATAAGAATAATTTCCCCCAGTTTTATTATATAAATAAACCTAAGGGTTCTATCCCGTCATTGAAATATCCGGGTATCCCTCCCACGGGTCCCCTGCCTAAAGAAATCAATTTTCCTCTTTACAATAATGGTGAAGGTAACGATAACCTGATTTTATTAGGCGATGTCCAAGTCCGGAATATCCAGGAAATTGAATATTTCGGTAAAGCCTTTGTTCCTGAACTAAGCGACTGTGGGGGAGATTTTGTCTGTACCCTGGGGGATAATGCCTTTAATGATTTATCGGTTTACCCGGCCTTGAAAGATACCATGGGGGCTATTGGCAGACCTGTTTTCTTCCTCCCCGGCAACCATGATATCAATTTCGATGTCCCCAATGATGAAGGGGCCAGTGAATCTTACAAAGCCAGCTTCGGCCCTAGTTATTACTCTTTTAACTGGAGTGGCTGCCATATCGTTATGCTGGATGATGTGAATTACCTCGGTAAAGAAGAGCAATATAAGGCAGGGCTGGGCAGGAAACAACTGGAATTCCTGCTCAACGATTTACGGATGATCAACCCTTACACCACCGTTATCCTGATGATGCATATCCCTATTACTGAATGGCCAAAAGAAGAAAAAGATTTGGTTTTTAAAGAATTGCTTCGGTTCCAGAATAAAATGGTAGTTTCCGGCCATACCCACAACCAGTCTTATCAATACCTGGGCAAAGAAGACGGCTGGATGGGACCCAAACCCCTTTTCCATCTAAATCAAGGGACTGCCTGCGGCACTTTCTGGTCCGGGATTCCTGACGAATTCGGTATCCCCATCTCTCTGATGAGTGATGGTACTCCTAAGGGATATTCCCTGGTTTATTTTAATTATGAACCTATTGTTACATATAAAATTCCAAATCGGCCGGCTGATTACCAGATGAATATTTATGCTCCCAAATCCATTCCCGCCCCTGAGCTGGCAACTACGGATATTTTGGTCAATATTTTCACCGGTTCGGACAGGACTAAAGCTGAAATGTATATTGATAATCAACAGCCGGGTATTCTTATGGAAAAGACCCTGGCCAAGGATCCAGGAGTCATTAGACAGCTGGCCTTCGAAAAGAACCTGAACACCAAACTCTTCGAAAGCAATGAATGGATTAAGGATTGCTCCCATCTTTGGAAAGCCAATCTCCCGGTCAACTTAACCCCCGGTGCCCATACCCTGGAAATAGCAGCTGACCATTATCATGCCAAAACCATTTTCTGGGTTAAATAATTTCTACTGACCACGATTGATTACAATTCATTAAGGCTGATTCCCACCAGAATCAGCCTTTTTTTATTTCCCCTGCTTTTTTCTGCGCAGTATCCCTTCAGATTAAAATAATCTGTCTGTACAAGTGTATAATTGTGGATAATCTATTTACTTGGGAGTACTTAATGAAAACAAAATCAATCATCTGGAGCAGTATCTCTTCTTCACTGTTTATTACCTTATTACTTTCTGTAACCTACGCCCAGGTCCCGGTTCCTCCCCCGCCGCTATCGTCTCAAAATGCCAGGGGAATTGTTTATTGGGATAAGAATAACAATGGGCTTTTTGATAAAGCTGAACCGAGAATTAAAAATGTTGCCGTTTCTAATGGGAAAGAGATCGTTCTGACCGATAAGGCTGGAAGATACAATATCCCGGCTACTGATGATTGCGTGGTTTTTGTCATTAAACCTGCTTTTTGGAAATCTCCCGCTGATAAAGATAATTTCCCCCGGTTTTATTATATAAATAAACCTAAAGGGTCTTCCCCTGATTTGAAATACAAAGGAATTCTCCCTACCGGACCCCTTCCTAAAGAAATCAATTTTGCCCTTTATCCCAACCAAGAAGGCAATAAAGATAAAATGCTCCTGCTGGGAGATATCCAGCCAATGTATCTTAAGCAGATAGAATATTTCGGGAAATCTTTTATTCCGGAATTGCAATCTTCTGATGCGGCTTTTATCTGTACCCTGGGGGATAATGTAGATGAGTATTTAGATTTGTATCCCCCCTTAAAAGATACCCTTTCGTTGGCTGGGAAACCGGTTTTTTTCCTTCCCGGGAATAACGATTTGGATTTTGATGTTCCTCAGGATAAAGATTCCAATGAGACTTATAAATCCTTCTTTGGTCCCAGTTATTACTCTTTCAATTGGGGGCAGTGGCATCTCCTTATGCTGGATGATGTGAATTACAAGGGTGCCGGCAAAGGATATGGGCCCGGATTGGGCAAAACCCAAATGGACTTTATTCTCAACGACCTGAAAATGCTTCCCTCTTCCCAGAAACTCATTCTGATGATGCATATCCCTATCAAAGATTTACCCAAAGAAGAGAAAGAGATTCTTTTCAATGAACTGTCCCGTTTTCATAATATCTTCTCTGTTGCCGGCCATTACCACAGCCAGGAAAACCTCTTCCTGGGAAAAGAAGATGGATGGAAAGGTGAAAAACCTCTTCATCTCCTGATTCAGGGGACTGCCTGCGGGTGTACCTGGAACGGCCTTCCTGATGAATTCGGTATCCCCCATGCTTCCATGTATGATGGCACCCCCAAAGGTTACTCGATTGTTGAACTCTTTGACGGATATCAAGTCTTTTATAAAATCCCCAATCGGCCGGCGGATTATCAGATGAATATCTACGCCCCGGTTTCTGTCTCAGCCCCTGAGCTGGCAACTACGGATATTAAGGTCAATGTTTTCACCGGTTCCGACCGGACTAAAGTTGAAATGCGTATCGATGGACAAAATCTCTCTGTCCCGATGGAGAAAACCCTGGGCCAGGACTCCGAATTTATCAAACAATGGCAGTTTGAACAAAAACTGGCTCCTCAATATTTCGATAGAAATGGCTGGTTCCCCAATTGTACCCATCTTTGGAAAGCTACTCTCCCGGCTAACTTATCCCCCGGCTCCCATTTGATTGAGATTTTAACTTCTGAGAACAATATTCATCATTCTGCCAAAACTGTTTTCTGGGTCAAGTAAGTTTCTCTTGATAAATTGTACAGAGCATAAAAAAAGGCTGGTTCCATTAGGAATCAGCCTTTCCCCTATTTTTAGACCTGTTGAATAGTGATAATTCTATTGCTTCAGGGTATCCTGCAGAGACTGAATGACTTCCCTGACAAATTTCGCGCAATAGACCCGGCCGCCGTCCATTGCTTTGAATTTTTCCAATTCTTCAGGAAACCTGATATCGCAGGGAAGCAGGTCCGAACAGCGGACGGCCCCTTCATGGGTCTTGGCAAACTCAGCCAGAAAGGTCTTGGCCCTGGCATAGTTGGCTTCTTTAGTCGCTTTATCGGCAGGATCCGCCGAACCATATTTGAGACCCAGCACCATCAAGGCTCCCGAAAGGGCTCCGCAAACTTCCCCGGACCTTCCCATCCCGGCCCCTAAAGGCTGGGCCAATCGGGCTGCCGTTTCTTCGTCCAAACCCAATTCCTTACAAAAAGCCAGCAGGACCGTTTGCGCGCAGTTATATCCATTTTTCATATTCATCATGGCTTTATCCGATAATAAGTTTTCCATCGGTAATCCCTCTATCCTTTCAGAAAAAATATTTATGTAAGCGGTTTGATTTTATCGGCCAGCATTTTAATATGCTCAGGAAGGGAGCCGCAACATCCGCCCAGGATTTTTAAGCCAAATTCCCAATGAAGTCCTGCCAACCCTTCCCCAAAGGATTGAGGGGATTCACATTCCAACCGGGTAGCCCTATCCAGTTCTTCAGGAGACATACAGGAAGTATTGGCCTGGCATCCCAGGACTCGAGAAAGGTATTGGGGATTCTCCTGCCGAATCTCTTCCAGGGCTTTTCTCACAAAAGTCCAATGGGCGCAGTTGAAAAAATAACCTAAGGGTGGGAATGCGATATTCTCTTCCACCTCTTCAATCGCCTTATGAATCAGAGTCCCATCCAACAACCGGCCTTCTTTCCCCAGCATAAAAGAAAGGATGTAAGGTTTCCCGGTGAGACTGAGAGCATGAGCTATCCCTATGATTTCAGGCAGCGCTGGCATTGTGGAAGCATACAGGAAATCCACCCCGGCTCTTGCCAGAGAATTGGCCTGTTCTTGATGATACTCCCGGGACTCCCCAATGGTCAGTGCCTCTTCAGGTTTATAGGCATCCCCTTTGCATCCCATGAGCCCCCCGATGAATATCCTCTCGGAATATTCCCCATAACTCTGGCGAATCCTATCCAGAAACCGATACCCATCCCCATTCACATGTTTTCCTTTATAGGGGGATTTATCGATTCTTTCTTTGGTGGCTCTCCAGCTGGGAGTAAACATCAATATCGGAACCTGATGGACCCGGGCAATCTCTATATATTCCCGGTAAATACTTTCCAAAGCCTTGCCGGCTTCTTCTTCATATACGAATCCCCCATGAATGATCTGCTCATCCAAAGGGTATGGAGTCAATCTTTTCAGCCGTTCTACCACCGACCCTTCCGTTAAAATGAAAGGTTCTTGCCTGAGAGTGTTTATCAATTCAGCCATCAATTTATCACCCTGTAAAATTGTAGCAAAATATTTAACAGATTCATCCATGGGGGCAGCCCCCCCTTGCTGCTCTTGGTTTTTTTTACTCCTTCAACAGCAACCCTCTGGGTTGTACTCCCAGAATTTATAGTGAGTGGCCATAAGCTGTCATTTTCTGGATAAACCTTTGCCTCTTATTTATTCACTCTTCGAGCCACAAATTTAAGGGCTTCCATCCAGAGATATGCAAGGAATCCGGCGGTCAAACCAACCAGCAGGTCGTTCCAATGCATACGGCTGAATTTAAAGATATCCCTGAGGACCGGGACACTCAGGACCAGGGCAATAGCTGACCCTGTAATACCCAGGACCCACCATAAAGCCGTATTGCCGACTCTCATGGTGCCAAGGATAGACTGGCTCATAGACCTGTTGGCCATTATCAAAACCAGATTACATAAAATCAGGCTGGTGAAAGCCAGGTTCCTAATTTCAGTTTCCACCATTCCCCGGCTTAATCCTATGCCGAAAATCACGATGACAATCAGCAGGATTCCAACCCCCTGAAGAATACTCCAGATAATGGAATGGAGCCCAAACATAGAATCCTCCTGTTTACGGGGCGGGCGGTTCATGACATTTTTCTCCGCCGGCTCTGCTTCCAGAACCACCGAACAGGTAGGGTCAATAATCAATTCCAGGAAAGCGATATGAACCGGAAACAAGAGGATGGGCCATTTCAAAATAACCGGCAGCAAGGTCAACCCGGCAATAGGAATATGGACGGCAAAAATATAAGCCACTGCTTTTTTGAGGTTATCATAAATCCGCCGGCCCAATTTAACCGCCTGGACAATAGAAGAGAAATTATCATCCAAAAGCACCAGGTCTGCCGACTCCCGCGCCACATCAGTCCCCCTGCCTCCCATGGCAATCCCGATATGGGCAGATTTTAAAGCCGGGGCATCATTCACTCCATCCCCTGTCATGGCGACAATCTCACCATTGGCCTTCAGGGCATTGACCAGTTTATATTTCTGTTCAGGCACGATTCGGGCGAAGATATCCGTTTTCTTGATTTGTTCCTGAAGCTCCGTTTCCGGCATAGCATCCAGTTCCGGGCCGGTGATTATGGCATCGGTATTTTGCAGCCGGATTTGCCGGGCAATGCTCCTGGCGGTCCCGGGATAATCGCCTGTGATCATGACCACCCGGATTCCGGCTTTATAACATTCCATTACAGCTTCATCCACTCCCGGACGCACCGGGTCCGCAAACCCCAGGAGCCCCACCAGTTCAAATTCAAAATCATGCTGTTCTCCCGGGAGTTCTCTTTTCTTGAAGGTCGCCTTTGCCACCCCCAGGACTCTCAGTCCTTCATCGGCCATCTTTCGGACTTTTTCTCCCAGTTCTTCTTTTTCAGAAGCCTGCAAATGGCATAAATCGGCAATCGCTTCCGGCGCCCCTTTGGCGGCTATGACATAATCCCCGCCCTCCGGAGATTTCCAGACATGGGATAAGGCCAACAATTCCCTGGACAATGGATATTGTTTTTCCAATGACCATGCCATATGGAGATGTTCGGTCCCTTTTAAAAACCGAACTCCTACCTGGTGAACGGCTTTTTCCATCGGGTCGAAAGGGTCCCTCTGGCTGGCCAATATCCCAAACTCCACCAGCCCATGGAATTTTTCAGGAATCTGGGATAATGCTTTATCCGATAACGATAGAAATTCATTCTCCGTATAAAGCTGGGAAATAGTCATCTGATTCAAGGTAAGGGTCCCGGTTTTATCGACACATAAAACAGTCGCTGAACCGAGGGTTTCTACCGCCGGCATTTTCCGAGTCAATACATTTCGCTGGGAAATCCGCCAGGCCCCCAAGGCCAGAAAAATAGTCAGCACGACTGGGAATTCTTCCGGCAACATCGCCATCGCCAGGGTAATCCCTGCCAGGATTCCCTGAATCCAATCAGCTCGAGTCATCCCGTAAAGAACTATCACCAGGCCGCATAAGCTAAACCCGACCAGGGTCAACTGTTTTACCAGTTTCTGGGTCTGATTCTGCAGGGTGGTTTTCTCCGAGCGGGTCTGATGAAGGACTTTCCCAATTTTCCCAATCTCGGTATGAATACCTGTTTTCAGGACCCGGGCATACCCTTTTCCCTGAGTCAGCAAGGTCCCTGAAAAGATAAAAGGAAGGTCGTCTCCCCCGGGTCGGCTGATTTCCATCACGCCATCCCAGGCAGCCTTTCGAACCGGGACCGATTCCCCGGTCAATAAGGATTCATCCGTAGATACATTTAATTCCGATAAGAGAACCGCATCCGCCGGAACTCTGTCCCCTTCGACAATTACCAGAATATCATCCCGGACCACTTCCCGGCCCGGTATCCTTGTCTGTTTCCCATCCCGAATCACCAAGGCCCGGGGACTGGATAAATCACGCAAGGCTTCCAGGGCCCTTTCCGTTTTTCGTTCCTGATAAAGGGTAATCCCCATCACCACAAATACAAATCCCATCAACATCAGGGCTTCCTGTAAATCTCCCAGAAATAAGTATAAAAGACCGCATCCGACCAATAGGATAAACATGGGTTCCCGAATCACTTCAAACGCTATAGCCCACATGCTGCGTTTTTTGGTGGAAGGCAGCTCGTTATATCCATCCGATTCCAGCCGCTGTTTTACTTCTTCCCCACTCAATCCCTGAATCGTCTTAATGTTAAAAGTATCCTGTTTATCTTGTATGACAGGTTTCATGTCTCTTAGTTCCTATGATATTTTTTGATTATAGATGCTTCTGCCTGATTTAGAATCTTACGCAATAATTGACGGTATATTTCTATTTCATCCGGCTTCAAGGCTTTCATGATGATCTCCACAAATTCCTGATGGGCATTATCATGTTCTTTAGCCAGTACTTTTCCTTTAGTTGTCAGATAAAGGTAATAAACCCTTTTATCTTCTTTCGACTGGATTTTTCGGATATACCCTTTTTTCTGCAGATTCGTAACCGCCACCGTCACTGTCGGTTTGGCCACTCCTAGTTCTTCCGCCAGCTGATTGACTGTCCGTGGTTCAGATTTGGAAATCAATTCCACATAAATCAGCTGCCGGACTGTCAATCTCGCCAGGCCGCCGGTCTTTAGGGCCCGGTCTTCAACCTCTCCCACCAGCCGGGTCATCTCCTCTACAACTCCCGTTAGTTCTTTTCGGACAGACATGCAATAACTCCTTCCGATATAGTTAGTAATGCCTAACTAATAAACAATATAACACATATTAGTTAGCAATACCTAACTATATATCCTGCCGGTAAGGGAAGCGAGAGATTGTTCTTTCTGAAGCGGCCGAATGTTATACGGCTCCAAGGGAGGCCGCCTCCTGGCTATGCGTACCACCCTTCTAAGGTAGGGATTATGGTTTTCAAGAAACGATGGGGAAGGAAATTTAAGAAGAAAGGGAAATCCGTTAACAGTTGGATTTCCCTTTATCAAACCGGTCATCCGCAGAAGTAGGTTTGATTTCCACCTGGTCAAACCAACCGCAGTTCACATCCGGGAAAGCATCAAAACGGGTCACATAAGGTTTAATATCCAGCAGGGGGGTTCCCTCCAGAATATCCACACCTTTAAAAACCAACCGGGACCCGGAACAACTGATCAGACGGACAGAAGATAAACCAATCGGGTTAGGCCGGCAGGGAGAGCGAACGGCAAAAACACCGTGAGGAGTCTTATCGAGATATGGTTTTACTACCAGGGGTAACCTGGGAGCCTTATCCAGCCAGTAAATCAGCCAGATTCGCTGGAAGGCTTCCAGGTCTTTTAATCCCTCTTGATATTCAGGATATATTTCAATCCACCCTTCTTTATCCTCTGAAAATACCGATTGAATGGGAGTCCCTTTCATTTCCGTATAATCAGAATGAATAATACCGATAGGCTGGACTTGAATCTCAATATCTTTTTTAGTGGTCACAATTATTTATTCCCTGAACTAAGTTATTATTCAGGAATTGTACCACTAATGATTCCGGGGAATCCACCGGAGCCCCGACCAGGACTTGAATGTCATTCTGTTTGAAAAGTTCTTGGGCCCGAGACCCCATTCCTCCGGCAATCACCACATTGACTCCCCGGTCCTTCAACCAGACCGGCAGCAATCCAGGCTGATGGGGAGGCGCCTCCAGAGTGACCGTTTTTAAAATCTTTTTGGATTCCAGATCCACTTCCACCAGGGCAAACTGGTCGCAATGCCCAAAATGGGAACACAGTTTTTCTTCCGCAACAGGGACAGCAATAAACATGATTTTCTCCTTTATATTAAGTGATAACAAACAACTCTCGATTACAGATATGATTTCAAGTGACTCCATATATGGTCCACCGCTTCTTTTACCGGAATGGAATCCATTTCACTGACCGAAATTCCTTTGACCTGAGCTTCACTGAACACGGGGTCATAAGGAATCCGACCGGCTAATTTCGCTTTATGATTCAAAGCCTGGTTTTCAATCAAACCAGTCTGTTCTGGATTCAAATCCCATTTGTTGATGCAAACCGATACCGATAATTGGAAATGAGCTGCCAGTTTCAATACCC
The DNA here is from genome assembly GCA_002428325.1 of bacterium UBP4_UBA6127. Classification (GTDB taxonomy): domain Bacteria; phylum UBP4; class UBA4092; order UBA4092; family UBA4092; genus UBA4092. Next base: position 25,615 of record DIVR01000001.1, read on the forward strand.
TCTCCAAATCATGGGCGCCGGAAAGTGTCGGTTCTGTAACTACTAATAAGTGGCTGGCGCCGGTGATCGATGCAATCACCGGACACCCGATTCCCGGAGGCCCATCGGTAATTATTAAATCATATTGTTCAGCCTGGGCAATTTCTTTTGCCAGGAATCGAACCTGGCTGACTAATTTTCCAGAGTTCTCGGAAGCAATCCCCAACCGGGCATGGATCATCGGTCCATAGGGTGTTCGAGACTGAAACCATTGACCGGATAGTTTAGATTTTAACTCAATCGCTTCCGCCGGGCATCCCCAAACACAAACTCCGCATCCTTCACAAAAAGCTTTTTCGATAACAAATTTGACGGTTGATTTCGTATCCGTTTGGGTTGAATTTAAAACCGCTCCATATCGGCAGAGATTCTGGCAAATCCCACAACCCACACATTTCTGGGAATCAATGACAGCTTCCCAACCAGCCATAAAAGGTTCTTCTTTTTCCCGCTGGGGAGAAGTGACCAGATGCAGGTCGGCTGCATCCACATCACAATCCGCCAGGACACAATGTCCGGACAATTTAGCCAGGGCGGCCGTCAGGCTGGTTTTCCCAGTCCCCCCTTTTCCACTGATAATGACCAGTTCCTTTATGTTCATGGCCGGACTCCTTCAGGGGATACCATGGAAAAGTTTATCTGCATCATGATGGTTGGGAGAAGCTCACGGAGCTGAGAACGGATTTCCTCATCTTGGCAGAAAGCCAATTCCCCCCTTGAACAGGCTTCGGCAATTTGCCTCCGGTCAGGAATCTCCATCAGGATATTGATGCCTTCTTCCCGGCAATAGCTATGAATAATGGAATCTTTTCCCTGGGAACGGTTTAAAATAATCCCAAAAGGTATTTTAAGAACCCGCAGAGTTTCTACTGCCAGTTTCAAATCATTCAAGCCAAAAGGAGTCGGTTCGGTTACCAACAAGGCATAATCAGAACCTTCCACAGCCGCAATCATGGGACAGGTAGTTCCGGGGGGACAATCAATCAGAGTCAATTTATCTTTTGAGGCTTCTTTTCGGATGATTCGAATCAATGGAGAGGCCTGTACCCTGCCAATATCCAGACATCCCTGAATCAGCTCCACCGAATCCTGGGATACTATTTCTTTTTTCCCAATCACCCAGGGGACTTCCCGGATGGCCTGATGGGGGCAAACTAATTTACAGCCACCACAGTTATGGCAGAGTTCCTTAAATACCAGAGCGGTCTTCTTACCTACCGCTAAAGCATTGAATCGGCAGAACCGGGAACAGTCTCCACAAAACTGGCATAAAGCAAAATCAATCTCTGGCACTTGGACACTCACCGGAACTGATTCTTTCAGCCCTGCATAAAAATAAAGGTGGGCATTGGGTTCTTCTACATCACAATCCAGCAATCGGACCGGAACCTCCAGGGCAAAGGCCAGATTGACCGCCAATGTGGTTTTGCCGGTACCGCCTTTTCCACTGGCAATCGCTATTTGCAAGGGAGGATAATTCATCATGAAAGAGAGACTCCCGATATAATGGATTTAACCGCCGCTCTTTTCCCAGAATAAATTATCAATCGTGCTCCCTCTGAACATCCCACATCTTTTGCCACTACCGGACATTTAGCTTTAAAAAGAAAATAAATATCCCGTTGGGACTGGCTCAAGGTCTCATAATTCCCCTGCCCTTTGGAAATCACTACATCAAACTCATTAAAAGCGTTTTTCAGGGGAGGACAACAGGCTTCCAGCCAAGTCCCGGGAATATCCGACCCATTTCCGATAACCGTATATTCTGGACCAATGCCGGATGGAACAATATCCTCCAGAGTAGCATCATTTAATATCGGCGCTCCTCTGACAACCAACAGGACTTTCTCCGCGCCGCATTGTTCCAGAAGAAGCCGGTCTAAGACCAGTTCACCGGTGTTATCAGCAAGATATAAAATTTTCTCCGCCTTCCGGCAAGCCGCTTCCAATTCTTCTGAATGGTCAATTTCAAATGGCTCATTCAAAACTTCTTCAATTTCTTCTTCCAGGGGAATCTCCTGCTGGGTTGAATAGGCGCCAAAATCTATGATATTACCTGCCACCGCCAGCCAGGCGGCCATCTGAAAGGGATTTTCTGAAGCAAAAACCTTTTCTCTTAACCGCGGATAGGCGGATAAGGCTTTTTGGGTATAAAGGTTTTTTACATCCAAAAAAGGGTCCTCATTATTAAGTTCCTGCCGAAGCCATCGCCATAAATCTCCGCTGATCACAGGAGGAGGCTGTTGTAAGTTCTTATCGCTAAGCTGAGCCTTAAGCCCTTTGAGTAATCGTTCCTGTCGCTCAGGCTGGGGTTCTATCATTTGAACTATCCTTAAGTAACAAGGAAGGCAATCCATGCATCCGTTCATATAATCTATACCCAGTGCCCTTCTACATCAGAGGTTTCAGCCAGTTTCAATTTCCCTTCCTGAAAATCCTTCAAAACTTTCTCTCCCGTTCCTTCCGCTCCCAGATAGATTTTGATGCCGGCAGCCTGAAGCACCCGGAAAGCCTTAGGCCCGCAATGCCCCGTAACCACACAATCAACTTCTTCTCTGAGTATTTTTTCCGCTGTCTGGATCCCGGCTCCCTGGACGGCATCCCGCTGAATCTCATTATCACGGGCAACCAAGTTTCCGGTCTCTGTATCTATAATCAATATCCATCGGCATCGGCCAAAACGTTCTTCAGCTTGTGCCGCCAGGGTTTCCCCCTGGCTGGTGATAGCGATTTTCATCGTAACTCCTTTTCCCGCCTCACAAGGCAGGAAACTTTATTTTTCAATTCTTTCAATTTGCTTACGAACGACTTCCAGTTCTTTTTGCAATACATCCATTCTGTTTTGTAATTGGCTTTTCATGGATAACTCTTCTGTTTTAGGTTCAGTAACAGGGGTTGCATTCCTCTGCTGAAACGTTTTTCCAGTGGCTCGGAACCAGTTACGCCAGCCCCGGCCTCCCCCTCTTCGACAACCCTGGCCTTTTCCCATTCCGGGAGTATTGCTTGAGCCCGGTTGAGAATTCCCATTACATAAACCTAACCCTCTTCCTGTCCGGGGTCCTTCCCCCAGAGGTCCTCTTCGATTTCCATTTGGCATGGTTTATACCTCCTGCTTCCTGTTTTATTTTGGATGCCGTTTTAAACGGTTCTGGCCTCGGTGGCAGCCGCCATTTCTTCGTCCGCATCCGCGGCCCCGGTGGCAGCCCGGCATCGTCAACTCCGGCCGGGGTAATTTCCCCTGTAACCAGGCAGACAACACATCTTCAATATCTCCCGAAACAAAACTCACCAGCTGAATCCCCCGTGATTCCAACATCTCTCTTAATGAATTGGAAACCGCTCCGCAAATCAATAAATCAACTTTCAATGATTCAATTCGGCAAGCCCGGTGATATGTTTCTTCTTCGGGAAGAAAAGCCGTTACCCGTTTTAGGATTTCCCCGCCTTGATACTCAATCACACTTAAATGACGGGATACATCCAATACCGGGGACACACGGCCTTCCCATTCTGTTATACCTAGTTTCAGTGTTCATTACCTCCTGTGCCTTTATATACTGCGAAAAGCATGCCATCTCGAACTAATATTTGGATTAGGGCAACCAGCCCCGTATTATCAGGGAGTTTCTTCATATTAGGTGGATTTCTTATTGAGATTATATTCGCATAATTGCGACAATATATGATTTTTCCGTCGCGATAATGCGACTAGCGAGAAAGGGGGAGGGTGATTTTCAGTTTTTGGATTTTCCGGTAGAGGGTACTTTTATGGATACCCAGTTCCCGGGCAGCGGCATCCCTATCGAACTGATTCCGAACCAAAGTTTGCATAATCAATTGAGTTTCCAGGACCTGGAAGGGGTCCTTACCCAGAAGAGGAACCCGAAACCCCGGAACCGGTTTCAATATAAAAGATTCCGGCAAGTGGCAAAGTTGAATCTCTCCTTCATTACACAACACAAAAGCATGCTCAATGATATTTTCCAGTTCCCGGATATTGCCGGGATAATCATGCGCCATCAATAAGGAAAGAGTCTCTGGGGAAAGGCCGGTGATAGCTTTTCCCTGAATCCGGTTAAAACGCCCAACGAAATGTTCCGCTAAAAGGGGGATATCTTCCTTTCGATTTCGAAGAGGAGGAAGCTCCAATTGCACGATATGTATCCGATAATAAAGGTCTTCCCGGAAAAGGCCCTTCTTCACCAGGCTGGCAAGGTTTTTATGGGTAGCAGTAATCAACCGGACATCGGCTTTCAGAGTTCGGGTTCCCCCGAGGGGCTCATAAGTTTTATCCTGCAACACTCTCAGAAGTTTCACCTGAATTGACGGAGTCAACTCCCCGATTTCATCCAGAAAAAGGGTCCCGCCTTCGGCCAGGGCAAAACGTCCGAGCTTATCCCGGTTAGCCCCGGTAAAGGCCCCGGCTTTATATCCAAATAATTCTGATTCCAACAGAGCCTCCGGTAGAGCTCCACAGTTTACCGCCACAAAAGGCCGGTTTTTCCGGGAACTTAGATTATGAATGGTTCGGGCCAGAAAATCTTTTCCGGTTCCTGTTTCCCCCTGGATAAGAAGGGTCGTTTCACTGGAGGCTACCTGAGGAAGGATCTCAAACAATCGACGCATCTGGAGGCTCTGGCTGACCCAATCGCCCAGATGGTAAAGCCCCTTTAATTCCTTACGAAGCTCTTCTACCAGGCTCAGGTCCCGAAAGGTTTCCGCTCCGCCAATCACTTTTCCTTTTTTATCTTTTAATAACGCCGTGGAGACACTGATGGGAATTCTTTGGCCCTCGGCAGTGATGATAAAGGTCGCCTGATTAATAAGAGAGCTGCCTTTTTCCAGGGTTTGGCGAAGGGCACAGCTCACCTCGCACATACTGGCCCGAAAAACCTCAGAGCATCTCCGGCCAATGGCTTCCTTCCGGGAAATGCCGGTAATTTCTTCAGCCGCCCGGTTAAAGGAGGTTATCTTCCAATCCAGGTCAACCGTAAATACCCCATCCGAAATACTTTCTAATATGATATCGGTGGAAGATTCAGGTTCCTTTTTCTGGTTTCTTATCATCAAATTGGTTTTCCAATCAAAAGGATTCTCTCAGAGAGCAGTTTCCTGTGATTATTTTAACTGATTTATCCCCGGCCCGCAGGAAACTGAATTTCCTGGTGCATTAAACCATGAATCGTAATACAATGGCATTAGGAGTATCGATGCAAGACAATCCCTGTAACTTTCCTAGGAGGATATATTGTTATGGAACACAAATTACCGGAATTACCCTGGGCCAAAGAGGCCCTGGCTCCGACCCTCTCGGCTGAAACCATTGAATTCCATTATGGCAAACATCATGCTGCCTATGTTGCCAATCTTAACAAACTGATTCCGGGCACTGAATATGAACATATGACTCTCGATGAAATTATCAAAAAATCCACGGGAGGCATCTTCAATAATTCAGCCCAAGTCTGGAATCATACCTTTTACTGGAATTGCCTTTCACCCCAGGGCGGTGGGGAACCTACCGGAGCCTTGGCGGAAGCCATCAATATCCATTTTGGGTCTTTTGCCGCTTTTAAAGAAAAATTTGCCCAAACGGCAGTTACCACCTTTGGTTCCGGCTGGGCCTGGCTGGTCAAACTCGAAGATGGGTCTCTGGCCTTGGAAAGTACCAGCAACGCCGGCAACCCCATGCGGGAAGGCAAAACAGCCCTTCTGACTTGTGATGTATGGGAACATGCCTATTATATTGATTATAGGAATGCCCGGCCGGCTTATGTGGAAGCTTTCTGGAAATTGGTAAACTGGAAATTCGTGGAAGATAATTTTACTCGTTGATTTTCCCTATCTGTTTTTAAATATTAAGCCTGGGAATGGTCCTCCTTTCCCAGGCTTTTTTCGTTGAAGTATCTGAAGTGTTTTTATTTCTCGGCAGGTTTTTCCCTGAGAGCCGCTTCGATCATCATCACTAAATTGGGGTCTTCAGGTTTTATCTTGGAATCAAATCGGTTGATGATTTTCCCTTCCTTGCTGATCAGGAATTTATTGAAATTCCAGGTGATTTCTCCCCCATATTCAGGATGGATTTCCTTATCGGTCAGCCATTTATATAAAGGATGGATATCCTTTCCCTTCACGGATATCTTTTCGAAAACTGGAAAAGTGACTCCGTATTTTTCCGTACAGAACTGTTTAATCTCAGCAGAGGTCCCCGGTTCCTGATTCATGAAATTATTGGCTGGAAAGGCTACTATCTCCAGCCCTTTCCCCTTAAAATCCTTGTAGAGTTTTTCCAGACCTGCATATTGGGGGGTGTATCCGCATTTACTGGCAACATTCACCACCAGCAAGACTTTCCCTTTATATTGGGACAGAGAAACAGCTTTTCCCTCAATATCCTTTAAGGTGAAATCATAAATAGTTTCCGGTTTCTCTAATTGGTCAGCCTGCTTCTTATCTCCACCCCCACAGGAAACCCCACAGTTTCCCCCTGAACAACTCCCAGCGACCGACAGGCTGCTGACTCCCGCCGCCAGAATTACAACAAATATCCCATAAATTAGTTTCTTCATATAAAGTAACCCTCGCTCAATGTGTTTGAACTGCTTCTTTCTTTATATGATGAACAACTTCCCCCCGTCAATAATTCCCTTGTATCTTGTGAGGGTTTATTCCAATTCTTTCAACCGTTGCCGGGCCTCTTCGGCAAAGGCTCCATTCGCTGTTAATTTCAGGCTGTTATTCAGGGATTTCTTTTCAAGGTCGGGTTTGCCCAAGGCCTTGTATAAATGGGCCTCCTGCATAAAGACAATCGGAGTCCAGGGTTGATATTTACGGGCTTTCTCAATTTCCATCTGAGCGGTTACCAAATCTCCCCGAATCCTGGCAATGGAAGAAAGCCCCCCATGAATCTGGGCCAGACAGCCAGGGCATTCTTCCTTCATAAACCCAAGCCCCCGGCGATAGGAGGATTCGGCTTTCTCCAGTTTCCCTCGCATCAAGGTAACATTCCCCATCAATACCCATTCCGTATGGCTCTTGGGATGAAGAGAAATGAGTTTTTCCAATACCCTTTCGGCCAAGGTATATTCTTTCAGGTCCATCAAAGTCTGGCTGAGCTGGTAATAAACAGCGCTGGCATCAGGTTTGATTTCCACCGCCCGGAAGAAAGTGGCTGTTGCGGCTGAATAATTCCCCATAGCCTGATAAGACCTGCCTATCCCGTAATAAGGAACATAATCTTCAGGGTCCAACAGGACTCCCATTTTGAACCGTTCCAGGGCTTCTGGATAATTTTTATTGTCATAGAGTAAATCACCATGGTTGATGAAATCCTCCCGCAGCCGTTTCCGATCCTGCATACTCAAGAGAACCAGCTGTTCAAACTGAGCCTTCCATTCATCCAACTGGTCAATATCAGCTTTTATCGGGTTTTCCGGAGATTGGCCGGGAACAGCCTCTGACTGATAGCCAGGAGCCAGGGCAACCTGCCCTTTTTCATTTGCAAAATAAACCGTATTTTCCACTGAAGCCACGATGGTTTTTTGAGCCGAATCCACAGCAATCGTAAATTGAGTCCCATATACCCGGATAACTCCTGCTGGGGTTTGAACCTCAAAAGGTTTGGGATGATGGCTCAGTGCAATATAAATAGAACCCTGTTCCAGATATAAAGCAGTCGTTGAATCCGGCTGGATTCGCATCCGGCTGGAATGGTCCACCCAAACGGTCCCTGAATGTCCCAGAGAAACCTTTGCCTTTCCATATTCATCGGTACGGAGCTTATCCCCTGAAGCAAAAGAGTCTCCTGTCTGCATACGGACCCAGACTCCTGTGGACCCAAACTCTTTCCAGATACCATCTCCCAGAGTCCGGGCTACCTGAATTTGACTGCTTTGGATGCTTTGATATATCCGCTCCCCTCCCCAGATAATAACCAACAACAAGGTAAATACCACTACCCATTTGATTGGCTGGAGGGAGGGCCTGACCGGTATTCTTAACCTCTCTAAATATCCGGCTAGGGATATAGATTTATCTGCTTTCTTAATAGATTCTGTTTTAGCGTTCAGTGTAGGGAGTTCTTTTATGAGGGCTTGAGACCTTTCCCAGGATTCATCCAGCCATTCCCCGGCATCAGTCAATTCCTGGCGGAACTGCCGCTCTTTTTCTAATCGGACCCGGCACCCGGCGCAACGCTCCAAATGGGATTCCAGCCTTTCCCGGTCTTTACCGGCAAGGGTCCCATCGAGGTATTCCTCAATTTGCCTTTGTATGCGCCAATGTATCCCGAGCATTAGTTCCTCGATAACCTTTCCTTTAGCATCTTTCGCGCCCTGAACAGCCTTATCTGGACTGACTCAGAGGTTATATTTAATCGATCCGCTATCTCATTGGCCGTCAACTGGTCAAAATAGAAAAGCACCGAAACCTCCCGATACTTCCTCGGAAGCCCCGATACGGCCTTGATAATAGCGGTTTTTCTTTCATCTTCCAGCCCCTTCGAATTCGGGTTCCCCGATCCTCTTTCCCGTATCCTGTTCGCTTCCCTCCCATATTCCTTTAATGCCTTGATTTCATTCTTTACCTTTTCCAGATAACTCAGGCATTTCCGGCGAACAATGGTCTCTCCCCAGGCGGCAAATTTTTCCGGCTCCCGAAGAGTATGCAAGGCTCGATGCATATCCACCAATCCTTCCTGAACCATATCCTCGGCCAAATCCGCTTCATGGGTATAACCCAAGGCCACTGATATATATAGACGATAATAACGTCCCACCAGTTCCGCGAACGCCCGGTTGTCCCCTTTCAGGGTCTTTTGGACTAATCCGGCATCTTTCTCTCCGGCCAAACCCTTCTGTTTAAACCATTCTTTCATAATATGAGAGGGGTTCTGAACCCCTAAACCTTACAAAATTTTATAACTCCTTATTAATCAATATTGTTAAAAACATACCCCATACCTTTAAAGCAATAAAATAAGATTGCCTGTCGGATACTTTTTTATCCTTATTCTTAATCAGAATGATTATAATCGATGAAGGACCTATTAGTAATATTTCGAAGTTCTTTCATTGTCAATTATTTTAATGCGAACGGAGGGGAAACGGAAGAGTCTGGGGCTTTTTATATAATAATAAAAACCGGTCTGGAAGGGCCCTTCCAAACCGGTTATCTATTCCGGCTCATCTCCCTAGGACATCTGGGGAGGGGTGCTGGTCTGAGCCGGAGGAGTGCCATTACTCCCCAGAACATAGGTTACATAAGCCTTAATATAGAGATTGTAACCTGAGCAAGACAGCCCTTTATCTGCCACATACTGGTTCCAGGCAGCCTGAACAGTCGGGGTCTCACTTTTCCAAGTCGCAATGGCCTGGGCAAAATACTGACGAATTGAAATCTGGGCTTCCGTGCTTGGATTAGACGGAATCACATATTTCCGGCAGTACTGGATCGATTTCCATTTGGAGAAAACCAAAGCTTTCCCAAATTGCCCCCGGGCTTCTAAACTCATCAAAGGTCCGGTAACTTTAGCCATTAATGATAACCTCCCTTCTCAAGAGTGGATTTTCCGGCGCCGTACGCTCGCCTCGACACCATCCTCCTGCTGATGATGTGAATCCAGTATCCTTGAGAAAGGAACCTCCCCCCTGTCATCAGACTCTTAGTTGAGTCAAACAGGGCCATCTCTTCTGATGTTGTATGACCTGTCTGACCTGTCTGACCTGTCCGACCCGTCTGACTCCTCTGACAAAAAAACGCCCTGCTTCCTAAAAGGAAACAAGGCGTTAGGTTTAACTAAATTTATCAGTGAATTAGCTGCGTCTTTATTAGGACAGAGAGCTCAAGGACTGGATTTTAGAAGCATCCAGGGTGATTCCCGGTCCCATTGTGGCGCTGAGAGAGGCCGATTTCACATAAAGACCCTTGACTGAGGCCGGACGGGCGCGAAGCAGGGCTTCCACCACAGACCGTAAATTGCCATAAATCGAAGGAACGTCAAAATTGGTTTTCCCGATGGGAACTGTTACCAGACCGTTTTTATCAGTCCGATATTCAATCTTCCCAGCCTGGAATTCTTTGACGGCTTTGGCAACATCCAAAGTCACAGTCCCGGCTTTCGGATTGGGCATCAATCCCCGGGGACCGAGGATTTTTCCGAGTTTACCGACTTCCCGCATCATATCGGGGGTGGACACTGCCACATCAAAATCAGCAAATCCGCCTTTGACCTTCTCAATCAAGTCATTACCACCAGCAATAATCGCGCCGGCTTCTTCGGCTTCTTTGATTTTCTCACCACTGGCGAAAACCAGCACTCGGACCGTTTTTCCGGTTCCGAAAGGAAGGGCCACGGTGCCACGAACCTGCTGATCTGCCTGTTTGGGATCCACATTGAGCTTTACTGCCAGCTCAACGGTTTCTGGGAATTTGGCAGTCGCGGTCTGCTTGACCAGTTCTGCCGCTTCCTGGAGGGTATAAACCTTTTCCGGGTTTACCAGTTGAGCTATCTGTTGATAGCGTTTGGAGCGTTTTTTCATTTTTCTTCTCCTTTGGTTTTAGCGTCGTTCCCAAGTTTCGGGAACTGACTCCCAATAGTTTCCGAGGATTTTGACCCTCCCCGAAGGGGTTTAGTGCGAAGTGAAATTCCAGTGGGGACGAGTCTTATAAAACGACATCAATTCCCATGCTGTGGGCCGTACCTTCCACCAATTTCATGGCGGATTCGATGGTATGGCAGTTCAGATCGGGCATCTTCATTTCAGCGATTTCCCGGACCTGGGCTTTGGTCACTTTTCCAACTTTGCTTTTCAGGTTGGAACCGGAACCTTTGGCCAGACCGACCGCTTTCTTCAGCAGTGCCGAGACCGGAGGAGTCTTGAGTTCAAAAGTAAAACTCCTGTCTGCATAAACCGTCACAATCACCGGGATAATCATCCCCGGACGATCCTGGGTCTTGGCATTGAACTGCTTGCAGAATTCCATGATATTGATACCCTGCTGACCGAGGGCCGGACCAACCGGAGGAGCCGGATTCGCCGCACCGCCCGGAATCTGCAGTTTCACTTGCGCTTGAACTTTCTTTTTGGGCGCAGCCATTATTACACTAACCTCCTCACTCTTCGGTCATATCCCTTGGCAGGAATATGCCTGGTAGAATGATCGTTTATTTATTCCCGTTCGACCTGGAATACATCCAGTTCTAAGGGAGTCGGCCGGCCGAAGATGGATATCTCGACCGTCAATTTGCCTTTAACATCGCTGTAATCGGTAACCGAACCATAGAAATTGGCAAAAGGCCCTTCGATAACTTTGACCTTTTCGCCCACGGAAAAGCTTCTCTTGGCTTTCGGTTTCTTCTGGGCGCCTTCCTGGCCCTGGGCCAGGATATTGGCCACTTCATCCGGCTGTAAAGGCACCGGCTGAGTCGCTGTCCCCAGAAAACCTGTTACTCCGGGAATATCCCGGATTTTCTGGTACACTTCCTGGATTTTTAACTGTTCGTCAGGCGTTTTGGGACCCTCGGGAATGTCCATTTCAATCATGACATACCCTGGGAATACTTTACGGGTGGTCACCACCCGTTTACCGTCTTTGACTTCGGCGACGGATTCCGAGGGAATGGCCACTTGGACGACCCAATCTTTCAGGCCTTCCTGCTCCATCTTTTTCTCGATGTTGCCTTTGACCTTGTTCTCGTGTCCCGAATAGGTATGTAACACAAACCACTGTTTTGCCATTGTTCTATCCTATCTGGTGATGTTGGGTTATTTGAAAATCAACCCTAACAAATTCGAAAATATGATATCCATGAACCACAGGAAAAGCACAGTAATCACCGTGGTTACCACCACCACTGTTGTTGAGCCGATAATACTCTTTCGATCCGGCCAATTTACTTTTCCGAGCTCGACTTTCACCTCGCCCAGAAACTGTTTCGTACTGTCCATGAATTTCATCGTCTGGAAAATTCCTTCTTTTTTTTTATTTAATGAGATTTTTGCCGGGAGAAAAAATGGCAGGCCAGGAGGGATTCGAACCCCCAACACCCGGNNTCTACCAATTGGAGCTACTGGCCTATAATCAATTTTATCTACCCTGCCTGGAAGTCCCCGAGGCCAATCAGGCGTGAACCCCACTTCCACTCAGGGCCGATTTCTTTGTCCTGACAGGTAATCTGTCTCCCAAAAAAGGCATTTTACCTTACTAATATCTCTCCAGGGAAAGAGCCGGCTTGCCCATCATCCCGGGCAAGCCGGTCTCTCCATTTTACACTATTTTAACCTAAAACCCTTCAAGCCTTCAAATCGGCCTGCATAAACAGGGTTGATTGGTTTACTTATTTTATCGTAACGGCTTACTTATTTAATGATCTCGTTGACCNNACGTTGTCGCCCGGCATGACCATTTCACGGCCGCCTTCCAGGGTGGCTACCCCGGTCACATCGGTCGTCCGGAAGTAGAACTGGGGACGATACCCGGTAAAGAATGGGGTATGCCGTCCGCCTTCTTCCTTGGTCAGAACGTACACTTCGCATTTGAAGTGGGTATGGGGGGTGATGGAACCCGGTTTGGCCAAGACCATTCCGCGTTCGACTTCATCTTTCCCGACTCCCCGCAGCAGGGCGCCGATATTATCGCCGGCTTCTGCCTTATCCATCAGTTTCCGGAACATTTCCACTCCGGTCACCACGGTCTTGCGGGTATCTTTCAATCCAACGATTTCAATTTCATCGCCGACTTTGACTTCGCCTCGTTCCACTCGGCCGGTCACTACGGTTCCGCGTCCGGTGATGGAGAACACATCTTCGATGCTCATCAGGAAGGGTTTATCCACTTCACGAACCGGATCCGGCACATGGGTATCTAAGGCCGATACCAGTTCCCAGATGGGTTTTCCGCCGTCGCCTTCCGGATCAGCCAAGGCTTTGGTGGCGCTGCCTCGGATAACCGGGGTCTTATCGCCGGGGAAATTATATTTGCTTAACAGTTCACGGGTTTCCAGTTCCACTAAGTCCAGGATTTCCGGGTCGTCAACTAAGTCGCATTTGTTTAAGAACACGACGATGGCCGGGACGTTCACCTGACGCGCCAGCAAAATGTGCTCTCGGGTCTGGGGCATCGGGCCGTCAGCGGCGGAAACAACTAAGACTGCTCCGTCCATCTGGGCCGCGCCGGTAATCATGTTCTTGATATAATCAGCATGTCCCGGGCAATCTACGTGGGCATAATGCCGTTTCTCGGATTCATATTCCACGTGGGATAATGCCACGGTTAAAATCTTCGTCGCGTCACGACGGAACATCTTTGCGTCAGCTTTTGCCACATCATCATAAGCTTTCGCCTGGGCAAGACCTTTGACCGACAAAACCTTGGTGATCGCTGCCGTTAAGGTCGTTTTCCCGTGGTCAATGTGGCCAATTGTCCCTACGTTTACGTGGGGTTTCTTACGCTCAAATTTCGCCTTTGCCATAGGTCTTTCTCCT
>DIVR01000063.1 GCA_002428325.1 bacterium UBP4_UBA6127
GTCTAGACATGGGGGTCCACTTTATTCATACTGATAAATGTGACTTTGTTTCTTATTGCAAAGATACATATTAGGATGAGCCCCAATTATTATGAATTATATGCAGTTAATTGTTTTACAGCAGGTGTTATAGGTTGTATCTTTTTGATATTTGCTGAGAGGTTTTATTTATCAAAAATGGATAAATATGAGCAAATAGTGGTTTTTGCTGGTATTTTCTTTATTAAATTATTAACTGATTATGTTATTTTTCTAGTAAATTTTATGCAGTATATATCGTATAACTTGCTTTAAAATTATAAAATTCTATAATGGACCCCAAAAACCAGACAGGGTAATAGAATATGTCAAATAAGCTCAATAAAAGCATCCCCAAGCGATATTTCAAGGGTATAGTTCTTATTGGTATTGTCATTTTATCCTGCCTGATAATGACAGGTGCTGCGAAAAGGAAACCTAAGACAAATAATCCTCCTAAAATCCTTTGGAGTGGCTATTGGGATACAGGAGAATGGAAGGATATCAGCCCTTATGAATACTATTGTGTGGTCAGTGAAAACAATTATTTAAGGACATTGACTGTTTTTAAGCCGGTCTCAAAAGGATATAAGAAAATATACTCCTATTCTAATTATGATGGATTTATTATGGCCTATTCTATAGATGATAAGGTTTTATTTACCTATTGGTCTGGAGGGTCTGCAAATAGTTTAAGAATATTTGAATGTGATCAAGTAAAAGATACCATAAAGATGACTTTTGAAAAGGGATTTATAGATGAACCAAAAGAAGTAGAAGCGAATGATGGTACCTCTTATTTAATGTTTAAAGATATGAATTCCTTTACTGGTTCAGGTGAACAAATATTATCTCAAGTAACAGCAATATTTTATAAAAGAATCCCCGGAAATGGGTATTCCATGTTCACCACCAGTAACTGGGATGACCGTTATCTGATGATGGATACTTTGAGCCGGATATCTGTGAATAATAAACCTGAGAAAGATGAATAGTGATTGTAGAACCAGAAGAATCAACTGGCTGAGTTAAGCATCAATGAAAGTATATCCTATCAATATGATGTGGAAGGCAGAAAAATAGAGTCTGATGGCATCCGGATACTATTATGACGGGACGTATGTGCTTCAGGAAAATATCCCTCATGCTGTATCAGGATGGAATGTGGGTGGAAGACCCATTGCAATCTATACCCTGGCTCCCGGAGAGGTTGGAAATATTATCTCGGTGAGAAGAAGTACTACGGATTATTTCTATCATTATGACGGGATGGGGAATGTGATATTTCTAACTGATTCGGCCGGGAATAAAGCGGCTGAATATGTGATGGATTCTTTTGTCAATATCGCTTATACCCAGGGGGCTTCGGTCAATAGTTATTTATGGAGAACTTTACCCTATGATTCCTCCATCGAATCTTATCAGCAGGCCGGTAGAATTTATAATTCAAAAATCACTTCGGTGTTGAATGCCGGTTATCGTCAACAACAAAGTGAAGATGATATACCAGAAGATAGAATCAATTTTGTTTGTAGTTGGTGTGAAAAGGTAAACCAAAAGAATTCAATTCAGAATAGAATTAATAGAATTAAAGAGATATATCTTGGAGTTGTTTATGGTAACAGTTTATCTGGAGAAGCCGTTGCTAGTACAAGCTGTTGGGGAGTGAAGCCTTTGATGTTTCCCAAAATCCACTGGCACCATCCATGGGGATCATCTGAATCTTGCCTAAATGTTGCAGCAAAATGTCATGAACAAGTACACTAAAAAAGGATTATACCATAGTAGATAGGTGAATTATATTACGAAGGTTGACACTTAATGAAAAAAAAGGTATCTAAATAACTCCCTTTCAGATGGTATTAGTGAAAGACCATGAAGGAGCAAAGATCAGATACCTTAGCGCCATTTTAGCAAAGAAGACTGTATAGAACTAGCGGCCTTATTGAAGGCAGGATTAAGTCTTAGGGGTTGTTCCCGACAACTATATTTCAGTCCTGCGGCTATTTAGAAAGAGATCAAACGAAATGGAAGTCGAGATAGTTTTCAGGTTAAACCCGGTTAAAAATTTCACGAAATAACTGGAAACAGTCAGGATAGATGTATCGCGGAAGTCTCTTCCGTGAATTAATTTTATGTATTTTTGGTTTTAAAGCACTGATCAGATCAAGTCTGGATGGCTTCTTTTTATCCTTTATTTTTTATTGGACAGTAGTGGAACTAAATATATTCTTTAATATGACATGTGACATGAGATTTTCCTTTTATATCTTATTATTAGGGGTAATATTAACTACCTTGAGTAGGGGTGCAAAAGGTAAATATATCCATATACAGAACAAATCAGGAGGTCTAATTGAAATTGAAAAAGAGAACCAAAGATTTGCGGTTGGAACGGTTATTGAGCCAGTGCTTATGATTAATCCTCTAGGATCTCGGGCCGCTCAGTGGGCAAAAACAGGATGTCTAGCAGCAATAGGTGACTAGCCCCCCCAAAAAAACTGTACCAGTTAAAATGCTTGGGGTGGCAGGTTAAAGGGCATCACCTGCTAACGCGGAATTCCGTTCTTTTTTTAATATCATAAAACTTCTCACCCCAAACAAGTCACAATAGAATGGGCTTCAAGGGATAGTTGAGTGATCGAGTTCTCAAATTGGAGTTTAAAGGTCACAGGAGACTCGGATTCATTCATAAAGACTGATGCCAAAGAACCATCTACATTGATAAAAGAAGTGGCGTAGAGTTGGGGGATAGGGTTATCGAGGGCTATTCTGGAAGCTCCCGGCCGAATGAATTTACTGAAATGGCCGATGTAATAAAAAGAGCTGTTGTAATGGAGTTGGCCCGTTTGGGTATCCGCAATGATTGGGGCATCGCAGAAATTACTCACATGGTTAGGGCCGCCTTTTTCATCCAGGACCAGATTCCAATCCAGCCAAGCTTCAGTCCAGTTATTCAGGTCATGGATGATATTTCTGCCATATCTTTCACCGGTGATCCATTCCCCCAGTTTAGGGCCGCCTTCATAACACCCTTCTGAGAAGATAAGGTGTTTATCAGGGAAAAGGTCATGGACTTTGCCCACATTCTCGAAATCTTCTGATACATACCAGTGAAATGCTGTTCCCCAGGCATATTTAGCGGCTTCAGGATCAGAAAGAACACCCGTAGCCCGGCGGACAATGACATCCCGATTATGGTCCCAGATAAAGATTTTCACTTCGCCTAATCCTTCAGAATGCATAATAGGGCCCAGGTAATCCCGCAGGAATACTTTTTCTTCTTCTTCGGTATATAAACAGGAATCCCATTTCTGGCAGGCTTCAGGCTCGTTTTGAATAGTGATAGCCCAGATGGGGATGCCTCTTTCAGCATAGGCTTTAATGAATTTAGTGTAATACTTTGCCCAGGAAGCTCTAAATTCCGGCAGCAATTTACCCCCATGATTCATTTCTTGATTATCTTTCATCCAGGCCGGCGGACTCCAGGGAGATGCCAGGATTTTCAATTCTTCGCCCCGGATAACTTGGGCATCTCTGAGCATCGGGATGACCCATTGGGTATCATGGGAGATATCAAAGGTTTTCAGTTCTGTATCATTTTCTTCGACATAAGTATAGTTGCTGAGGGCAAAATCGCAGGAATGAATATGAATCCGGCCCATAGAGTAACCTATCCCTGATTCCTTATCAAAATAGCTTTTCAGGACTTCATGACGTTTTTCAGCAGATATCTTGGAGAGGGTATAGGCAGCCGCTTCGGTAAAAGCTCCCCCAAACCCGATGAATTTTTGGAATCTCTTTGACGGGTCAAGGATGATATCTCCTTTTTCTCCCTTATTTATGGGGGTAAAAGATAAAATTCCCTTTTCAGTTAACCTGTCTTGGGTGGATTGGGAGGTCTTAATCACTCGTATAGTTCTTTTATGGCCTTCTGCTGGCAAGTTATTCATAATAACTGAGTCCTGTCTGTTCTTGAGATTAAATAGATTTCTTATTATATCGTTACCTGAAAATAAAACAGAAGAATAAAAGTCATTACTGCCCAATACAATATCATGAAAATATATTGAAGAACCCATCCATAGAAGGGAAGGGTTTAATGGCAGGTTATCCCCTGTTGATTCAGGGTATCGGGATTTCTTTAGAAGCGACCCGTTAGGTCGCCACTGACTCAGCCGAATCTGTCAGTTTCCGGCTCAGCCAGTTTTCTCCAGACAAATCATCATGCTTGTCAAGAGGCATGTTGACAAGGAAAGGATGACCTTGTATATTGCCATTAACTTAATAATGGAGAAGGTATAAATAATGGTTAGGAAGATAATTGTTTTGTTCATATTGGCAGGATTAATTACCTCCGGTTCGCTGGCCTCATTAGAGAAATATCCCAAATTCATTAATATGGCTGAAAATGGGAGGATCCGATACCAGGTGGACCATATTATCCCCGGTGAATCTCAAGGTTCATTAAATTCATTAAGAGAATTGATGATCAATAATTATCAAAAAGAGGGGAAGTATGATGAAAAGGGTAAAACTGAAATAGAGGAGATAATCCAGCATCATGCCCGAGGTGGAGCTGATACTTATTCTGAAGAGATGTTTTTCCAAAAAAACCAGGTGGTGATGAAAGAATATTCTAAATCGCCAATAAATTATTTCTTTGATTTTAAAAATAAAATCGAGGAATCTCTTTTCATTTTTCCTGACAAGAGAGATACCTTAACCCGAAACACGTTTATTAACACGGTTGATAGATTCTATATAAACTGGCTGGGAGGATTATTTGATAAGCTGGCAGAATCATCTGAAGCTCAGTTATCAGAAGATAGTATTGAAGGAAAAATAATTATATCCGTCCCAGTAGAAGACTCTCTTAAACCTGTCCTATTCAATGCAGAGCGGGTAGAAATGATACTAAATTCGAATACCCATGATTGGGATGAAATCAAGTTTTACAGGTTTAATGTAAATGATAATTCTTTAGGTTTTTCTGATTACCAGACAAATAAAGGAATCCGTTATCCGGGTATGATTGTAGTAGAGAGGTTAACCGGAAAAAATAAAAAAGATATTATTAAGATGAAAGTCCAGGAGGTTGAGTTTAATTTACCACATCTGGATGTTTATAAGCAGATGGATATAAGAAAAGGGAAAACAACTGTTATTGATGAAAGATTCAGTCCCTCTGTAATGTATAAAATAGAAGAATCCGGTGATAAGAAAGA
>DIVR01000074.1 GCA_002428325.1 bacterium UBP4_UBA6127
CCATTTTCGGTATCAGCATAGGCTAAACTGGGAGCCAAAGTACAAAGGAGATTCCCCTTCTTCTTAAAGAGGATATCGCAGCCTTCCCCTTTCAGCAGGCCTTGAGCCATCTTTTCCCCTTGGGTATTCTCAAACTCAGTGGAGAAATCGGTGGTATCTATCTCGGTAACCGCTACCAGGTAGGCATTATCGGTACTGATTCCATAGGTTTCAGGATTTCCCAGGATTCCTTTTGAGTTGATTTTGATATTCTGCTGGAAAACCCCTTTCTGATAGACATATTCCACATCGATCCCGGAAAAGGCATCCCGATAGATGACCTTATTGCCATCCACCACAGGATTTACATGATTCAGGGTCTTAATGGGTTTGAGGGTTCCTTTTTTCTTATCATAATAAGCCATATATTTCAGGCCTAACCGGAGGGTCTCTTCACCCACAGTATATTCAATCGGAGTGGTTTGGTTGATGGATGCCCCAAATCTCACCTGATATGGGCCCTGGTTAGCTTGATAGGGGAAATAAGGATCATCGGTGGGGTTGATAGTTTCTACTGAAGGCAACCATTTAGGTTTATCTTTAGTCCCGGCGTTATAGTTCAAACCATCGGCTTTTTCATAATATTGATGGGTCACTGTATTAACACTTATTTCACCGGTAAAAGGATTTTTCACTTCTTGAACTTTAGTAGATTTCCAGACCCGGGTTTGGCTATCCCGAAGAGATTCATTTTCCTGCCAACTGCCTATACTCCCTAAGGCCGGCAGGGTAAGTATCATCATCAATATTCCCCATAGGAAACCTGATAAACCTTTCCGGGCATAGTTAATGAATGAGGAACTTAGAGGATTGATTGATTGATTGATTGATTGATTGATTAGTAGAACGGGTACAATGACTCATAGAGGTAACCTCCAAATGAAATTGTAGTTCTATAATTCGGATTCAATATACCAAGCTCTCCTTATCTTGTCAAATTTATTTTATTCTATATATAATGGGTCATAATTATCACCCCCTTGACTTTTACAACAGTATTAATCACTGGTGTGATATTAATAGAAGGAATAGGATGAGTTGGACCCTCATCAGGTTATCTTAGGAGATATCTACAGGGTGAGAGCTATTAAAGGTTAGGCCATAAAAAGCCTCAAAGCTGTTATTTGTTGAGTTAAAAATCAGGGTTGATTTAGATAGGAAAAGATTCTACTTACAACAATCCCTCCCCCTACCCCTTAGCAAAGGAAAGGGAACTAAAAAGAGCTAACCTGGAGGTCAAGGGTATAAGAAATTATCCCTGTAGAGAAAAAAAAGGAATTTAAACTAAAGCAACCCAGTGGGCTTTGAATAGTTATATCAGGTTTTGCAGTGGTACTCCATCACCCTGCCGTTAACCTGTTTCAGGGTCCCAATAAAAAACCCCTCTCCTGAAGAATCATCATTCAGGGAGGGGGTTTGAGGTATCTTGTTTTAGAATGGTGGATTATTAATTAAAGAGGTATTTAGTCCGCCATTCCTTATTGGCATCCCGCATCAGGGGAGTCACTTCATGGTCTGCCAGAGGGTCCAGAACCAGCTGTTTTTTCACCCCTTTGGCGAGATGGTTATAAACCGTAATCCCATTAAGGGGAGGGCAAACCCTGTCCTGCAGACCCATACAGATTTGCATCGGACACTTGACCCAACCCGCCAGGTTAGCCACATCAATATAGTCCAGGGTCTTTGTGACCTTTTTTCCGGTTTTGGGGTCGGTCATCATTTTTATGAAAGCATCGCCTGACCCGATAGAAGACAGATATCCAAAATCCCAGAAATTGCTGAGATAAGTCACATTGGAGGTGGCGCAGGCAATCCGGCTATCCAAAGCGGCGACTGCCACAGTCAGGGCACCCCCCTGAGAACCGCCTTCAACCCCAATTTTAGAGGCAGCCACTTCCGGCCGGGACACCAGGAAATCAATCCCTCGGACACAATCCATATAAGCCGCCCGATAATAATAAGTCTCTGAATCTTCAATATTCCAGAGATGATGCATTTCCGGTCGTTTGAAATAATCATTGCTGGGTCCATGTCCCCGAGGATTTAGGGAGAGGGTAATCAGTCCTTCCGCTGTCCGGTCCAGGGGCGGTTCTTCAGCTCCCCAGCCTGGCATAATCTGGACAGCAGGATATTTCTTATCTCCAGTTTTGGGATTCAGCGGGTCCACATCCTTAGGGACATAATACCAGCAGGCAATCGTGGTATTTCCAAAAGAGTTCAGGGTGATTTTATACAGATTACCGGTAGCGGTGTTTTTTTCCGGCACCGGGGTAATGGTAGCATTCATGGGGCAGGCCGCCAGTTCTTTTTTGGTTCTATCCCAATAGGCCTTGAAATCAGCCGGTTTTTTCAATTTTGGCGAGCCTTTGTAATCCATCAAGGAATTCCCCTGTTTATACATGGCATGCCATTCAACAATCAATTTAGTCGTATCATTGGTGATATCTTCCACCCGAAGCCCTAATATTTCATTTTTCCCACGGTTAGGGAGAACATATTGGACCGTATCGGCGGCAGAGACTTCCGCTGTCTGTAAAACCACTTCCGGGGTATCTATGGCAAAAGCCGTTAATTTAAGTTTCTTTACTGCATCCTCGGCTTTCACGGAAGGACGGGCCACCAGATGGGGAGACCCTCCGGTAACCGCCGGATTAAAAACAAAATCCATAGGCCGAAGGACCCTGGCCTGGCTGATATAGGGTGCCACAGTAATCATGAGTACAGTTAATCCTTTCAAAACAGTGGTGTTGATTTTAGCGTTCATAAATTCAGGGTAATTCCTTTCTCGGAGAACTTATTTTGCAGTTGCCTTAATAACTGGAAATTATACCATTATTCCCGATATTCTCTCCTGATAATAAAAAACTCCGGCCCATGGGATTTATCACCCACTGGCCGGAGTGAATACTGCTGATACCTATTCTGTTATTCCCCTAATGGAAACATTTCAGCCTCCCCATAGTCGGGGTCATCGGAATCCAGCTCCAGGTTAATCTCCGGAATGGCGATCCCCTTCATATTTAAAAGAATTATTCACCCGGAAGACAGAACCCACCCCAGAAAAGCTTTACTGAAAACAAGCAGAGCCTGTTATTTGATTTTTATCTGAAGATAGGGAGACGTTTTAGAAATGGGGACTCGAACGGAGGCATACTCTTGAGGTGAATCCGAAGGATAGAAATAAAAAATAAAACTGTCGCCGCTGAAATAACAGCCTATCCAATCGGGAAAAGAAGTAAAACGGGTTTTAGAAAGGTCATTATCGGTTTCACCCTCCCGGATAAGGGAGGCCATTTTAGAAAGAGATTCCGGATCCGATTTAAAAATCTCTTTAGGAGTGAGGATTTTCCCGGTTTCAAGGTCCAAGATTATCCCCAGAGTAAAAGAAGAAGAGTCTCCGGTTGGGTTAACCGAACCAGAAAGAAGGATAGAGCTGTAGGGGCCGGTTTGGGTTGTCTCTTCCCATCGGATCGTTGCCTGTTGATAGTGGTAAAGAGGTTCCAGTTGAGTCTGAAGGGCCTGATTGATTTTAGCCTGGGCGGTTTTGTCTTTCATTCCATTAAGATGGGGATAAGCAATCTGGAGGTTCCCCTGCCGGATAGTCCATTCCTCCCATCTATAGGTAATATTCGAGGGAGGCAGGACATTACAGGAAATCCCGATACAGGAAACACACAAGGTCTTACATCCTGCCAGAAGCAGGAGAAGTCCCCACCCCAAGAGAAAGAGTAAGGTTGCCCAGAGAGGTTTTAGTTTTCTCCCAGCCATTTTTGATACCATTGGTTATTGGCCTGCCGCATTAGTTTTGAGACTGTATGGGGCGCATCAGGATCCATCACCAACCGGGAGGGGGTAGATTGAGGCAGCCGATTATGGGCTACAACTCCATTTAAGGCCGGGCAGACAATATCCTGAAGCCCTACACATATCATGATAGGAGTTTCAATCCGGGTGGCCAGATTCGCCACATCCACATAACCCAGAGTCTGATAGACCTTTTTTCCGATTTTAGGGTCCTCCATTTTGGGTTTCCAGGTCACCGCAGTTCCCGCCAGGCTGATATTAATGATATCCCGGAAATTGCTTAATGCCGGGACATTGGCACAGGCGGCTGCCAACCTTTTATCCAATCCTGCCAGTCCAAGGGTCAAAGCGCCGCCCTGAGAGCCGCCTTCAGCCGCAATCCTGAGACAATCCACTTCCGGCCGGGAAAAGAGGAAATCGATCCCCCTGACACAGTCCAGGTAAGCCTGGACATAATAATAGTTATCCGGGTCGTCCAGGTTCGGCAGATGGTATCCTCCGGGGATTTTATAATAAGTCGAACTTACACCCAACCCTCTGGGGCTGAGGCCCAGAGTGATATACCCCTGAGCAGTCCTGTCCACCGGGGACATTCCCGACCCATATCCCGGCATTATCTGGATTGCCGGGTAAGGCTTTTTCCCTTTGACAGGATTCAGGGGGTCCACCCCTTTGGGGACATAATACCAGCCGACAATGGTTACATTTTGATAAGAATTCAGGGTTACTTTATAGAGATCCCCGGTGGAAGATTTTTGATCATCCACCAGGGTAATGGAAGGATTCATAGGGATCTGCCTGAGTTCTTCGAGTTTCCGGGCCCAGAATCGGTCGAAATCAGCCGGCTTTTTCAACCGGGCATTACCTTTATAATCAATAGGTTTTTCTCCCGGCAGGTAGAGGGCCCGGAATTCTGCTACTTTAGAGAATTCGGATTCTTTCTGAAGCTCGGCTTTCACTCCCAGGAAATCTTTTTTACCTCTATCCGGAAGAATAAAATCCACTGTTTCTTTAGAGTTAATCTCCATCACGGAAAGGATGGAATATGGGGTTTCCACCGCATAGGCTGTCAGTTTGAAAGTCAGGGTGGTATCAGGATTTTCTATGGTGGGTATGATTTTCAAGGAAGGCGACCCTCCCATTAAAGCCGGTTCAAAGAGAAACCGGACCGGTAAATGACTGCCAGCTCCCCAACCCAGACTCATCCCCGCCAGAATTATCCAAACAAATAAAAATTGAACTTTTAAATATTTCATTTTTCACAAAGCCCTTTCCTTCCGGAAATTATAGCAGAGAGCCTGAAAATAAAGGCTGATTCCCTTATTTAATGAAGGGTTTCTATTGACACCCATCCTATTAAATCATAGACTTTTAATGAAAAGCCCGGGAGATCCCGGACTGATTTTTATTATTGGGGTACCCGAGAAATACTGGGGCAATAAAAGAGATTGATAAGGTGATTGTGGATATTTAAAGAAGGATGGGAAAAGAGTGAATACAAGACCAACCCTTCCCTCTTCTTCTCGGAGAAACGGGAGCTACTGTAACCGGGAACGTATAGTTTAATAGCGGGTATGGGTGTTTTATTGGATTTTAGTGGATAAAAAAAGATATTTCACTCTGCCTATCATAGATTCATCCTGAGAAAAAACCATTCAGGCCCGTAATAACATAAGTAATCTACTTATGTTTCAAGATAATATTAGGTATAAGAGTAGTAGATTATAATGTAATCATTTAACCCGACAGGATTTAGGAAAACCCATGAAATTTCGCCGATTGATGATGACCCTGCTGATGTTCAATATACTGACCTTATTGATGATTCCCCTGGCCTGGGGAGCTTTGGATATGACCCATCCAACCCATGGGTTGAAAACTTATACTCCTGAGAGTTCCGGCATCATAATAGAATACGATGCCCGGAACAACCAAGCAGGTTCTCTTCAGGTGCTGACAGATTATCTGGCTGTCTATCCATCCGGCCCTTTACAGGTAAAAATCAAAAAATACCGATTCCGTTATGACCTTCCGGGAGCAGGTTTCCAGGAATTAACAGTTACTTCCAGCCAGACCAGCCAGCCATTAACTGAATCAGTCTTATCGAGAGTCGCCAGCCTGGAAGAGGCCGGGTTTATCGGAGGATACCGGGTTGCCCGGTTGAAACTAAATCTCAGGCAGACTGTCAATATCGGGGAACAGGCCAGTCTGGCCGGGGAATTCACTTATCTGGAGCTGGAAATCCCCAATCAATCCTTGTCGGGAAGGACCCTTCCTTTACCCACTCCAGGAAAGAAGATGGGAATTGAACAACTTCTCCAGCATCTTTTAATCAATTATCATGAATCAGAATCCCTGAAAGGATTTCCTCTATTATCAGGAATCAATAAAGCCGATGATTACCCCGGGCTGCCTTTTCCCGGTTATTATGATTCATCCCTTCCCCGACTCAAATTGACCCTTAAAACCAACGGGATTTATGCCATCACTCCGGAAATGCTTCAGGAAGGAAAACTGGGAGCGGCCCTGAACCAACCGGAGAACCTCAAGTTATATCATCAAGGGAAAGAATATCCCCTTTGCCAGATCAAAGGGATTCCGGGAGGGGCCAAAGGAACCCCGGTCTATTATTTTTATGGTGAAAAAGGAAATACTATTTATTCAGATGAAGGGGTCTATTGGCTGGTCCAAGGAACCACCCAGGGAATCCGCACTAAAGAAATCAAAAGTTCAGAGTCTTCCAATATCCCTCTGACCAGCTTTTTCATGGAACAACTCAAGCTGGAAGAAAACAAGATTCCTGAAGATTATAATGCCATGCCTAATGGGGACCATTGGTTTTGGGAGATTCTCCAGGGGGGAGATACCCAAACATACACGTTACAGGTTCCAGGGGTTTGGCGGGGAGGCCTGTTTCAACCAACCCCTTCCGACCCGGAGTTATCCATTGGGTTTTATGGAAGCGGCGAATCCAGGAACAATGAAGAAAACAGGATTAATGTAACCTTTAATTCCACCACCATCGGGTATGGCCAATGGAAAGCCAGAACAGCATTCACCCTGACAACCACCTTCCCCCTTTCCCTTCTGAAAGAGGGAGAAAATCAGCTCCAGATAACCTTATTAAATAATTCCACTCTTCGGTCGGCTATTGAGCTGGATACCATCCAATTGGATTATACCCGCTCAATGGGAGACCCCAAGGGACTCCTGGATATCAATCAAGCTAAATTACAATCAGAACCGGGACAATTCCGGTTCCAGCTGCCATCAACGAATAATGCCATCCTGGCTTTCAGTGTTTATACCGGGGGAAAGGGGGGTTCTTTCCAGAGGATACTACCGGTTAAAGGATTAAATCAATATGATTTCAGTCTGGATACCGGGGTCTTCTTCTATGCCGGGAGACCGGATACTTTCAGCCGGCCTTCCTGCCAATCGGTACCTGTCGGAGAGACCCTCCGGGTAACCGGAAAACCGGTGGATGTGATTTATGTTACCCATCCGGATTTTATGCCGGAAGTTAAACGGTTGATTGATTATCGGCAAAAACAGGGATTCAGCTGTAAAGCCGTCTCCGTGATGGATATTTACAACCAGTTCAATTATGGGGAATTTAATCCCACTGCTATCCAGCAATACCTGCAATATCAGGCCTATTATAATGGGCTTCCTTATTATCTGGGGTTAGTGGGGGATGCGAATTGGGATTACCGGGATCGGCAGCAGACTCAAACGCCAGTCTTTGTTCCATCCTACCGGGGGCCGGAACAATCTGTCCCCAATACCGATGCCGGAGGCAATGAGGATTTTTATGCCTCGGTCATAGGGTCCGATCACTATCCGGATATCATCTCAGGAAGAATATCCGTTTCCACCCTATCGGAGATGTCGGCGATGGTGGATAAGATAATTGCCCAAGATACAGCTTCCGAGTTGTCTCCCTGGCGGATCCATACCCTGATTGCTACCGATGACGGTTTTGAACAGGATGGAAAAGAGGCAGCCAAAACCTACCTTCCCCTCTGGATGATACCCGATTACCTGTTCCAGCAGAATTATCCTTACCTGGAACATCAGAAATTCCCCAAAGGCTCCGGCCGAAGACAAGTCCCCAGAGGAACCGATGCCTTGGTCAAGAAGATGTCTGAAGGGTCCCCTTTCATGTGTTACATTGGGCATGGCGGAGGCGGAGTCTGGTCCCATGAGAGGCTCTTTATCGGGGGAGGAAACCTGCATGGCAGCGATATTTTAAGGGTCCATAACCCCCATCGAAACCTGTTTATCTATACCATGAGCTGTATGAACGGGTATTATGACTTTCCGAATCCCCCCTGGCAGAGTATCACCGCCGAAGAATTCCTGCGAAAACCGGGAGAAGGCACCCTTGGGATGCTGGTTCCCATGGGAAAAGGCGGCACCGGCCAACATCTGGAACTGGGAAAAGGCATGGCGGTGTCTTTCTTCCAATATGGAAATACCCGGCAAGGAGATGCTGTTTACCAGGGAAAACTGGAATATCTCCTGAAAACCAATGATTATGGGATGGCTCAACAATATTTCCTGATGGGGGACCCTTTGGTCAACAATTCTCTGCCTCAGGGGAGGATCCAGATGTCTGTCCAGCCTGGCATCATTAAAGAAGGAGACACCCCCACTCTCAAAGTAACCGGTATGATGCCGGAGAACCTTCAGGAGGGATGGCTCTGTTTCTATGGATTTACCCAGGAAGAACCGGAACCTTTCTTTGCCAAAGAATCGGTCTCTTTCAAGGGAGGAAAATTCAGTTATACCCTGAAACCCGGGACCCTCAAAGATTCTCTCGTTTTTCGGGCTTATGCCTGGAATAATACCACCCGGATGGATGGGGCTGGGGGAATCGAGCTGCCAGCCATTCAGAAAGAGATTGAATTCAAATGGGTCAAACCCACTCCTTTTGCTGAAAATACTGTAGAAATCAAAATCACTAACACGCTTCCCGGGGATTGGGAACAGTTGGAAATCAAAGCCCGGTTGGCACAGGGGAAAAAAGGTAAGTATATTTTCGGGGAGAAGTCAGAACGATTCCCCAAGGGGACAGATACGACTCTCAAGCTGGTCCTGCCCACCAACCTGGAACCGGGGATTTATGAATTGGGAATCTCATTGATTGGCCTGGTGGAAGGTTTGAAGTATTCGGCTCAGACAGAATTTACCCTGATTCCCAAGATACCGGTTAAAGGAACCCTGATTGGCTGGAGAGAAAATGATTTCACTCTGGATACCAGGATTGCCTATCCGGGTCGGGAACTGAATTTCAAGGCTTCTCTCTATAATTATGGGAATACCACTATTGATTCTTATCCGTATTCAGTCCGTTTGAACTCAGGAATGACCCTGGCTTCAGGAACCATCAACCAATGGCTTCCCTGGACCGAAAGAATCATCTCCACCCGGGAGAAAATCCCGGTGGATTACCTTCTGGAAAAAGCTGTAACTGAATCCCGGGAAACTTTACTTCTGGAGTTGAATGGGAAGACCCCCTATAAGAAGTCATTTACCATTCAGGAAGCCCCTGATTTAGTCTTGAACACCCAGGATATCCAATATTCACCGGCAGAACCTGAAAAAGGTGAATCTGTTTTCTTCCTGATTCCGGTGACTAACCAGGGTGGAAGCCCAGCCGAGGGAATCACTCTGAATGGATATGACTCCCTGACAGTGAATGGCAGCAAACTGATGGGAAACGCAGCGGTCTATCCCCCGGCCCGATTGGATAAATTGGAACCCGGACAGACAGGAAGAATGAAACTACGATGGGATCCGGCTCTGGGGACTTATGGTATCCGGACCTTATACCTGGTGGTGGACCCGGGAAATAATATCCCTGACCAAAACAGGCAAAACCAATCCGGATATGCCATTGTAACTATCCTCCAAAATGCTGATCTGGCCCTGGATAAGGAGTCCGTCTTATGGGAACCTAAAGATTTTAAGGTAGGGGATAGGGTAAAAGTCTCTGTCCTTCTGAAAAACCAGGGAAAAATGCCGGCCCAATCCGTTCAACTCTGGGGAACCAATGGCAGCAAGGCTTTTGATGTCAGTTTCAACCTGAAAGATACTCAGGGAAAAAGTACCACTATCTCTAAATTATGGATTCCTCTTCTTGCTGCCGGCCAATCCACGACCCTGTCAACTCAGTTTACCGTCCCGGCAGGAACTCTCTCTCTCCAAATTAAAACAGATTCGGATAATGAAGTCCTGGAAACAGAAGAGGCTGATAATAATCAGATTACTTTGGAGTTTAAACCCGGAAATTGAGAGTCTTGCCTGTCGTTCTATAAAACAGATTTTTCCTTAGATAAAAACATTATATCCTTTTAACAGATCGGCTGGTTCGGTATTCCCTCAAAAGACAAAATTACCGGGTATTTGTAGCAATTAATGGTGAGAATTTGAACGGATAGACCCTTTATTTCCAGGCATAAAAGAAACCCGGGTTTTATCAGGAAAGGAGGAGAGTGTTAAGCTAAAACCCGGGTTACCCTGATTGAATTGTTGATTGTTGTGGCGTTTATCTCATGCATTCTACCTGAAGCACACTTCCCGAACTCTTCAGGAGATGCCCTTTCTTGACTCCTTTATAATTTTTTGCGGCCTCTAAGGCCTCTGCCATGTTATCGGCCTGGATGAAAATTAACTGTTCCAGATATTTCCCACTGCCTACATGACCTGCTTTGACGATGCATCGGAACATCTTTTTCATATCGTTTTCCTTATCTATATATAGGTGCAAGATATATGCCAAGCCAACGATAATAAATCATCTCTCCTAAAATATCGTATATATTATTGTAAATAATAGGGTTATCAAAAATACACCCGTTTACCAAGAAGAAGGGAGAGGGGAGACAAAACAGGTCCACCTGTATGATTATTGAACACTGCTGCTCAATAATTAAACAGTTCCATACATTTCCGTATTACGCAAGACCCTTCGATAATGGAAGTAATGACCGGATACACCTCCCATTTCAGGGAAAATCAAGGGGTAAGACGGGGGTTAGTCGGTTCTAAATCCTGGTTTAGCAGGTTTTTGGAGGTTAAATTTCTTGATTTTCTCATAGAGGGTATTCCGGGTCAGGCGGAGGATTTGGGAAGATTTAGAGATATTCCAGCCGGTTTCATCCAGGACATGGGCAATATAATACTTTTCCAACTCATCCAGGGAGACCAGCTGGTTAAAATGGGCTGGGGGGAGATAGATTTCAGAATCCCGGGATTCCGGATAAGGAAGAGGTTCTGTAAAGGAGTCTGAGTCCCGGATTTCGGGGGAAGGAGGGTAATTATCTTCCTCAACGATTTGAGCTCCAGCTTCCAGGAGGGCCAAATCTTCCGCCGTAATCAGGTTAGAGGATGCCATGACGACGATTCTCTGGATAAAATTCTCCAGTTCCCGGATATTGCCGGGCCAATCCTGGCGTCCCAGGAAATCCAGAGCCGAAGGGGTGAGGGTAATCGCCCCTTTAGCATCATATTTTCGGAGGAAATATTCCACCAGGAAAGGGATATCATCTCTTCGTTCCCGGAGAGGGGGGATATGGACCGGGATGACATTGAGCCGATAATAGAGGTCTTCTCGGAAAAGGCCCTCGGCAATCATCTGGGAAAGATTCCGATTGGTTGCGGCAATAATCCGGACATCGGTGGAAAGGGTTTCGTTTCCTCCCACCCGTTCAAAGGTTTTTTCCTGGATGACCCGGAGCAGTTTGACCTGCAGGGGGAGGGTCAAATCCCCAATCTCATCCAGAAATAAGCTTCCATGATGAGCCAGTTCAAAACGGCCGATACGGCGGGCAAAAGCCCCGGTAAAAGACCCTCTTTCATGGCCGAACAGTTCAGATTCAATCAAGTTTTCAGGAATCGCGGCGCAATTCACCACAACAAAGGGATGATGGCCCCTGGGGCTGTTATGGTGAATAATTCTGGAGAGGAGTTCTTTCCCGGTGCCATTTTCCCCGGTAATCAAGACGGTAGAATCAGAGGCGGCCGCCAGCCGGGCTTTACGGAGGACATTGCGCATAATCTGAGAGGAGCCGATAATCCGGGGAATCCCCTGATTTTCCGGGTTCATTTCCCCATTAGAGGGGGATGAGGGATGCCCGGCGCCTCCCATGGGTTTAGCCAGATCAAAAAGGAAAGAGGCCCCTTCGGAAGCGCTCATGAAATCCCGGAAAGCTTCCGGGACATGGCCGGCCACCCCTTCTTTGGCATAGACCAGGGCCAGATTATAGACGGCATTGGAATTACCCGGTTCTTTTTTCAGGATTTCATTGAATTGGCGGATAGCCTCCCGGGACCTGCCCAGTTTATATAGGGCAATCCCCAGGTTATTTTGGGGACCCAGGACATCGAAAGTGGGAAGGGCGTTTTCAATAATAAATTCATATTCATGGACAGCCTCCTCTAATTTTCCCAGAGAGAGGAAGGAGTCGGCCAGGGATTGATGGGCGGCCAGCAGGTCAGGATTCAAACGAATGGCTTCCTGCATATCTTTCAGGGAGGCTTCCAGCTTGCCGGAAGACCTGAGAGCCAACCCCCGGTAAAGACAGGCATCTGCCAGGTAATACTGGAGTTTAGGATAAAAGAGGCCTAAATAATATTCCCCGGGGATAAAATCCCGTTCGGCTTTTTCGATGGAACGGCTGAGATAATCGAGGGCATCTTTCAATTCCGACCGATGGAGGCAAATCAATCCCAAGTTAAAAAATAAATCGGCATAATCAGCTCCCAGTTCCAGTGCCAGCCGGTAAATCTGTTGGGCTTCTTCCCAGTTACGGGCATGGAGGGCAGCATGGCCTCTTTCCCGGGAGAAAGCCCCATCGGGTGGATATTCCAGGGAAAGCTGGTCATAAGCTTTCAATGCGGCATCATAATCCCCCAGCATAAACAGTTTACGGGAAGCAGTGGTATCCACACCGGAAGATTCCAGCCGGTTCCCGCAATGGGGACAGAACCGATCTTTAGAAACCAGTTTTCCGCCGCATTTCGAACATTTCATGAAACAGTTCGACCTTTCATTTGCGGGAATACTCAGAATCCCGCAAGGTAGTGGTTAAATCATCAATCAATGAATTATTTTACTATTCGGAGGGGCGGCTGGTTGGCATCATCAGTAAGTTTATTCTCCGTATGAGAAATAACTTCCGGGTCCCGGCGTAAATAACGAATCCGTTCCAGGGCAATATAGGCAAATTTAGGATATTTTTCCGCCAAATCCAGGTAAATCAGTTCAGCTTCCCGGAATTTCTTTTCCTGTTCCAGGAGATACCCTTTACGGAATTCCTTCTCAAACTCGGTTAATTCCTGCCGTTCCTCTTCATTGAGGGATTTCAGCAAATAGGCCAATCCCCCTAAGGCAGAGGCGCTCAAGAAGGCTATGAAATAGGGGGGAAATGCCAGGCTTAACAGCAAAAAACCGACTGAAGCCATTCCCCATTCCTCTTTCCGCATGGACGAACTCCTGACTGGATTTAGCGGACAATCCCAGATACCCGGAAATCTATATTCCGATGACCGGGCCTCCTCTCCTTAATTGCAGGATAGCAAACAAAAACCCCTGCCGTCAAGATTATTTCACCGGAAGAGGAGAGGTTCTTTTCCCCTGGAAATCAGGTTAACTATGTTTAAATATTTTAAACAGATGGTCTTGGAGGAATTCTTCCGAGGGGATGATCCCAATTCCCGGTTCCTCAGTCAGGTATCCTGAGGCATCATGGAATACCTTTTGAATATCTCCCGGGTCTTCACTCAAGAACTGAGGGCCATTGAAATCGATGGGAACAGGAGAATCCAGGGTCGCAAAAAGCTGGCATCCGGCCGCAAAACCCAGGGATGATTCCGTCAACCCGCTGGCCAGAATTTGGATTCCATGGGATTGGGCCATCTGAATACATTCATAAGTCCTGGCCAATCCTCCCAGTTTGGAGATTTTCAAGACAACAGCATCCAAAACCTTCATATTAGCAAGGTGTTTCAGGAGGTTCGGGGAAAAGACAGATTCATCCAGGGCCAGGGGAATCCCGATTTTATATTTCAGTTCTTTCAGTCCTTCAAAATCATCTGATTCCAGGGGTTGTTCCAGCAGATTGATCCCCAGGGATTCCAATTCCCGGGCCAGGGTTATAGCTTCCTGGAGGTGATAGGCCTGATTGGCATCGGCCCAAAGGAAAGAAGCGGGGGCAACACTTCTGGCGGCTTTCATTAATTCCAAATCCATCCCGACACCAAATCCCAACTTCACTTTGAACCCCCGATATCCCAGGGAGAGAGCCTTGGTAATCTGGGACTCCACTTCGTCAGGAGATGAAGCGCTGACAGTATAAATCAATGGCAGGCTCTGGTGTTTAGCTCCGCCAAACAAATCAGCCAGAGGGATTCCTTTCCTTCGGGCTTGCAGGTCATGCCACGCCATATCCAAGGCAGATTTGGCGATAGGCTGGCCCATGAAGAGTCCCGGAGCGATTTCCCGGGAAAGAATCCGGTCAAACCCGGCTTTATCATTGATAGGAGTCCCCATCAGGGCAGGGACCAGGAAATGGCTGAGAGTGGTGAAGACGCTTTGAGGGGTTTCATAAGACCAGTATCGGCTGGGCCTAGCTTCTCCCCAACCTTCCACCCCTTCAGAATCCCGGACCCGGATGAAGATATGGGGGGCTTTTTCCCCCAGAGACCCAGCAGTTCCACGGGATAGATGAAATTCTCTCTGGTAGGTTAATCCCACCGGATAGATATCAATCTCTTCAAATAGAATCTTCAGATTAATAGTTGCCATTGTGTATGTTACCCCATTCCCTGATAAAAATCTCATTCAATCATGGATACTATTATTATAACTATCGGTCCAGCCGATGGAGTGTTGACTAGCCCCGATATACTATTCCCTTTTTCCCGGGGGGAAAATATCTCCATTCAAGAGACCTGATTAGATAGCATGGGGTTCAGGCCATTTGAGGCTGATCCCCAGTTTTACTAGATTCTGCTGATAGGTCTGGAGGAGATTTTCTTTTTCCCTGACGGCCTGAGGAGGCACCTGGTATTGGAGGCAGAAAGAAGCCAGGGCTCCCGCGGATTCCCCAATATTCCATTCCACCGGATGCAGCCGGTAGGCTCCATTGGTAATATGGGTAGTGCCGATATTCTTATTGGCAGGAATCAGGTTTTTGATTCTGACCGGCAGCAAGGCTCCCAGGGGAATCTGGAAGGGACAGCAGCCGACATCAATATAGGGTTTCCCTCCGGAGGAAGGATGAAGGTCGATTCGATAGAGGCCGATACCCACGGAATCAGGGAAAAGCTCGGCTTTCTTGTCGGGCCGAAGTTCTGAAGCGACATGATGTTCAGTTACCCGGAAAACCGGTTTGATTCGGCGGGATTCCCGGATGTAGGGATACTGGGCAAGTCCATGGGCAGTCCCTACACCATCAGGCCGAAGGCGGAGACCCGGATACCCGGCTCCCCCATCCGGTCTGGGGGCTTCGGTCTGCAGCCAGTAAAGGAGGCTGAAAGACAGATTCCTGGCGGATTGCAGGAGATTTTCTTGGGTTTGCGGGTCTTTATCAATCAAATTCCCTCCCATAAAATCATTATGGGGCCAATTGACCAGGCAAAGGTCGCTGGAGAAGAAATCTTCTTCAAAATTAGTCTTATCGATAACCCTCCGATAACGCCAGAGGGAATAACCTTCCTCTTCCAATCCGGGAAAGAGGCAATACTGGCGGGGCTGCAAGGTGACAGGATGAGGCTGAACCCATTGGAGGGGCTGGGACTTTTTAATTTCCTCATACCCTTGGGGTTTATCGATGACCCAATTTTCATTGGGCTGATAATCCATCAGAAAACAATAGGTGAAAGATTGGACATCCTCAGGGTCGGCAGGGCCGGCGAGGGCATGGGGTTCCTGGGTATCGGACTGGGACTCGGCGCCGGAGACATATTCAGTCCCGGTCAGGGGAAGTAAATCCCCCAATTCGGTGGCATCCAGAACATAGTCGGCTTCCACGGTTATCAAAATATCTTCACAGAGATTCTTGAAGGTGACCGAGATGACTTTATCATCCTGGACCTGGGCGGAAACGGGCTGGTGGCGGGTCAGCAGAGTCAGCCGGCCGCTGGCTAAAAAGGGGCTGAGCATCTCTTCCAGGACAGCCCGGGCTACCCGAGGTTCATGGCAAACGGCGCTGACATCCCCATTGCCTGGATTCAGGCGGGATTTGGCTCTGGCGCTGGGGACCAGGGGATAATGGGCTTTATAATATTGGCGAATCCCATTACGCAGACGGGCCCAAGTCTCGGTCCCGCCGAAAGATTCTATCCAGGGATGTTCATCGGGAGCCGATACGGCCTGAGAAGTCAGCTGACCCCCAATCCAGTCGCATTCTTCAGTCAGGATGACCTTCTGGCCCAGGCGGCAGGCAGACAAGGCGGCAGCGCAGCCCCCCAAGCCTCCACCCGCAATTAAAATATCACAGGAAATTTGAGTTTTCATGTTTTTCACCTCAAAAGAAAGTATACCAAAGCAAGGCCCTTTTCCTAAAGAAGAACTCATCCCTCCAAGAAATGAATATAAACGCAGACGCACATCCTGACCCTACTTAAGAAGAAGATGGGGGTTGTCCGGCAGATATAAAAATGGAGCGGGAGACGGGGATCGAACCCGTGACATTCAGCTTGGGAAGCTGACGTTCTACCGCTGAACTACTCCCGCTCAAACGGTTAGTGATTACAGTCAATCATTTTAACATTATCCCTCTTCCTGACGCAATCGGAAGAAAGATATGCCCAACCTTTATCAGGTAATATCTTCATTCATAAGAATCAAACAAAAATAATTTCTATTTATTAAGAATTGAGGATAAAAATAACCCTCCCGACTTGAGCTAATCAGTGCTTTAAAACCTAAAATACATAACGCTAATATACGGAACTCAAGTTTCGCGATACATCTATCTGGACTCTCTTCAGTTCTTCCCCGAAACTTTTAGCCTGGCTTAACCGGAAAACTATCCCTTACTTCAATACCTTAAATCAGAACCCTCTATGTATCGCTGATCTCTGATTAATGCTTTTAGTATTTAATTCTTTACCCTGATAGGAGGTAAAAACAACCTTTCCAGTTACGACAGCCTTAAAAGGTTCACCTGCCAAAAAATATTGTTCTACCTACTTTTTTCTCCCACTATCTCGTCCTTCCAGGACAGTCCTACTCAGGCAGGAGGAGTAGAAAAATCTAAACTAGAATGAGCAGTCACTAATTCTGTCGGTTTATTGTCTCCGTAGAAGCTGGCTTAGCAATAAAAGAAGTGAAAGAATGACTCTGACTCCAGCATTTACTGGAATTTGACATCCTATATCATTATCCTTAAAATGCGATTATCTTTATGGAGGAAAACAATGGAACCCAATAATCTATCAATTAGCAATAAGGAATATGCTTCATACTTAAAAGAGTATGACCATTATCTGGAGGAAAACCGAAAATTCATGGCTATAATAAGGAGTGTAAAATGATACGTTTTTTAAATAATAAAGAAATATATGATACATTAAAAAAAACAACTGAAAATAGTTTCAATACTGCATTTGTAATGGTCGCTTTTATCGGAAATAATGGATTTGGATATCTACCAGAGGCATGGAAAGAGGCTAAAGAAGTAAATTTTATCGTCAACTTAAGTAATAATGCGGTTTGTATAGGAGCGACTAATCCAAAAGCAATTAAATCTATTCAACGACGCCCGAACACCTACATCAGGGCAAATGACAAGCTTCACGCAAAAATGTATATTATCGACAACACCCTGATTCTAACGTCTGCTAATTTAAGCGGAAATGCCTTTGATAATAATCATGAAACCGCCTTATATACTGATAATCCGAAAATAGTAAAACAGGCAAAACAATATTTTACTAATCTTTGGGATTCAGATGAAACTTACACCATTGAAAACAAAATCGATGAGAAGATAAATTTATGGGAAAAAAGTAAAAAAAAGAGAATAGAATTTAGAAAATTATTCGGTGGATATAACAGGCGCCCATCTATACCTTTATTATCTCTTCCAGAAAATGAAGTTAGACTACCAGACAATACTCAAGCTCGCATAACTTATTTCTTTAAAATATTCCTTAAAGATAAAGAATATGGAGTTGATTGGGCACAAAATGAATTGAAAACTAAACAAAATGATTTTAGAAAATTACTTTCAAGAAACAATCTTAGGAAAAATCAATCCAGGGAAAAAGCCGAGCTTATCTATAATTTAGCTTGGGGAGATGCCCGAAATATTTCAAAAAATAAATTTCTTAATAATGGCGTAGATAAAATCTTTAATGAATGTGAAAATCTCCTTTATGGTTCCGGTCCTATAGAAATTAGATTTGATAGATTTAAAAAAAGGCTGAAATGGGCAGGGCCATCATTACCCTCAACACTTCTTTGCTTATCAAATCCTAAAGAATTCACTTTTTGGAACAGTATAACAATAAAAGCATTTCATATATTAAAAATACGATTACCAAAAGGAAAAGGTGGTGCCAAGTATTCAGCTATTTGTAGATACCAAAAAGAAATTATCCAAAAATATACTACATTAAAAAACCTATTTGAAGTTGATAAATTAATGGAACATATTGGAAAGGAATTAATAAAATAGTTTTGTTTAATTCTTTCAAAGAGGCTATTTGCCTAGTTTGTTTTTCTAATTGAGACAAAAACAAATCTCTTAACAATTCTAAAACTATCATAAATAAAGAGACTGGGAAAAATTTTAAGCCTATTATTCCAGCCTTTCAATAACCAGTAACCAGAACCCTATCCCCTTCGAAGGTTCCCTCTGGCCAGGGAAGCAAAGACTCCCAGGACACAGAGGACCGCAAATCCCCAAAAGAGGGTTTGGGATGCTTTAAGGAAAGCCGGAAATAGTTTAGGGGTGATGGGATGGTTCCCCATAAAGAGAGAGAAAGCCAAGGTGGACATGCTCATGCTGAACATCTGGCCTGCCAGCCGCATAGTCCCCAGAGTCCCGGAAGCAATCCCATAATATTTCTTTTCGACTGAACTCATGACCGCATTGGTATTGGGGGAAGAAAAAAGCCCAAACCCGACTCCCAGAAAAACCAGGCTCAGGATAATCATATAAATAGGACTTTCCTGATGGATAAAACCAAAGATAAACAGCCCGATAGCGCAGCTGGTCATCCCTATCGAAGAAATAATCCTCGGCTCAACTTTATCAGAAAGCCGGCCGGCAAAAGGAGAGAAGATGACCATCAGGATGGGTTGGGATAACAAGATAAAAGCGGCATGCTGAGGCGTCAGGGCTTTGATATATTGCAAGTAAAGGCTGACCAGGAATTCTGTGGCAAAAGTAGCGCTGTAATTTATCAATGCTGCCAGGTTGCTCATGGCAAAGACCAGATTTTTAAACAACCGGAC
Source organism: bacterium UBP4_UBA6127 (assembly GCA_002428325.1). Taxonomy (GTDB): domain Bacteria; phylum UBP4; class UBA4092; order UBA4092; family UBA4092; genus UBA4092. The sequence continues at coordinate 19,319 of DIVR01000074.1, forward strand.
CTCTAAAAGCGGCGATTCAACTTTCGTCTCCCATATCACAAAAGATATCAGCCCCAATATTCCTGCCACAGCCAGGTTCAACCCGATAACAGTCATGATTTTCGAGAGCCCATAAATCAAAGCTATCAAAGATACGCTCAGAATCCCGCTGCCGACTCCATCGAATTTTCCCTTCTGAGGTTCTTTCCATTCACCTTTTAATTGCAGACTCAGCCAGATAGTAATGGACCCTATGATAATATCGAAGATAAAGATGCTTCTCCACCCGGCATAATGGGTGAGGAATCCCCCCACTACCGGCCCCAGGGATAACCCCGAATACACCGAAGCCACATTAATACCCAGCACCTTCCCTCTTTGATTTATGGGGAACACCGAAACCAATATCGCCATCGAAGTGCTGAACATCATGGAGGAACCCAACCCCTGGATGAACCGCAAGGCAATCAATACCATCCCGTTGGGAGAAAAGGGCGTCGCCATACAACTCAGGGTCAAAACAATGATTCCCACCCGGAAAACCTTTTTCCGCCCCTTCATATCTGCCAGTTTGCCAAACGGTATCAATAATATCCCGGCTCCCAGCAAATACCCCAAAGAAACCCAGCTTAAGCTGACGGCTGATAAAGAATACTCTCTGGCTATCGCCGGTAGGGATATATTTAAGGAGGACCCGAGAAATGGTGTTAAAAATGCCGCTAAGGCAGACATAATCAAAGCAATCCTGCTCTGCCCAGCATTTTGAATATCAGAGGTTGGTTTCATCCTTATTATTATATAACTCACTGGACTCGGGAATCGGAGGTTTCTGGCTGTTAATAAAAAAAAGACCGGCGAACCAAGAGGGATTCCCGGGGGAGGCCTGGGATTGATTCGCCGGATAGGGTTAGAGAAAGCACGGATGTTCCATGCAGCAGAGCCGTTAGGCTTCTATATATATACAGAGACATGAGACCCCCCTTTTCCCGACATTTATTTTTTGAAAAATGAAAAATATTTTTTATTCTTTTTGACAGCTGTCAAAATATAACCGAAATGACTGATTTAACAGGAGATAGGCAAAGACTAGCAGACGGGTGTCGAAAAACCCGAAAGGTACTATATTAAGAATGATTCTTAATATTCCCCCCAAAAAAAGAAAAACCAGACAATTTTCATCCCCTGAAACAGATAATTCCCATAAAACAGGTAGCGTTATTCTTCAGGTTCCCACCCCAGGGCTTTTTTCATAAAAACCCGCAGTTTGATCTCATCCAAGGTCCCATGGGACCGCACTCCCGAACAGATATCCAACCCGAAAGGCTGAACCTGAGCCATAGCTTCCTGAACATTATGGGGATTAAGCCCTCCGGCCAGAAAAATCGGTATCGGCAACGCCTCCCTGATTTTCCGGCTTAAACTCCAATCATGGGCCCGTCCTGTCCCCCCCAACTGTTTAATGGTAAGATTCGGATTCCCTGAATCCAGAAGGATAGCATCCACATAAGGAGCCACCTCCAAAGCTTTCCAAAGAGCCTCCTCCCCGGTCACATGAACCACCTGCACCAGCGAGACCCCCGGCAGCTCATTTCTCAAATAGGGATAAGCATCCAACTCGATATAATCACATAATTGCAGGGTATTGGCGCCGCATTTTTTCTGTTGGCTGATAATCAAGGTCGGGTCCAGTTTGCTGGTTAAAAGAAAAGTGGCCACCGGAGGGGGAACCCTCGAAATAATCTCGGCTATCTCTTCCTCGGTAATGACCCCCGGACCGCTGGGCATCTCTGATACCAGCCCCAGGGCCGAGGCCCCATATCGAATGGCCATTTTCGCTTCTTCTTTATTTTGGATACAACAAATCTTGATTCGGGGTCTTGGGGTCGGTTCCATGTTATTTCCTCTTCTTTTTCTCTCTATTCATAAGAATCTATTCTAAAATAGATAGGGTCATTGTTTATTGTTCTTAATGGAAATAATTCTTCTTCCTTTTTGTCACCCTAACCTCCACCCCGTCCAGACTTGATTCCCTCGCCATCTGTTCTCCCCTTCTCTATTTTATCATTGAGATAGTTTTATTCTTTAATCCTAAAGACCCATTCAAGAGTTTTCTCAACCAAATTCATATTAATCCTTTTCCCTCCCTTCCCGGACTCTCCAGGGAGGGGGACCCAGCCTGTAACCATCAGCCTGGGTCCCCCTCCGATATAACTCCGATATATTTCTAAAATAATAGGGGAATCAGCCCATACCAGGCCAGGGAAAACCCAATAAATAAATCCAACCAGATTGAAACTTCCTCCTACGAAAATAGGAGAGCCAGACCGTGGAATAAAATTAGACTTTTAGAAGATGGTTACATTAAAATGTTAAGTTAGTTAACGAAGGATAACCACCTGACGGGGGTCGGGTTTTATGGGATAGTTTCAAAACCCGCTCCAATACCGCCAGAATATTTCCTTGGGGAGGTTCGAACTCTGTGTGTCGGACCCTGCTCATCCAAAAGAAATGGAGGTGACATCAGAAGATAATAACGGAGAATCCGCCGCCCGGACACGGCGAATCCTGCTCCAAGGGTCATTACTAAAACTTAAGATTCCTTCGAAACGATTTTTATTTCTACCATTGAGAGGAAAAAGACCATGAGATTTTTGAAAAGGCTTGCACTTTTTATAATAGTTGCAATGGCCATCAGCGCTGCGGCCAATGCCGTGGAAAACATTAAAACGGGCGCGATCATTGAATCACGCGGCTGGTGGTGGGCATCGGACAATGCTCCCGACAGTAAATACATGGAAAGCGAGATTTATTTATGGATGAATGCCGATCTCGCCGACAATGTCTTTGCCCGGATCAACCTGAAATATAAGAATGATTTTGGCTCTGTCAGCGGCACCGATGAAGCCACCGATGGCGATATTGATTTATGGGAAGGGTATGTCCTGATTTCCAAACCTTACGGGCTTCCCTTACAAGCTCGTGCCGGACGATGGACCACCCAGGTCAAACCCGTCGGCTCCATGAATTATGTCCCCAAATTCGGTGAAGGCTTCATGATTCCCAATAACCATCCCTGGGATGGTTTCAGCGGCACCCTTTATTTCACTCCTGATAAAGATAATTACCTGGATATGTTCACCATCAAACTCCGGGAAGGCAGTGAAAGCAATGAAGATGATATCAATGCTTCCGGTATGTATTTTGTTACCAAAGCCCTCGAATGCACCCAGATTGATGCCTATGGCGCCTACATTGACCGCCAGAACATCCCCGTAACCGGAACTTCAATTGTGCTTCCTTATCGGCATATGTATGTGGTGGGTTCCCGAGTCGCCGGTTCGGTTCTCTGCAATGAAAACCTGAGTTATAAGGCTGAATTAGCCTATACCAAACAGATTTCTTCTTCTGATGCCCTCGAACATGACGGTATCGGCGGATACCTGGGCGTCAATTATGATTTCAAAACCCAGTACAGCCCCTCGGTCCGGTTAGCCGGTTATTACCTGCAGAGCGGTTTCGTTCAGCCGGTCGGCCACGTGGACCAGGATGACCTCTTTGAAAAAGGGTATGGCCGTATTGTGGATAACCTGAGCCAATTAACCAGCAATGTCTGGTTCATTACCGCTGGAGCCACGGTCAAACCTACCGATAAACTGGCCGTCGATCTGGATGCTTATTATTACCAGCAGGCCAATTCGACACTGGTCGCCAATGGACCGGTGGTTGAAAAACAGGATTCCCTGGGAACAGAAGTGGATCTCACCCTCAGCTATACTTATTCTGAAAATGTGATGGCTGAATTGGTCGGCGCTTATTATTCCCCGTCGGATGAAGGTTTGGCTGCCACCCGCAATACCCCGGCTGACGATACCTGGCTGCTCAAAGGCGGCATCAAAGTCAGTTTCTAAAATCGTTTCGAAACCGTCTCCCTAGACGCTTTGAATTATTAAATCAAAAGCCCTTCCCCCATAAAGGAAGGGCTTTTTTGTTTCTCTTAAATGTGGGAAAGATAACCGATTCATTCCGGCTCTCTCCCCATACATAAAAAAAGAGCTTTTGAAAGAAGACTTTCATTAGCTCTTAATAAGACATTTCTTTACCTATCAGCCCTTAGGGTCCAAATCGATGGACATCCCCATTAGAGACAGTTCCATTACTCGGGTCATACAGTTCGCCCCAGTCGGAACGGCTGTTAGGACCAAAACTCCATAATCCCCAATACCATAAACCGACATCATAGGAACCCCAGAATGGCCCTCGCTGAATCATATCGCAATAATATACATACGTTTCAGGCCAAGTTGCATTGGCAATAAAAGGATCTGTAGGAACGCTGGTAATATATCCAACCGGGGTGGTCAAGGGTGTTAAACATAGCCGGGTACCATTTCCCTGGGTTCGGTATAACCCATCGGATACCGTAGTCCGACAAACATATTGACCATAATCTACCTGATAACTTTCCAACGCAGTGGCCACAGAACGCATTTCACTTTTCGCACGGGAATACTTTGCCCGTACCTGAGCTGCCAAGAAGTTTGGAATGGCAATCGCCGCCAAAATAGCAATAATAGCAACAACAATCAATAATTCAATCAAAGTAAAACCTTTCTTATTCATTTGAATCTCACCTCCTTTTTCGGATATTGACATTGACCCTGTAACTGTAGAATTCATTTTACCTAATTAATTTATTACAAAAGAATCTTTTTAGCAAGGATATCGTTTAATAATAATATTTAAGTAGGTATGTTTTGCAATAATACAAAACCATAACTACATCAAAATAGTCTTCACGAGGTAATAATCCTCTTACAACCGTATTATTATTACATTTTACCTATTTATTACCGGTTCAGAATCAGCTGAGAATTTCACTACCAGGACAGAAGGAAAAAGAGGGGAAAAGAGCCGGGTAACAGGTCAGATTTATTTCTTAATCATAGCGAAAGACTGTAAAGCCCTGGTCCGGGCCAGGGAATGGTCAATGATTGGGGAAGGGTAATTTTTACCGAGGGTGATACCGGCTGATTTTAGGATAGGGTCGGGAGCCAGCCAGGGATGATGGATATATTGGGTGGGCAGTTCTCTGAGTTCAGGACAGAAAGTTTTGACATAGGTACCCAGGGAATCGAATTTCTCACCCTGGAGGATTGGATTAAAGATTCTAAAAAAAGGAGCCGCATCCGCTCCACAGCCACCCGCCCATTGCCAGCCCAAGGTATTATTAGCCAAATCCGCATCCACCAGGGCCTCCCAGAACCATTTTGAACCCTCCTGCCAGGAATGGAGCAAATCTTTCACCAGGAAAGAAGCCACTATCATCCGAACCCGGTTATGCATCCAACCAGTCTGCCAGAGCTGCCGCATACCGGCATCAATAATAGGATAACCGGTCTGTCCCTGCTGCCAGGCATCAAGCGGCCGGATGTCGGTACGCCAGGGAAATCGATTAAATTCTTCTCTTAAAGGAGACTGGGGAGTGTGAGGAAAATGGATAAGCAGATGATATCCAAATTCTCTCCATCCCAATTCCCGGAGGAAGGTTTCTGAGCCTCGAATGATTCCCGGCTGGGAAGTGGTCAATTCCGCCCTCCGGCAGGCATTCCAGATTCTCAGGGGACTGATTTCCCCAAAATGAAGGTAGGGGGAAAGCCGGCTGGTGCCCTCCTGGTCGGGCCTATCCCTGGCCTCCGGATACCGGGACAATCCCTCTTTCAGAAATCTCTCTAATTGAGCCAGAGCCTGAAGACTGCCCGGCTGCCAGGTCTTTTTTAAGCCGGTATCCCAGGCAACCGCCGGGTTCAGTTTTAGTTTTTCCAGAGGAAGGGAGATGGCTTTGGAGGGTACCGGGGGAAATAAGGAAGGAGACCCGGAAGTTCGTTCATGGATAGTTTGACGTAAACATCTTTTCCAAAAGGGAGTAAATACTTTATAGGAAGTCCCCTCTTCCTTTAATACCGAGTCAGGAGGAAATAACAGCGACCCATGAAACGATTCCACCCTGATTCCCCTGGATTCTAATTTAATTTTTAATTTTTTATCCCGATTCAGGATAAGGGGTTCATACCGATGATTCCAATAGATACCCTGGACAGGATACCGGGAAAGGATTTCCAAAAAGACTTTTTCAGAGTTTCCTTCTTGCAGGACTAAAGCCGACCCTCTTTTTACCAGTTCAAGATGAAGGGATTCCAGCGACCGATGAAGCCACCATCGGGAGGCTCCTCCCGGCAGCCATTCCCCTTCTCCCTCCGGGTCCCATATATATAAAGGTATAAGAGGAAGCTTGGTTTTCAAGGCAGCCTGCAAGGCCGGATTATCTTCCAACCGGAGGTCTTGCCGAAACCAGAAGATATTTACTTTCCCTGATACCTCTTTATTCACTCTCCAGAGTCCTCCGTAATCCATTATTTCTATACGTAACAGAAAATAAAACCTTCAGCGTTCCCAAGCCCGACTCTATTATAATAGTCCATGGAAATATTTCCTTATAAGGAATTTTAATGAAAACCAGGCTCAGCTGTCTTATTTTATTATTACTAATTATTCTTTCCCTCTTCTGGAACCTGGGGAATTATCCCCTGACACTGGAAGAACCCCGGCGGGCATTCGTAGCGTTGGAGATGATTTATTCAGGAAACTATATTGTACCCACCCTGATGGGAGAGCTTTATCATGCCAAACCTCCCCTCTATGAATGGGTCTTGGCAGGGCTTTTCCAGGCAACCGGCTCCACTTCGGAATGGCTGGTCAGGCTGCCTTCGGTGATTTCACTGCTGCTTCTGGCAGGTTTGAGTTTCCTGCTGGCCAGGAAATTCCTTGATAGAGAGACAGCCTTCTTCAGCAGCCTGTTCATCCTGACTGGCGGCGGGTTTTATTATTATTTTTCCCTGCTGGGTGAGATTGATTTATTCTTTTCACTGATTGCCTGGCTGGGGATGGTTTCCATTTTTTACCTGGAAACCAAGGATAAACCGGCATTCCAGCTTTACCTTGCCAGCTACCTGATTGCCGCCATCGGATTTATGACCAAAGGATTCCCGGCGCTCGCCTTCCAATGGATCACTCTGGCCGGCTGGCTGGGTTATCGAAGAAAATGGAAACTTCTTTTTTCTCCCTGGCACCTGATGGGCGCAGGGTTATTCCTCATGATAGTGGGGAGTTATTTTTATGCCTATCATCAGCAGGAATCCGTTTCTCGTTACCTGGCCTTTCTATGGTCAGAATCCAGTTCCAGGACTCTTCTGGGGGGAAACCCCCTGCTCAGATTATTGGGCCACCTGATTCGATTCCCCCTGGAAACCTTGGCGGAGCTGATGCCCTGGAGTTTACTGCTGGTCTTTGTGTCCCGGAAGAAAATCAAAGCTTCCCTGCAGGAAAATCCTTTGGTTGCCTTCTGCCTGATAACCTTCTGTTTAAATTATCTGCTTTACTGGTTATCGCCCGGTGCCAAACAACGTTACATCTATGCCCTCTATCCATTGATCCTGATTCCCCTCAGTTATTGGGCGGTGAAATCAGAGCCAGAGTCTTCACCTACCCAATTATTCAGAAAAATCACCCTGGTTCTCCTGACTGTTTTTCTCTTGGCATCCGTGGCCGCTCCCTTAGCCAGAGTCCATAAATATCTAATCTTTTTCCCTCCCTATGCTATGACGGTGATGGTCGGCCTCTGGATTGGCTTCTTGATATTAATAAAAGGACTGCTGGTAAAAAAACAAAATCCACTGATAATTTTAGTGATAGCCTTGATGCTGGTCCGGCTGGGAATGGATGTATTCTATATTCCGGTCAAAGCCAATACCGGCAGAGCAGCCGCCGCTTTTAAAACCGCCGCCGCCATCCAAGCCTTGTCCAAGGATAAACCGTTGCAGGCCTGGGGATCGGGTTATATTCCGTATGGAGTGGTTTTTTATCTGGAGAAAGAACGTAAAGAAATCCTTACCCGCAGCCGGGATTTGAAACCAGGGGTTCTTTACCTGGCCAATGGAACCGAGATTCCCCCGAATACCCTGGTCCCCCGGTATCAAACCCAAATCAAAAATGAGACCCTGTTACTCCTTGAGAAACCTGATAAACCCCTCCAGATCCAATCGGTAAAATAAGGAGAGTAACTTCTATCAACAGAGGATTTTCTCTGTGTTAGAATTATCAAAGAAAGGTGAGGGGTTTTCAAAAATACCACACAGGTTGAGCTATGTCTTCCATTAAAATTCGAGAGTTGAATTATGCCATCGGCACCCGGGAAATTCTCCATCAAGTAAATTTGGAGATAGCCACCGGTGAATTTTTCTTTCTGTTAGGACCTTCCGGTTCCGGGAAAACGACCTTATTACGCCAGTTGGCAGGTTTTACCCGGCCCAGCTCCGGAGAAATCTTCCTGAATGATAAACGCATCAATGACCTTCCGGCCCGTTATCGGAATATGGGCATGGTCTTTCAATCCTACGCCTTATTTCCCCATCTGAGTGTGGGTGAAAACATCCGGTATGGATTGGAAATCAGAAAACTCTCCCGGGAAACCCAAACCTTGAAAATTCAAGAAGCCCTGGAACGGGTGGGACTCACCGGTTATGAAAACCGGCTGCCGGGGTCTCTCTCCGGCGGTGAACAGCAGCGGGTGGCTCTGGCCCGCGCTCTGGTAATTGAACCGCATGTCCTGCTCCTGGATGAGCCTTTATCCAATCTGGATGCCCAGCTTCGGATTCGCATGCGACGGGAACTCCGGGATATCCAAAAACAACTGGGGATAACCGCTGTTTATGTAACTCATGACCAGGATGAAGCCCTCTCTATGGCCGACAGGATGGCTGTTCTGGTGGATGGGCATATCCTGCAATTAGGGTCTCCCCACGAGATATATTACCAGCCGGCTGATACTTTTATTGCTAATTTTATCGGGAAAGCCAATCTCTTAAGAACCGCTATTCGGGATATCAAACCCCTTGGAAATGGAACTCAGGATATCCTTCTAGAAACAGACTTGGGTCCCCTCTGGTCCCGAAGCCATAAACCCAACCTGAAAAAGGACCAGCTGATTTTCTGCTGTATCCGGCCCGAATCAATCCAGATGGAAGTCCCCGGTGAACCCTTACAAGAAAGGGATAACCGGGTGGAAGGAACAGTTATGGATACCCGGTTCTATGGGGAATCCAGGGAACTCTCGCTTATGTTCCAGCCCGCCCTGCCCTTAATGGCTGTTATCTCCAATCCCCGGCAAGGGGCTTTCCAAAAGGGTGATAAATTCCATTTCAGAATCCCCCCGGCGGAAATCATTTTACTGGATAAATAAATTATCATGGAAAAAAGCTTATTCAGGGGTACCGGATATTATCTGTTTGCAGGGGTCATCCTGGTTTTCTTTGGGGTTTTCCTGTTCTATCCGATTTATTATATTTTGAGAGAGGCTTTTTTCCCTTCAGGCCCTTTCTCCTTGGAATTATTTCATCTTCTATTTCGGAATCCGGTTACCCGGGAATCCCTTCTGAACAGCCTGGAACTGGGAATCCTGGTTACCTTTTTAACATCGATACTGGCTTTAAGCCTGGCTTTGATTTTCCATCGGTATAACTTCTATGGAAAAGCCTGGCTGTCGGGATTATTATTAATGCCCTTGATTATCCCTCCTTTTGTCGGGGCTATCGGGATCAAGCAACTCTTTTCCCGGTTTGGGTCCTTCAATCTTCTTTTGATGAATGGGGGATTGATGAGTGAACCGATCGACTGGCTGGGTTCAGCCGGTTTCTGGGGAGTGGTCTTTCTGGAGACGCTGCATCTGTATCCCATCATGTTCTTGAACCTGACTGCCAGTATTGCCAATCTGGACCCGGTTTATGATGAAGCGGCCCAAAGCCTGGGAGCCGGTTTTTTCAGAAGATTCCGGACCGTTACCTTACCCCTGGTATTGCCGGGATATTTCGCCGGAGCCGTCCTGGTTTTTCTCTGGGCCATGACAGACCTGGGAACCCCTTTGATTTTCAATTACCCTCGAGTTATCCCTATGATGATTTTTAATATGATCACGGATATTTATGCCAATCCCATGGGATATGCGTTAGTCGTCTTTTTATTATTATTTACCGCTACCTGTTTTTTAGTGGCACGGCGATGGGCCGGTGGGAAATCCTATGAACTTTACGGCAAGGGGTATTCAGCTCCCAGAGAAATTGATTTGACTCAGCCGATTGAAGGGATGCCCAGTTCTAAACGTTGGTTGAAAACAGGCTGGATTTATCTTTATTTATTTATAATCTTGGGGATTTCCGCTCTGCCTCATTTGGGAGTATTGATAAATTCTCTGGCTGGAGAATGGTTCATGACCGTGCTTCCCACCCAATGGACTTTTAAATATTACCAGGAAGTTTTCACTCATCCGCTTGCTTTTTCCAGTATCAAGATGAGCCTCTTTTTGAGCCTGGCAACCGTCTTGGTCTCATTGGTGCTGGGGGTGGGAATCGCCTATTTGACAGCCCGAAAGAAAATCAAAGGGGCCTTCCTGCTGGATGCCCTGACCATGCTGACTTTGACCGTTCCGGGGCTGGTCCTGGCCTTTGGATATATAGCCTCTTTCAGCGGAACTATTTTTGACCCCCGGGTCAATCCTGTCTTCCTGCTGGTGATGGCTTATGGGGTCCGCCGGCTGCCTTATATGGTCCGGTCTGCCCATGCCGGTTTCAGCCAATCCTCAAAAACTCTGGAAGAAGCATCCGCCTCATTGGGAGCTTCCCCTGCTAGAAGTTTCATCAAAATCACCCTTCCCCTGGTCCTCAGCCACTTATTGGTGGGGGGATTGATGGTCTTTGCCTTCTCCATGCTGGAAGTCAGCGATTCCCTGATTTTAGCGATGCAGGAAAAATATTATCCCATCACCAAAACCATCTGGTATCTTTCCGGCCGGCCGGGAGACGGGCTGGCTTTAGCCTCCGCCATGGGGATGCTGGGAATGTTCCTCTTATTAGCCAGTTTCCTTCTGGCAGGCAGAATTCTGGGAAAAAAACTGGGCGATATCTTCCGGGCAGGGTAAGGTTGCTTTGACTTCAAATACCCAGCTGTCCAAAGTGGATATTTCAGTTTCATATCATAACCAACCCTCTTCAAATGAAAAGAGGGGGCAAGGATAATTCAGCCTCAACCCCTCCCCTGTTTTTTTAGAGAGTAATATCCAGTTTATGGGTTCCACCCTCCGGCAGGTCCTGATAAGAAACCTTCAGGATACTTCGTCCCCATTTCAAGGATTGTTTTGCTTCAACCAACTCTTTCCCATCCAGTTTCAGAGAAGTAATACCGGATTCTTTATGCCGGGGATTATGGATATGGATATGATATCTGGCTCCTCGCAGAGGTATCTCAGCCTGAAGCTCTTTCCAACCAGATGGCAGGCAGGGAGAAAGAATCAACCCGGCTGGGGTGGGCCTGAAACCTACCATTCCCTGATAGAGGTTTCGAAGGACAGTGGAAATGGTTCCTGAAAGGAAAGGGTCTCCCCCTTCTCCTTCCATCCCCATAGCTTCTTTATATTGGTTCACTACCGCATAGGGAGCCGTCTTGGCTACCTTCACGGGATGTGTCTGTGGATTATAAGGCAGTAGATAATTCAATATTTCATAAAACCAGTTTCCCTGGCCGGTACAGGCCGCCGCTCTGCCTAAAAATCCCTGTGACCCATGATTATATGGAGTGCCATTTTCACATAACCCCTGAGCCAGATCACCAGCTCCCATCCTGCCTAGCTTAGCGATGGGGGGATTACCCACCGGAGGATAAAACAGCCTCCAGCCATGGGGACCTTTCAACTGGTTCAAGGCTTTGAAAATAGAATCCTGCTGCTCAGGAGAGACCACTTCAGCAATCAAGGCAAAAGAATTCACCGGTCCATTGATTCTGGATTTTCCATCCGGGTCTTCAGGTGAGAAAACCCATTGGCCGGCATCGGTAAAGACCCCATTGAAATAACCCTTGGGATTGAATGCATGTTTCAGGAGATTTTTCCTGAGGGTAGAAGCTGCCTTTTTATAGAAATCTTTTGGTTTAATACCATATTTCCCATGGTGTGAAGCGGGAATTATTTCTATCAGTTCCTGAGCCTGCTGAAGAGCCAGATAACACTGGCAGGACACCATCACCGATTCTCCCTTACCTTCCAGTCCGGCCTGATTGACTGAATCATTCCAGTCCCCTTCCCGAATCTTACAAAGCCCATGAACTCCAATATTTTCTTTAGCCAGAAAATAATCCAGAATCCTGAACAGGTGGGTTCCAGCAGGCTTTGAGGTGGGAGTGTCCAGCCAGCGCAGGGATTCAGCCAGGATATCATAATCCCCGGTCTGGCCCAGGTAATCATAAGCCAATTCCCAGACCCAGAGGCCTGAATCCACATAATCCCGGAGGTCATGTTTTCCCTCAGGACCTTGAGTACTGTATTGCCGGGGGAACCAACCATCGGTCCGCTGGACTTGTAAAAGTTCTAAAAATCGGGTGCGGGCTTCCCTGGGATTCCAATAAAGAATAGCATTGGTATCCTGAGCTGAATCCCGGGTTCCTCGCATTCCGGTGGGCCAACCCCGGTCCAGTTTACCTACCCATTCCAGCTGCAGGGGCAGCCATTCATTGGCATACCGGTTCAAAGCTTCATCCGGGCTTTCTAACCGGTATTGACTAAATAACTGATGATATTTTTTCTCCCTGGCCTCCCTGCCTTTTCGGCAAGTTTCTGAATCCAGGTAATAACGATGGTCTTTAAAATCTGTTTTTTGCGGGGTGGGGCTGCCCGGAACATAAGGCAATAATCCAAACACAAATTGATAGACCCTCTTCTGGGAAGGCTTAAAATTAATAATGGCATCCAGGCATCCGACAATCGGCTGGCCAATGACTGAATGGGACTTATCAAAGGAATTTATTTTATAAGCTGCGGTTTGAGCAACTCTTGGAAGTTTCTTCTCTTCCAAAGCTTCAGGCAGACTCCAGGCACCCTGACCCAGGAAATCTCCCAAAGAGACTTCAAATCCTTTAGCCGGAAAATCAGTCAACAACCCGGTTCTCCATCGTTTCAGCAAATCTCCACCTGGGTCCCTGGACTCAAACCAGAATCCATTCAAGCCATCTTCCTTGAAAAAAGATCCTGACTGATATAGAGCAGGCACATCCCAGGGAGCTGTGGCAAAAGGAGACATGGCAGGTTTTAGGGCCGGCATTATTCTGATTGAAGAATTTTCATTCCCCTGCCAGGTGACAGCCAATTCCATTACCAACAAGGCTTTCTCCGGGTGGGGCAGAAACATCCGGGTTTCCACTTCCCAATCCCCTTCTTTAACCCGCCAGCTGGCTGAATCAGGGGCATATTCACAATGAAATTCTTTCACAGAAGATTGCAGCTTGGCACTTCCTTCCCGATATAAATGCCCAAAATTAGTCATTCGGAAAGAAGGTTTCATCTCCCCCTTAATCTGAGGCCGAAACCAGACCCAAAACGGAGCAAACGGGTCTGATTTTTCAAATTTGAACAAAGCGGCTCCTCCGGGAGGGTCCAACTGCAGGTTAGCGGCTCCATCCTGCCTGATTCGTAATAACAGCTTCTCATTGGTATAAATATAATCCCAGGGATGGGGAAGGGTTTTCCGGTGAATCTCAAAACCCGCTTCTTTGGGGGTGAAATTTCCTAAGCCTGAATACTTAATCTCTTCAAGTTTTTTCATTGATTGCTACCATTTCTAAAATAGTATTGTTAAAAAATTTTAACAGAAATCCGGTGGAGGAGTTGAGTGAGATTTAGGATGGGTTATCCGCTGATATCCATAAAAAAAGGGGGCCTCCCAATGTGAAGGACCCCTTTTTATAGATACTACAAAGAATTACCGAACGCCGGTAACAGCCACTAAGACAGGGCTGGAAACAGTATTCGCGGAATTCAGGGTAACCGACTCGATTTTCTTGCCGGGCTGAGGATTGGTCCAAACCAGTTCTCTGAGAGCCACATGGTCCCCGGAAGAGGTTTTTGATTTCCAGGCAATCCGGCCGGATTTCAGGTTATCCGGAGACTGGCCGATCCTTAAATCAGTATAGGCCCAGATATTTCGATTATAGATCAGAGGCATGCCTGATTCAGTCCCATCTTCATAACGGATTTTAATATCCCCAATCTGAACATCATCTGTTTCCCGTAATCCTGCGCTCATCAGGAAATGCAATTCCGATGCCTGGGCCCCTTTCAGGTCCAAGGCCACAAACTGAGGGAATTTCCCTGGAGGATTCAATCTTCCAGATAACAAAATCGCCGCCTTCCCTTGAGAGTTGGCTTTGACTTGATAAAGGGTTTCCCCATAGAGATAGGTTCCCATGGGAACGGAGGACATATCCAACTTCGGTCCTCTGCCTATCCATCCGGATAAGGTTGAATTATCCGATAAAGACCGGTTACAGACATTTTTTATGTCCACCGTAAACCCAGCTCTGGGTTTAAGCAGGGGTTTTTTACCCAGCCAGTTATCAATAAAGACCTGTCCCACTTCAAAACCCAGGTCATCGACCAAGGTTTCATCTCCCGACCAGGCATAATGAGCTGAGAGAATATAAGACCAGAACTGGGGCCAAGACTCGGTATCTTCCGTAATCCGGGGAGATAACCCTGCCCAAGTGGTCTGCATGGTTCCCAGAGACTTATTCTTAATACAGGCTAAGGTGAAATTCCTGATATTATCAGCGGTGTACCAGGTACAGCCAATGGCCTTAAGGCCTTCCTTCTGGAAGATATCCAGAGATTTATAATCTTCCGGTGCTGCCGGGCAATAATGCCAGTCCCCAATAGCAAAATAATCAGGGATCCGGGCCCGGGTCTGGGCGGCGGTCTCACAATCAGGGCTGTTGGTCGCATCCGGGGCTTCATCAGGACAAAGATACATATCACCCCAAATTATCGGAGTAATATTCTGTTTCTTGAGCCATCCCCCGACTTTATTGATATCATCAAATAAGATATCCCAATCCGATTTGCCGGTCTTCTCGAAAATATCCTTGCATAAGGGGACCTTTTTATCCTGCCCATAAGTGGTTCCAGCCATCTCCAACTCTGATTCCACAATATTAAAATATTGGGGATGCAACAGGTCGATGGCTTCCTGATAAATATCAAACAGGAATTTATAAGATTCGGGTTTATCCGGACAATAGGTTAAAGGGTTAGAGGTATCTTCGGCCAATTCCAGATTCTGGTTATTGGCAAACATCCAGTTCGTATGCCCAAAAGCGGAGATGCAGGGGCTGATTTCCACCTGGAAATCCCGGCAGGCATCCACTACTTTCTGGGCTTCGGATTTAGTCATGCCGACTTTCTCGTTGAATATCTCCGGATGACTGTCCCACTGGATGGCTTCACAGCTCCAAAGGACATGGTTGGATTTATAACGGGCGATCAGGTCTCTGACGAGTCGGGCCTGTTCATCGCCTCTGTCTTTGGCGGTATAGAAATGGATACAGCGGTAATCCAGGCTGGGATAATCCCTGATTTTGGCGCATTTGAAAGAAATACCGGTTGAATTCACTTTCACCAGCTGGACCAGAGACATGATGCCGTTACGAATTCCCATTTCAGTATTGGCTCCCAAGATAACCATTCGGGGGGCCACTAATAAGGAATATCCTTCTTTATGGGAAGGAACCGGGATGTGGGATTTACCGCAGAGTTTAGAAGGCTGGCTCCATCGGCTGGATTCCCCCAGGATAATCGCATTGGGAGTTTTCACCGGGTCGGCCAACTCAGATTGAAAAGCCACTGCATTGACCTGGTACTTATCTTTTAATTCAGTAATCAAATACTCCACAGCCTTCTGGATTTCCGGGGAGGGATTTTTTCCAATAAAGATTTTGACTGTTCCCGTGAGAGGAAATTCTTCCCGTGTAAACTGGAGATATTTAGGCTGGGGAATAATATATTTAGGGTCCTGATAGGGGGCCTGGGCATTAGGAACGGCCTGAAGCGGCGCATTTAGAGTGATACCCGGAGCCGGTAAAGAAGTCACCGCCGGTTTGGCGGGAAATTTAATGGTATATCCATAAGAATATTGTTTACCGGGTTCGATTTTCTTATCCAGGACACCCATCCAAAACAGCGGGGGTTTTCCTCTGGCCCACCGGTTTTTCCGATAATCCAGCCAGATGAAATTTTTATCGGGTTGATTGGTTGTGATTTCCACCGGTCCCCAGATAGAATCCACTTTCATGCGGGTGAAATTGCTGGCCAGGGTGGCTTCATCCATATTACTGATTTCATTACCTTTGGCTTCCAGGGGGATTAAACCTTTAGTGGTGCCATTGGCATCTTCCAGGGTATAAGGCATACCAATAAAAGGAAGGGCATAAAAATCACCAGCGCACCATTCATAATGGGCCGCCTGGCTTTCGTTGGAAAAAGTAAATTCCAATGAAGCCGAATAGGAATTATCTTTGGTCAGAACAAATTTTTCAGTCCCATTGGTAGGGCTTTCCTGTCCCTTCTGCCAATGATGGTGAAGGATAATTTCAATCTTATCCTCAGATTTCTTGATTTCTGCCCGTTTCAGGAAATCCGCATCATAGATATTGCCATAGATATGTCCCGTCCAGCCGGGTCTCACTATCCAGAAAGCGCTGTCTTTGATGACCGGAGACCCGAAAACACTGAGACGCACCCCATTATTCACATCATAATGGAATACTAAATCACCAATTTTCTCATTGATTTGGGTGGGAGCCTCTTCAGCGGCCAGAGAGTAGGAAAAAAGAAGAAATACAGATAGGGCTAGAACATAACAAGACCATCGAAAATACTTCATCAGAGCCACACCTCTTTTTAAAATTTTATTTCATTATACAGTAATTAGAGTCCGAATTGGCCTAAACTGAGCAACTGTATTCTTTAGAAGAAAAGATGAAAACGACCAGGAAGTAAGAAAATAAGTATTTATTACTTTAAAACAAAGAAATAACTACTTTTCTGCTGTCATATTACTTCAGATACAGAATAGCCGCCTTTTGCCCTGTATTTGAGTATCTGCTGTGCAAGATATAAGCTATTTTATTACCGTCGGGTGAATATTCCGGATGATAGATTGCAGAATCTTTGGGGGCTGACAAAACCTTGGTTTGTTTATTCTGGAGATTGGTAGCAATTAATGGAAAATTATCTTTTATATTTGTGAAAACAATCATTTTATTATCTTTCGAGATGGATGGATCCTTATTCCATTTTTCATATTTACTTGTTTCAATTCTATTGACCCTCCCGGATTTCAAGTCATACCGATACAGGCAATAGAGGTCAAGCTGACCGCTTTTTTTATCAGCAGCCACGAAAGCTAACCAACTGGCGTCAGGTGACCAGGCTAATTGAACATAAAAAAAGTCGGTTGTCATTATGGTGGTTGTCTGGTTGGTTTTTACATCAAAAAGATAGATGGGATTAGAAATACCGGTACCCTTTGAATAGCATATTTTATCTAACTGGGGGCTTATGGACGCTCCATAATATTGATTTCCGGCAGTAAATAACTCGGGTTTCCCGGGATGGAGGATATTGATTTTCCATAGAGTGGTTTCCTCTATTTTCTTTTCCCCATTTTTATAAGAATAAAACTGGGTAAAAATCAATTCCTGCTTAATGGAATCATACCCGATAGGGGTCAGTAAAATATCTTTATCTCCTGGTACACTATAAAGTATCTTTAGTTTATCTGTTGAATTTATGGATAAAAGAGTTAAGTTTGTCTTTGAACCTATCGCTATATGGTTGTTATCAACCCACCATACGGAAGAACAACTATCAGGACTGTTTTTAAGTAAATAGATTTTATTACTGTCCGAATTAACAACACATCCCCATTAGAGTCCAAGGATTATTAATAAAGTAATTAAAAAGATTTTTTTGCCATTTGTTTACCCTTGGTAGATAACAGGTATCTGCCTTGTTTTCAATTGTTTTGATAAGAGTTGCTAAATAATCTTGTCAGCCAAAAAGTTATGGCTGGTAAGAACAGATAAAAGGATAACAGATATCAAAAGAATTCTTCGGCTTTTCATGATCATATCACCCTGAATAAAAAGGATTCAGGATATTAATATTCATTGGTCGCCAATATTACATTTTTCTGTCCCGAAGGGATGTGGTATCTATATAAATAATTGGTATAGGTTCTGTCCTTATTTTCTGTCGAGGCCCAATAATACAAGTCTTCTGAGGTATCAGAGAAAATATGGATATTTATTTGCTCATCGCTTTTTTCTATGCATTTTAAAGAGTTATCTTGGAGATTTATCAGGTAGAGCGTTTTTGGAAGAGATACTCCCAAATATTGCCCATTGGGAGATAATAACCATGTTTGATGATAATTCTCATCAATCCAATAGGTATAAGATAAGAACCATTTTAGAATTATCTCCGGTTTATGCTTGCCTGGTTTCCATTTTTCTATCCAGAAGTCGCCGTTATAGATATCTGGTGTTGGAACTTCATAATTTTGTCTTATGAAATAGAAACAGGAATCAGCGGCAAAGGCTTTCCAGACATGGGTGGTAGTCAAATCCCATAGGTTGGTTTCATTGGTTATTTTCCCGGTTAGGATATTGGAACGATAGATGCCTTTTATCACATACCCATAATCATCATCATTCACACTGACGCCAATATCTTCGGGCCAGGGTGCTTTGGGTCCATAATAGATGTGCTTTATTTCAGGGGGAGCCATATTCCTCCGGCAGTTCTCGGGGATTTCCAGAAGTTTCACTGTAAAGAAATAGACATTCTCCGGATGTTTAATATCGTTAAAGATGTTTTTAGTCAGGGTGTTTTCATTGGGGGGAGAAATGAGGGTTATGTTATTTGTTTGAATATCAACTGAATAGATTTTTAAGGGATTATTCTTGTTGAATTCTAACCTTTCTTTACAATAATAATATGAACGATAAAGACCCACTGGTGCTTTTCCCTTATTCGGCAATTGGGTTTGTACAAAAACATGCCGGTTGTCATACGACCATTCGATACTTAGGCTGTCTTGGGATTCCCAAAGACATTTGGTTTTATTTCTGTTGGTCAAATCATAAACTACCAATCGATAGTTTTTATATTTTGTTGTAATGTCGCCCATATCTGTCAGATCTTTTCCATAGACAACGGCTAATTTTGTGCAATCAGGAGATAGCTTGTAAGCATCTTGTTCCCACTCGGTCTCCGCTTCGATTTCAACTATCTTGATGGGAGCTACTTTATCAGGAATAAAATACTTGTCAGCCGAAAAGGCATGGCTGATAAGAAAAGATAACAGAATAAGGGATATCAAAATAATTGTTTTAGTTTTCATGAGTATATCACTCGGATTGTTTTTATGATTATCACTAGAGTTCATTGAATATCAATGAATAATCCTTTTCTCTTTGTATACGATCCTATGGGTTTCATGAGGAATATTGTATTTGTGCAAATAATAATAATATGTACCTTTCCCTCTGTATGATTTAGTCCAATAAAACAAATTATTTGAATCACCAGAAAAAGCATAAGTGCTTATTGCCCAATCGTTTTTTCTTATGCATCTAACTGATTTGTTTCTCGTATTGATTATGTATAATAAATCTCCTTGCGAAATACCGATATATTGTCCATTGGAAGAAAGTGTCCAGGGGGCATTGTCGCTATTGTTAAAGTGCGATCTCTGCTCCCACTTTAAAAACATCTCCGGAACTGTTTTATTTTGTTCCCATTTATTTATTCTGAAATATCTATCATATAGCCCCCCGCTTCTGGGGATTTCTATATCATCTTCCTGCAGGATATAGAAACATGAATTAACGACAAAAGCTTTTCTAAAATGGGTTGTCATAAATCCCCATAAATCAGTCTCATCGGTTATTTGCCCGGTAAGGATATTGGAACGATAGATACCTTTTATCACATACCCATAGGGATCATCCTTCGCACTGACCCCAATATCCTCGGGCCAGGGAGCTTTGGGGCCATAATAGATATGTTTTATCTCCGGGGGTGCCATATACCTCCGGCAATTCTCAGGGATTTCCAGAAAATCAACGGTAAAGAAATAGACATTTTCCGGATGTTTAATATCATTGAAAATATAAGAATAAAGAGTATCTTTATCTGTGGGTGAGATAAGTATTGTTTCATTGGTCTGGATATCCAATAAATAGATCCTGAGAGTGTTATTCTTATCAAAATCAACTCTCTCCTGGCAATACAGTTCATGAAAAAGAGCTTCCGGTTTCTTGCCTCCATTAGGAAGTTGGGTTTGGATTAGGATATGCCGGTTGTCATAAGACCATTCAACATGAAAGTCGTCTTGAGATTCCCAAATTTGTCTAGAGACTGTCGTATCAATTAAGTCATAAAGTATTAAACAATAGTCTCGGTAAAAATCCGGGTGAATATTGGTAGTTCCCTTTACATAAGTAACCAGTAATTTAGTCCTATCGGGTGATAACGCCCAATCATAATCATAGCCTGATAAAGACCAACCATCGGGGGGGAGAATCTTCCGGATAGGTTTGTTTTTCTCTATTACTATTAAAGGCCTTTCATCGGAATTTCCATCAGGATTTCCGATAAATAAAATATCTTTGGCATGGCAGATAATAATGAATAAGCAAAAGACCCCCATGAATAATAGCTTTGTTTTCATCTTTTGCCCCCTTATTTCCATGTTACTGGAAATATTCCTATTGGAGATTTCATTTTATCTTTTGATGGTCCGTGTTTATAATCAGGCTTTTTATGCTCCGCACCTTGATATCCTGCACAACTCCTAGCATGCCCAGGTTTATCAATCATACCGATATGTCCACCTCCAGGATTAGGATCTTTCTCGGTTGGGTGAATACATCGGTTACAAAATTCAGAATTTGTATCATATTGCCAACATAAGATATCTCCAGCTTTTCCATCGGTACCACCTTTTGGAAATGGTTCCATATCTCCATAAGAAGGTCCCTTTCCATTTTTATCTTTCATGTTATCAATAACACATCTAACCCATTTGCAACAACTTGAGTTTTTGTCACATTTGCATTTTTCTGCTGCTTGTTCTGGAGTTGTTTCTTTTAGGCCTGTAGGATCTATCATTCCCAAGGGATTATTTTGAGCATAATAATAAAAATTAATAGATGGGATAATATCTTTGCTAATAAATCTCCCTATTTCCGGGTCATACCAACGGGCATAGAAATAATAAAGGCCTGTGTCAGAATCAATTTCCTTAGTGGTCAGATGATAGTTGTTATCAGCGTTGCCTATAGTCTGAATGACATTCCCAAACCCTTCCTGGCAGTAGCTGGCGATAGTATCCCCGCTGGCATTGGAATTCATTAAGACATTACCGATAGGGTCATAATGGTAGAAAAGGTCTGTTCCATTGGAGAGATGGTCGGAAATAATATGTCCCACAACCCCAGAACTCAGGGTATAAGAGTCGCTAGTTTGCCAATTTCCATTGGAAACCTTGGTTTGTTCCATTAATATATTTATCCCATCAAAATAATGCCTGGTTTGATAATCTATTTTTCCATCTTCATCATAATGGATTCTTTGAAACCTATTTCCAAAGGGTTGGTGTCCACTTTATATATTTAATTGAGATGTATTAAATACCTGATAAACAAAATTCCCCAAACTATCATTTGGTTCAATATAAAACCTAAAAGCATTATTAATAATGAATATTGATAATAATTATTATATTTTTCATATTTTTGCCAATAATCAGGCACCTCCCCTTTTTCCATAAAATATTTTACAATCGTATGTCTATTATTCTGCAAGTTAGAAAATATACTATATTTTCTTAAATAAGCTATTTTATTCAATTCAATATTATTATTTAAATTTATCAACACTTTTATAGAAAAATATGTCATAAACAACAAGCAACTTAACCAACATAACCAGCTAATAACAGATATTGCCATGAACTTTATGGATAAATGAAAATACACTACAACTAAATCGTTATGGGATAAACCTGTCCAATAACCCAACTCCATAAAAATGACTGGAATACCATAATAAATAATCTCTTTATTAAATAATTTCTCGTAGGAAATGATGTATTCTTTTTTTATCATGTACAGTGCAACGTAGAGCAATCCTATTGAACTCATCATAAGGACAGGATGTGGATACGGTGCATTTACAAACAACCATAATGTTATTAATAAAATAAAAACAATATATAGTAAATAAAATACCAAGTCATTCAAATGTTTATTGTTTACACGATTCAATTTTAGCCCCTGCTCTATCAGAATTAGGGTTACATGCATGTTTTACAGTTGTTTTATTAGTTGTTAGTGGATTACAACACGAGGGATTCACTTTGCAAAAACATTTGTACTTATTTTCACACTCGGTACTTAAATCTCCTCCGGGTACACTCCCACCAATATAATCGTCAAAAGCTTGTTCACACACCCACACTGTATGCCCGAAATAAAAAATAGCATAACCTATAGCCGCTCCTCCAATAATTGCTCCTCCAATAAATATTCCTCCCACAACTCTTCCATCAGGGTCTACATAAATCAATGGACTATTTCTCACATAAACATATCGGTTGATATCTCTCAGCGGATCTTTACTGATAAATCTTCCTATTTCCGGGTCATACCAACGAGCAAAGAAATAATAAAGGCCTGTATCAGAATCAATTTCCTTAGTGGTCAGATGATAGTTGTTATCAGCGCTGCCTACAATCTGAATGACATTCCCAAATCCTTCCTGGCAGTAGCTGGCGATAGTATCCCCGCTGGCATTGGAAATCATTAAGACATTACCGATAGGGTCATAATGATAGAAAAGGTCTGTGCCATTGGGCAATCTGGTTGGGATGGACCCGATATTCACTTCCCGCCTGGGCCAGGGTCTTTTCTTCTTTGATTGCTTCTAAGGCCACCTTCGTATTAAACTCTGCATCATAACGCTTTCATTGTTCACTTTTTTCCTGCCTTTTCTCCTCTTTAGCAGGCTATTTTATAACCTTATTACCCTGTCTGGTTTTTGAAGTCCATTATACCCTGAATAAAAAGGATTCAGGATATTAATATTCATTGGTCGCCAATATTACATTTTTCTGTCCCGAAGGGATGTGGTATCTATATAAATAATCAGTGCAATTAATATCCTTATTTTCAGTCGTGGTCCAATAATAAAGGTCTTCTGAAGTATCAGAAAAGGCAATGATATTTATTTCGAGTTCACTTTTTTCTATGCATTTTAAAGAGTTATCTTTAAGGTCTATCAGGTAGAGGCTGTCTGATAGAAATGTTCCCAGATACCGGCCATTAGGAGATAGAGACCATATTTGAAAATCATAACCTAATCCAAACCAATGGGAAGAAGATAAAAACCATTTTAGAAATATTTCCGGTTCAGGTTTGCCTGGTTCCCATTTATCTATCCAGAAATCTCTATTTTCGAAATCTGTCTTAGGGATCCATTCAAAATTATATCTTAAGAAATAAAAACAGGAATCAATGACAAAACCTTTCTCAATATGGGTGGTAGTCAAATCCCAAAGGTTAGTTTCATCGGTTATTTCTCCGGTAAGAATATTGGAACAATAGATGCCTTTTATCACATACCCATAGGGATCATCCTTCGCACTGACCCCAATATCATCGGGCCAAGGTGCTTTGGGGCCATAGAAAATATGTTTTATCTCGGGGGGAGCCATATTCCTCCGGCAGTTCTCGGGGATTTCCAGAAGTTTCACTGTAAAGAAATAGACATTCTCCGGATGTTTAATATCGTTAAAGATTTTTTTAGTCAGGGTGTTTTCATTAGGGGGAGAAATGAGGGTTATCTTATTTGCTTGAATATCAACTGAATAGATTTTTAAGGGATTATTCTTGTTGAATTCTAACCTTTCTTTACAATAATAATATGAACGATAAAGACCCACTGGTGCTTTTCCCTTATTCGGCAATTGGGTTTGTACAAAAACATGCCGGTTGTCATAAGACCATTCGATATACAGTCTATCCTGGGATTCCCATAAACATTTTGATTTTTTATTGTCGTTCAAATCATAAACTACCAATCGATAGTTTTTATATTTTGTTGTAATGTCGCCCATATCTGTTAGATCTTTCCCATAGACAACGGCTAATTTAGTGCAATCAGGAGATAGCTTGTAAGCATCTTGTTCCCAGCCAGCCTCCGCTTCTATTTCAACTATCTTGATGGGAGCTACTTTATCAGGAATAAAATACTTGTCAGCTGAAAAGGTAGGACTAAAGAGAATAGATAACAGAATAAGGGATATTAAAAGAAATCTTCTATTGTTCATGATCATATCTCCCTAAAAGTCTTATTTGACTCGAATAATACCTCTGGGTGAATTTTTTTCAATTGCTCCATGTTTATATCCTGGTTTCTTTTTATTGGCCCTTGAATGTTCTGCTTCACTGTGGCCTGAACAGCTTTTAGCATAACCTGGTTTTATAATAATCCCAATGTGTCCTCCACCAGGATTAGGGTCTTTATCGGTAGGATGAACGCAATGATTACACATTTGAGAGTTTTCCTTTTCCTTAGAAAACCAACATAAAAGATCACCAGCTTTTCCATCGGTACCATCTTTGGGGTAAGGTTCCATATCTCCATAAGAAGGTCCCTTTCCATTTTTATCTTTCATGTTATCAATAATGCATCTAACCCAATCACAGCAACTACCTTTAGAGCAAACACAGTCTTTGGCAGCATCTGCTACTGATGTCCCCTCCATACCTGTAGGATCCATCATCCCCAAGGGATTATTTTGAGCATAATAATAAAAATTAATAGATGGGATAATATCTTTACTAATAAACCTCCCAATTTCCGGGTCAT
>DIVR01000062.1 GCA_002428325.1 bacterium UBP4_UBA6127
GGGCTTTTGACAGGGGGGTGTTAATATCTTATTGGAAATAAATAACAGTCCATACTGGGGTAAATAAAAAAGACCCTCCTATCCAAATGGACAGAGGGTCTTTTTCTATTTTTTATATTGAGCTTATTTTTTCAAGAAATCCCAAACTGATTTTTCAGGGGATTCCTGGGGGATAATCTCATTGAGATAATCCAGTTCAGCTTTATCGATTTTACCCAGAGGGAGATCGATTTTCTTTCGGAAGATGGCAGAACGAAGCATTGCCATGGCGATTTCAACATCTTTGTATCCGCCTTCACCATTACAAGGGTGATTGGCAATCTCACCATCCAGCCAACGGGCAATATCATTGATATAAGGAGCCTGTTCATGGTCTCCATCCCAAGTTCCTTCTGTAGAGCTAATTGCGCCGGTGGACTTGGTTACTGCACGCCAACCACCACCGACATAGGCTTCCACAAAGCCATCTGATCCCTGAACGCCCACTCGGACTTTACGCCACCAATAATCAACTTCAGGAACATCCGGAGCCAGATAACCAGTCTCCATATAACCACGAATTCCACCTTTAAATCCAACCATTGCGCAGGCATAATCCGGTGAAGGATGGTTATCGGTCAATTTTTCACGGCCATCTACCTGTCCAATCACATATTCGGCATCAACATCATTGATGAAGAACCGCATATAATCCGCTAAATGGGTAGCCATATGCATGAACCAACCGCCACAATGGGCATAAACCATATTAATTCGGCCACAAGCACCTGAATCAATAATTTTCTTAGCTTCCTGGAACTGGACATTATATTTACGTTGATGGCTTTGAATCGTTTTCACACCTGCTTTATTGACCAGTTCACGAATATCCATGGCTTCATTGAAGTTTGCCGCCATTGGTTTTTCATACGCAATTAATTTGACGCCATTATCCACACCCAATTTAATCAAGGGCATCCGGACCGAAGGAGGAGTGCAGAAACTGTAGATATCCGGTTGGGTGGCTTTTAACATGGCTTCAGAAGAATCAAAGATTTCCGCTCCGCCGCATAACTGGGAGGCTGCGACAGCAGCATCCTTGAAAGGATCGGCCAATCCAACAATTTTGAAGCGAGGATTCTTGGCAAACTGATCGGCATAAAGTTTCCCACGTTTACCACAACCGGCAATCGCTACGGTATAAATTTTATCATTCATTGTATAGTCCTGCCTTTCTTAGAATATGACCCGGGCAGGTCAACCCTGCCCGGGTCCATCGTCTTTTAAATTAATTGAAATGCCAAATGGTATTACTGTTTGGCTTCCCATTCCTTAATGCAATCACAGACATATTTAACTTCTTCGGAGGTGATTTCCGGATTGATTGGGAGGGAAAGGCATTCGGCTGCGTTCTGTTCGCAATTTGCAGCGCACGGTTTCGGGTCAGAATCAGTTCCCCAAGGATACCCTTCCTGCTGATGAATGGCAATCGGGTAATTGGTCAGGGCAATAACACCTTTGGATTTCAAGAAAGCCTGAAGGTCATCCCGTTTCGGAGTTTCAATCACATAAAGGTGATAGATATGACGATAACCGGCAACTGCTACCGGCAACTTTAAGGAAGTACCCTGAAGCTGCTGGGTATATTCAGCCGCCCGGGCAATACGAAGGTCATTGTACTGATCAATATATTTCAGTTTAATACGGAGAACGGCAGCCTGGATTTCATCCAGCCGGCTGTTATAACCAATGGAATGATGGGACCGTTTGGTAGAACCATGATTCCGGATTTTTTTCACATAGGCAGCCAGGTTTTCATCATTGGTGAACATGGCACCGCCATCTCCCCAGCAGCCGAGATTTTTGGCTGTAATGAAAGAGGTAGCAACGGCATCGGAAAGATCGCCGAGTTTGAAGGTATCACCCTTGGCACCAAATGCCTGGGCACAATCTTCAAGAACCTTCAGGCCGTATTTATCGGCAATTTCTTTAACCTTAGGCATTTCAGCTGGCTGTCCATAAAGATGAACCGGGATAATGGCTTTAGTTTTTTTGGTAATCAGAGCTTCCAGCTTGGACACATCGATATTTTTGGTATCCGGTCGGCAATCACATAAAACCGGAGTGGCACCAGTAAGCCAAATGGCTTCAGCAGAAGCAAAGAAGGAATTGGAACAAGTAATAACTTCATCACCTTTCCCAATACCCCAGCCTAACAGGGCAAACCAGAGAGCATCCGTACCAGAGTTTAAGGTAACAGCATATTTCATCCCAGTATAAGCCTGGAGTTCTTCTTCAAATTTTGAGACATTCGGACCAAGGGTATAAACACCCCCCATTAATACATCTTGGATTGCTTTATCAAACTCATCCTTATGGTTCAGGTATTGTCTGACATGGCCGTAAAATTGTACTTCCATTATTTCTTTTCCTCCTAAAGAGAATTTAGTAATTTAACCTTTTTGGGTAAAAAGAACTACAGATGTGAGAAAAACGGGGTGTCTAAAAACATCGGATAAACCCGATTTTTCCATACCAAGAAAAATGGCGTCCCCAAGGGGAATCGAACCCCTGTNNCTAGGCCTCTAGACGATGGGGACCCAGACACCATTTAAAAAGTGACAGGAATAAAGAAATCAATCCCTGTCTTCCCAATAAACTGGTGAGCCGTGTTGGGCTCGAACCAACGACCCTCTCCTTAAAAGGGAGATGCTCTACCAACTGAGCTAACGGCCCCAGAGATAACAAACCACCCAGCCATTTGCTTGAAAACCGGAAAATTTAGGCAGTCAAACCAATTACTGCGGTGAATTTAATTTTACAAAAATAACTAACCCTGTGTCAATGGTTTATTTGCAGGGAAGGAATCCATCTTTTTAAATCAAAAGGATTTATACCGGTCAGGAATCAATTTTTAAGTGGAAAAACAAGATAAAAAACAGTTCCTCTACCCGGAGATGAGTCTAGAAAAATGTCTCCTCCCTGCTCCTGCATGAACTGTTTAACAGTACACAGGCCCAATCCGGTTCCCCGAGCCCCTTTAGTACTCACAAAGGGAATAAAGAGATTTGCTCTGTATTCATCAGGAAGGCCCTCTCCATCATCATGAAATTCAATAACGAACGAATTAGATGTTAGGGTGTATATTTGATTTAAGCTAATTCCCTTATCGAGTTTTCTGGCTATCATACGAATCATACCGGACTCTTTAATGGCATCAATAGAATTCATTCCCAGATTCATCAAAGCACGGCTGATTCGTTCCGGGTCCGAAGACAACCTCTCAGCGCCGGTTTCCACATTATATTCAATTTGAATATGCTTCTGGCTGGTGGAAGATTGAAGCATGTCAGACACTTCATTAAAGATTTTCTGGACTTCAAATATTTCATAATGAGGCTTTCTGGTTTTGGAATAATCGAGCATATTCATAAACATCAGATAAAGATGCCGGGAAGAACTTTTGAGGATACGAATAGACTGTTCAACCAGAATCCAATCCCTGTCCTGAAATGCTTTATGGATTAAATCAACCGAAGCGTTCAGGGGTGTAAATATTGTTTTCATGCTATGGGCAATACCCTCAATCGTCTCACCTATCGCCGCCATTTTCTGCTTTTGGAGTAATTCATCATGAAGCCGTTCCCTTTCCGCTTCTGCCAGTTTCAACGGAGTAATATCCGTCAGGATACAAATGGCCGTATTGATTTGAGATTCGGACATAATCGGACCCATCCGGCCCAGATACCAGGCCAGGGTATGATCGGGTAAGAGTCTGGAAAATTCACAGGTATAATGTTCTCCCTTATCAAAAACCAGTGGCAATGCCTGTTGGATTTCATGATGGTAATCTTCGCTCATCAATTCAAATATGCTAAAAGGGGTTCCCTCACCCGGAACTCTCCCTCCAAAGGGCNNATAATTTATACACCCTTCTTTATCCATAGTCAATATGGTATCCGGAACATTTTCAACCAGGGTTTCCCATTTATTTTCAGAGACCTGTAGTTTAATATCGGTCAATTCTTTTTGGGTTTTGATGTACTCATATTTTTCCCGATAGGTCAAAATATTAAAAATATCTTTCATCTCCTGGGGGACAGCCGATGTCTTTAAATATTGCTGCCGGTCAATGAATACCAGGTAACCATAAAGTATCAAACCATAAATAATTCCCGAATAAGTTTTTCCGATTAATTGGCTGTATAAAACACTGGACAACTGGGATTCTCCCAGGAAACTTCCCAAAGAAAACGCCACCGCATCAAAATACAAGACACCCAGCATGGTTCCCATAATACGGCCCAACAAACCTAATTTCCGGATTTTAAAAAACAAGAATTCATACAGGACAATGATCAAAAAAGCATCCAGAATCAGAGTGGCTGTTCCAACTAAAAAGACCCTGGCATTCACTGTAAATAAGGCAGGTGGAATTTCCACCAAGTTTACAGCATTTTTTAAACCCATTTGCATATTGGTGATAAAAGAAAGGATCGTCAGGGTAATATTCGACAGGACAATCCCATAAATCATCGTACGGGTTTGGGGGACATCGGCTTTTAAATATATCAAAAGAATCGCAAAAAGACTGGAACTGAACATCACCACCGAACCGGGAGAAACGATAACCTTATCAAAAACCGGCAGATAGAGAGTAGAGGCTAATATGGCCTGCAGATATTGGTTGGAGCCTACAAAAATATAAATCAAGGGCAACCCATAATATCCTTTCAACCGATACAAGAGGATAATCACCAGAGAGACAAACAGTATTTCGATAGTAATCAAACCCAAGGCATGCATAATAAATCCCCATACATCCGACAATTAGTAGTCAGTATTTCATCAAATAAATTTATTGCGATAATAGCCGGATTATTTTCTAATATCCCCCCATCATCGTTTCCCATTTTCATATGATACCCAATCGCCTTACATACGTCAAATAACATTCCCGATACACTATTGACAAGGCCTCCCAATCTAAACATTTTTCACCCTATGCCTTTATGCCTTTCTGGATATAACTAATTTTTTCGAACCTGAGAGCTCCTTGTTTCCCGGTGATAACCACATAGCCATCCTTTTCAGCCAATGATAAAAGATGATTTCCTATACCCAGGTGAATTTTATACCAGAGTGAATTGGACCATAACAATAAGGTGCCAGAGAAACCACCCACCCAGCAATCTCCAGTACCGCTGACCCCATATAAAGAGGTTTCAGAAAAGGTGTTATCGGGGATGGATATTTCTTTCAAGGACTTATCCGTTGAGGAAAGGTCTATCATGCCAAAGTAATGGACCTCACGGCTGGTTACTCCTTCATAAAGGGTCTTTGAGCCTCCCAGATAAAGAATTCCCTGGCTGGAAGATGCCAGCGGAGAGGTTATGCGGATACCCCTGATAGGTTTTTGAACAACCTCCTGGGAAAACAGCTCAAAGATAGAAGTATCTTCCCCAATGAGATACACCTTATTGGAAACAGGGATGATTCCCACCACCGGGAAGGGATCTTTAAAAGGATGAGACAGATTATTCGGTACTGAAGCTCCCGCCAATAAGTCAGGGATTTTCCATGATAATATCTCTCCCAGACTGGTCCCAGCCAAGAGAATATCATTCACTTTGTTCATTGAAGTAATTATTTTTTTATCCAGTGTATGGACTGTTTTTACCTTACCCTCTTTTACTAAGACAAAACAGCCCACTCCTCCACAGGCAACCCATTGGTCATTTAAGCCACAAGAAACCAATAAATCGGGATTATCTTGAAGAGTTTCTGTCTTACTCATCAATACCCTGACTTTATCTTTCGAGGAAAAATCAGTTTTAGTGAGTAATCCAATAACTCCATTCTCTCCGCAATAAACGAATCCTTTAGAAAAGCGGGCGACCGAATTTAACGCCGGCGCAGTAATCCCGCCTGATAGGACTGGCTTAAAATCAGGGAGGGTATATTCCACAATACTCCCTCCGGAGAAGCCTGCCACAACCCTGTTATGATGGATATCTAATGCCATGACAGCCCTGAAAGCTCCCGAAAGATAAGGTTTAATGTTCCAGTTGTTACCCTCAGGCTCCAGTAGGATGAGAGACCCCCGGCTTCCACCTAAAATAACCCTGCCTGTTTGAGAACAATAACCACCTGAAACTAATCTCTCATTGGATGATAAAAGCGCGGATTCCAGATTAAGAGGGATTTGTTTTTCCGGGTCTTTCGCAAGGTCATATAAAAAAGTTTGTTCCAACCCATACCATTGAAAGTTTTCACCAAAAACATAACGGTATCTGGATTCAGCAAAAACCTGGGTTTGATTTCGTTTTAATTGGAGAGAATTATCATGGAGGGGAACCAGAACGGGATTATTATTCTGGGCCTGAAAAAGGGCTGAATACCCATCAGGACCTGTCAATAAATAATTCCCCCCCTTAAGGGGAGTGATATCCCGGATATCCAAAGGGGGTGCATAACAAGTTTTAAATATTTTGGTAGAATCTGATTTCAGAGAATACAGCAGGTTTCCTGATTCAGTTACGGCCAGAATACTTCCCTCCGGATGGATTTTAACGGATAGAACAGTTTCAGCCATTCCAGCCTGGAGGGTTGCCCATTTCCCCGATGAGGCATCATAACAGGCAATTTTCCCAAACCAACCCACCGCCAGATAGCGATTCTCCCCGGCATGGACCACCCCTTCCAGGAGAGTATTAATACCCAAATGAAAATTCATCCAACCTTTTCCATTGAAATAAATAGCTCTGCCTTTTCGCCCAACCACCATAATTTTATCTTTTGCCGGAGCATCAATGGCATAAAAATCATCATTCAATCCATGCTGAATGGGAATGGCTTTATCCTTCTCCCACCAGAAGAGAGTTCCACCCGTTCCACAGACCAGGAATTTACGGGTCCCTGGAATTCTTTGAATGGCATTAAGGGTCTCAGAAACTCCTGTATGGTACCACTTCAGGGTATATGAATCAGTTTCAGAGTTGGGAGGGGTTATTTTTAATATATTCCCAAACGAACCGATAGCATAGAGAGTCCCATCTTCCAGCCCTGCCAGAGAATATAAATGGGTTTTATTTCTCTTTGCTCCTTTAGGAGGCTTGGCAATATCCTGCCATTGGGTTCCATCATAATGGTAAACAACGCTTTCATCTCCAGCGATATAGATATCTTCAGGGGTCCTTCCCCAGATAGCTTCTAACCAAACAGGTTCTTTGAAACCCGAGGGAATGAGAGTGTCCTGATACTGCCAGGATTTGCCATCAGAATGCCATACCTGGCCAAAGGTTCCTACCGCCCAGATATTCTTTTTTGAAAACCCAAAAACATCATAGAAATCTACTTTATGATTGACCTGAAGAGGGGTATTAAGCTGATGGGAATCCAGCTGAGGTTTATCGATTTGGTAAATGGTACCGCATTCGCCAACAGCTACCACTGTTCCATCAGACGGGTCGGCCCAAGCCGCATATAATGTATTGGATTGAGGGAATGGATTAGCCCCATACATGGGATTATCCCGAATCACCACAGGACGGTCAGTCTCAATTAATCCCAAATCCTTCTTTGCTTTATCCAAATCCTCCGAATCAATAAATATCCTGTTTTCAGGATCGGCCTTGTAATACTCCTGGGGAGGATACAGCTGCTTGCTGGTCATATCCACACAGTATCGATAGACACATTCATCCAATGGTTTGCCAGATGCCAGCCGGACACACATCCGGAATTCATATCCCAATAAAATGGATTCATCTTCCCAGAAACCCTTTTTCTCCATACGAGCTTTTTCAGCTCCCTCCCGAAGTCGTTCCATATCCTCAGGATTAGGGAGAGAGGGAAAGATGGGAAACGAAGCAGCCCACCCGTTTTCTACCAGGAGCAGGTTAAAAGTTTTTCTCTTTGACCGGGGGTATTTTTTCAGTTCTGTCTGAGTATAGCTGGGAGTGATATAGGATAATATCCTCCCATGGGAATCAAACCGGTCCCCAGAACCAATTAAAAGAAGTTTACGGGAATGCCGATTGGGAGGATAAAGATGATTATGGAGGATTTTCTGGAACTGGTCGGCCGCCATCAATCCTTTGATATACTGGCGAGTACCCGGATTATTTTTTAGCCTGGGTATTAAATAGAGACGTAACCCTTCATCCATCTCAGGATAGGCTTCCCGAGTTTCCAGTTTTTCTCCCAATAGTTCCAAGACCCCATCATAATCAGTCGTTTGTTTGGCAGGATAATGGACTTCCGGAGCATCTATTGAAAGCATTCGGATGGAAGATTCAATATAAGGGGTATCCGCATCAGTTATTCGGGCATAGGGATAGTCCCCCATTTTAAAAGAATTGGGGTGATAAATAATCTGATTTTTCCCATTCATCAAAAAGACTCCTTCCGGGCTGATTCAAGTTATGTAGAAACTTACTGCCTGGATGGAACCGTTTTTTCTCTACCCACCATTTACCAATAAGACTAAAACATCCCCAAAAAATAATACTCTATCCCTGTAAATATTGCCATAATTATTTTTGAAAATGAGACTAAAAAAAAGGAGAGATAACAACAGGTTATCTCTCCTTGAAATCCATATGAATTTTAAATTATTTATTCAAACATTGTCTGGTCACGTTTGGACCCGACCGAAATCCCCTTAACCGGGACATTCAATTCCTGTTCTATTCTTTCGATATATTTCAAGGCATTAACCGGTAAATCTGCTCTTTTACGGATATCGGTGGTCGGACTCATCCAGCCGGGCAACTGTTCATATACAGGTTTACATTCCCAGAGGACATCAGCTCGAATAGGAAATTCCCTTAATATTTCTCCCTTATAGGAATAACCGGTGCAGATACTGATAGTTTCACATTGGTCCAGAACGTCCAATTTGGTTAAGACAATTTCAGTCAATCCGTTTACACGGGAAGCAAGCTTGGAAGAAACCAAATCAAACCACCCACAGCGGCGAGGCCGGCCGGTAGTTGCTCCATATTCATCTCCCCGTTCCCTCATGAGCTGATTTTCTTCCGGGGGAAGCTCGGAAGGAAATGGACCTTCACCTACTCGAGTACAATATGCTTTAGCGACTCCAATAATCCGGTCAATTCGAGTGGGAGGAACACCGGTCCCCGAACACACACCCGTAACCCCTGAATTAGAAGAAGTTACATAAGGGTAGGTTCCAAAATCCACATCCAGTAAAGCCCCCTGAGCCCCTTCAAAAAGAACATTCAGATTTTGAGAGAGGGCATCATTGGCCACTTTGGCTCCGTCAACCACAAAAGGTTTGATTTTTTCACCCAGGGGAATATATTCATTCAGAATATCTTCCAGTTTTAAGGGTTCATGTCCATAAATCTTTTCCAAGATAGCATTTTTCTCGGCCAGATTCATTTTAACCAGTTCTGTAAAGATATCCTTATCGATTAAATCAATAATCCGAATACCGGTTCGGCCGGCTTTATCGACATAACAGGGGCCGATTCCGCGCCGGGTAGTACCGATTTTTTGAAAGGCTTCCCCATTTTCACGAATGCCATCCAATATTCTGTGATAGGGCATAATGACATGGGCATTCTGGCTGATCATCAGGTTATTGCCAATATGAATGCCCTTGGAGAGAAGGATATCAATTTCACTGAAAAGGGCAATCGGATCGATTACCACACCATTTCCTAAAAGACACATTTTACCTTTTCGAATGATACCGGAAGGAATCAGATGAAGAATATAAGTGTC
This sequence comes from bacterium UBP4_UBA6127, assembly GCA_002428325.1. GTDB lineage: Bacteria > UBP4 > UBA4092 > UBA4092 > UBA4092 > UBA4092. The sequence continues at coordinate 9,733 of DIVR01000062.1, forward strand.
ATCACCCACAATAACAGTATGTCCTGCATTATTACCGCCGGCATACCGAATAACCATATCTGCTTTTTCACTGAGAATATCGACAATTTTGCCTTTACCCTCATCACCCCATTGGGCTCCAATACATACAATTCCGGGCACGATAGATATAACCCCCTAGTTTCAGACGTAAAAAAAACTCCGAAAATCAAACGGAGCCGTCCATGAAGATTGTTTTCATTTTATCAGATTTACAGGCGAATTAATAGAGTAAACATCAATAGGGCTTCCCATGAGAATAGATTTATCCCCAAAAAATAAAGCTCTTTTAAGTAAATGAGCGAAAAAAAGCCGGAAGGGAAAATTAACCCTCCGGCTTTCAATACATATTTAAGGCATCTACTTCTTAATATTTACCTAAATCTACCACTTTAGCTTCCAGGATATGGGGAAGTTTTTTCAGGGCGGCCAGGACATTATCTTCCACATCTTCGTCCACATTCAAGGCAGTCAGAGCTTTTCCACCCTTTTCCAGGCGGCCCAGGGCCATTCCAGCAATATTAATTTTATGTTCCGCTAAAACGGTTCCAACATGTCCCACAATACCCGGAACATCTTCATTCATCAACACCAGAACAAATCCTGAAGGAATACAATCCAGCCGATAATCATCAATTCGAACAATACGAGTTTCCTTCTTACCAAACAGGGTCCCGGAGACAATCCGATCCTGCCCGTTACATTTAACCGTCACCGTGATCATTGAGGCATAATCCTCGGTATCACTGGATTTGGATTCCACCATCCGAATGCCCCTTTCCTTAGCTATATAGGGAGCATTGACATAGTTTATACTGGATTGGAGAATGGGTTCCAAGTACCCCTTCAGAACAGCCACCGATATTGGAGCAACATTATAATTGGTTACTTCACCGGAATAACGGACATGAATCTCTTCGATTCGCCCTTCATTGACCTGAGATTGGAACCGTCCCAATTTTTCAGCCAAAGCCAGGTAAGGAGCAATCCGAGCCAAGACTTCCGGGTCCACCGAAGGGATATTGCAGGCATTCCGAACTAATCGGCCCTGGAGGGTATCAATAATCTGCTGGCACATATCAATGGCCACCTGAACCTGGGCTTCCTTGGTTGCCGCACCCAAGTGAGGTGTCGCAATAAAATTTTCTAAGCTGAACAGGGGGTTATCCATGGAAGGCGGTTCCGGATCAAAGACATCAAAGGCTGCCGCCGCCACTTTTCCTGATTTCAAGTTTTCATAAAGGGCTTTTTCATCATAGATACCACCTCGGGCACAGTTGATAAGACGAACCCCTTTTTTCATCATCTCGAATTCTTTTTCACCAATCATCCCACGGGTTTCTTTAGTCAGGGGGACATGGACGGTCATATAATCCGCTCGGGAAATAATTTCATTTAAGTCATACAGTTTAACACCCAGCTGTTCGGCCCGGTCCACTGTCACAAAAGGATCAAAACCCATAATTTCCATTCCAAAGGCTTCAGCCCGTTTAGCCACTTCCTGGCCAATCCGTCCCAAACCGATTACACCCAGTTTTTTACGCATCAATTCAGCGCCGGTAAATTTTTTCCGATCCCACTTTCCCCCTTTAAGGGATGCAAAAGCCTGAGGGATATTGCGAGTCATGGAAAGAAGCATTGCCATAGTATGTTCAGCGGTGGAGATAGTATTACCACCCGGGACATTCATGACAATGATACCCTGCCGGGTTGCTGCCGGAACATCAATATTATCCAGCCCCACACCTGCCCGGCCAATAACTTTCAACCGAGTCCCGGCTTTAATAATATCCTCCGTCACCTGGGTCTGGCTTCGGACGATCAAAGCATCATATTCCCCAATAATTGGGATTATCTCTTCCGGCTTCAGTCCGGTCTTTACATCTGCTGTTATTCCAGGTTCGTCTTTAAAAAGTAATAAACCTTCTTCTGATAAAGGGTCAGCCACTAATACTTTCACAGTTAATCTCCTTCTATCTGTTAAATTCTATGATTCTTATGAGACGATAGCCAAGTTACTTCATTATTTATTCGATAATCGGGCTTGTACAGCTTCCGAAGTTAATTCCCTTAGAGCATCAGAGGCTATCCATCGGGAGGTTTTATTATCCTGCAGATGGATTAACCGAGCCGTTGCAATGGCCTTTTGATTTAAATAAAGATTCCGTTTTCCAATTTGACGCAACGCCCAGTTGACTGATTTTTTCACATAATTTCTCTCATCCCTGGATTCTTTCACAATTCGGGGGAGAAACGCTTCAAATACCGAATCAGGCTTTTTTTTATCATGGACACTGAGGACTGCCATCAGGCTAAACCCAGCCCGTTTTACAAATTCTTCCCGGGCCCGGCTCCACTGCCTGGCCTTCTTGTACACCTCAGGAGCCTGGTCAAATAAATGGATACAACAAAGGTCACAAATATCCCACGAATCAAAATCACGGGCCCATTGATCCATCTGGTCTTCGGTCATTTTAGCGGGTTCTTCAATCAAGGCCGCCAGGATTCTCGCATCATGTAAACCAGAGTCCCATAATTCAAGCGATAACGGATGAGAATGCCCCAGAGATTTCGCTATGGCCCTCAGTTGCACGACCGATAGACCCAAATTATTCTTTGGATTAATACCAAATCGGGCCATGCCCTGAACCGCTTTGGGGTTGGACATGGCCTTAAGTTTTTTTATTACAGATTTGGCATTTCGTTCCACAATTACCCTTTCCGGGCAACGAGTTATCAATGTTTACTGATTTTGTTCCAAATATTCCAAGGCCGCTTTAACTCCAGTGCCAAGATTCAGTTTATAGCCCATATCACTGAGAGAAAGCTCCACAGCAGAAAGAGCAGTCGTAACATCAAAGGTCGAGGCATAACCCATCTGGGCAATCCGGATAATCTTACCGGTTACATCGCCCTGCCCTCCGGCAGCGGTCACCCCGAATTTATCTCGAAGTACCTTTAACCAAGCCTTTCCATCAATTCCTTCAGGGGCACAGATAGCAGTCAGAGTCGGACCGAAATCCTTGGTATAGATCTGCAATCCCAGAGCTTTCACCCCGGCCCTCATGGCTGAGGCCAAACGGGCATGCCGTTTCCAGACATTTTCAATTCCTTCTTCTCGAATCATCTTCAAGGCCGCCTGGAGCCCAAAGGTAGTTGTTATGGCAGGTGTGAATGGAGTGGTATCTTTTTCCAGGTTTTTCAAGGCTTTTTGCCAAGAAAGATAAAACTTGGGAAGTTTGGATTCTTTGCTGAGAGCCACCGCTCTATCACTGACAGCGGCAAAAGCCAATCCCGGAGGGGTCATTAAAGCTTTCTGAGAACCGCCGACCACCACATCAATTTCCCATTCATCCATTTTCAAGGGTGTGGTTAACAGACCACTGATTGCATCCACCACTAAGACTGCTTTTGATTTTTTCACAACCTCGGCAATAGCTTTAATATCAGCTACCGCACCAGTAGAAGATTCACACAAGGTGGTATAAACTGCTTTTATATCTGGATTCTTCTGAAGAGCGGCTTCAATCTGTTCCGGCTTAACAGCATATCCCCACTCTACTTCCAGGACAATCGGGTCTAACCCATAAGCTTTGGCAATATCCGCCCAACGTTCCCCGAATTTACCGCCAACCACCGCCAACATCTTGTCCCCAGGGGAAAGAAGGTTTACTACCGCTGATTCCATGGCTCCTGATCCGGAACTGGAGAAGGTCATAACCGGATTCCGGGTCTGGAATACATATTGAAGCCCTTCATTCACTTCTTTAAAGATAGGAGTATATTCCGGTGAACGGTGATGAATAATCGGCTGGGCCATCGCCAGGAGAACTTGAGGGGGGACATCTACAGGTCCCGGAGTCACTATATATTTCTTCTTCATAAGATTCCCTTCGTGAGTTGGAGTGAAAAGGTCTGATATTATCCCCAATAGGCATCAATCCTATTTATGGACTTACCTTTTTAATATTTTACCTGCGTAGAGACTAATATTCAAGATAAACCCTCGCAGACAGTTCTCCCGGTAACCTGGTTTTTAAGCAAAGATTTAATCTTCAAAGTAGGAAACCATACAGGTATCGGTCTCCCAGAGATTGACCCGGTAAACTTTTGCATTTTCATCTTTTAGCCGGGAATTTAATTCCCGGTATATCCAGCTGGCGATATTCTCAGCGCTGGGATTGATCTCTTTAAAAAAAGACTTATCATTTAAGTTATAATGGTCCAGCTGGGAAATCACTTCATTCACCCTGGATTTCAAAATTTTAAAATCTATCCCCATCCCCAGAGCATCCAGGCCCTGGCATCGGCATACCACTTCCAAGCCATAATTATGGCCATGAAGCCGCTCACAATCCCCCGGATAATCCCTTAATTGATGGGCTGAAGAAAAATGGCTTTTGATGGATATCTCATACATATAAATACGTCTCCTTTATGATTTCCTACTACCATTCTATATGAAAAAGCCAGTCCCCAAAATCCGGACTGGCCTGAAAGAAATATTTCTTATCCTACTGTATGAAATAAATATCGTTACTGAAAATATGCATTTTTCCAATAAATCATTTGGAAACTGGTATTCCCTGCCTTTAGATAGTTTGGCGGCTGAACAAATTTCAACCGATTATCATATTCCCAATGCTGGGAATTAGTATATCCCCTTGTTGAATTGCTATTTCTAAAAGCTCCTAGCTGTTTCTGAGCAATGGAACCATAAACAGTTAAATTAGAACGTCTTCTGGCTATTTCACCTTTAAAAGAACCATTGGTAGACATGATTTGAGCATCGATTCTTGTATTATCTGGCGCAATAGAATCCAGTAAAACAATATCCTTCTTGGAAATCAAACCCAAAATATCATCACTATTAGCGCTTTCATCCAAATAAACCAGATTGTCAGTAATATACATGCCATTATTGGAAACGATCGTCACCTGACCATTCAATGTTCCCGAAAGGTAGATGTCATGGTCATTTACATAAATCATTTTATTGCTGGTTGTAGAATTAAAGTAATAATTATAGGTCGTTGTCTTGGAACCGGATTTATAAGTAACTGTCATATAAGTGGTGTTTATATCTATCGTCACATCTCCACTGGGCTGAATATACAACCCTCCATTTTGAGCCAGATTCTTAAGAGTTACAAAATCATTCACATCCGGCAGAGAAATAGGAGATACTTTTGTCAGAACCCCATCTTGAAAAATCGGTCTGGAACCTTTAGTGGTAGATACTGTCTGAGTTGTTGTAACCAGTTTCTGGAAGACAGGAGTCCCTGTTACATTAATATAATCATTAGCATGAACCTTCCCCTTTACAATATCTTCAGACCCGAAGTAGATGCCGGTCGTTTTATCCATTAAAAACAAATAATCCCCATATCCACCCTTACGCAACATCACTTGAATGGATGCTCTGGAAAATGAATTCATCATTTGCCCAATGGAATTGACCTTGTAGATTAAATAACCATAGCTGTTTATCGTGGAATTGACATCCACGGTAAAAGACCCCACGGTTTCGGTGCTGTGTATAAGGTAATAAGGAGCTGTAGTTCCAGACCATTCCCCATCTGATGCACTTAGCTGATTTTGGGCATATTGGACCCCGGCATCCGCCAGATAAAAAGCAGAGACTCTCTTTTCCTGATTCCCGGATATCAGCAAGTTCAAGACAATTACATTAAAAAAGGGAACCACGATAACTGCCAACATCAACATAAACAGAACCGTTATAAACAAAGCAAACCCTTTTTGATTCTTAGTTAAGCGAATTTTTTGTAGCTTTTTCATTTTAATCACCTTCATCAGGGGGTCCTGATCCTGATATTACTTTCAAGAGATAAATGGTAGGTTTCCCCATCAATTGTGGTGTTGCAAGAGATAGTAATACTATACATTCGAGTACTATAAAGGTTGTTAGGCATCTGATAGGGACTAGTAGTATCATCCAGAAAATGAGAGATTTGAACATTGGTAATATTATTGGCAATAACCTGCTGGTCACTGCCATTTACAGTCCGAATGAGATTATTATTGTTCAGATAATATCGGGTTGTTTGAACAGAAGGACTATCCGGATTAAATGGCTGAGAAGGTTTGGTGAATTCCATAAAGTTAGTATTGGATTGGGTATTGGCAGGACTTATCACCGGCTGATCTGATGAATAACTGGTGGCCTCTCTCATTTCCATGACCATCCAATCCAACCCTATCCTCAAGTTTTGCTCCAGTTCGACACGAGTATCCGAAAGATGCCAGGCCTTCACTGTTGAATCAAGAGTAGCATACAAAACAAGAGTCAGAAGGCTCAAAAGACTCATTGAAATAATCACTTCAGTTAAAGTAAAGCCCTTATTGGGTAAAGAGACTCTCATATATGCCTCTATTCAGGCCGGGTGCGTAGAGTGGATAACAAAATATTCGTTTCACCTCCACGGCCCTTCCAAAAAACTCGAACATTAATTTGTTTTAAATTTGAACCTAACGGAGCAGGCGAAGTTGCCACATAGATATTACTTTTAAATCGAGTTGTATCCCCCATGTAGGAACATACCCTGCGGACATTGACAGCATCCCGTCGCCCATCTTCTAAAGAATCATAATCTGAATGAATTAGTTCTTCTACAAGCTTCTGTCCGATTGCCGTAGCATCGGTTGCATCTTCAGACGATTTCAACATACTGATTCCAACAGCCAGGGAAGAGAGGACGGTCCCCATCACCAATACTCCCAAGAAAGTGGCTACCATGATTTCAACCAAGGTCATTCCCTGGTTATGAGATTCTTCCTTTTTATATTTTAAAAGTTTTATGTTGAATAAATCCCCGCTCATAATGATTATCCTCTTATATATTCCACACATCCATGATAGTTACTTTACCCGTGGTGCCGTTCAGCTTAATGACTTTTATTTTCTGCCCATTATTCTGTACGATTTTAATCCGGCCTTCCTGTGTACTGGAACCATTCGTTCTAAATTGGACTGAATCATTGGAGTATTCAGTCAATGAGATGGTACATCCTTCCAATACAACCCTTTTGGCAACGACTTCTGAACCACTTACCCATTTAGACACTTTCACTGTATTTATCTTTTCAGGCAGGATTGGAGAACTGGACTGGGTATATATTTTCACTGAATAGGGATATTGTTCGGTGATAGTCATCTGTTGGGCCAGACGAATGACATTCGCTATTTCATCGGCAGCGCCATTAATTTGAAATGTCTTCTGCCATTTAGTGAAAATGGGATAGCTCACCAGCATCAGAACGGCCATGATGGAAATAACCATCATTATTTCTACAAATGTAAAACCTTTTTTAGCCATATTTTTTTTAATCTCGCTCATATACTTAATTTCATTCCTTACCATTTTCTATCATGAACGATACAGACTGTCAAGCTTATTGGGTAGCACAATCGGAATAATTCCTAAGATTGGCTTGACAAAAGGGATGTTAGTAGAATAGATTAGAGATAAAGGCGGGGTATGAAGTTAAACATCTCAATACTAAATTAAATGTATCGGGATAAATATATTACTGAGTTCGTTCCTGTTCCATGAGATTGTTTTCTGGGATATATCTTGGAAATCCAAACAAGAAAGGGGGCGATGATTATGAATTTGAAATATATTAACTTCTCTATCGCCCTGTTTTTTATGGGGATCCTGGCATGGGCACAGCCAGGAATCATGAGTCTCACCAGCGAATGGGAATCAACTGGTTTCAATAACGGGCGTCGGATGGTCAGGGATTCTAACGGGTATTTTCACGCTGTCTGGCATAGTCAAGCCATCGTCCCTTCAGCTCCTAAAGGAAGCGGAGGAAACATATTCTACGCTTATACGACAGTCAAGTCAGCAGAACCCCCATCCATGGCCAACTCTCAATACTGGTCCTCTCCCATCAACCTGACTCAGGCTTTGAGTTGGTATGACAACCGCTACCCCTCCATGGCCATAGAATATGACACTTATGATGGCAGCTGGACCACCTTCAATACTATTCATGTGGTATGGCAAGCCATGACCGCCAGTGCCACCCTGGGAGACCGATATGAGATACAGTATGCTTCCATCACCGTAGCAAATCCTCCTGCACCTCCCCCTCTCTGGACAAGCACTCTGAATCTCTCACAGACAACAACCGATTCTCTGGTCCCAGTTATAGCCATCAACCAGCAAGGCGCTTCACCCACGGACCAGAATATCCATGTCGTCTGGCAAGAAGAGGATATTAATGACAATGGTGGTACTTTACCTGTGCCGGCAGAAGATGGATGGTTCAGCGATATTCTCTATACTCGCAGCACTAATGCGGGCCTTTCCTGGAGTGGTCCCAGTTCTGGCAGTGCCTGGGACAATATCAGCAATTCCACAACAAATTCTCAGATGCCAACCCTCTCCTGTATCCTGGACCAGTACACAGGAAATGCGGCCCAAACAGGAATCAATGAACTGGGATATAACTCCATCCAGGTCCATGTGGCATTCAATGAAGATTTTGGCTCAGGTATCCATGTCTACTATCTGCTCAGCCCCAATAACGGAGTCAGTTGGAATCCCAGGATTGATGTAACAGTTGCAACCTATGGCTCCCCTTCCAGTCAGGATGCTTATCCTAATATAGCTGTGGATATGTTGGATAACCCCCATATCACCTTCATGAGAGACAGTATGATGCCTTTTGAACCATTCAGGACCGGTCCTCTCCAATATCAGCCAGGAGTGGATCCCAGCCAGCCTTTCTCATTCCCTGGTCCTCACGTGGGAATGTATGGTACGCTGCCCAATGGGATTGTCTATAGTTATTACACAGGCAGCGGCAGTTGGCTTATGGAAGAGCTTACTGGAAATGACCGGGAATTTCCTACTGTAGCCCTGGACCGTTGGCAGCATGTCAATGTCAATTGGCAGGAATATATTGGTGCTCAAATTGATTATGAGATCATGCGAATTACCAATTTGAACCTGACACCCCCCTCCTATCCTCTGTTGGTTCAGAATTATCAGGGATGGAGTACTCCTGTCAACGATAGTATCGACAACTCCAATGATGACCTTTTCCCCAACTTGGCACATAAAAAAACTGCCATGTACTATTCTCCTGCTGAAGCAGCTACTGCCGGTTATGATGAGCTTTGGACCAAGATTCCGGGACATGGAGCCAGTGAAGCCACCTCAGGATTCCTCCCATTATGGGTCATACAGGATGGCAATATGACTTGGTTGAGTCCAACCCTGGTTCCTGTAGAACTAAGTGAATTTGAAGCAATTACAACACCGGAAGCAATCAAAAGGAATTAAATACAGTTTCCCTTAACTTTTCCTTACTTTCCCCTGCCAAACACTGACAGGGGATTTTTTTAAATAAGATTCTAATAAGAAATAACCTTAATTTACCATCTATATTTTCTTCTCATCTGGGGGAAGCTTGATTTTAGGAACTGATACTTTTATAATGCCTAAGGTCTTCTTTTACTCTGTTAGGGTTCTTCTCAATATATGGATGATTTGAGTTAATTCAAATCCTTCTCTCCAGAAGGACTCAGAATAAGATAACCTTTTGACAGCTGTCAAAACACTTAAGAAACTACTTGGATTCCATATAGCTATTTTATTAAATTTCAATTAGTTATATGCTCATATATCTAGCAGAATAAATTACCTCTTAATGTTATTTGCTCTTGAGTCCAAGCCCCCTATTCTGATATTAAATCAGTTTTTAGATAAGATTATGTATATGATTCATGTTTTCAGCCTACAAAATAATAGTCTTAGGAAGATAGTTTAAGATTAGATATATAACTCTTTGTTTTACAATAAGATATGTTTTATCAAAGCAATAAGATTTGACGCTGCAGGCCTGGCGTGGTAACGTATCAAATCAAACATCCTGAATTTTCAATAAAGGTCGTATGGCAGATAATTTACCAACAAATAACCCATCAGATTTTTTATTTCCCAAATCCACCCTGGATGAGGTAACTTGTCCGAAAGTCATGTTTCAAAGGGTGCAGAAACGGGACGGGTCTCTGGTGGATTTTGATAAATCAAAAATTGCCGGGGCTATTTATGCAGCTGCCCAATCCGTGGGAGGAAAAGACAGGGAACTATCTGAACATACGGCGGACCTGGTGATTCTTTACCTTGCCCGAAATTATGAAGATGGCTTATTGAATGTCGAGCAGATTCAAGATGCAGTTGAAAAAGTCCTGATAGAAAATGGACATGCCAGAACCTCAAAAGCTTTCATCCTATATCGGGAAAAAAGAGCTCAAATCCGACGGTTAAAAACAATCCAGACAACTTCTGTCGGCAGGATTCCCAATGCCCAGGAACGGCCTTCTCTCATGGAAGCTCCTAAAGTCCAGACCTCCAGTGAAACCACCTGCGGCTGGAATCGGCATAAGATTGTGGAGGCCCTGGTTCGGGAAGCCCGGTTGGATAATGAAAAAGCACAAGATATTGCCCTTCAAGTGGAAACCCAGATTATCCTGTCCAAAGTCAAGATTGTTACTGTTGGATTGATTCGAGAACTGGTGAATGCAAAATTAATCGAACAGGGTTTATATCAGGAACAGCAAATGCATTCCCGGCTGGGAATTCCAGTCTATGATACCGAACAAATCCTGAGAGGACTGGATAAAAAAGAGGAATTCACCTCACCTGAAACAGCCGATTCAAAGCTGACTCAGGAGATAGGAAGGCAATATTCTCTTATCCGGCTATATAACCAGGAGATTGTGGCCGCCCATATTAAAGGCCAGATAAAGATTCACGGTCTGGAAACCCCTTCCCGATACCTGGGGGCTGTTCTCCCTATAAAGTATTTTGTTGAGTCGGGGCTTCGGATTGCTCATCGAAACCTTTATCTGAAACCTCCTGTTAATTTTGAGGAGTTCTCCCAGATGGCATGCCAGGCGGGATTCCAAGGAGAAGATTATACCTATGAATCCATGGACTGGCCTGATTTTGGGATTTTAGCAGGTCAATTTATTAAAGAAGAGAGTTTAGATATCCTCATACAGGGATTCAAAAACCTCTTTTTTCATCTGAATGGCACACCCAGAAATACCCTTCACAGATTTCACTTGAGCTTCCCTGAGGAATCCCTGGCTTCGACACTGAAAGTCTATCAGTCCTTCATGAAAGCCTGTTTTATGGGAGATGATATCGGGAGTGGATTCCAGAAAATTCTTCCGGTGATCCACTTGAATTCCCAGGTAATGAGTTCAACGGCTTGGATTGAGATTTCTGATTTAATCAAGAAATCATTATCTGAAGGCAGAAGCATTGAAATATTACTTGACTCGGATTCGGCTAAAACCACTAAACTGATATCGGGAAGGATTTCCCTGAATCCTGAATTAGCTGCAAGAGAAGCTGCAGGAAACCCTGAGGTATTTAACCATAAATTGAAAGAACAGGTCCAATGGGCAGCTCTGGCCCATAGCTTAAAAAATAAATTTCTAATACAGTTGGGTAATTCCGGGAATAAAGGTATCCTGTCAGGATATCATCAGTGGCTTCAGGGCGCTGGTATGAATCCTCAGTCCGAAAGCCGATTCCTTCTATCAGTCCCTGATTTATGGAATACTGCCAGGATAGGGAGTATTCAACCTGAGAATTATGCCAAATGGACCTTGGAATTTCTCACTCGATTAACAGTTATGATAGATGAAGCTAATTGGAAAACGGGAATCATCTGTGAACTGGAACCAGAGTTCCCAGCCGAGTATCAATGGGATGGGAATACACAGAAGCCAATAACTTCATCCTCTTCCCAACCCTCATGCTTATGGGGACCCTTATCCCTGGAAACAATGGAAGATAATGAAATAGCTGCCTCTATGGACCTGTTTAAAGATATATTTGGGGAAGCAGGTTCTATATATTTGAAAAATCCTGATATAAACAGGTTGATTGAACTGGAAAAGAAAAAGGGCATTTACCGAATCCGGCTCATGCCCTGAGTGTTTTTGTCTTAAAATATTTATGAATCAGCCAGCATTAACCTCTGACCCTAGATAATATCTTCCACCTCAACCGGCTGGGAATAATCAATCCCTTCCACTTCAAAACCAAACAGATTCCGGAACTCCCGTTTGAAAGGTTCAAAATCAGAAACCATTTTCAGATTCCCAGAATTAATTTTTTGCCAGCATTCATAAGCCGCCATCTGGACATCCGGACGCATTTCCCAGTCATCCATCCGAATCCGTTTTTTATTATCCAGGGAAGGAACTAAACCCTTATCAATATGGGTCATATATAAACGGGTAATTTGTTCAATGCAATCTTCATGGATTTTCTTTTCCCGCATAATCTTAAACAGGATACTGATATATAGGGGAACGACCGGAATGGCCGATGAGGCTTGGGTTACCACAGCTTTATTCACAGAAACCCAGGCATTTCCACCAATTTTATCCTGCATTTTCTGATTGATTTCTATTGTTCGTTTTTCCAGGTCTTCCTTAGCTTTGCCAATGGTGCCATTTCGATAAATGGGCCAGGTTACTTCCGGCCCGATATAAGAATAAGCAACGGCTCGGGCGCCTTCCTTTAATAAATCATTCTCCATCAGGAAATTCAACCACATTTGCCAGTCTTCTCCCCCCATGACGGCAATGGTATCATTTATTTCCTCTTCACAGGCCGGTTCAATGGATACATCATGGATTTCTTCAGTATTCAAATCGACCGTTTTACTGTGATAAACCTCACCCACAGGTTTCAGTACCGATTGGTGAGTCACTCCGGTTAGAGGATGAACCCTCCGGGGAGCCGCCAGGCTGTAAATGACATAATCCAATTTTCCCATGTTCTCCCGGATATTCTGGGCTGCCTTTTCTCGCATTTCATCTGAAAAGGCATCACCATTTAAACTCTTTGCCCAACATCCCCATTCCTGGGCAAGTTTATGATAAGCCACTGAATTATAATATCCTGCTGAACCGGGCCTGGTTCCCGAAGGTACTTTTTCATAAAAAATCCCCAGAGTTTTGGCCTGATAGCCAGCTCCCAGGACAATCCTGCTGGCCAGTCCATATCCGGTGGAAGCCCCCAGGATCAAAGCAGACACATCAGGTCTGGGAGTATGTATCATCTGCCGGACATAATCAGCCTGACGCTGAACATTCATGGCGCATCCTGCTGGATGGGCTGTCGTACAGATAAATCCTCTAATTTTGGGAGCAATCACTTCCATAGGCATAATGGCAGAACCTCATCAGTTAGTTTTGTATGATTTTAACATCCCATATGGAATCTATCTAGCCTTCGCATCGGAATGAAAAAACTGGTATCCTGTTATAGGTATGAAATCCAAGCCTTTAGAATCTGGTATCGCCCTGAAAATAATCTTATTTCTGGGTGTTTTTCTCCTGTTGAGCCTGCCTTTGGGACATTCAACAGGTCTGTTGACTATTTCCCGATTTCTGAGGGAATCATGGAAAGATATAGGGATTGTCCTTTTGATGCTGGCAGCTTTGAGAGGTTATGGATTATTATTTTTCAGGTTGTGGAATGGAAAAGAGAATTTATCGACCCTGGCCTGGGGCATGGGATTTGTCTTCATGGGGTTCATGGTTCTGGGTTTGGGACTAAATGGATTGCTTTACTCTCCTGTTATCTTTTTGGCATGGCTTCCCGGGATTTTCTTCTTTCTACTCTGTCTTAAAGGGAATTTCCATCCATTAACTTCTATACAATCAGGATTCACTGCCAGGATTTTTCATCCCCAGAACCAATGGATTGAATTAACAGGTTGGGGATGCCTCTGTATCCTCTTGTTTTTGTCCTTATTACAGCTCCCCTCCGGATTTTTGCCCCCTATTGGATATGATGCACTGGAATACCATTTTGGCGGACCTAGTTATTATGTTGCCCATCATGGGGTGGGATACCTGCCAGGGAATGCTTATGCCAATTTTCCAGCCCTTACAGAAATGATGATTGCCGGGACGATGGCAATCAAGGGATTTATTGTATCGAAACTTTTTATCTGGTTAATGGGAGTGTTGACAGCCTGGACTCTTTACCAGATGGGAAAAGCCTATTTTACAGCTTTAGCGGGAGGATTGGCCGGTGCCATGTTCCTGGCTTTGCCCATGGCTTTAAGGATGAATCTTCAGGGGAATATCGACATGGCTACCGCTTTTTTCTGTGTTCAAGGGCTATATGCTTTCCTGGAATGGAAAACCCAGAAGAAATTCTCCGTTATCCTACTGGCAGGAATTTTAACTGGAGGCGCTTTATCCACAAAATATATTGCCCTGACAATGGGCTGTCTCCCCCTGGTGATTTTGATATTGTTTTCCAATGATGCATGGAAACTCAAACTGAAATCTACCGCCATCTTCTTAACAGGAACTGGAATTCTATTTCTCCCCTGGCTCATCAAAAATCTATTATTAACCGGGAATCCTTTTTTTCCGCTTCTTTACAATCTCCTGGGGGGAACCGGCTGGAATTTATTTGTCTCGGGTAAATTTGCTTTAGCTCATGGGTTTCTCTTGACCCCTCCGGAGATTTTTTCTCATCTGAAAGAATTATTTTTACCTTTCAAGATAGATGGCAGTTCGGCTCCTTATCCTCTGGTGCCTATTTTTCTAATCCCCTTGATATACCTGGCTGGAAAATATAGTTCCAAAGATAAATACCTCTGGGGAATGGTTATAATGGGGTGTCTGGCATGGATTTTCACCAATCAGGTGGACAGGTTTCTGTTACCGGTTTTTGCCCTTCTCAGCCTGGCAGTCTCAGTCCCCCTGGCTGGCACCTGGCAGGAAGGAATCACAAATCCGGATAAGAGAAAACCGATTGGATTTTTGACCTTGATTGTGTTGGGAATGATTATCCTCAACGGCATTAGCCAATATAACCTGGAGTCAGCTTTATTGAATCAGACCCTTCAAGTTTCACCTTCAAAAAATGTTGCAGATTACCAGATAGGGTTGAAGGAGCTTCCTGGAGATATTCTGACTCAATCCCAGAACCAGTTTCTGAGACAATTTTATTCTCTATATCCAGCGGCTCTTTATATGAATCAACTCCCATCCCGGAAACGTATCCTTTTTATTGGGGAAGCCAGAAGGATGTTCCTGATCAATGATACGGAGATATCTACGGTCTTTGACCGGGATTTCTTTTTTGAACTCGCCAAGGTAAGCCATACCCCCGATGAGATGACTCTATATTTGAAGGAATCTCATATCGGATATATTTTCTATAATCCCCACGAGCTAAAAAGGCTGGAATCTTTTTATGGCCCCTATTATGACCCGGGCCAGGACAGAAAAATCACTCAAAAGATGGTTACCTACCTGGAACAGATAGCTCATCCCCTCTGGAGCCAGCAAGGAATGACTCTGTACCAGGTCCCAGAATAACAGGTTGGAATATTGGATAATATTGCTTTAATTGTGAGGATGTTCAGCTTATGATATTCTTTGAAATCATCTTTGGGATACAGCAAAGAAAGAGTTAGTGATCCAATCTCAGAGAAGTGGCTCTCTCTTCTCGGTTATGTTGCGGCTGGAATGGTCGCTGGAGAAAGCGGGAGTGTTCAAGAAAACTAATAAAATAATGTATTGAAAAATGAATAAATGACTCAGTTTTCTTCCTGCAACGGAGGCAAGGGAGACCTAAAAAGATAATGTCTTGAATATAATCCATTCAAGCTTTTTTAGATAATTATGAATGATTTATCAGTCACATTTGTTGCATAATTTTTTATTGGACAATAGTTATTTCCAGAGGAGTTTAAAATTGCCCCGATCAGCCAAAACCAACTTAAAAAAACGAAAAGGTTTTCTTGCTTTCCATGTTCCCGAGATTCTGGAGGAAGATAAAAAAGCAGTCATGGAAGTGCTGGACAGCGGCTGGCTGACCACCGGGCCGAAATCTAAAGAGTTTGAAGAGTTATTTGCCCAATCCTGTGGAGCCAAAGAAGCGATTGTTGTTAATTCCTGCACGGCTGCCATCCATCTTTGCATGGTAGCCTCAGGGGTGGGTCCGGGAGATGAAGTGATTCTTCCCAGTTTCACTTTTCCATCAACCGCCAATGAGATTATCCACCTGGGGGCAACTCCTGTTTTCACTGACAGTGAACCGGGAACTTTGAATATGGATGTCAGCCAGGTGGAAAGACTGATTACTCGGCGAACCAAAGTCATTATCCCCACCCATTTCGGTGGGCATCCCTGCCGAATGGATGAAATCCTCAAGCTGAGCAGGAAATTCAGAATCCCGGTGATTGAAGATGCAGCCCATGCCCAGGGAACCCTCTATAAGGGAAAACCTATCGGGTCGTTGAAAAGTTTTGCTGCCTGCTTCAGTTTCTACCCCACCAAAAATATGACCACCGGGGAAGGGGGAATGATAACTACCCAGCAAGCCAGAGCGGCCAAGTTAATGAGAATCTTGACTCTCCATGGTATCAGTAAGGATGCCTGGAAACGTTATTCTAAAAATGGCAGCTGGTTTTTTGAGATAGTGGTTCCCGGATATAAATATAATATTACCGATATCCAGTCAGCCCTGGGAATTACCCAATTAAAGAAGATTGATTCAATGAATCAAGCCAGGTTAAGCCTGGCTAAAATATATGACCGATATCTTTCCGAATTGCCTGAGATTGAGACTCCGGTAACGGCTGATTATGCCACCCGTAACGGACATCTTTATCCCATTATGGGAAAGAACTGGACCTCCCTCCAACGTAATAAAATGATTGAACGGTTGAGAGATTGGAATATCGGGACCAGTGTCCATTTCATTCCCACCCATCGACATCCCTGGTATCAGAGTCAGCTCCATTTATCCCCTAAACAGTTCCCGGTAGCTGATGATGCTTATCAGAGGATCATCTCTTTACCCCTTTACCCTAAAATGAATGAAGCAGATGCCCAGTATGTGGCAATGGCAATCAAGGAATCCCTGGTCAGATTATGATATGAGGAAAATACTTATCCTGTCGTTTAGCATTGTACCTGCTTAATCAAACAGGAGTATATTTCAGGAACACATTGAGGCTTATCCGATTGCTTCCCCCCAGATTATCCCAAGTCCGAGAATTCCAGTTCACACAGGTCATGAGTCGATTGCTACAATCAGCACAAAAATTGCTCTCCCCTATTTCTTTAGTTTTTTATCCCTTCAGTTATACTCTTTCCACACTTTAGGCTTAACATCTGAAGGCTCAGCTGGAATAATTGGCGCATACTGTACACTCGACATATCGCTGTTCACTCTACCCCCAAACACATAAAGCCCTTTATCTGTTCGAACATGGGCAAAAAACCTTCTTGGATTTGGATAAGGTGATAAACCCACCCAAATTCCTAAAGTATAATCCGAAAGTATCTCTGCTGATTCAGTTTCTGTATCCGACCAACTGGGATAACAGCCAGAAATAACATATAATCGTTTCCCGATTTTTTCTAATAAGGGAGTAACATGTCGTATACTTGCTCTTGTCAGTATTTGCCAGGAGCTAATATTACCATCAGTAAGAATTTGTGCTGATTCTGTATATTCTGTATTCCCATAACCTTCACCACCCTGAATATAAATTCTATTTCCGACTAAAGCAACACCTGTTCCATATCTACCATAATTAAAGTTACTACTTAAGAGACCCCAAGTCCCAATACTCCCATTATCACAAAGAGGTAGTCGCCAAACTTCTTGGGTTGCTGGATATCCCCCAAATACATACAAATCCGTACTCGTCTGCAACCAGGTGGACTCATAAAAAGGAATGGGTGTATAACCTACTATCTCCCAGGTTCCAATACTGCCATTTGAATACAAAAGGGCCCTCTCCATTGTGCTGGTTATTGAATTGGTTACTCCTTTAGATCCACTCATAGCATAAAGATATCTTCCATGAGCAAAACAAACAGAATCGGCATGAATTTCCAAAGGCCGACAGCTTTCTTCTACCCATCCTGATAAAGTTCCATCAGGAAGAATTCCAGTTCTTAGAACAGGATAAGGAACTGAGGAGGAAAAATGAGACCCCCCAAGAATATAAACTGTTGTATCAATCAGAACCGCTGAGCATGCATATCTTGGAGAGGGTAAAGAACTTAAGGAAGTCCAAACCCCCAAGGTTTGAGTAAACCCTGGGGGATTGGCAACAACTATAAGTAACGTAACTAAACCAAGTAAAAACATTCTTTTCATATATAGTCCTTTAGTTCATCTTATTCCGGTTTCAAGACTGCCACAATGTCTCTATTAAATTCAGGGGCTGTAACCTGAATAGAACCTTCAGAAAAACTGGTGCTGGATAAAACATCCCCTGTACTGGCATTGAACCAGGTCAACCGGATTGGAGTAAAAGCAGGGAACCCGCTAAAGGCTAACCTTACATAATAAATAGACCTTATTTATGTTTCTTCCCCCTTCAGTTATACCCTTTCCACTGGCGAGATTTAACATCGGTTGAATATATGATCGGAGCAAATTCCACCCCATCCAAATCATGGTTCCCCCATCCTCCAAATACATATAAACCTTTATCAGTCTGTAGATGCGCAAATTGTATCCGTTCATGAGGGTGAGGTGCTCCCATACTCCATTCCCCTAAGGTACTGTCCGTCAAAAAGGGTGCTGATTCAGCTCCCCGAATATCTTCACCGGGTAATACTCCTGCTATTGTATATAAATAGTTTCCAACTTTGGCCAACATATGAGTCCTGTGTATAAAAGTTGATTTTGTTAAAATCGTCCATTCTCCAATAGTTCCATCAGAAAGAAGGCTAGCTGTTTCTGTATAATGTACATCTCCTGGACCATATACACTTGCTCCTCCCTGAATAAACAACCTATCCCCAACCAAAATAACTCCTGTACCATACCGGGCTATATTATAATCGCTGCTCAAACGTGAAAATGTCCCAATACTCCCATTCGAATAAAGAGGCAGCCGCCAGATTTCACAGGTTCCGGGATATCCCCCAAACACATACAAATCCGTACTCGTCTGCAACCAGGTGGATGCCCAAAATCCCGGTGAAGGACAATATCCAAAATACTCCCATTCTCCGATACTCCCCTCAGTATTTATCTTGGCTCTCTCAATGGTTGTTGATCTGTCTAAATAAGGTCCATTTCGTCCTGATATTGCATAAAGATACCCGGCATTGGCAAAAATGATACTGTCACTTCTTATTTCCAAGGGCCGACAGATTTCTTCTACCCATCCGGATAAAGTTCCATCAGGAAGGATTCCAGTTCTTAAAACTGGATAGGAAGTACCCGAAGAGAATTCAGAACCACCTACTATATAAACTGTCGTATCAATCAAAACAGCAGCACATTCTGAACGAGGAGAAGGTAAAGAAGTGAGAGAAGTCCATTCCCCCAAGGTTTGAGTAAACCCTGGGGGAGTGGCAACAACTATAAGTAACGTAACTAAACCAAGTAAAAACATTCTTTTCATATATAGTCCTTTAGTTCATCTTATTCCGGTTTCAAGACTGCCACAATGTCTCTATTAAATTCAGGGGCTGTAACCTGAATAGAACCTGTTAAAAATGAGGTGCTGGATAAAACATCCCCTGTACTGGCATTGAACCAAGTCAATCGTATTGGAGTAAAAGCAGGGAACCCGCTAAAGGCTAACCTTACATAATAAATAGACCTTATTTATGTTTCTTCCCCCTTCAGTTATACCCTTTCCACACTTTAGGCTTAACCTCTGAAGGCTCAGCTGGGATAATCGGCGCATACTGTACACTTGACATAGGACTATTAAAAAAGCCACCAAGTACATATAAGCCCTTTTCAGTTTGGATATAGGCGAAATGTATTCGTGGATTTGGGTAAGGCGATAAACCCACCCAGGTTCCTAGAGTATAGTCAGATAGAATTTCTGCCGATTCTGTCTCAGTATCCACCCAACTGGGATAGCAGCCTGAGATAGAATACAATCGTTTGCCAACTTCAGCTAATAGATGGGTCCAATGAAGGGCTAACGGCTTTGTTAGCAATTGCCAGGAGCCCAAATTACCATCGGCTAAAATCTGGGACACCTCAGCATAATCACTATTTGCATAATCACTACATCCACCTTGAACAAAGATTCGATCATCTACAATTGTGGCTCCAGCTCCATATCTTCCGCTATTTAAATTACTGCTAAGAAGGCTCCAAGTTCCAATACTTCCATTATCATATAGAGGGAACCGCCAGACTTCACCACTTCCAGGATAGTTCCCTATTACATATAGGTTTGTACTTGTTTGTACCCAGGA
>DIVR01000042.1 GCA_002428325.1 bacterium UBP4_UBA6127
TTCTGGGGCACCTGTCAGCCTATCTTCCTTTTGATTAACACCTGGATTCATGGAGATGAAGTAAGATAGAAAAGAATTAAGGGTATCCTTTGATTTTGACCGCTGTCAAAAATATAGAAGATTGATTTCAGGGAAGTTAGTTTTTTGACAGCTGTCAAAACCAACCTTAAGGAAAGGAAACAGCACTAGATTTTCCGTAAAAATTCATAGAGTTCTTCCGCCAATCGGGACCCTAATCCGGAGATATCCTTCAATTCAGCCAGAGAAGCTGATTTCAATTCTTCCACCGAGCCATATCGGCGCAGGAGCATCATTTTTCGTTTATCACCGATACCGGGCAATTCATCCAGCACTGAGCCGCTGAGTTTCTTACCCCGGAGCTGCCGATGATAGGTTATAGCAAACCGATGGGCTTCATCCCGAATGGATTGCAAAAGGTGGAGGGCTTTACTTTCCAGGGGAAGCAACAGGGTTTCCTTTTTCCCCGGCAATACGATTTCTTCCCATCGTTTGGCTAACCCAAAGATGAAAAAAGGCAAAGGCTTATCTTCTCCCAGGGTTTCCCGGATGGCTTCCAGGGCTGAATGCAACTGCCCAGCCCCGCCATCGATCAGAATCACATCGGGACATTGGTCCATCCCCCTGGCCTCCGGCATCCCTCCCCGATCCGGCAGAAGATATTTCATTCTCCGGCCGACAATCTCTTTCATGGAAGCAAAATCATTGATGCCTTCGACACTTTTTATCTTGAATTTCCTATAATCAGATTTGGAAGGATACCCATTTTTGAAAACCACCATGGAACCGACGGCATCGGTTCCGCTGATATTGCTGATATCATAAGCTTCCATCCTTAAAGGCAGTTTTTCCAGTCCCAATACCGATTGAAGCTCAAATAATCCCTGGGGCATTTTCCCCAAGGCAGGATTTTTCTTGACTAACTCCTGCTGGAGATGGAACTGGGCATTTTCTTCCGCCATCAGGACCATTCTCCGTTTATCCCCGATTTTTGGCACCAGGAGTTCCACCTTCCGGCCTTTCATCCCGGTAAGCCATTCAGACAAAGCCGGGGCTTCAGGGATTTCCAGGGGAAGCCAGATTTCATGAGGCACCAAATCCGGTTGGGTATAATGCTGCCGGATAAAGACCGAAAGGATTTCTCCGGGAGAGGTTTCCTCTGTCCCATCCAACCGATATTTCTCCCGGCCAATCAATTTTCCCCGCCGGGTGATAAAAACCGCTACCACTGCCGTATCCCCATAGGATTGAGTCCCCAGAATATCCTGATCGGCCATATCGGGAGTATAGATTGACTGTTTTTCCTGGATATCCCTGACCGCTTTCATCTGGTCCCTGACCGCCGCCGCTTCTTCAAATCTCATCTCACCGGATAGAATATCCATCCGGGACTGGAGTCCTTTGATCACATCCTCCATCCGACCCTGTAAAAACAGGGCAATATGGTCACAGATTTTCCGGTAATCACCTTGGGAAATCAACCCCACACAGGGAGCATCACACCGTTTCATATCATATTCCAGGCAAGGCCGGGGGCAGGCTTTCTCCCCTTCTTTGATTACCAGTTTACAGGCTCTTAACCGGAAAATAGAATGTATCAATTTGAGGGTTTGCCGCATGGAATAAGATTTTGGGAAGGGGCCAAAATACCGGTGTCCGTCTTTCCGGGGCTGCCGGACCACTGTTATCCGGGGAAAATCATCCCCATAGGTCAATTTCAGCCAGGGGTACCGTTTATCATCCTTGATTCGGACATTATATTTCGGCCGGTACTGCTTGATCAGGTTGGATTCCAGTATCAGGGCTTCCAGCTCTGAACCCGTAACAATATAATCCAGGTCCACAGCATTTTCCACCATTGCCCGGGTCCGGGGAACCAAAGTGGCCGGGTCGGCAAAATAATTCCTCACCCGCGCCCGTAAATTCACCGCTTTCCCCACATAAATAGGGTCTTTACTCTTATTCCTGAAAATATAAACCCCACTCTGGGTGGGGAGGGATTCAAGTTTATTTTGCCAGTAAGTCTTCATAGTTTTTCTCATTTTAGCATATTTACCCCCTCCCCATTTGACTCATTTCCAGTTCGGGCTTGATACGGAGGGAGACCCAGGCTGATGGTTACAGCCTGGGTCCCCCTCCGAAGCCTTTTTATCCACTAAACAGTTGAAAACAGGAAAGTTGACCCTGTTTCTCCACCCTTCTATAATGCTTAACCAGGGAAGACAGGAGAAAACAATGCCTACAAATGAATTATTACTGATTGGATTAGCGGGAGTTCTAACTCTCATAATAGTGGGGTTAGTCATTGGAATCGGGATGCTGATTCGTTCCCGGAAAGCTCCCCAGGACTCTAATTCCATTCTCATGATGCAACAGCAGGTTGACTCCCTTCGGCAACAGGTCCAAACCGGGATGGAAACCAATACCCAGTTCATCCAACAACAGTTTGGCCAGATTCTCCAGTCTCTCCAGCAATCCCAAACCCAGGTCAGGACTGAAGTAGGGTCTGTGAACCAGTTAAGCCAGGAAATCAGAGAGAAATTGGGAAAAATGGATGAAGCCAATCGGCAGATCATGGAATTGGGAAAAGATATTTCCAGCCTCCAGGAACTCCTGAGTGTCCCCAAACTCCGAGGGGGGTTGGGAGAATTTTTTCTGGAAGAACTCTTACGGCAGATTCTGCCTCCCCAGTATTACCAGACCCAATACCTTTTCTCCAACCGGGAACGGGTGGATGCAGTCATTCTCCTGGGGGATAAGATGGTCCCGGTGGATTCCAAATTTCCCCTGGAATCTTTCCGAAGGATGGCCGGAGCCGAAAATCCCGCCGATAAAGAGACCGCCCGAAAAGAGTTTCAGCAGGCGGTCAAAACCCATGTCCAATCTATTGCTGATAAATACATCCGTCCGGCAGAAAACACCTACGATTTTGCCCTGATGTATATCCCGGCTGAAAATGTCTATTATGAAACCATCCTGCAATCCAACCAGGAAGAAGGCAATAAGAACCTGATGGCCATCGCCCTGCAAAACAAAGTGATTCCGGTCTCCCCCAACAGTTTTTATGCCTACCTGCAGACTATCCTGATGGGATTGAAAGGGTTCCAGCTGGAAAAAAGGACCCGGGAAATCCTCGGACAGATTGAACATCTCCAGAAAGAGTTTACCCGGTTCCAAGCAGATTTTGAGAAACTCGGCAAACAACTGGCCACTCTTAATAGAACCTATGGAGATACCGAAAAACGGGCAGAACGATTCTCTGAACGAATGGAATCGGTAACAGGATTCCATCCTGAAATCGAATCAGGTCCAGGGGGAGATTCCACGGAATCTTTGCCGGATGGAAAATAATCAATAACTTTTATTTATAAGGTTATTTGTCTAAAACATTCAAATCTCTCTTAATGTCGTATAAAATCTTATATATGAAAATCACACATATTCCATTCAAAAAAAATATCCGTCATTTATCTTTATTCATTCTGTTAACCTGTTTCCTGTCCGGACTCGGCTGGGGAACTCCCAAAACCGGGTACCTGATCCATTTCAATGGGATCCGGTCCGGGACCCAGGCCTTGGAATTGCTGGATCAGGCCCAAAAAGGCGGAGCTGAAGTCATCAATATCATTCCCCCGTCCCATATCTGGGAGGACCCGGAAAGCCAGGCCGTCCTGCAGGCCTTGATCAAAGGCATTGAAGAAAAGAAGCTGGATTTCCTGATTACCCGGATTGATGCCAATACCCTGAGCGGGACTAATTACCTTTATCAAAACATCCTCAGCGAAGGCAATGGCCCGGAATCCAAACCTGATTTAGAACGAATCCTCGGGAATCCCGAATATGCCCAATGGATGAAAGAGGAAACAGAATTTTACGGGAAGGAATTCGGAAATAATCCTTACCTGCTCGGGTTTAGTGTGGGAATCCTGCAAGACCCTTTCCAGATGATGTTTACTAAAAATACCCAGGGAAAATATGTCTTTTCCCAAAGGACCCAGTTTGCCCGTGAATACTGGCTGAATTGGCTGGAAGAGAAACTGGGGAATGTTGAACGCATCAACCGGGAATATAATTCCCAGTTTGCCGGTATCGCCGATATCCCGGTTCCTGCCAGTGAGGAAGACCAGCGATTTTATTATTCCCGAAGGGCTTATTATGATTTTATCAGGTCTGCCAATGACTGGTTCCTGCAGCAATACCAGGATAATCGGACCCTCTGGAAATCCCATTCCCCTAAACCTCTCATCTTGGGGATAAGCTGGAATACAGGCGATATTCTCGCCTCAGGCAGCTCCTGTTATACGGCTCTGGACCTGCAGAAATGGTTGATGGAATCCGATGCCATGGGAATGACTTTTTATACAGATGCCAGCCAGCCGGATGGAGGATTGGGAGCCTTGCAATCCACCCTGGATTTGGCCGGGATGGCCTCAGAGATGGGCAAACCCCTCTATATTCTGGAAATGGGGCATCGGGGGTCATCCAAAGAACCTGGAACCTATTTCAGAGATTTAGATACCCTGCTGGCATTACCCTCTCAACCCGAGACCCTTATTTACAGGTATTTCCATGAAAACGTCCTGACCCAGAACAGCGATGCCCGATATATGGTCAATGCCGCCGGGAGGATTCTGGACCCTTCTTTTTCAGTTACCCGGAAAGCTCTTTCTGATGCCCGGATGAGCAAATTCAACCGGAACACGCCCTATCTTTATGTCATTTCTTATCCTATCAGTGTGAGGGATGATGAGCTTTCAGGAGATTTTTATAATATGCTGCATTCCGCTTCTCGTAATATTCCATTACGCTGGGTGGATTACAGCGATATCGCCTTTATCCCCTCGCAATCCATGGTATTGCTGGCCCCGGCCTGGGAAAAACCCCTGTCAGATTATTTCCTTGCCAATTTCAGGATACTGGCTAAACGGCGGGATTGGCAGGTCATGGTGGATGATAATAATTATCCGGGGCTTCGGGTTGAGCTCGGCAAAGAAATCAAGGGAGCGACCATCGACCTGAAAGGATTCCTTCAGGATACTTCAGTGGCCAATCCCGGTGCAGGGTTTGCCTCGGCCATTGCTGATTATTACGAATCCCAATTCAAGACGATCCCCAATAAGGTGACCCCGGAACAGGGTATCACCGTCTTATCCGGGGAGAAGAATATCCGCATCTTCTTCGATAAGACTCCGGACCATGCCATCAAACTGGATATCTCTTCCTGGGATACTAAAAAAGTCCCTACACTGAATTTATTTATCCAGAACCGGGACGGAAAACCCGTTCCGATACTGCTGGTCAATTCCAATTCCTCGACCCTGAAAATTGAACAGGTAAAAACCGTTTCCAGAAACGCCAAAACGGGCCGATTTACTCCGGTCACCCCTCAGCCAACCAAAAAAGGTTTGGGAATCATGGTGGAGTCCCAACTGGAATATGCCCTGGGATATATGGCTCAACCCAAAGGGACTGTGGTGAAGGAAGAGACCCCGGAGACGGCTAAAAAAGCTGTCCAGAAAACTCCTGCTAAAAAAACAGTTCCGGTGAAAAAAGCTCCGGCTAAGAAGAAAACTAAAAAGAAAAAATAGAAATACAGAAAACTACGACTGCCCAATAAAGACAGCCCAATATTCTTGGATGTTTTAGTTATCAGGATTTTCAAGAGTTCAAAGCGATCCTCTCCTCCTTTGGAAGAAGGGGATAAGAGATTGGTATTGGGTCGAAAGTAATTAATTGGACAGTATGGGTAGAGAGAATTAAGTTTTAACCAGGGCCGGGTCTGAGGTTACTCGGCCTTTTTGATAGCAGTATGCACCTGCCATTGATATTTTATCCAGATAAATAATAAACCCGTTATCAATATCAGCAGAAATAAAAGGCTGATTTTCAGTCCCCAGTAAAAAGACCCGGGATGATAAATCATCTTTATCTCATGAGGGCCCGGCTCCAACCGAAGCGCCCGCATAAATCCATTCGCCTGATAGACAGTGGTTTTTTCACCATCCACATAAGCCATCCACCCGGGATAATAAACTTCACTCATCAAGAGATAACCTGCCGATCTCATGGAGACCCTCAGGTCAATTTGCTGCGGGGTATAAGAGGATTCCAGGACTTCTCCGGAGGGAGGCAGGGGAAAAGTTGACTCGGATGATGAAACTTTCTGTTTATCGATATTCAGAATCAATCGGGTCTCAGGATTGAACTCCGGAGATTTCATCAAAACCAGGGATTTTTTCATATCAGGCTCAAAAAGGGGTTGGGCATCAGCAGGTATCCAGGCTCTGGGCCTGTCCGCTTTCTCCCGATAGATTTTACGCCGGCCATCATAAGCCAGCTCCAGTTCCGGGTCTTCCAGGTAGGAGTCAGCCAGGATATATTTCACATTAGCCATTTTCCGGAAGACCGGATTGGAATATCCCAAAGCCGCCCATGTTTTCTCATAATTATTCAAGGGGAAAGACTGGTATCCCCAGGCCGATTCCAGCCGGGAAAATATCCATTTATTATTGACCATATCCCTGGACCCCAGGGGAAGTATCCTATAAGGAGATGGCTGCGTTCTTAGAAAATCAGTTCCTTCTTCATGGGTCATGGCCGCATAATACCCATCCAATTTCATAGGTTGAAGATAAGGCTGGTGAGCGCTCCATAAATCCAAAATAATAATCATCAGTATCAGGGAAGCCAGGAGCCATTTTACCCGATAATGCAATAAGGGTTGGATAAGCAATTTCATCAACCCGATTCCGGCCAAAGAAAACAATATCCATCGGGAAAGGCTTATTAAATAATGGAAAAGCAACGGCTGATTTCCCCATAACCGATAGATAAACCATAGGGATGACACCCCCAGAATACCCCATAAAATACCCAGCCAATTCCAGATTTTCAGAGATTCTTTGGCAGGCAAAATCAAGAGCATCCGAAGCCCCATCCCAGCCAGGATAGAGAGGGCAAAGGCAAATAACAGCAATATTTCAGCCGGAACCCTGAACATGGAAAGACCGGGGATGATTTTCAAAATCCAGGGATAGAGAGGATTGAATTTCCCCAGGCATAAAAAGGCTGAAACCAACAGCAATATCTTCATAAACCAGGCATTTCTGCTTTTAGCGCCCAGAAAGGCGATTCCCGCTAACAGGAATACCAGGACCCCCAGGTATTCACTTAACGTTCTGGCACTGTCAAACCGTCCCTGATAATTTTCTATCCCAGCCGGAAATACCAGTTTTCCCAGGGGATATTTCTGCCAATTAAAAACAGACGGGACCTCAGGATTCCCCACCGGGTGGATATGGTCCCCAAAAGGGCTGACCATCATCAGGCTGAGTAATTCCTCAGGAGGAAAAGAAGCCTCAGTCGAAGCTTGGTAGGCCATTCCTCCGGACCGGTTGCAGAGTTTACTATACTCCCAGAAAGGAAGCCATTGGACGGCTGTCAAACCAACCGCCAACAAGGCTGTCACTATCAACAGGATAACCAATCTTGATGAAAGATATTCCGAACGGGTCTCCCGTTCGATTTGGAAGGCATTATAATACCATCGGCATCGGGTCAGGATCTCCCATACACTATAAAAAGACACCAGCAGCCAAGTGTAATAACAAACCTGGAAATGGAGAGTGAATATTTGCAGACCTAAAACCAAGGCCGTCAATAAATACCAGTTCACCCTGTTTTTCTGGAAGGCTTTTCCCAAGCAGAAAATCACAATCGGAATGAAGGTGGCCGCCATCAATTTCATGGTATGTCCCGGGAAAATCAAGGTAACCAGATTTCCGGCCAACATGAAAGATATCCCTGCCAGGATTCCTGGAAATCTCAAAGAAAAAGCATGATGTTTTTCACCTTCCAGCCGGGGGACACTGATGAGGAAAAACCGATAGGTAAAATAACCGGCCAGAAATAGTTGAATGGCATATAATCCCATGACCGCCTGGCCCTGGGGTAAGAAATAAAATAAAAGCGAACCGGGATAAAAGAGAGGAAAAGAAAGGCTGCCAAATAAAGGCATCCCGCTCATCATATAAGGATTCCACAGGGGCCAAATCCCCCCCTTGAGCTGTTCCAAAGCTGCCTGGTTCATTGGCAGAAACTGCCAGAGATAATCTTCACCGAAAAAAGTCTCTCCCCACCAGAGAGCTTTTCCAAAGAAAAGCCCGCAGGCCAGGATAAATATTAAAAAAGCTGACAGTTCCCACAGAAAGGAACGCTGTTTATCTGTCAGCTTTTTTTTCTTCGCTTTTTCTACTTTTTCAGGAGATTCTGAAGTCATAGGAATTTATAGGGATCCGCCTGCCTATTTTTCAACGGCAAAACTTTCGGCTGCCTGCAAGGTATTCCAGAGAAGCATCGTAATCGTCATAGGACCGACTCCTTTGGGAACAGGGGTAATCGCGCTGGCGACCGGCACCACCGACTCAAAATCCACATCGCCCACCAGTTTACCTTCTTCATTCCGATTGGTCCCGACATCAATTACCACCGCGCCGGGCTTCACCATATCCCCCTTGATAAGTTTGGCCTTGCCGACAGCCACACAGAGGACATCCGCGCTCCGGGTAACAGCACCCAGGTCCTGGGTCCGGGAATGGCAAATTGTAACGGTGGCATGGCGGGCTAATAAAAGCAATGAAAGGGGTTTCCCGACAATATTGCTTCGCCCCACCACAACAGCATGTTTGCCTTTTAATTCAATACCGGTGGAATCAATCAGCCGCATCACTCCCGCCGGGGTACAGGCAACAAAACCTGCTTTACCCAGCACCAGGTTCCCGATACTGGCCGGATGGATTCCATCCACATCCTTTTCAGGAATAATAGCATCAATCGCCACAGATTCAGGGATATGTTTGGGAAGGGGAAGCTGAACCAATATCCCATGGATTTTAGAATCTTTATTAAGCTTCTGCACCAGGGCAACTAATTCTTCAGCCGTAGCCGTATCAGAAAGCTCATGGGCTTCAGAATAAAAACCAACTTCAGCGCAGGCTTTATGTTTATTTCTGACATAAACCTGGGATGCAGGGTCCTGTCCGACTAAAACAGTCGCCAATCCGGGCTGAATACCGGTTCTATTCGTAAATTCTTGGGTCTTGGCTTTAATTTCCAGCCGAATGGACTGGGCTAATTGTTTTCCATCAATAATTTGGGCAGGCATATTTTATCTCCGATCCTGGGGAACTTAGCATCTGAACTATCTTAAAATTATACTATCACCTCAGCAGCGGGGAGAAATATTGATATGGAAGGATACAAGAATTAATCCCCCCATCCACCCTATTTAAAAAGCTTTCCATCGATAAAAACTCCGGTCAGATAAGGAATGCCCTTATCTGAAAGCCTCACATCAGCCAGGACCTTGTGAGTCGTCATACGGCTGCCAGTCCCCATTATGGATTCAATTTCTTGAGAACGCCCTTCCTGTACAAAATATTGGTTAATGGAATACTCAACCTGAAGATCATTCGTTATCTTTTCTGTTGTATCATCATCAAATCCAGTTTCATATTTATACTGATCCAATACATTTCCTTTAATGAAGGGGTATTCCGAAGCGGGCGGCACTTTCTGACTCACCTTCAAGGGAATCAGTGAATCTGAAAAAGTTTGAGTATCTTTCCCTAAAGTCACATAAACCACCATGTTTCGTTCATAGTTTTCCATATCATGGGATACTACATTCAAATCAATACTTTCGATTTCATAACGAAGATGGGCATATTCCCCTCTCAATAAACTGTCAGGGTCTCTGGGAAACACAGTTAATTTCAACGGATAACCTTTTTGAATCTCATTTTGATGAAATCCCATCATTCCCAGGAGGAATACAATCTGAATCAACACAAAAAGAAAATAGAAGATACGTCTCATGATTATTTATCCTCCCTTTGCATAGCCCTGATTTCTTTATGCTTTTTCGAAAGCCAGTAACTGTACCAGACAAAAAGCCCTCCGATAACCAGGAAATACACAGACCGATGAAGCCGATTATCAAATAAATCAAAGTATCGGCCAATCGCTATCAAAAGAAAAATGATGGTTCCGACATACATAAAAGATAACCGGTTATCCTTTTGTCCAAGATACAGCAAGGAGCCCGCCGTAAAGAGAAGCAGAAAATTACTAAGGATGGCAGAGATGAGGGTATAGTTGTTATCTACTTGCCCCATTTGAATCAGCAGAGGCAGGGAAAGGGAATAAATAAGTATCAGGACAGGCAGTAACTTCCTTATTATTTCAGACCAATAATCCGTCGGATAAACTTTGCTTTTCCAGAATTGCCAGGATAAGAGGGTCATAATAAATCCACAAGCGGCCCAAATCCCAATGATAAGAGTTAAGTTCCAATTATATTTAGTCCCTCCAATAAAAGTATTTTGATAACCATAAAAACTGCCAATATATAAACCCAGCACCAGTGAAAAAAAGCCTGTAATCAAATAAGGGACTGTAAAACGATTCCCTTTTTCCTTATTAAAATGAAAATTGCCTGCCTGGATGAATACTAACCCCATGGTTGAAAGAACATAAAACATGATGAAATGTCCAGTCGCAAACAAGGTTCCAAAAAACAAACAGAGTAATCCCCCCCATAATACCAAGGGACTTTGCTTGTAATAAGCAAAAGGAAATATCGCTAAGGCAGCTAATGGCATAAACATGTAATTGGCCTCAGTCCATTTATTTGAATAGGCTATTGCCCAGGCTAACCATAGAAAGGTAGATAATAAAGAAACAGGAATAGAGACAGCTGTATAAGTTATCGCTGTGGCAGCTAAAGCCCAATAAAGCCATCCCCATGGATACTCGATGACAATGTTATACATCTGGGCAATCAGCCAGATGCCGGAACCAAAAAGGATGACCCCCAGAAAGATGAAAGCTTCACCGATACCTTTATAGTCAGGGTATCTTTCTCTCCCCCACCTACCGCCAATATAAGAAGCTGTCATGGTAACTAAAATTAATGCAAGCCTTAACACCCGGGGAATCTTGTCCCAATTGTAAGCAAAAAAAAGAATGATCCCCAAGCCAATCAATAAAGCACCGATAGTTGAAATAATGAGAGTTACATAATCAGTCCGGGGTGATGCCGCTTCAGCCTGATAACGCCCCCTCAGTTGTTCTTTCTGGTCAGGATTAATGATGCCCTCTTTCTCCCAATCAGTAATTTCCTGTAAAAGCCATTGAATTGTCCGGGAGGATAGCTTGCTTTGTTTTTTATCCATAACTCACCTGTATCCAATCAAGGGGATTGATTGCTCGATATGAAGATGATGTCATGATATATCAATATCTTTTTTGAGACAATACCCATATCCCTAAAACAAAACCATATCCAGAGACTCCGAGAAGAAGGTTTCCTAAACCTAAACTTCCTCATAAATAAGTTTCCATTGGGTTATGAGACCCGCCTGACCATCTCTATATGTATATCTTTTCGGCCGCCCTTCTTCTTCCAAAACCTGTCAAATCCAGCTAACTCCTTTATTTACAACAATAATACTTTTTCTTTGACAGCTGTCAAAAAGCCCTTAAGGTATAATAGAGGCATTTCAGCATAGAAAAATTAATTTTATCTTCCAGGCAGAATAAGAAGGTTAATTGTTCTCCTATCAGCTGGAGAAGTATCCTTTTTTTAAAATATGGTATAATTTTTAGTTCACGATTTGTGACCTGAAATCATTTCTTTTAATCCATATAAAGTAGTAAGGAGATCGACGAATGAAACGGACATATCAGCCTCACCGAAAACGGCGAAGACGAGTTCATGGATTTTTAAAACGGATGAGCACTCCCGGAGGTCGGGAAGTACTCAATGCCCGTCGCCGCAAGGGGCGGAAACGCCTGACTCCCGGAGTTAGCCGCTAACTCTGTTATTAACGGTTGACAGATTTACCGTAACTGGCAGGATGCATTTATATCGACACCCCAAAAGCCATCGTATTACCCGGCGATCGGATTATCTTTCCATATATAAGGAGGGATTGAGAGCCAGTACCCGGCAGCTCAGGATACAGGTTCTGTTCACCCCCCAGGAAGAACCACCCCGATTAGGTATTGCCGTTACGAATCAACTTAAACACGCAACCTCCCGGAATCTCTTAAAACGCAGGTTCCGGGAGATTTTCCGGCTGCATCAGCATGAAATCAAAGAGGGTGTCAGGATAGTTATTGTTGCTAAACCGGGAAGCCAGGAACTGGATTTTAAGACTCTGGAAAGGGATTTGCTTTATTTATTCAGAAAAGCCAGGGTGATTAAAGACAGGGGGTCCCCCAATGAGTAAAATAATCATCTTCATGATACGCCTCTATCAATCCGGGATATCTCCCTTATTCCCAGCTTCCTGCCGTTTTTACCCCTCATGTTCCCAATATTGTATTGATGCCGTAACCAAATATGGGGTAATAAAAGGCCTCTATCGGGGTATCGGCCGTCTTCTTCGATGTCATCCATTTCATCCGGGAGGGTACGACCCTGCCTGAGAATTATTTATCTCTTATTCATAGAAAGGCATTCAAGGCTTTATAAAAGCCTCTAATATACTTATGAAAAAAGAACAAATTATCGGCATTGTACTGATTGCTGTAGTCATATTTATCTATATGGCTGTTATTATGCCCAAATACTATACCCCTCCCGCGGGACAGAAACCCGGGACCGGGACCCTCGCTAAGAACACCACAGCACCAGGTTCTGCAGATACCACAGATCTATCTGTGGGTAAAGATACAACCCTTCCCCTGGCCGCCACCTCCGGTGATGATACCCCCACCCCTATTTTGGCAGCCACGCCGGCTATCCCGGCTCAGGATATCCTGGTTGATACCGATTTATATAGAGCCCGGTTCACCACCCTGGGTGGACGGTTGAAAAGTTTCCTGCTCAAAAAAGTTAAAGCTGAAACCCTTCCGACAGGAAAAGAGTTGGAAGATGAATTAAAAGCCGCCAGAGAATCCGGAAATGATATCAAGATTGAAAGCGCCACTATCCGTTTGGAACTTGTCCGGAAATTAGAACTCCTGAAATTAAAACTGAAAGATGCCCAGGCCAAAAAAGACTCGGCAGCAGTTGCGAAATATACCGATGAGATCAATGAGTTAAACTGGGTTGAGCTGATCCATGGCAATTCTCAGCTCCCTATGCCATTCCAGGTAGAGCTGGCTGGAATTCCCAAGGCCGATACCCAGGTAATCTATTCAGCTAATACGACGGAGATTCGGTTGTCGGGAACAACTCCCACAGCCAAGTTACTTTTAACCGGAATAATGCCCAATGGACTGACCATTCAAAAAGAAATCACCCTCCAGAATAACAATTACATGATGGGGTTTGACCTTCAATTAGCCAATCCGGGCGATAAACTAGCCTCCCTCAGATCTCTGGATGGATATGGAATGAAACTGTATGCGGGTTCGGGATTGGGAGATATGCAGATGCATGCCCAGAGCCGATATGATATTGGAGTCCAACCTGTCCGCAAAGTGGATAATAAAGTCAAAATCATGTCATTATCCCTTAAGAAACCAGACCTTCGGGTTAACGGGAATGTGTCATGGGCCGGGCTTGAGACCAATTACTTTTTCAAAGGTTATGTCTCCACCCTTTCTCCCAGTACTTCAGTAGTGGCGAACTATACTCCTATTGGACACAATTACAGCCCCACCCTCTGGTTGGAAATGCCGCCGGCAGAAATCCCTGCCAAAGACACATTAAAACAATCCTATCAGTTTTATTTAGGGCCGAAAGATGCCGATAAGCTGGCCGCTTTGAATGTGAAAGTGGAAGAAATTTTGTTTCCAGGCTGGCTGCAGACCATTAATCTCTGGTTGTTAAAGGTAACTAAATTATGCTACAAACTGACCCATAATTATGGGTTGGCCATTATCCTGATTGCTTTCCTCCTGAAACTGGTAACGTTCCCCTTGAATCACATGAGCTATAAGTCCATGAAGGGGATGCAGCTCCTGGCTCCTGAAATGAAAGCTATCCAGGAAAAATTCAAGGATGACCCTCAACGCCAGCAAAAAGAAATGATGGAGTTATACCGGAAATATAAGGTAAACCCCATGTCAGGATGCCTCCCGATGCTTATCCAGATGCCAATATTTATTTCTCTATATCAGGTATTGGGAAAAGTGATTGAGCTGCGGGGAGCCCACTTCTTTGGATGGATCACTGACCTTTCCAAGCCAGACACCATTACCATGATCATGGGGCTTCCCATTAATATTCTCCCTATCCTGATGGGTGTTACCATGTGGCTCCAACAGAAAATGACCACGTCACCCGACCCGAAATCAGCCAGGATGGGACAGATAATGACAGTCGTATTTCTGTTTATTTTCTGGAGTATGCCTTCCGGGCTGGTATTATATTGGTTTGTCACAAATATTCTTTCGATTCTTCAGCAGCATTATATTAATAAGCAGGATTTCCCGGTACACCTGCACCATGCAGAGGCCAAGTAAGGCCCGTAATGGAGAAAAGACTCAAATTAGGACATTACAGGATATTTTCCCTTCATAAAGGAGACTTAGCATGAGAACTATTGAAGTATCAGGACCTACTGTGGATGAGGCAATCGCCAATGCCCTGGAAGAAATCAACCTTCCTCTGGAATCCGTCATTATCCAGATTTTGGATAAAGGGACTCGGGGAACTGAAGATGAGGAAGGGACACCCGCTAAAATCCGAGTCAGTGAAAAGCCGTCTTCTGAGAATGGAATCAAAGCGAAAGATTTTTTAAATACGGTCTTGACTCTCATGGGGATTCAATGTGAAGTAACTTATAAAATCAGGGGAAACACCATCCTCCTGGAAGTCTGGAATGTCCCGGATGGCGGTATCCTTATCGGATATCGCGGGGTTACTCTCAATGCTCTCCAATGCCTGATAAACCAGTATATGAATAAGAGCTGGAAACCCGGTGAAGAACGGGTCGATGTTGAAGTTGATACCCAGGAATATCGGCAACGCCGGAAACGTATGCTGACCCGAATGGTCAATGATGCCGTCTCCAGAGTTTTTACCACCGGAAAACCTGTTGAACTTGAACCCATGTTTGATGTGGACCGGAAATTTGTCCATCTCCTGGTCAGAGACAAAGACGGAATTCTCAGTATCAGCGAGGGAGACGGTGAGACTCGGCATGTTATCTTATCCAAGGAGAATCAGGAAGCCATTGTCGAATAGCCTCACTTAATTCTAAAAATCATCAGCGCAGTTTATTCCATAAACTGCGCTTTTTTCATGCCCATTGATACCGGTAGCTGATAATGGTATTCTTAGGAAAAGAGAGGAATATCCCCATGGGTAAAAAATGGTTTTGGTATAGTCTCATCTTGCTGGGAGCAATTAGTTGGAGCCATGCAGGTGAAGCAAAAATCCCTGGGTTAATGGCAGGGATATACCCGATTCCCCATGTTTCAGAAGATACTTCATCGGAGGTCAAAGCCCTTCGAGAAACCATGTTGGATGCCATGGAAACCCGGCTTTCCCAAATTTTATATCCTGGCAGCGGGAAAGAAAAAGCATATCAGGAAGGCCGCCGGATATTCAAGGATTACGACCATGGGACCATTACGCTGGTCGATACCCAATCCAACCTTAATAAAGCTCAGGATTATATTCAGAGTTTAAGAACTCCCCCCACAACCCTTAATGAGGCCAACAACCGCAGCCCGGCTCTGCAATCAAAAATCATCACCCTTCGCCATGCCGACCCCGGCCCTTTGAGAAATCTACTGAACCAGATACTCCAGGAATCCCGTTCAAGCCCGGCCTCTTCAGGTAATACCTCCCGTTATATTACCGGCACACTGGCCAAGGGACCTGGAAATGGAATTACATTTGAAGGACTCTCAGCAGAGTTGATTGAGATACTGGGAACAGATTCATCCAACTATCAGGCAAAACTCTATCTCATCACCCAACTCCGGGACAGGGAAATCACTCTCGCCCCAGGACAAAGTGAACGGATAGATGCCTGGAGGGTTCGTTTGACAGGTATTGATGCCAAAAGAGAAGAGGCTGAAGTTGAGATACGAAAATTCATCCCTTGAGTCCCGAAGTTACCAGGATTTCCTTCCGGAGCAACTTACTTTCAAGTAAGTTTGCCGGCTTCCTAAAGCCTGTGATTAAATAATCAGGTTGTTTGGTAGAATAATAAACCGTAGATAAAATATGAAAACCATCCCTTTTGCAAAAATAATCGGGCATACCCTGCCCTTGGAATTCATAGCGAACGGACTGACTCATGGTCCGATTGGACATGCTTATTTGTTCTATGGACCCGAAGGAGTTGGCAAAGACCTTATCGCCAGCCGTTTTGCCATGGCACTTCTCTGTGAACATTCAAGCCGTACCGGAGATGCCTGTGATGCCTGTGATTCCTGCCGACGGTTCACGAATGATAATCATCATAACTTCCAGCTTTTACGGCCGGAAGGAGCCCAAAACTATAAAGTGGACCAACTTCGGGAGTTAAGGCGAAATGT
Organism: bacterium UBP4_UBA6127; assembly: GCA_002428325.1. Taxonomy (GTDB): domain Bacteria; phylum UBP4; class UBA4092; order UBA4092; family UBA4092; genus UBA4092. Next base: position 16,525 of record DIVR01000042.1, read on the forward strand.
CTCCCTGATGGCTTACCATGAAGGCAGGCGGGTTTACCTCATCCCGGATGCGGATAAAATGAACCCCGAAGGGGCTAATGCCATATTAAAAACCCTGGAAGAGCCTTCATCGGGAGTGGTGCTGATACTGGTTACCTCCCAAAGCATCAAACTCCTGCCCACTATTCATTCCCGGTGTCAGAAGGTTAGGTTCGGCAGGCTTTCCGACCATGATTTAGAACCTTTTCTGATTCAGGAGTATTCCCTGGACAAGGAAACGGCTTCACTGCTGGCCCGGCTTTCTGAAGGGTCCCCCGGCAGAAGCCGTGAATTGACCCTGCCCAGTGTATCCCAATTAAGAAAGGTCCTCTTTTCTGAGTTAACCCGACATCGGCCGGAAAACCTTTCTAATGCCATGGAAATGCCTAAAAAAATCAATGATATGAGAAAAAATGCCGAGTCTGAAGAAGATATCAAAATCGACATTCAAACCCTTTATGATTGGATGCTCTTCTATTTCCGGGATTTACTGGTTTATCGGCTCACTAAAAATCCTGATTTGCTGATCAACCAGGATTTTAAAAATGAAATAGCCCAGATTTCCAGTCGTTGGAGTTGGTCGGCAATTCGCTCATCTATTCAGCAACTTGAATATTTAAAATGGGTAGCGCCCAAAAACCTGAATAATCAATTCTGCCTGGAGAGTGTCTTTTTAAGGGCTTATCAGTCCTTTTCGTAGTATAATTAAAACCCATGGACGAAATTAACGAACAATTACCCCCTTCTATTGAACCGGAGGAAGAAGAAATTCTGTCGGAACCTGAATCGGTAGCTGAATTTACGGTTCGAGGCGGGGGGTCTCATACCTTCTGTACCTTAAGCACCGACAGCCACCCGGTAAAACAGGGGTGTTGTTATTTGCTCCAGACTGATAAGGGTGAAGAATTCGGGGAAGCTATTTTCCATTCCCATGAACTCCTGGGTTCTCCCAACGATATTGAAAAAAATACCTGCATCAAAAGACTCATTACCGAAGAAGACCTTAAAACACTCCAAGACCGCCGGAAACGCGAACAATCCGCCATGCGGGATATTAAAAAGAAAGTCAAAGAATATGAACTCAACATGAAAGTCAGCAATGTCGAGTTCAACCATGATGAGTCCATTATTTATTGCTATTTTACCGCTCCGGAACGTGTGGATTTCCGTGAATTGGTCCGGGATCTAGGTCATACTTTCCGTAAACGCATTGAATTGAAACAAATCGGCGCCCGGGATGAGACCCGGATGTTGGGTGGTTTTGGCCATTGCGGTACCCAGTTATGCTGTAATGGGGTTTTCCGAGCGGCGGTCCTTCCCTCGGTCAGCATGAAAATGGCCAAAGTCCAGAAACTTTCCACCAATCCCCAGAACCTTCTGGGACTTTGCGGGAAACTTCGATGCTGCCTGGCTTTTGAGTACAAAGGCTATCAAGAAGAAGGCAATCTTCCCTGTAAAGTCCAAACCGAGAAAAAAGACCCCTATAATACTGATCAATACGCTTCAACCAAAGAGTCTTCACCAGAAGATGATGATTCTCAGTCCTCTGAATAATCCATTTTCCCCCTTACCCTCTTCTATCTTCTGAAGTTATTTTATAGTTTTGGGTTGTTCTGTTTATCATTCAATAATTAGTTTGATTTTGAGCCGGATAGGCCTGTCAGAAGTCTGAGAATACGAAATAGCTTGATAATAAGGGGTGTTTTCAGGTAAACTAGTTATTCCTGTCCCATTTATCAAGTCAATCAGAATCAGGACAGAATAAGTTATCAAAGCCTAATATTGGCATTACATTGCACGCTTTTGGATTTTCCTGCGGGTGCCTGAAGCTCTCACGGTTGGGAAGAGAGGCAAAGGGTCTCAGGAAAAGATGAAGAAAGCGGAAGATTATAAAAAACCCAAGGAGGATAATATATCCATGTCTAACACCCCCAACTTACCAACCTCTGCTGCCGCTGCGCAGGTCACCATTAAACAATTCCTGGAAGCTGGTGTCCATTTTGGACATCAGACTCGCCGTTGGAATCCCAAAATGGAGAAATTCATCTTCGGTGAGCGTAATGATATTTACATCATCGATTTGAAGAAAACCATGAAGATGTTCCGGGATGCCACCGATTTCGCCAAATTCCTCGGTTCCGAAGGCAAAGATGTCCTTTTCGTCGGTACCAAGAAACAAGCGCAGGATACCATTCGGGAAGAAGCCCTCAAAGCTGGCATGCCCTATGTCAATAATCGTTGGCTGGGCGGAATGCTGACCAACTTTGCCACCGTCAGCCGAAGCATTAAACGGCTGCATCTCCTGGAAAAGATGGAACAAGATGGTTCCCTTCAACTCCGGTCCAAAAAAGAACAGTCCCGGTTAATGAAGGAAAAAGATAAACTCGAAAAGAATCTCGGCGGAATCAAATATATGAAAACAACTCCCTCCGCCCTATTCATTGTGGATCCCCATACTGAGACCATCGCTGTCCGTGAAGCCAACCGGCTGCATATTCCCGTTATCGCCATTACTGATACTAATTGCGATCCCGACCCGATTGATTGGGTTATCCCGGCCAATGATGATGCCATCCGTTCTATCGGACTGATCACCTCCAAGATTTCCGAATCCATTATCGAAGGACGTATGGAATTCGACAAGAATCTGGCTGATGCGATTGCGGCGGCGGCGGCAGCCGAAGAAGAAACCCAGAAAGTCCTGGAAGGGATTTCTGATACAGAACTGACTAAAGAAGAATTTGAAGAAAAAGAATTCGTAGCCATCGATGCGATTGATGAAAAAGAATTTACTGAAACCAGCGAATCGACTGACCTTTTGGATATTAATGATATGCTCAAAGAAACCGATAGCGATATCGATATCCAGAACGAATTCAAAAAATAAGCCCATGGCAGTTCCTCTTTGCCATTGCCAAGTAATCTAACTATTCGGAGGTAAAAAATAATAGACTATGGCTGTTACAATTGATTCTAAAATGGTTGCCCAGCTTCGGGAAAAAACCGGTGCCGGGATGATGGATTGCAAAAAAGCCCTGACCGAATCTGAAGGCGATTTTGACAAAGCAATTGAAATTCTTCGCACCAAAGGGATGGCTTCCGCTGAAAAGAAAGCCAGCCGTGCCACCAAAGACGGGTCTATTTCCATGCATATCTCTGAGGACGGCAAAACCGGCCTTCTGATGGAAATGAACTGTGAAACGGATTTTGTTGCCTGCACCGAGCAATTTCAAGACCTCGTAAAAAGTATGATGCAGCAGGCTATCGACAATAAATTTGAAAGTAAAGAGCAGTTCCCGAAAGAAGAAATCACCGCATTTATCGCTAAGCTGGGTGAAAACACTTCGATTGGGAATTTTGCCCGTTTTTCTCTGACGGGACCCGGCCTGACGGGTGGATATCTTCACCCCTCCCCGAAACCGGGCATCCATAAACTGGGTGTTCTGATTGAACTGGAAACCGGTACTGAAGTTTCTCCTTCAGATGAGAGACTGAAAACCCTGATCAGAGACATTGCCATGCAGGTAGCTTCCCAGAAGCCTGAATATGTCACCCGGGACCAAGTGCCCGCGGATGTCCTCCAGAAAGAAAAAGAAATCTATATGGAGCAGGCAAAACAGGAAGGCAAACCGGCTAATATCCTGGAAAAAATCGCTTCCGGCAAACTGGAAAAATTCTATTCCATGGTCTGCCTGGTTGACCAATCCTTCATTAAAGATGATAAAATGACTGTGGGTCAACTGGTGGAAGCAAAAGCCAAAGAATTGGGGTTTGCTGTTAAAATCGTCCGGTTCGCCCGATTCAAAGTCGGCGAGGCAACCTAATTACAGGTCCCAGGATAAAATCTATGCCGGATTCGACAAAACCTAAATTTACTAAAGTTCTGCTGAAACTCTCAGGAGAAGCCCTGATGGGCGACCAGATATATGGAATTGATCCCAAAGTTCTGGAGGCATTTGCTTCCGAGATAGCAGAAGTGAAACAACTCGGCATTGAGATTGCAATTGTTATTGGGGGCGGAAATATCTTTCGGGGTATTTCCGCTTCTGCTAAAGGGATGGACCGGGCTTCAGCCGACTATATGGGCATGTTGGCAACCGTCTTGAATTCCCTGGCCCTGCAGGATTGCCTTGAGAAAAAAGGCGTCTTTACCCGGGTCATGTCTGCAATCGAGATGCAGGAACTCTGTGAGACCTATATTCGACGGCGGGCCATCCGCCATCTGGAAAAAGGCCGGCTGGTCATCTTTGCGGCTGGAACCGGAAATCCTTTCTTCACCACCGATACCGCAGCCGCGCTGCGAGCCAATGAAATCGGAGCCGATATCATCCTTAAAGCAACTCGAGTCGATGGCATTTATACCAGCGACCCGGAAAAAGATAAGGATGCTGTTAAAATTGACCATATGCCCTATATGGATGTACTAAAAAAGGGATTACGCGTCATGGATTCCACAGCCATATCCCTGTGCATGGAAAATGATATACCCATCATTGTATTCAACATCAAAACACCCGGAAATCTGAAAAGGGTGATTTTGGGTGAAAATATCGGGACATTAGTGGGGGAATAATATTATGCAAGAGAATCCAATCATCAAAGATTCAGAAGAAAAAATGCAGAAAGCCATGGAAACCGTCCGGCATGAATTTTCAACTGTCAGGACCAGCCGGGCTGCGCCCTCCTTGTTGGATAACATCAAAGTGGATGCCTATGGCTCCCAGATGCCTATTAAACAGGCGGCCAGCATTACTTGTCCGGAACCTCGTTCTATCCAGATTCAACCTTGGGATGTTTCCCTTATGGGGGCCATCGAAAAAGCTATCCTTAAATCAGATTTAGGAATCACTCCCCAGAATGATGGGAAAATGATTCGGTTGAATATGCCTCAGCTGACCCAGGAAAGACGAAAAGAACTGGTTAAAATCATCCACAAACTGGCTGAAGAAAAAGGGCGAGTCTCCATTCGGAATATCCGGCGTCAGGCTGTCGAAACCTTAAAAAAACAAGGCAAAGATGGATTGATTCCTGAAGATGAAGAAAAGAAACTCGAAAAGAAAATCCAGGAACAACACGATAAATTCATTCTGGAAATTGATAAGTCTTTGAAGAAAAAAGAAGAAGAGATCATGGAAGTCTAAGGATTTCCGTTACTAAGAAGCATTCTTTAGTTATAATAAAAGCGGGGTTTATCCCCGCTTTTCTATTTAAAGCTTATGACCCAAAATAATCTTAAAAAAAATTTACTGGCTGAGATCGACCCGAAGAGATTACCTTCTCACATTGCCATCATCATGGATGGGAATGGGCGATGGGCTAAACAACGGCATCTGCCCAGGATTGAGGGGCACCGCCGGGGAACCAAATCCGTCAGAGAAGTGGTCGAAGGCTGCCGAGAAGCCGGAATCTCTTACCTGACTCTCTACGCTTTTTCAGTTGAAAATTGGCAACGTCCCCAGACGGAAGTCTCTGCTTTGATGAAACTCCTGGTGCAATTCCTTTATGGTGAGATTGAAGAGATGAACCGCAATGAAGTCCGGCTGCATATCAGCGGCCGCAAAGACCACCTGTCACCGGATATCCTTAAAGCCATCGATATCAGCATGGATTCCACCCGCCATAATACCAAATTAGTCCTTAACCTGGCGATTAATTATGGCGCCCGGACAGAGATTGAAGATGCTATGAAATCTATTGCCCGGGATATCCAAACCGGCTCGCTCTCTCCGGAAGATATCAATGAGAAATTGATTACTGAACGGATGTATTCTCCCTGGATTCCCGACCCGGACCTGTTGATAAGAACCAGTGGGGAGTTGCGAATCAGTAATTTCCTGTTATGGCAATCTGCCTATACCGAGTTTTATTTCACACCTGTTCTCTGGCCCGATTTTACCCGCAAGGACCTGTACCAGTCCATTCTGGATTTCCAAAACAGGGACAGGCGTTTTGGTAAAGTTAAATGAAAAAGAATACTGAATTTGCATTCAGGGTCCTGAGCACACTTCTTTTTATTCCCCTCCTGGTTTATTCTTTATTTCATGCAGAGACCTTCCTCTTTCCCGTTATTATTTCAGTCGCTGCCGTGTGGGGCTTAGTTGAGTTTTATTCTCTTTCAAAGAAGTCAGGGATACAGCCAATCCAGATATTAGGCTATCTGGCAGGGATTGCTGCTTTACTGGCCAGTACCTTTTATCCCCATAAAGCCGGTGGAATCTGGATTCTCATCCTCTGGGGGATCCTTGGGATTGGATTCATTTACAAGATGCTCAAAGGGGAATCGATCAGTCAGCCAACCTTACCTTCTCTGGCATCGACTCTGATGGGTGTTTGTTATGTCATTTATCCTTTTTCACTCCTGATTATTCTACAAAGAATCCAAGATGGCACCTGGTTGATGATCTGGATGATCTTGATTACCTGGGCTTGCGATACCGGGGCTTATCTGACAGGGTCCATGATTGGAAAACATAAGCTCTGTCCGTCTATCAGCCCGGGCAAGACTATTGAAGGAGTGATTGGAGGAGTGATTCTCAGCCTGCTTACCGCTGCTGGGCTTCCCAGATTGTTTCCTGCCACCACCGGGATTTCTACCTGGAATATGGGTGCTTTGCTGGGAATTGGTTTTTTGCTGACAGTCATAGGCATTCTGGGGGATTTGGCAGAATCTGTGTTAAAACGTCAGGCAGGAGTCAAAGACTCAGGGAATACTTATACCGGCCATGGAGGAATGCTGGATATCGTGGATAGCCTTCTTTTCACTGTCCCAGTGTTTTATTTCCTGATAAACTTCTACTTATAATCTATAACCGATATTATGAAAATCATTGATCGATACATATTCCGGCAATTCGCCCTGTTATTTGTGCTGATGCTCTTTATTCTCTGCACCCTGGTAACTGTGGTTAAATTTGTGGATGAGATTGAGTATTTTTCCAAAAACCATACGCCCGCTTCAGTCATTATTGAGTATTTTGTCTATTTTATCCCCACATCCATGGACCGGATCATCTCTCTGTCCGTAGTCATCTCTGTGCTGTCCCTCTTATTGCTATTTAATCTCCATAACGAATTAACTGCCATTCAGGCGGGAGGGATATCCCGTGTCAGGGTGGCAGGTGTCATTTTGTTCTGCTCCTTACTGATAACAGCCTTTCTATGGGTCAATAATGAGACGATCTTACCCAGAGCTTACCGGAAAAGTAAAACTATTCAGACCCAAAAAATTGAAAAAAAACCTTCCATGGGTTTTGTCGCTGAGAAACAGATATGGTTAAAAGGGCCCGCAGATGAGTTTTACAGCATCGCTTTGGTAGGTCCGGGCGCCACCACCCTCCAAGATGCCTTTATCTACCAGATGAGCCATGATGGCAGCAGACTCTTATCCCAGGTGCATATAAAGACAGCTCTCTGGGACAAACAAACGAAATCCTGGCAGGCCAAAGATATCAGAGAAAGAAAATTTGATACGGATGCGGCCCTGCTGAAAGAAACTTTTACCCGGGAAAAACAATACGCTATCCAATTTAAGCCTGAAGATTTTATCCAGGTAGTCCAAACCCCCAATCAGATGAATACTAAACAACTTCGGGAACAGATTGCCCTTTTGAAACTGGGAGATATGGATACCAAAGAAGCTTCTGTTTATTATTATGGAAGGTATGCCGGAATCATGAGCCCCATCATCATGGCACTGATTGGGCTATGTTATGGATTTTACATTTCCCGAATGCAGATTGCTTCAGGATTTGCCACTGCAATACTTTGGGCTCTGGCTTATTTACTGCTTACCCAGTTCAGTATTACTATTGGAAAAACAGGCATCCTCCCTCCCCTTGCCTGTGCCTGGCTGGGAAATGTACTCGTGGGAGGATGGAGCCTGTATAAACTCAGGAAAGTTCTTTGGTAAACTCAGGATTATTCAGAGGTATCCCGGGATAATTCAGGAGCCGGAGAATCTCCATTCTTCGGCAAGGATTTCAGTTCTTTAGCCGCTTCGTTATATTCAGGATTTAATTCCAGGGCTTTTTCAAAACACTCACGGGATTTATCATACTGCCGATTGGCGGCGTTAATCATCCCTAACCGATAATAAGCAGCCGGCCGGGGAGATATTTTATTGGCTTCTTCATATGCGATAACCGCTTTATCCCAATCACCCTGAATCTCAAATTTAACCCCTTCTTCGTATTTGATCAATGCCAAATCCACCGGGGTCGGTTTTTCTTTCCACCGTTTCTGCTCCAGCCAGGAAGGAGTCTTGCATCCTGACATCACCAGGATTAAGAGAGATAAAAAACCTACCAATATAATCCGAAGTGAAAGGGTGCTCTTTATGTTTTTTCTCATTGGTTAATCACCATTTTCCCATCATTAAAGGTAATCATCTTCCAATCTTTTTCATACCAGAAATTCGACTTTTGATTTCCGCCCATCATCAGATTGGATAAAATTTTTGTTGGCTGGCCATAGACAATCACCAGTTTAGCCTGATCAGCCATTTCTCCACAATAAGCCAAGGTTCCACCCTGGAATTGCAATTGAATATTCTTCGTTTTGTAAACCCATTCATCAATTTTGTTACCTTCCAAATTATGGAAACTGCGAAGGTACTCCGGGGCTCCCTGAAGGACCAGGATATCTTTTTCATCCTGAGAAAGGGATTTAGTCAGAGACATCCGTCCATGAACCTTTTTGTAGGTAACCGATTTACTTTTCTTATAATCCTGATGCTGCCACTGGTTGGCATAGGAAATTCGGTCAAAAACCGAGACGGGTATCTGGGGGTCTCCCACAAACCCAGCAAATTTCGATGGCCCAGGAGAATTACTCTTGGCTTTTTGAGGGGTTGTAACACACCCGGACAGAATAAAACTGGCCAACAGGCTGCTGGCAAACAGTAAGAGGTATAGATTCTTGCGTGACATAGGGTTTCCTTTGTTTCAGCTCGTACCTTTTTTTAGTTACGGATTGATTATAACCTAATTTAAATATATTTGTCCTGTCGAAAACGTTGACCGCACCAAGGTATTATCTGATAAGTTTCTTCATCTTATTAAGCTTAAACTGGTGGATTTTCTCCAAAGGCCAGGTATTGAGGATTTTTTCTGGGGGGATTCCCGCCCGGCGGGCAATACTGATGCCTAACCTGACATCTCTGAAAGTATCAATGGAATGGGTGTCTGTCCCCATTGAAAGAATCACTCCCATTTCATAGGCTTTCCTGGCATGAACATCCTTTAAATCCATTCGCTGATAAGAAGAATTTATTTCCAGGGCGGTTCCTGTTTCAGCAGCAGCTTTAAAAATAGCCTCGATATCCATGGGGTAAGGGTCTCTCTCGCCTATCATCCTTCCAGTCAGATGGCCGATGGTAGTAACATAGGGATTATGGATAGCTGCAAGAATCCGTTCGGTATTCCCTTTTTCATCTTTCTTGGAAGCTATATGCAGGGAAGCAATCACAAAATCCAATTCTTTTAGAATCTCATCTGGATAATCCATACTGCCGTCAGAAAGGATATCCACTTCATTGCCTGTCAGCAGGGTAAATCCCTGATATTTCCTGTTAAGGGATTTAATTTCCTTTATTTGTTCATGCAAATCCCCTGATGAAAGCCCACTGGCCACCTTCAAAGAACCGCTATGATCCGTAATAGCCAGGTATTCATAACCCATTTTCTGGGTATATTCAGCCAATTCTTCTATCGGATGTTTTCCATCACTCCAGGTAGAATGGCAATGTAAATCCCCCTTCAGGTCTTTAAACTCTAGTAAAGGAGGTATCCTCCCTTCCTGAGCCAATTTTATCTCGCCAATATCTTCCCGAAGCTCCGGGGGAATCCAATTCATGCCTAAGGACTCATAGACATCCGATTCTTCTTTGCCGGCTATTTTTTTATCTCCTTCATAGACCCCGACCTTCAGCCCTTTTTGCCGGGCAATTTCCCGGAGTTTTACATTATGTTCTTTCGATCCGGTGAAATATTGCAGGGCCGCTCCATAGGAATCTTCCTCCACCACCCGCAGATCCACTTGCAGATTCCCTTTTATGCGGATGCTGGATTTGGTATCTCCTGCCCCAAGCACATCAATGATTCCCGGATATTTCACAAAATGCTGAATAACCGCACGAGGGTCTTTGGCTGTCACCAGGATATCGATATCCCCCACGCTTTCTTTCCTCCGCCGGAAAGAACCTGCCGGTTCAATTCTTTGAATAGCCTTCACGGGTTTCATATACTCCAAAATCTCATCCACCAGCAGGAAAGCCGGTCCCAGGAGCATCCGGGAGCTTCCTTCCCGGTATAATTGAATCCCTCTGAGGATATTTTCTTCCTTTTTAGGGCCAAATCCTGACAATTCCCGGAGTTTGCCTTCCTGGATGGCTTTTTCTAATTCATCAATATTTTTTAAGCCTAATTCTTTATACACCAGGGAAGCGCTTTTGGGACCCACGCCCGGAATACTCATCATTTCCAAGGCTGAATCTGGAATATCTTTTTTCTCGGTTATATAACGTTCAATCGTGCCGGTAGCCAGGTAATCCCGGATATCCTTAGCAATTCCCTCACCAATCCCCTGAATCTGGCGAAGCCTGCCTTCCGCTTCCATTTTTTCTATATCCTCAGTCAACTGGTCAAGAATCCGGGAGGCTTTCCGGTAAGCATTCACACGAAAAACATTCTCTCCCTTAAACTCCAGTAAATCACCCATCCGGTCCATAAATATACTGATTTCTTTATTTTTCATACCCAACATTATACCATTGGAATAAGCTCCATAAAGGATACAAATTTAATCTGGATTTAAATACAGGCTCTACTCCAAAGACGACAATTCATTTATACTTATTCTGTAATTTTGATATGGAACAGATACTTCAGGATAAATTGATTGAATTTGAACATAACCTTCCCATCCAGACGGAGGATGAAAGACGGAAGTCGTATGTTCATTTCATTAAAGATTACCTTGCATCCGAAAAAGAACTCATTCACCAGGCTCATGGCTCTGGCGCCAGTGGATGGGATATTCTTTCCCGTCACAGTGAACTGACCGATGCCATCATCCAGAATGTGTACCACCTGATCCTGAGAGAAAAACAGGCCCGGGGAAAAGAACCTGATTCCCTGGCTATCCTGGCCGCCGGCGGTTATGGACGCAGAGAACTCCATCCCTTCTCGGATATCGACTTGATTTTCCTGGTAGATGGCCCCCTGACCGATGATATGGGAGAAATCGCCACGGCTGTCTTACATTTCCTCTGGGATATGGGACTGGATCTAGGCCACTGTCTGAGGTCTGTCGATGATTGCCTGCTCCATGCCAGCCAGGATATTGCTTCCCAGACCAGTATCATGGATTCCCGGTTGTTAGCCGGGAACACCGGCACCTTTTCCCACATGCAGTCCATCCTTCATGAAACCATTATCCGACAAAATACAGATTCCTATATCCAAGAGAAATTAAAGGAAATGAAGCTTCGGCACAAACAATTTGGAGAATCGATTTATAATCTTCAACCCAATATTAAAAACGGCGTCGGGGGACTTCGAGATATCCATACCGCCCTCTGGCTGGCGCAGGCGAGATTTGGGACCCGGGATTTAGATGACCTCCATGAAATTGGAGTTATCACCAAAAAAGAAAAAGCCGAAACGGAAAACAAGCTTGATTTTCTCTGGCGATTGAGAAATGACCTTCATTTTACCGCCCAGCGAAAACAGGATATTCTAAGTTTTCAATATCAGGAAACAACCGCTTATAACCTTGGATTTAAAGAAGATGCCATGGGAAATCCCATTGAGCATCTGATGCGGGAGTTTTATCGGTGTGCCCGGCATATTGCGGAATATTCAAAAGTTATCATTGACCGGTGTTTCCCTCCCCGTGTCCATAAAACCCTTTTAAGAGAAGATGATTGTGAACTGGTTCCCGGCCTTTATCAAAAAGACAGAAGCCTTCATCTGATTGAACAGGGACAGAACCGGATTGACCCCACCCTGGTAGTTCGATGTTTCCTGGAGTCCCAAAGAAGAAATGTCTCTATTTCTCCCTCCACCAGGACTCTCATTCGCAACCGGCTTTCTCTGATAAAAAATGAGGATTTCCTCCAAAATGAACCCCTGGGTTTGTTCCTGAAAATGTTGGAAGATACCGGAAATCTGGCTATGGCCCTTCGAGAAATGCATGAAGTAGGGCTTTTGGAAAAATTCATCCCTGAATTTAACGGACTGAACTGCCTGGTCCGCCATGACCTTCAACACCGATATACGGTGGATGAACATACCCTTCGGTTGGTCATGTATTTACAACAGCTGAAAAATCAGACAACTCTGGAAAAGGATATGGAAGCGACTCCTCCCAAAGAACTGGTTCAAGTCTATCATCAGATAAGAGAAGATAGGGTCTTGATGCTGTCGGCTCTGTTGCATGATATTGGGAAGGTTGCCAAAACCAACCATGTGGAAGCTGGCTTAATCATGATTCCGGTCATTCTGGGAAGGCTTAAATTATCCCGGGATGAACAAAATAAAATCATCTCCCTGGTAGCCATCCACCATTTAATGTCAGAAGTCTCGCAACATCATGACCTGGAGGATAAAAAGGTCTTGGAGGATTTTGCCAGAAGGGTCGGTTCTGCCGAACAACTGAAATTACTTTATTTAATCACTTATGCGGATATGCGTTCTGTCAGTGAAGAGGTTTGGACCCCCTGGAAAGCCATGCTTCTCTCGGAACTATACCATAAAGCCATGGGCCTCCTTTCCGGAGAACCTCTTATAGTGGAAGATGAACAACGTTATATTTTTGACATTTGTCAAAAAGTCAAAGCCTTATGCCAGAATGAGTTATCAGATGATGATATCGACAGGCATTTCAAGGGTATGTCGCCCCGGTACCTGATGGGAACCAGCCCTGACCAGATTTGTCAGCATTTGACCATTGTCAAAAATCTTATGAAAAGACCCCTGGTAGTCCATTGGGGAAGACTCAATGGACAAGACGATATCCTCCCTGAGGATATCCCTTTAATTACCACCATCGAACATTATCCTAAACTTAAATATTCCCAATTGACTGTTTTCACCCTGGATATGCCGGGACTTTTTTCAAAGATAGCCGGAACCCTGGCATCAAAAGGATTAAGCATTTTATGGGCCCAGATATTTACCCGGGCTGACGGGGTGGTTATCGATACCTTTCAACTGGATATTGAAAGCCCCGGATGGACGGAAGAAGAACTGGTATGGAAGGATCTGGAAGTGGCCCTGAAGGATATTTTGACTGGGAAAAAGGATATTTCCGCGATTATTTCTGCCCGCCAGCAGCGGCAGGATTCTCAAGTGCCTGTTCCTGTCAGTATTGAAACAGAAATCTCCATCAGTACCGATATTTCTGACACCCATACCGTCATTGATGTCCGAACCAGGGACCGTATCGGGTTACTCTATACATTGACTCATACCTTGGCAAAATTGGGGTTATCTATTGCGACCGCCCGGATTGCCACCTATGGAATGAGAGCCGTCGATGTCTTTTATGTTACAGACTGGGACGGAGAGAAAATCAACGACCCTCAGGCGTTGATTCAAATGGAGAACTCCCTGGTTGAAGCCCTTGCCTGATTCTTTTAGAGTTATTCTATAAATTTTTGGAACTTAGGCCATTATATGCTGAACGAGGATTTTCACACCGATACCAATGAGGATGATTCCCCCGACAGCGCCAATATGATGTTTGACTAATCCCCCAAACCGCTCGCCCAACCGAACCCCTACCAGGCAAAACACAAAAGTGACCAGCCCAATTATCAATGCCGAGGTCCAGATGGTCCCTTTCAGAAAAGCAAAGGTCAGCCCTACGGCAAAAGCATCAATACTGGTAGCTATCCCCAGAGATAATAACACCCAATTATTGAGAAACTGGGTTTCATCAATACATTCTTCCCCCTGCCAGGAATCATAAATCATTTTCCCCCCAATCAAACCCAGCAACGTAAAAGCCACCCAATGGTCTATTTCTCCGACAAACCTGCTCATGGTGAGTCCGGCCAGCCAGCCTAATATGGGCATCACCGCCTGAAATCCCCCGAAGCAAAAAGATATTTTTAAACTCTGAGATAATTTCAAGTCTCGGATGGTCATCCCGCCGCATACAGAAACGGTAAAGGCATCCATGGCTAAGGCCACCGCAAACAGTAAAATAGTTATAAAATCCATGTATCCGCCTGACAGGAAATAAATTACCCTTTTCTAAGAACTTCCTTCCCGATTATTCAAATAAGTATTTATTATAAGGGACTTTCCTCCCTCCCAGACACCTCAATCCCCTTTTTGCAACGGACCCAGACCCAGCCTGTTCGTTACAGCCTGGGTCTCCCTCCCTGAAATGGTTGAATATTTAACCTGAATTCAACAATTTCCCCGCCATCTGCTATAATAAACCAGAAAACGATTCTATTCTCCCGGAAGTATAATTTAACTATGCAAATGGTAAGCCAAAAATTACTGGACAAGGCACAGACGTTGATTGAAGCCTTGCCTTATATCAAAGAATTTTATGGACAGACCATGGTTATCAAATACGGCGGAGCCGCCATGGTCAACGATGAATTGAAATTTGCCACCATGGAAGATATCGTCATGATGAAATATTGCGGTATCAAACCGGTTATCGTCCATGGCGGGGGACCGGATATCACCAGCATGATGAACCGGCTGGGACTTGAACCTAAGTTTGTCAACGGACAACGATTCACCGATGAAGCCACCATGGATGTGGTAGAGATGGTTCTTAGCGGAAAAATAAATTCAGAGATTGTAACCGATATCCAACGCCACGGGGGTAAAGCCGTCGGAATCAGCGGAAAAGATTCCGGACTGATTACTGCCAGGAAATTTACCGGCCATCAGTCTGATGACAAACCTGTGGACGATCTGGGATTTGTCGGTGACATCGAACGGGTGAATCCCACCATTATTAATGCATTAACCGCCCAGGAATTTATCCCGGTAGTTTCCCCGGTCGGGATGGACCCCAAAGGACAATCCTACAATATAAATGCCGATTTAGTGGCCGGAGCTTTAGCCGGGGCATTAGGTGCTTCCAAGCTGATTTTATTAACAGATTCTCCCGGTATCTTAAGAGATCCCAAAGATGCAGCAACTGTTTTTCCTACCCTGCAAATAGATGAAATCAATGATATGATTCAAGAAGGTATCATTAAAGGTGGGATGATCCCCAAAGTTGAAGCTTGTATGCGGGCTTTGGAAGAAGGGGTTCAGAAAACTCATATTATCGATGGCCGGATTGCCCATTCCCTGATCCTTGAAGTCTATACCGATGAGGGTATCGGCACAGAAATTGTTGGATAAAATACCTGTCAGTTGATTTTTTTTGTTTTATACTTAAAATAAGGAGTTAGACAAAGAGAGACGAACTATGTCGAATTATACTGGTCGCATATTAATTGCTGAAGATGAAAACGACATTGCCCAGATTGTTAAGTATCTTTTAGAAAACAAAGGCAATGAGGTTCTCATCTGCAAAGATGGTCAGGAAGCATTGGATTCCATTCCGGAGTTTATGCCTGATTTACTTATTCTGGATGTGATGATGCCCAAGATGTCCGGATATGCCCTCGTAAAAGAAATCAAGAAAGACGAAACCATGATTAATATCCCCATCCTGATGGTCAGCGGTATCAGCAAGGGTTCTGATAAACCGGATGATTTCTGGCAAAAAGGAATGGGCGTGGATGATTATATTACAAAACCTTTTGAACCCAAAGACCTGGTTCAGCGGGTGGAAAACCTGATTCGTAAAAAACAGGAAGGCTGGCTGGAAAAAGAAAGAAATGGTTCTCTCCAAACCAACCTCCCGGGTGCTGGTTCTGCCAGAGTCGGCAGCCAATCCTCGAAATCCACCGCCACAGCTCCGGTCGCAGCGGTTGCCGCCGCCCCTATCAATGAAGAATATCCGGCAGACCCTGAAGATGTAGTAAAGCGGTTTGTTGAATCTTGGAATAACCAGCAGTTTGAATTAGAATATGACTGCCTGGCCGCCCGGCTGGCATTCACTACCAAACAGGAATATGTTCAGCGAAGACATTCTTATTTTACTGAACTCAACAGCCGAGAAGCCCACCGACAACTGGTACAAAGAGTTGCCAATAAAAAAGTCAGCGGAACCACCGCTCAGGTGGAAATCGTTCGCCTGGACACAGAGGGGAACAGCCGCCGATTAACGAAAGAAAGTTATATCCTGATTCAAGAAGAAGGTAAATGGAAAATCAATGCCGTTAAAGCAGGCAGTTAGTTTTTCATCCTTTTATTCCGATAAAAAAATAAGGCGGGTATCCTTGGATACCCGCCTTTCTTATTAATGGCAGCTTTTTCTACTTATTCTGATTATACTGGGATTGCAGGCCATAATATTTAGCCCGTTGTTCCACTGTCAGAGTCGATAGCATCCGGTCTATGGCCTGCTGCTCATTAACCCGGAATTGCCGATCCATATTTTCAATCTCTGTCATCTTCTGCTGAAGAGTATATTCAGGCACATTTCGAGATTGAAGCTCATTGAGATTTTGACTCAGAGTCGCCCGTTTCGCCATATAATTTTCACGGATTTTCTGCAGAGTTCTCAACTGGGACACAAATTTACCTTTTTGTTTATTGCCCAGTTTTAATTCTTTAACCAGCCAGTTCTCATACTGTTTCTGGTATTTCTTAGCATCAAACTTTTCAGAGTTCTGGTCATCATAACTCTGGTAATTTTCCTGAGAGTCTGACGGCTTCTCCGTATCATAATAGTAATAGTTATTTTGAATCGGGGCACTGTCATAATAACTCAAGGGAAGTGGTGACCAGATAAACCAGAACCAATATCGTGAACGGACATCAGGTACCGGAGGTCCCCAATAAGCAGGGGGTGGCGGTCCCCAGGGAGCAAAAGGTCCAGGTCCCCAATAGGGGGGAATCGGAGCGGGTCTGGGTCCCCAGGGTGATGGTGCTGGAAATGGCCTCACTGCCGGGGGCGGAAAAGGTGTCCATGGCGCCGGTATAGGTGCAGGTCCGGGTCCTATGTACGGGGGGATCGGAGCTGGATACCTGGGTCCAATAACGGGAGGGACGGGACTCCGAGGTCTTTCTGGTATCCCAATCCGGTCAGGCGCTACATGCCCGGGTTTTGCTGCTTCAGGAATATGGAACTTCTTGGAAGGATCAACAGGTGCCGGTGTAGCGGCTTGCCCTGCTATAGCGGGTCCATTGGGTGGAACAGCACCGGGAGCTGGCTGCGCATTCACCACGACCCAACCAAAAGCCATAACCATCGAAAGGGTGATAATTTGTTTCGCTATCATTGTCTTCTCCTCCTTGATAGCTGAGTTTTGTTTTTTCAGGAAAATCCTTTAAGATTAATTCCTGATATGCATATACTCTATAATTGCAAATCATATACCAGTTTACGAAATCAATCTAAAATATATTATAGAAATGATCAATTTAAGGATGAATAAAAAGCACATCAGAATACTGATAGGTTTAGGGATAAGTGGTATTTTTCTTTATTTGGCACTTCGGGGAATTGAATGGAATTCCGCATGGGAAGCAGTACATGATTGTAAGTACGAATACGTACTACCTGCCTTAATTGTGTACCTTATTGCACTCTGGGTTAGGGCCTACCGTTGGACATTCCTGTTGCCTCCCGGTGTCCATCTCAAAACCAGCCGGGCTTTCCCCATATTTATCCTTGGTTGTTTTGCTAATAATATACTTCCTTTACGAATGGGAGACTTATACCGGGCCTATATCCTTGGGAAAAAGGAAAATATCAGCAAAAGTTCTGCTTTTGCTTCAATTTTTGTTGATAAAGTATTTGATGCGCTGGCCGTACTGACTTTTCTTGGGATAGCTGCCTGGGCTTTAAGTTCCCGTTTTCCGGATTGGGAAAAACGAGTATTACAGAGTGCCTCCGTGGTTCTTTTAGGAGGGGTGGTAGCCTTATGGTTGATATTATGGAATCGAGACTGGGCCAATAAGGTCATTGACAGGATTACTCCCTTTATTCCCGGCAGATTCAGAACTAAAATGACAAAAATGATTCATAATTTCCTGGATGGCCTGAACACCCTTAAGAACCATCAGCTGGTGGTCACGGCGTTTATTCTTTCGCTGGTATCCTGGTCTATCGAAGCCTTGATGTATCATATCCTTGCCACTTCCATGGGGGTATATCCTCCCCTATATGCCAGTGCCATCATTCTGGCAGTCGTTAATCTGGCAATGATGATTCCGGCTTCTCCGGCAGGAGTTGGCACATTTGAATATTTTGCCATAAAGACCGCCCTGCCTTTCTTCCCCTCAAAAAGCGTTGCAGCCTCCTATTCAATTGTCGTTCATTTAGGATGGTTTATTCCCATCAGCCTGATGGGAATCTATTATCTCTGGAAAGAGAATCTTTCCCTCTGGGAAATGGAAACTCAGGCATCAACCAGTTCAGTAAAAGAGGAGTAACTATGGCAATACGAATTATTGAACATCCCCTCTTGCAGGATAAATTATCCAAAATGAGGGATATGCGAACCCCTTCAGAAACCTTCAGAAATCTGGTGGCAGAAGTGGCCAATCTCCTGGCGTATGAAGCCACCCGGGATTTAGAGACTTATGAGACTGAAATACAGACTCCTCTGGGAGAAAGGGCTTCCGTCCATCTGTTGGTAGGAAAAAGCCCCTGTATTGTTCCGATTCTCCGAGCCGGACTGGGGATGGTGGATGGATTGTTGAACCTGATACCCAATGCCATTGTAGGCCATCTGGGTATCTTCAGAGACCATACGACCCTTCAACCTGTCATTTATTATAATAAACTGCCGGATGATATCGCTGATCGTCATGTCATTATCGTGGACCCGATGTTTGCCACCGGAGGGTCCCTGATAGCCGCTTGTGACCTTATCAAACAACATAAACCACGGTCATTGAGAGCAATGTGTATATTAGCGGCTCCTGAAGGAATGGAAACATTTGAAAAATACCATCCGGACGTTGTGGTTTATTGTGCGGCGGTTGACCGCTGCCTGAATGAAAAAGGATATATTCTGCCAGGATTGGGAGATGCCGGAGACCGGCTTTTTGGGACCAAAGAAAAAAATTGATACAGCTTTGTAGAAATGAAAAAAGGATTCCAGGCTAAACCCCAGAATCCTTTTTTTTAATTATTCTCCCTTGGGGAAGTCAACTGTTATAAATCACCCAACTCTTTATCCAGTAGATCCGAGAGTGCGTTTAATTTAAAATCTATCTCATCATCCTGAACTTCAGCCTGATCCAGTAATGGCGCAGGTTGGGGTTTTTCCTCCGGAAGAGGGTTTTCCAATACAGAGGATTGTTTCTCCCGGGCATCATAAAGCTCATCAGTAATCAAGAGACCCGCCCGGATAGCAATTTTAAGGGTATCGGCGGTCCCCCCGCGAGCGGCCACCAGATTCATTTTCTGATCCAGATATTCGGCAATTGCTTTCACACGTTCTTCATGAGCAGCATCCACTTTTAGGACATAATCCCAACCATAGATTCTAACCGTGACATTAGTCAGTTCCGGCGGCATAAGTCCCTCCCAGGCAAAAATGATTCATCGATTATTCATTCCTGCAAAACAGACGCTATCAAAAGTTCCGGCATCTTCTAGGAATTATTCTCCTGAAGCTCAGCTTCCATTTCAGAAAACTCAAAAGAGTCAAGTTCCGTAATCAGGGCTTCCACCCGTTTTTTGATAACTTCACGTTCTTCCATCAACTTCAGGTTTTCATCTTCAATCTGCTTGAGATTATCCTTAATCTCCACCATTTCCGCAAGAGATTTT
The DNA here is from genome assembly GCA_002428325.1 of bacterium UBP4_UBA6127. Lineage (GTDB taxonomy): Bacteria > UBP4 > UBA4092 > UBA4092 > UBA4092 > UBA4092. Next base: position 36,418 of record DIVR01000042.1, read on the forward strand.
TCCTGTTCCTGGACCTGGTCATTTAAAGATGAGTTTTTCTGTTTCAGCTGAACATTATCTTCTTTCAGCCGTTTTGCAGAAGTTAAAAGAGTAGTTACTTTTTCTTCGAGTAAGACAAAACGTTCCTGGGCATCCATGTTCCATTAGCTCCTTTAGGCTATTTAAGCGGTTCTCAATTTAACATTGAACTGGCGGGTCAACTTTTCAATAATTGACTGATGCCAGGTTTCTACTTCAGTATCTTGCAACGTTCTTTCAGGATGACGATAGGTAATTCGGAACGAGACCGACCGGTAACCTTCCGGCAGTTTCGGCCCACTGTAAAGGTCGAATAATTCTACCGATTCCAGATATTCAACAGCATCTTGGCGTATCTCATCCATAATCTGCCGGGAAGATATCTCCATGGGAGTGAGCAAGGATATATCCCGCTGGACGGCTGGGAATTTGGGCAGGGTTTTGTATGAGTATTGAGTGGAAGCTACCTGCACCGAGCGGTCAATAACCAATTCAAAAGCAAAAACCTCTTTTTCAATCCCATATTTCCGGCTTAACTCAGAAGAAAGAATTCCCACATTCCCCAAGTTTTTATCGCCCACTGTGATACCGGCATAAGCCCCCTGACGATACAGAAAGGATTCAGCTGGCTCATATTCCGGTTTGGGAAGTTCGAACTTACTGAAAAGATAATCAACTAATCCCTTAAACCCATAAAAATCGAGGGAGAAACCCTTTTCGGCCCAAACAGCACCGGCTGGTTTACCGGAGGCAGCACCGGCCAAAATGGTTTCTTCAATAAATTCGCCTTTATCAGAAAGCCGCATGACTCTGCCAATTTCAAAGACCCTGACAATAGACTCACCTTGTTCCATATTACGGGAAATGTTTTTTAATAATCCGGGAATCAGAGACATTCGAAGGACATCTTGTTCAGTACTCATGGGATTTCGAAGAGCAATCATGGATTCCCGGTGGAATCCCATCGATGCCCAGTCAATCGAATTAACAAAAGAATAATTCATGACTTCCCAAAAACCCAGAGGAACCAGGTTTTCCCTTGATAAACGTTCCATCCTAGCCTGCCGGTTTGGCAAGGCCGGACTCATAAGGATCATAGGGGTGGAAGAGGTGAATTTTTCAAAACCATACAATCGGGAAACTTCTTCAACTAAATCCACTTCCCGTTCCAAGTCTTTCCGATGAACAGGAATCAGGAGGGAAAAGGTATCATTATCAATCTTATCAACCTGGCATCCAACTCTTTCAAAGATGCTGATGAGTGCTTTTTGGGGAACTTTCAATCCTAATAATTGCTGTATTTTACTCCCTCTTAATTGGAGGGTCTGCAAGGTTGGCGGCTTGGGATAATCATCCAGAATTCCCCGGGCTGCTTTTCCGCCTGCTAACTGCAGAATCAGAGCGGTTGCCCGATTCAAAGCTTTCAAGGCAGTATCCGGATCAGTCCCTCGTTCAAAACGATAGGAAGACTCTGACCGTAACCCCAGTTTCTTAGATGTTCTACGAACGGAGACCGGATTAAACCAAGCGGATTCTATCAACAGGTCAACGGTATTATCGAGGACTTCCGTATTAGCTCCCCCCATCACACCAGCCAGAGCCACTGCTTTATCACTATCAGCAATAACCAGCCTTTCAGGGTCTAGTTCCCGGTCCTGCCCATCGAGGGTTTGCAGGATTTCTCCTGCCCTCGCCTGCCGAACTATGATTTGGTGGCCAGCTAATCGGTTTAAATCAAACGAATGAAGAGGATGGCCCAGTTCCATCAGGACATAATTAGTGACATCAACGACATTATTGATGGCTCTGATACCTACTGCTTCCAGCCGTTTCACCATCCACTCGGGAGAAGGCGCAATTTTAACGCCACGGATAACTCGCCCGCAATACCGCATACAATTCTCAGGGGCCTCAATAGTGACAGAAGCTACCTGGGCAACAGGAGTTTCTTCTTCTTCCCAAGAAGCATCCGGAGACTTAAGAGCAAACCCGGTGGCAGCTGCCATTTCCCGGGCAATGCCATACAGGCTCAAGCAATCGGGCCGGTTGGGAGTCACTTCCAGTTCAATCACCCAATCTCCAGCTTCCTGAGGATTAGGTTCAAAAGCCTTGACTTCCAGGCCGGTATCCGTTAGTTTTTTGGTCAATTCATCTATCTGCCATGGGAAATCAAGATATTCTTTCAACCAGTTATATGTGATTTGCATAACAGTGGAAAACCCTTCATTTGGGAGTCTTAAAAGTATAAGTTTTTAAAAATCATACTATCATATCCACGAGGGCTTGACAAACAAATCCCTGTCCATTGATGAGTTACCGGAAATTCCTGCCAGAAAAGATAACCCGGAACCCTTTTGAGTGTTTGGAAGAAGGTAAAAAAAACCTTTCCTTAACGGATTGTTAACGGAGAGGGTCAGAGACACTCCGTTAAAACTACGTTTCCGAAGGATAATCGGGACACTATCGGGGATAACCCGTTTACTGGGATTCGGGATTCTTCTTTTTGGGGATATTTTTCAGGTTTTTAAGCCAATTCAACTTATAGAAAGGACAGGACCGGTATTCAACCACTAAGTCGTTTTCAGGATAATGACAGATGGCAAGTCCACCTGAATGAGGGGTTTCGGAATCCTCAGGATAATTATGATAGAAAAAGCAAGAATTCATCTTGCAATGGAGCACACGTGGGGGTTGAGCCATAAAATTAATCTTCCTCCTGTGAATTATCAAGCTTAAGGAAAACATCATCATTCACAAACATAGGCGCCCCTTCTCTGAGAGCCAGAGCAATGGCATCACTGGGCCGGGAGTCGATTATATATTCTTCCCCGGTAGAACGCAGAAGATAAAGTTTGGCAAAAAAGGTATCTGCATTCAGCTCATCAATAAGAATTTTATCCAGATGACTGTCCAACCGATGAACAATCTGGACCATCAAATCATGGGAAAAAGGACGGGGAGGGACAATTCGGTTTAATCGCAGATAAATAGCCTGCGCTTCAAAAAAACCTATAACGATCGGCAAACACCGATTGCCGTTTTTCTCTTTCAGGACAATCAATTGAGATTGTTTCCAGTGCGATTCATCAATTCGCAGTTCAGATAATTCCACTTCGACCACAGTATCCTGCTTCCTTAATCAGGCCCGAAGGGGCATTGGGAATCCGCATTTATTTTTACACTAATCTTTCTTTTTGTATAGCCTCTCGGGAAAGAGGGTTCTCTTCAGACAGGCTTATTCAGCTGGAATGGCGTAGTCTCCCTCTTGAAAGATTCGCCTTTTTGTTTTGAATCATCCAACTTTATTTTACTGAATTTTAAGGAGATTAACCGGTGCCGAGGTTGTTAATTTTCTTGACTTCAATTCTCTCCAAAAGCTAGTATGTATGAATTAAGTTATTTATAAAAAATCAATTATCATCCCAGGTAACGACCTGCCATGAAACTGACAGTCAACGGTAAAGAAATGCACATTGAAAATATTTCCACGATTCAGGAACTACTGAACTTGATGGAAATCAATCCCGGTAGGATTGTGGTGGAACGGAATGAATCCGAGATTATCAGCCGTTCTGATTTTGCCACGGTCCGGCTCCAGGATGGGGACCGTTTGGAAATTCTCAATTTTGTGGGTGGAGGCACCTGCTGACTGGATGAAGGAGTTAACCATGAGTGAACTAAACACAACGAACAACGATACATTCAAGCTGGGAGATCGGACCTTTAAATCCCGATTGATTATTGGCACCGGTAAATATTCCACCTTTGAATTGATGCAACAATGCCTGGAAGCCAGCGGGGCGGAAATTGTTACCGTAGCCCTTCGCCGGGTTAACTTGGAAAATAAAACCGAAAAGAACCTTCTGGATTATATCGATCCCTCCAAATATATCATCCTTCCCAATACCGCCGGTTGTTACAGCATGGAAGAAGCTATCCGGGTTGCCCATCTGGCAAGAGCTCTGGGGATGTGTGAAATGATAAAATTGGAAGTTATTGGGGATGAAAAGACCCTGATGCCTGACCCGATAGCTACGCTTGAAGCCGCCAAAATCCTGGTTAAAGAAAATTATTTTGTCATGCCTTATATTACAGATGACCCGATTATGTGTAAGAAATTACAGGAAGTCGGATGCCCGGTGATAATGCCTATTGGTTCTCCCATTGGTTCAGGTCAGGGTATCCTGAACAAAACCAACTTGAGAATCATTATGGAACAGGCTAAGGTCCCTGTCATTGTGGATGCAGGCGTAGGAACCGCTTCAGATGCGGCAGTTGCCATGGAAATGGGCGCTGATGCCGTTTTGATGAATACCGCCATCGCTGGCGCCGGAGACCCGTTAAAAATGGCTATTGCCATGCGCAAATCCGTTGAGGCAGGAAGGCTCTCCTTTCAGGCGGGACGCATTCCGAAAAAGCTTTATGCCAATGCCAGCAGTCCCTTGAAAGATTTTTAATTTATGCAAAAAAACACCTGATTTTTCAACTTGATTGAAGGCCCTGCCTTGAAGGGTTATACATCTTAATAAATGATATGGACTTTACCTAATATGACAGAATTGACTGCCAATGCAATAGATAATCAACTGGAACAGAACCGGAAATTGATTCAAAAGCTGGATGATATCATCAAAGGATTGGAGACTGGCAATACGGAGTCTTTGGACCTGATTGCCCATAATAATTTTGAAAGTGATGTTCAAGGCCGGTTAAAACTATTAGAGAGAGATTTGCATAAAAATAGGGAACGCCGCCGGGAAACTCAGAAACAAATTGAAGATATTCTCCAAAAATATCGAATTATCCAACTCGCCGGAGAACAGTCCTCCTATAATTCTATTCAGGACAAGATGTTGAAAGTCAGTGAAGAGAGAGAGCAGCTGAGGGCAGAAATAATCCCTTCTTTGGAAAGATTACTGGAAGAAATGAACCAGCGAAAACAGGAGTTGGATTCAGTCGTATTATCTCTGAGCAAAGAGCTCAACAGAGTCTCTCGGCAAAGGGAACAGGATGATATAGAATCAGACCTTCAATAAAATGAAAAGCAGCCCTGACAGCCTCTATCGAATGATTGATGTGAATGGTAACCGGGCCTCTGAAGGGCTCCGGGTGGTGGAAGATATCTGCCGGTTAAGCCTCGAATCAGAACCTCTCTCCCGGAACTTTAAAAAACTTCGCCACCAGGTAACCGGCGTCTTTCAGAAACTGGAAGCCGAGGGAATTAAACCTTGGAAGTCCAGAGACAGTGAAAACGATATTGGCGCTGACCGGGCATCCGGCACCGGAGGTATCAAGTCTTCCTTGGAAGATTTGATACGTTCCAATTGCCGGCGTGGAGAAGAAGCCCTCCGAGTACTGGAGGAAAGTTTTCAGGCCCTGAATCTCAGGAATGCCGCCGCCCAATGCGCCACCATTCGATTTTCTTTATATACCCTTGAAACTCAGTCCCTTAGCCTTTGTCCCCGGTCCCGGTGGAAAGAAGTCCATTTTTATGTCATAACCGACGCAGGTATTGCTTCCCCCCGGTCATTGTCTGAAGTCGCCCAAAAAACTATTTCCGGCGGAGCTCAGGCACTCCAGTTCCGAGATCCCAACCTGTCATGGAAAGATAAATTCAAAACAGGCAAAGAACTCCGCAAAATTACCTGGGATGCTGGAATTCCTTTTATTGTTAACGATCGGCCTGATTTGGCATTAGCCTTGGAAGCTGATGGTCTTCATCTGGGCCAGGATGATTTCCCAGTCAAGGAAGCCAGAACTTTGATGGGACAGGATGCCATTATCGGAAAATCCACCCATACCCTCGCTCAGGCAATTAAAGCCCTTCAGGAACCCCTTGATTACATAAGTGTCGGCCCTATATACAAGACCACCAGTAAACCGGATGCCTGGGATCCGGTAGGACTTCCCCTCTTGTCCCAGGTTAGGTTAAAATCAAACATACCAATAACTGCCATTGGTGGGATTACTATTGAAAATTTAGAAATCGTGATACAATCAGGAACAGATACCATTGCGGTCATCTCAGCTGTCATGTCAGCTGATGACATAAAAAAGGTTACCCAAAAATTCATCAAGGCCATTGAAAGAGCCTTGAAAGAAAGGGGCAAGCAATGATCAAGGCCGATATAATTAATGAAGTCGCTTCTCGTACCAAACTCCCGAAGGCTGACACTGCTGTGATTGTGGATGAGGTCTTCAAGGTCATCAAGGAGTCTCTTGCCAAAGGTGACAGGCTTGAATTACGGAATTTTGGAGTTTTTCAAGTCAAACAACGGGTTGCCCGGGTTGGCAGAAATCCTAAAACCAAAGTGGAAGCAAAAATTCCGCCTCGGAAAGTGCCTGTTTTCAAACCTGGCAGGGAAATAAAGATCAACCTGAACGTCGAAGACAAGTAACTTCATTATTTTCATTTGCGTGTAAATCTCCTCTTGCTTATGATGTAAGGGGAGATTTTTTCATATGAATCAGGCTCGTTCTCCATACGCACAGTTATTTTTAGCCCTGCAGTTTGTTACGCTGCTGATTTTTGGATATTTGTATTATCAAAATCAGGTGACCGGCGCTTTGAACAATCTGCATGGGAATGATTTTGCCCATAATTACCTGGCAGGAAAACTCCTGAGCCAGGGAGAAAATCCATATCGGGCAGATTTACTGTTGGGAGAGGCTCAGAAGCTGGGAATCGAAAGAGTGAATCCCTTCGTCTATCCCCTTTTTATTGGGGTGCTGTTCATTCCTCTTAGTTATTTGAGTTATGCCCAAGCTCAGTGGGTCTGGTTTGTATTAAGCCATCTATTCCTGGCAGCGGGTATTTTCTTATGGCTACAAGGTTTGCCCAAGACCCTTCGCCCCATAGCAGGACTTATTATTCTGGCAGGCCTTTCCATCTTTTTCCCCCTAACCAGAACACTGACTGCAGGACAATTGAATCTCTTCATTCTCTTTCTGGTTATCACAGGATGGGCAAGCCAGAAAAAAGGCAATTCTGTACTGACCGGTATAACCTTAGGTATCGCAACCCTGATTAAGCTTTTCCCAGGACTATTCCTGATATATTATCTCCTTCGTAAACAATACAAGGTCTTTTTCTCAGGACTGGCCACCCTCCTCAGCATCACAGTATTGTTGACAGCCATCTTCGGATTACAACCCATGATTGATTATGCCCAAATGATTAAGGAAATGAGCTATGGGAAGTCTGTCTGGGCAGAATCAGCTGAGGTTTTCCATGTTTCTCCAGCCAATCAATCTTTCCATGCATTGGTCGCCCATTTGCTCACCCCCAATAAGGAAACCCTTCCATTAATGGATTCACCGGAACTGGCCAAGGGATTAAGCCTTCTATTTTCCCTGATAATGATTAGCATTCTGGGATGGATTGCCTATCGACTGGGGAAAAGACATTTACCTGCTCAACAGGAAGATATCCTTTATGGATGGGTTTTATTGACAGCCCTGATGGTCCCTTCCCTTTTCTGGGATCATTACCTGGTTTATAACCTTTGGATTATAGCCCTTCTTATGGTTGCCTGGTCCCAATCCCAGAGGCTAACCCCTTTGAAAGGAATCATACTGGTTATCATTTTGTTGTGGATGGCTATTCCCTATAATTTCTGGAACATCGAAAACCGGCAAGGAATGGGAATCTTCTGGATGAGTTTTAAACTCTATCCTTCACTGATTCTCTGGGGGGGCTTAGCTTTTGAGGGTTTGATGATAACCCGAACCCACTCAAATTAACAACTGGATTATTCCGGTGATTTTCCCCGGTATTTCTTTCATTCCATGTTTCTATTAAAATCTTTTCAGGATAAATCATTGTCATGGTTGAAAGATTGAAATATAATGATTTCGCCAAGATAAGGATGATTTTAATGAAAAAAACCTATAGATATCTTATTGCTACGGTCTTATTCTCGATTTTGACCCTGAATTGGGGATGGGCCGATATGGTTTTCCTTAAAAATGGGAAAATAATTGAAGGTCAGGTTAAATCTTCCGAAGGGAAAACCCTGTTGGTAGAAACCCCGGGGGGGACCGTGTCAGTTTTAAAGGAAATGGTGGACCGCATTCAGCATGAAGCCCCCAAAACGGAATTTACTAATTATATAATCGAAATCTGCTCTGAAATTAAAAAAGCGAATGCCGAAAGAGCCTTTAATTACCTTCTGACCAAAGAATATACCAATGTCCATATGGTTTTTGAAAATCCCTATTATAAAGTCCAGATAGGCCCCTTTGTCCGTGAAGGCGATGCGATTAAAGCCGTCCAAACCATAAATTCTCTCAGTATCCCTTTTGCCAATCCCGAAGGCTCCAGAATTATCCAAATCAGCGCTAAACAGGTTTCTACTTTCTTTGAGTCCACTAAATCTAATGTTATTGAAACTAATATTGCCCTTGAAGAAAATGGAGCTAAAACTTATTCCGACTCATTCCAGCCTGGATTTCCTTCTTCTAAAGCTATTGATGGAAACCACCTGAGTCCCCAGAGCCGTTGGATCTCTGCGAATACTCCCGGAAGCCACTACTTGATTGTAGATTTTGGCGAAAATAAGATTTTTGACCGGATTGAGCTTTTTACCGGCGGAGAGATGGATTCCCAGTTCCTGGTTAGAAATTTTACAGTCCAGCACTGGGATGGCATTGAATGGCAGGATATTGGGGGTGCCAGGGATAATTTGATTGAAAACCCTATCTTCAGTTTTGATCCGGTAACATCCAGCCGGGTCAGGGTCTATATTACCTCCAGTAATTATCTCGATAATGCGGCTAGAATATTAGAGCTGAAGGTTCTTAGTAAACAACGGATGGCTTTATCTCCCTTACCTATCGAGAAAAAGGTCCATTATGTGTTGGATGTGGCTGAACCTCCTTTTTTGCTGGAGGAACCCAGCCAACTGACAGTCAAATCAGGTGAATGGTACATCCTCCCGATCAGACTCACTTATGATATTGGAACCCAGTCGGGACTCAATGCAGTCCTCTGGCCTGATTCCGAACAGTTTTGGTCTGATATGCGATTTCGTGAATACTTGGAAATCAATCCCAAAGCCTATAGTAAAACCCTCTCTTTTGATACTAAGAATTTAGATGTCATTCAAATTCTCTCTGGTATAGGTGATATTGAATTTACCCTGAAAAGCAAAGCGCCGGTAAAACCAGGTAAATATTCCAAGAAAATCCGGTGTAACCTCTATAACCCCGGGAAATACGGCATTCAGAAAGTTAAAGAAATTCCCTTTGACTTGATTGTCGAATAAATCTCTTTTATGGATATTTTTCATGCCCCTTATCCTGGAATAACCTATTCCAATCTCCTTTAAAATCAGTCTCATAGAGACGTCCCTTGACAGAATTCAGCTTCAAATTGTAAAATACTGTAGTAAAAATCTTTTTTTTCGATTATTTACATATTTACCATTATTCCCCGAAATCATAAGATTATATTCAGACAGACAGGGGGTGTCCCTACAATATGCCCGAGGTGCGGATTTCGGAAAACGAAACAATTGACCGCGCTTTAAAACGATTTAAGAAAGAATGCGAAAAACAAGGCATTATGGCAGAAATCAAAAAGCGGGAATTCTATGAAAAACCCAGCGTTCGCCGCAAGAAAAAGAAATTGGCTGCCATTCGAAAAATCAAAAAGCGCGAAAACAAATTTAGAGGCTAATCGTACTTAAGGAGTTCAATCGTGCCTGAATTAGAACAGGAATTGAACAAATTTATTCGAGACATACCAGATTTTCCAAAGCCAGGGGTGATATTCAAGGATATCACCCCTTTATTGCAGAATGCGGATGCATTCTGTAAGGCTATTGAATGGATGACCGAACCTTATCTCCAGAATCCGGTTGATTATGTTCTGGGTGTGGAATCCCGAGGATTTGTCTTTGCTGCCGCGGCAGCCTATCGGCTGAAAACCGGTATCATCCCGGTTAGAAAACCCGGCAAACTCCCCTGGAAAACCCTTGAAGCATCTTATGCTCTGGAATATGGGACAGATCGGCTGCAGATTCATCAGGATGCCATTAAGCCAGGACAGAAAGTTCTGATTGTGGATGATGTGATGGCAACTGGCGGAACCGCCGCAGCTACGGCTAAATTGGTCCGTGAGCTGGGGGGAGATATTGTCGAAGCCTGCTTCTTGATTGAGTTGGATTTTCTTCACGGAAGAGATAAACTGAAAGATATTCCGCTTCGAACTCTCGTCCATTATTAACGGTAATCTTCCTTATCAGGAAAATGTGAAATACCGTTTGCCTGTGAAGGGGGATTCCCCTATAATATCCTTTTGATTTGGAACCCGTGGCTGGGCGGGGTCGTCCAGCTTTATGGGCGAATCAACCGTTATAGGCCGCGGCATGGGGCGCCCGTAGCTCAGTTGGATAGAGCAGCGGTTTCCTAAACCGTTGGTCAGGGGTTCAAGTCCCTTCGGGCGCACCAAAATTTATCTCCATGATCTATTTGGAAAAGGAAGCAGCACTGTATGGCAAAGATTAAAATTGATAAACATGTCATTAAAGAAAATGAATTAGACAAAGTAATTCAAAATTTCAAGAATTTCATTTCTCAAGACCCCAAAAAAGTCCTTATCCCTGCAGGCATTATCATTGTCTTACTGGCAGGCGGCATTGGCATCAGCAAATATTATAATTCTCAAAGCCAAAAAGCCTCCTGGAGTTTTATGGAAGCCCAGGCTCTCTACTCTCAGGCCCTTTCCACTCCGGATAAGAGCACCCAGTTGATTCAATTGAATAAATGCCGTGATTCTTTCAAAAAAATCAGCGAATCTTACAGCATGAGCAAAGAAGGTAAAACCGCCAAGGTATATCTGGCTGATTGTTATTATCATTCAGGCAAATATGATGATGCCATCAAAACGTATAAAGAAGCGATTTCATCCGGAGCCCCGAAAATATCAGCTGCTTGGGCTCAAATGTCTATCGGTTATTCTTACCTGAATAAGAATGACTATAAAACCGCACTGGCTGAGTTCCAGAAAGTCGCATCAAATTATCCGGAATCCTTCCTGGTCCCCATGGCAAAACTTCAAATAGGTAATTGTTACGAGAAAACCAATGATTTTGCCAAAGCTAAAGAAACCTATGAAACTATTGTTAAAACCTATGCCGATACCTCTTGGCAAAAAGAGGCGGAAGCCCGGTTATCAGCTGTTGCTAGTATGTCGCAAGGTTAATCAACCTAACTATTAATGAGGATTAATTCTATGAAACTCAGCATTCCGGGAATAACATCATTGATTCTGACAGCCTGTCTGGCCGCTACTCTTTGGGCCGCAGAAGATACGACTTCAGCCAATCTTTCCAAAGATTCCGTTGAAATCCGACTGGATAACGCCAATCAATCCCTGAAAGAACAGAATTATGACCAGGCTATTTCAGAGTTGATTAAGGTAATTAAACAGCAGCAGGAAACAATCGATGCATTAAAGAAAGACCGTTCGGTGATGACACCCCCAGCTCCGGGACCGAATGCCACCCAGGAAGAAAAAGAAAATTTCCTGAAACAAATCAGTAAAAGCCTTCCCTTTATCGGTGGAGGCTTGGGTGATGCAGAAGAACAGTGGAAAAAGGCCTATCAACTCCAGCATCAAGCTATTTTTGACCTTTCCCGAAAAGCGGCCATACCTGTTTTTGAAGAAGCCATCAAAGAATTCCGTGTTTTAGTGGATTACTATCCTCACTCAAAACGGGCCCCTCAATCTCAGCGACAGATTGCCTGGATCTACCAGACCCAGTTGAAAGATGAGGGAAAAGCTCTGGTGGAATGGAAAAAACTGATTGATTTATATCCAAACAGCACTTATGCTTCTGAGGCTCATTCTTTCACCGGCGAATATCGGCGATAATCCTCGGAATACTTTAAATTCTGACATTCAAATCTCCTGTCGGCCAGCGACAGGAGATTTGAGTATCTTGATACCCAAGGGAGTGTCTCTATGCAACCCCACCTTTCCAAACGTCTCAAAATATCAATAATCGTAGTTATCCTGGTTGTTATCTCACTGGCTGTTGGCAGTGGATTTTCCAAATCCCGAGATACTGCTAATTCGGAAATCTTTGATGGGTTACAGCTGTTTGCTGAGGTCCTCAATAAAATTCAGGCCAATTATGTTGAAGAAGTCCAGCCTAAGAAACTTATCTATGGCGCCATCAAAGGCATGGTTTCAACCCTCGACCCTTACAGCCAATTCATGGATACTGACCAGTATGAAGAACTGGAAACTGATACCAAAGGCGAATTTGGCGGGTTGGGAATCCATATTGTCATGAAAGATAACTGGCTGACAGTTGAATCTCCCATGGAAGGGACCCCGGCTTTTAAATCCGGTATCAAAGCAAAAGACCGGATCATCGAGATTGATGATAAGACTACCGAAGGAATTACCCTGGAACAGGCAGTTAAAAAACTTCGTGGACCCAAAGGCAGCAAAGTTAAACTGCTTATTGAACGAGTGGGCATGAAAAAACCGCTGGCCTTTTCTATTACTCGAGATATTATTCTTCTGGAAAGTGTTACCAGCCGGATGTTTGATGGGAATATGAAGATTGCCTATATCCGCATCAAGGAATTCCGGGAAAAAACAGCGGAAGATTTAGCCCTGACTTTACAAAATCTCCAGAAGGAAGGCATGGAAGCAATCATTCTGGATCTACGATATAATCCCGGGGGACTGCTGAAATCCTCGATTGAAGTATCCGACCTTTTTCTGCCTGAAAATAAGATTGTCGTCAGCACCAAGGGTCGGGCTCCGGGGAATGACCAGGAATATAGAACCGGTAATGGAAACAACAAGTATTTGAATCTCCCTATGGTCTGCCTGGTGAATGAAGGGTCTGCCAGCGCGGCTGAAATTGTCGCCGGATGCCTTCAGGACCAGAAACGCGCCATCCTGATTGGACCGGCTGGGAAGAAAACCTATGGGAAAGGGTCTGTTCAAGCGGTTATGGAATTAAGGAATAAAACCGCCCTTCGATTGACCACAGCGAAATACTTTACCCCCAGCGGACGTTCTATCCATGGAGAAGGTTTGAAACCGGATATTGAGGTTCCTATCCCTAAGGATACAGAAGATTCCATCATGCTGGCCGGGAAACTGGGTGAACTTAAAGTCCCCAAAGTTACCTTGACCATTAATGATGATTCAACCGTCAGATTCGATACCAGTGAAACTGAAAAAGTTGAAGATGTCCAATTAGTAGAAGCCCTAAAAATACTTAAAATTTCTGAGTATTTCAAAAATCCCGGGACAGTGGATTTACCGGTAATAAGCCAATCCACAACAACCACCGCCCAAACCAAATAAGATTCTGACCTTTTATGGAGGCTGTCCTGTGAACTGAATGGTTGACAGGACAGCCCTCCCAGATTTATGTTTAAGCATAATTAATTCAATTAATTAATTATCCAATAGTATCTTTCATTTTTTTTGTTAAAGGAGCATACCGCCATGGCAGGTCAATTATTCAAGGTTATCCTGTTAATTCTTGTTACAGCAATTCTGGGAGGATGCAGCGGGCAGAACCCCTCATCCACTATTGATAATAAAGAAAAAATCCAGGTTGGACTGGTTTTTGATATCGGAGGACTTGGAGACAAATCCTTTAATGACCAGGCTTACACAGGGTTGAAAAAGGCCGCGGCTGAATACTCATTGGAAATGGGTAAAGATATTGAATATTTAGAACCGGCGGAAGCCGCCGACAGAGAAACAGCCCTTCGACAGATGGCTTCAAAAAAGAAAGCTCTCATTTTTGGTATCGGATTTATTTTTTCGGAGGATGTGAACCGGGTTGCTAAAGATTTCCCGGAAACAAAATTTGCTTGTGTGGACTATGTTTCCCCGGCTAATGAAGCAGATATTCCGCCTAATGTGGTCGGTTTAAAGTATAAAGAAGAAGAAGGAGCTTTCCTGGTGGGAGCCTTGGCATCCCTGGTTACCAAGACCAATAAAATAGGGTTTGTGGGGGGGATGCAGAGTCCCTTGATTAAGAAATTCGAAGCCGGTTACAAGGCAGGCGCCCATTATGCGAATCCTAAATGTGTGGTGATTGCCAATTATGCCGGAATGACCCCGGACGCTTTTAAAAATCCTTCCAAAGGCAAAGAGTTGGCCCTTTCCATCTATGACAAGGGTGCGGATATTATTTTCCATGCCTCCGGTTCAACGGGATTGGGAGTTTTTGAAGCCGCCCGGGATAAGAAAAAACTGGCTATCGGAGTTGATGCTGACCAATATGATGAGGCCCCGGGATATATCCTGACCAGCATGATTAAAAAAGTGGATGTGTCTGTTTTTGAAGAAGTCAAAGCGGTTCATGACAACAATTTCGCCAATGGGATTCGGGTATTTGATTTAGCCTCGGGTGGCATCGACTATATCTATAATGATAAAAATAAAAACCTGATTACCGAAGATACCCATCAGAAAATCGAGGCTATCCGGCAGAAAATCATTAATGGCGAAATTAAAGTTCCCTCATCCTTAGATTAAGAATTCAGGTATGGAGACTCTTTTGGCAGCCAGCAATGAATGAATTTGTCATTGAATTAAAGAATCTTTCCAAGTCATTCGGTAATGTTCGTGCCAATGATGATATTACCCTTTCCATCCGGAAAGGAGAAATAATGGCATTGGTAGGGGAAAACGGCGCAGGAAAGACAACCCTTATGAAACTGCTATTTGGGTTGTTGCGCCCGGACTCGGGAGATATTTTAATTCATGGTAATAAAGTATCCCCTAAATCTCCTGCAGATACCATCTCCCTGGGTATTGGCATGGTGCATCAACATTTCATGCTGGTTCCCCCATTTACCGTAACCGAAAATGTTATTTTGGGAACCGAACCCCGGCAGTACAGGATTTTTATCAATGAAAAAACCTCTCGGGAATCCTTAAAAAAAGTATCTGACCATTATGGTTTCAATCTGGACCCCCAGGCCCGAATAGAAACCCTCGGCGTGGGAGTGGAACAACGGGTCGAAATCATCAAGACTCTCTATCGTAAGGCTTCTATCCTGATTTTGGATGAACCCACAGCCGTATTAACTCCCCAGGAAACAGATGAATTGTTTGATATGCTCAGGCAGTTCCGGTCGGAGGGAAAGACCCTCCTTTTTATCAGCCATAAATTAGATGAAGTCCTGGCTATTTCTGACCGGATCACGGTCATGCGGGCGGGCAAGATAACCGGCCAATTGGACACGCCCCAAACCAATAAAGAAGAAATTGCCCGATTAATGGTGGGAAGAGATGTCATCCTCAGAGTCTCAAAAGAGAAAGCCCAGCCTGGAGATTCAGTCTTGGAAATCAAAAACCTCTATATTCGTAACTCCAGGAAACAGGAGGCTGTCAGGGGAATTTCCCTGCACCTTTGCGAAGGTGAGATATTGGGAATTGCCGGAGTGGAAGGAAATGGACAAACAGAACTGGCTGAAGCCCTGACCGGACTGAGGCCTATCCTTAAAGGCGAGGTATTGCTCAAGGGAATATTGATCAATAAGCAATCGACCCGGCAAAGGTTCGACTCAGGATTGGCGCATATCCCTGAAGACAGGCTTCAGCGAGGATTAATCACTGAATTTACTCTCCAGGAAAACTTGATGCTGGGCAGGCATCAGCATCCTTCTTTTCAATCCCATGGATTTCAGAATAGAGAGAACATCCATAAAGAATCAACCCGGCTGGTAGAAGAATATGATATCCGTCCGACTGAACTTAACCGGTTGGGAAGGCAATTCTCCGGAGGTAATCAGCAGAAAATTATTGTCGCCAGAGAACTGGCTAAAAACCCTGTCTGCCTGGTCGCTGTCCAACCAACCCGGGGCGTGGATATTGGCGCTATTGAATTCATTCATCGACAGATGATAGCGGCCAGAAATAAGGGGGTGGGAGTCTTATTGATTTCTGCCGACCTGTCAGAAATACTGTCTCTTTCCGACCGGATAGCGGTTATTTATAATGGGGAAATTATGGGGTTGTTGGAGGCATCAGAAGCAGACGAGCGAAAACTGGGATTAATGATGACGGGAACCCGGCTGGCTGAATCTGCCTGAATCAATTCTTATTGGAAGGATTATTGTGATTGAATTAGCGTTTGTTTGGACTTATCGTTTTCTAATATTTATTTTTACTTATATCGTCTCCAGCCGGATTATATCCATCCCTGTAGCTTTGGCGCTCCATTTCCCTCATTATGTCGTATTTACCATGGTCTTTCTTCTGGATATGCTGCAAATCCCCATGTTCCATCATATATTTTCCAAGGGAATCCCGCAGATATGGTTTATCCGAAAACTCTTTTCATTCCTCCCCTCCCAGGAAAAAGTCGAAAACAGCAGGCTGGGAAAATTAGCTCAGCATCTGGGCGGAGTGGGTATTATGCTGATTACGGCCAGTCCCTCATTTGGCGGAGGTATCTGGTCAGGAGTCCTGATAGCCCAGGTACTGAGAATGGATTATAAGAAAAGCTTTTTCTATATCGGAGTAGGAAGCCTCTTGGGGACTATCGTCCTTGTTTATGGATACCAGGCTCTTTACCATATCCTGGAATACTGCATACAGGTAGCAAAATTATCCTGATACTCTTATGAAAACAAATAAATCATCTCATTTCCAATCCATGGGAGTCCCATTAGTGGCCATCCTGGTCTCTCTGATAATTGGAGGGATTTTCATCCTGTCGATTGGAAAAAATCCTTTTGAAATATATGCTCTTCTTTTCAAAGGGACTTTCGGGACCTCTTATGATATCGGCCAAGTCCTTTTCAAAGCCACTCCCCTTATTTTCACCGGACTTTCAGTAGCATTTGCTTTTCGGGCCGGTTTATTTAATATCGGAGCAGAGGGACAGTTGTATATGGGAGCCATGCTGGCAACTCTGGCAGGAATCTGGATTCCGGCTCGATTTCCATCTCTGCCATCCTTGATAGTGGTTACTGTTTGTATTTTCGCAGGATTCATTGGGGGAGGCTGCTGGGGAATTATTCCCGGCTGGTTAAAAGCCCGTTTTGGAGTACACGAAGTCATTAATACTATCATGATGAACTTCATTGCTTATGGTTTAACGAATTATCTGGTGTTAGAAGTCTTTTCCGTTCCGGAGACCATTCATACGCCGGAGATAGGGTTATCAGCCCGTATCCCTCGTTTTGATGCCTTACTGGGCATATTTCGGGGTTCTCCGGTCAATATCAGCCTGTTAATTGCCATAAGCTTTGCTGTCCTGGCCTGGGTCATCTTGACCCGGACACGGCTGGGATACGAGATCAGGGCTGTTGGCCTGAATCCCAAGGCAGCGGAATATGCAGGAATCCCTGTAGCTAAAACCATGACTCTGGCCTTTTTTATTGCAGGCGGTTTGGCGGGAGTGGCAGGGTCCAATTTTGTCCAGGGATTCAAATATTATTATGAAGATGGGTTTGCCGCCGGCGCCGGATTTATGGGAATCGCTGTGGCATTGGTCGCCAGGAATAATCCCATGGGAATTCTTTTTTCAGCCTTATTATTCGGGACCCTGAGCCAGGGCGGGCTGGCGATTAACACTCAAGTTCCCAAGGAATTAGTGGAAATCCTGGAAGCGGTGGTCATCTTGGCCATGGTGGTCATGACAGAGTTGTTCAACCGATGGATTATTAAACAAAAAAACCTTTCCTGAAGATACCAACAGGAAAGGTTGGAAATACTTTATTCAATCCCTCTGGGTTAATCCACCCAATTTACTTTTTCTTTATCCTCCTGATGTTCCGGCAATCCCTTGTCCTCAGGTTTAATCTGATCATAAGCAACTTTCTTGGGCAACTTAAGGGTGGGAGATTTCTCCATCAGTTTTTCAACATTCTTAAATAAATCCTGGTAATTGCAGGGTTTCAACATAAAACAGGAATTAAAAGACTCGGCCATTTCCCTGATTTTAGGGTCATCTTTCCCGGTCAGAAAAACGACAGGCAGATGTACATATCGGTCGATTTTCCGAATGGCGGAACAGACCTGAAATCCATTTACTTTAGGGATCATAATATCAATAACCACCAAGTCGGGTTCATACGCATGGATTTTCCTTAACGCATCCAATCCATCTTTGGCGGCCAGGAATTCATATTCTTTCTCAAACAGGAGAGTCATGATCCTCAAGATATCTTCATCATCATCAACAGCTAATATTCTTCCGTTTTTTGTAGAAATAACAGCGGCAGGTTTATCCTGGAGTTTCGTATCTTTTTCTTTGCGGGAAGTAGGCCCATTTTGAGGCATATCTTTCCAAAACCTTCGGGCGATTATCTGTTCAAAAGAGAGTTTTTTGGGTTTGGGAGGGCCGGCAGTAACCAGCTGGACCTCAATGTTACGAATCAGCCTCTCTGGGGGAATCGGTTTGGTCAGATAGAAAGTGGCTCCTTCCCGATACCCTGCTTTATGGTCTTCCACACTATCCAAAGCAGATAACATAATGACCGGTACATTTTTTTTCCCGGGGATTTTTCTGATCTCCTGGCAAACTTCATACCCGCTCATTCCTGGCATCATGACATCCAGCAGAATCAAGTCAGGTTCACATTCCCTGAATTTAACCAAAGCTTCAGGTCCATCTAATGAAGTAACGACCTCATATTTGTCCCCTACCGATTCCTTAATAAAATCTAAAACATCCTGGTCGTCATCTACTGCCAAAATCCGATATCGTGCCATGGATCGTTCCCCTTTCATATACTCTTGAAGTATACAATAACTCCCAAATAAATCAAGTATCCAAGATTAAAAGAACCTCGACTGAGAAACCCGGAGTAAAGAAATTGATTAAAGGAATGGTTAATTTTTCAGGGAACTGGAGAAACAGTAGTTAAATCAAAGATATAAACTTACCACTGTCCATGTATTAACCGGAATAACTATTGAGACAAATCACTTGGGAGGGGAAGATTGAGGGGTGTCTTGGGAATTGTTTGCCCTTTCTTTGCAGGAAAATGAGAGGCTGCACAGATTTTCAATACGGCCCCTCATATCCTCATAAAAAGACATAGGGAAAACCTAGATTAATAAGGTTTCACTCCCAAAAGGATGCTAGATGAATAAATTGATATTACTTTGTTCAGCCTGTTCGATATAGGAGGCTACTCCTCCAATTATCACATTATCCAGGAGTTCTTCTTTGGTAACCCCCATCACATCCATAGACATCTGGCATCCTATCATTTGGACACCATGTTCCAGGGCTGACTGGATTAGCTGGTCAAGGGTTTCCACTTTTTTGGCCTGCATTCTCCATTTCATCATCAGGGTCCCCATCCCCAACATATTCATTTTAGAAAGCTTCAAGCCATCAGTTCCCCGCGGCATCATCAGGGTAAACATTCTTCCCATAAAGTCCTTAGCCACAGGTTGAGGCCTTTTTTTCTTGATGACATTCAATCCCCAGAAAGTGAAAAACAGGGTAACTTTTTTTCCGGTGGAAGCAGCTCCATTAGCTATGACCAGAGCCGCCAGGGCCCTGTCTAAATCATCACTGAAGACCACCAGGGTTTTATTCTGGGCTAAATTTCCCGAAACCGAAGCATTTCCACCCTTCAGAGGAATCCCCTTCTCTACCAGGGCATTGATTTTCCCGGCTGCTTCTTCCAGGTTTACCAATAAATTCCCGCTCAGGTTGCACCAAGATTGGACATCCCGTTTAAATCCGGGATCAGAAGCTGAAATTTGGATTCTATCTCCGGGAGAAAGGGTATCCATTTCTTTTTTGAGCCTCATAATTGGACCTGGGCATTGGAGGCCGCAGGCATTAACTTCCAACAATCTGCCTTTTCCGGCAGTCTCCGGGGTTACCTGTTGAGTCAATGAATCATCCACTCCTATTTTCAGGTCTTGAAAAATATCTTCATTCGACTGTTTCTGGGTGACTGTTTGATAGGTCTTATATCCACCCGAAAGATTTACTACATTTTTAAACTCATTTTGAACAAGGATTCTACAGGCCAGATAGCCTCTTAACCCAACAGCGCAATATATGATTATTTTTTTATCTTTGGGGAGTTCTGAGAATCTTCCTCTCAATTCATCCACCGGAATATTGACTGCCCCTTCAATGGCACCCAGAGAATATTCTTCCGGGGTTCTGACATCCAGCAAAAATTCATGGGTGGGGTTATATCCTGTCACTTCATGCCAATGGACAATTTTTACCTTGTCTCGAAGGATATTTTCAGCATTGAACCCAGCGATATTCACCGGGTCTTTAGCTGAAGAATAAGGGGGTGCATAAGCCTGTTCAAATTCCTGCAAGTCATAGAGGGTTCCCCCTTGTTTTAAGATGGAAGAAAGCACATCGATTCTCTTAGCGGTTCCTTCATACCCGATTATTTGAGCTCCCAACAGTTTTCCATCCCCGGGAGAAAACATGATTTTTAAGGTCATGGGAAGGGCATCAGGATAATAGCCTGCATGGGATACCCCATGAGTAATGGAAGCAATATGAGGAATTTTTTCTGATTCTAAGAGCTTTTCTGAGACCCCGGTAGAAGCGACTGTCAGGTCAAATACCCTGGCAATAGCTGTCGCAATAGCCCCTTTATAGATTCTATGGTTTCCTTCCACAATATTATCAGCCACAATACGTCCCTGTTTATTGGCTGGACCGGCCAAATATGTCAGCATAGGCCTGTGGATGATAGGGTTCTCGAACTCAATAGCATCTCCCAGGGCATAAATATGCGGGTCTGAGGTCTGAAGATATTCATTGACCCAGATTCCCCCTTTTTCTCCCAGTTTTAATCCTGATTCCCTGGCTAATTTGGTTTCAGGCCTGACCCCGATGGACAGTAACACCATGTCAGCAGGTATCTCTTTCCCTGATTTTAATCGGACAGATAACCGGCCATTTTTCTTTTCAAAAGATGAAACCCCATCTTTTAGATAGAATTCTACATTTTTAGTCCTTAAATGCTGATGGACCTCCGCTGCCATTTCATAATCCAAGGCAACCATGACCTGTTCTGCCATCTCGACAATAGTCACCTGTATTCCAAGATGATGAAGGTTTTCAGCCATCTCCAGGCCAATAAACCCTGCGCCGACAATAACGGCCCTTCGGGGCTTATGTTCATTGATAAACCCCTTGATATTATCCATATCCCCTACATTACGAAGGGTATAGATTTCCGGTTCATTGATTCCGGGGATAGGCGGACGGACAGGTTCAGCTCCCGGAGAAAGGACTAATTTGTCATAAGTCTCCCGGGTGATTGAACCTGTTTTCAGGTCTTTGATTTCAATGGCCTTATCAACAGGATGGATTTTCAGGACTTCGGTTTCTGTCTTTATATTGATATTAAACCGTTTATTAAATCCTTCCGGGGTTTGAACAAAGATATTTTCCCTGTCCTGGATAATCCCTCCAATATAATAGGGAATCCCACAGTTGGCATAAGAGATGTATTTCCCTCTCTCATATAGGGTTATTTCTGCCTTTTCGTCTAATCTTCTGAGCCGGGCAGCTGTGGTAGCTCCCCCTGCGACTCCACCCACAATCAGGTATTTTGCCATCTTTTTAACTCCCAATAGAACAGTCTTTTTCTCTATTTCTATCTATTAGACGCAGCAATCCCTCAAAGGATTCTTTTTCTTTAGAAAAACCCTTTTATATTAAGATATGGTTCCCCAATCCCCCTTTCTAAACTTTTTCCGGGACTCATGAGGGAGGGTCCTGAGTTGTAAAGATTTAAGTGGAGCAACTTAAATAGTTGCAGGAATTAAGGGATTTTTATTCTTTATGAGAAGTTATTTCAAAATATCCTTATATCTTTCGGGGTAATACCATCTTTTTCCGGTTTTATTATCTTGAAAATAAACCATTGTAATCGTTATAGGACCTTTATATTTGTTTTTCCAATCATGATAAACAACCAGACAAATCGTATCATTTCCGAAAATTGGCTTTGAACTATAAACAGGCTGAAGCGGCTTTAATGTATCGTCCATGATACCTGGCAGGCGCGTATCATTACTTGAGGTGATTTTCGCTTTGCTTACCTCATCCAGATAAGCCACCGCCGACTTGTTAATGGTCTTGATATCATTATTCTTTTGGTCCGTTTTATATCCCAAATACCCTGAATAAAGATACGTCCATAAAAAAAAGGTTAATACAACCGTTACAGTGATTATTACAATTTTCTCTGCGTTAATTGTGATAGTAACAGTCATACCCATTTACCTCAAAATGATTGGGGATAGAAAAAATCGTTTTTCACCATTTCCGGAAATGCTTGGTACTCTAATTTTTTTATATCAACATAAAAACAGTTCATGCCAAATATTTCATGTTCAGTAACCAGGAGAATTGTATCTTCTACTTTATAAACAAATATTTTATTTATATATTCTTTTTTCAGAAAATCATCAATTAACTGTTCATAAAACATCTTTTTATCCATAATCTTGATGGCGGTATAATCCCAATCATGAGAATAATTCATAAACCGATATTCTTTTCTTATTAAATCAACTAACAATGAATAACCTGATGTAAATATAAAGAGAAATGAAGTTATCAAGAAGGTAAGTAATACTATCTTTTTAGGGGACATCTCTTTTTTCATATCAACTCGACCGATACAATTTCATCACTTTTTTTTCATATCTTGCATTGTATTATTATATGCTGCATCCGTCAAGATATCGTATTGTGTATATATTCCTTTTTTTTGCCAGCATAAAGGCATGCTTATCAATGGATCATTATTCTTACTATTCACCATGCTTATAATCCATCCTCATCCTATCCCTTAATGGGATCATTAAAGGTATATTGATACAGATTCGGTCCATCCAATTTATAGGGTTCCCAGCTCAACCATCTGCCGATTTCAGGGTCATACCATTAGAGCTGGACTTCTGGGTCCCATTCCTTCCCTGCCAGGTGCCTGAAGCGACCCAGTGGGTCGCCACTACTGGAGTGAGCCTGCTAGTTTCCGGTTATGGCTGTCTAATGGCTAGTCAATATACTATTCCTTCTTTATTATTAATCATGTTGAATATCCATCTATTACAGAATGGCTTTTTAGTTCTTGTCATGTAGCCTTTTTCCACAGAGCTTAATGACTATACATCACCCAATGGTTTTTAATATCCTTCGTTTTTTGTAGATAAGCTAACTCCCTTTTAGCTTCCTCAGATGAATAATAAACATAGCCTCCTCGGGTAAAAGGAAAAACTCCACCTGTCTCAAAGAATACTAAATAGTTACCCTCGCCATAGTAACTGATCCTCACTGGATCTGCAGGATAAAAAGATGAAAGTCCCTTTATATAGTAATCTTTTGACCTTCCAGGCACTACCTGCCGGTCCCAGTTAAGGGTATTGGT